>NZ_JBIAVA010000007.1:73614-168348 GCF_042893535.1 Streptomyces sp. NPDC001599
CCCTGCCGGTCGGGAGGCGCGCCCCGGTCGTGCTGACGGGTGTCTGCCGACGGGCCTTCGGGGAGCACCTCTTCGCGAGGGTCCGTCGGCAGGGGGGCCGGGACATGGCGGGTCGCGCGCCTTCCGAGCGGTCGGGGGAGGCGCCCTGCCGGTCGGGAGGCGCGCCCCGGTCGTGCTGACGGGTGTCTGCCGACGGGCCTTCGGGGAGCACCTCTTCGCGAGGGTCCGTCGGCAGGGGGCCGGGACATGGCGGGTCGCGCGCCTTCCGAGTGGTCGGGGAACGCGCCCTGCCGGTTGGAAGGAGCGCCCCCCGTGCTGACGGGTGTCTGCCGGCGCGCCCCCGCTCGCCCGGTCGGGGCCACCGGGCGCCCCCGCCCGCCCGGTCGCCGCCGGTCCGGCGGCCCCCGACCCGCCCCCGGTCATCGGGTCACCCCGCCCTCAGCCCGTCCGCCGGAGGTGTTCGCAGGGCGTGGCGGGTGGGGAGTTCGGTCGTGAGGTACGACGTCAGCGCCACCGTCGCCGCCACCGCCGGGAGGAGCCAGGCGGGGCCCGCCGGCCAGGGGCGGCCGAGGAAGCCCTGGCCGAGGAGGGCCAGGGGGAGGGCGGACAGCAGGAGGCCGCAGACGAGGGCCGCGGCGGCGATCACCGTGGCCTCGCGGCGCATCATCGCGCGGATCTGCCGGGGCGTCGTGCCGACCAGGCGCAGCGCGGCGATCTCCGTCCGGCGCTGGGCGGTGGCGGCGACCAGCTTGTTGGCGATGCTCAGCAGCAGATAGCCGAGGAGCACCACGACCACCGCCAGGTTGATCCACACCTCGGGCGGCGCGTCCGCGCCCGTGGCGTCCGCGGCGGTGCTCGCGAGGGCGAGGCCGGGGCGGCCGGCGGCCAGCGCGGTGAGGCCCGCCCCGGCCCGGGAGCTGCCGTCGGTGCGGACCAGGATCCGCTGGTCCAGGCCGGTCGTGGTGTGCCCGGCGGCCAGCTGGCGGGAGAGGACGACGGGGCCGAAACCCAGCCCCCGGTCGTACACGGCGACGACCCGGGCCTCGACACGCGCCCCGTCGCCGAGCACCAGGCGCACCCGCTCGCCGAGCCCGGCGTCGCGCGTGCGGGCGGCCTCGGCGCTGACGGCGACCGTCGCCCCGGTCAGCCGGTCCAGGCCGCCGTCCCTCACGCCGAGGTCGAGGACGTCCCGGGCGTCCGGCGTGAGGATCATCGCCGAGGCGGACTCGACCGCGGGCTCGCCCAGCTCCTCGTACTCCCACACCACCGTGGTCGTCCCGGCCGGCGCCGCCTCCCGTACGCCGGGCACGTCCCGTACGGCGGACAGGGTGCCGTGGGGCAGCCCGCCCAGCGCCGGTGCCGTCAGCTCGTACTGGGCGAGCGTGCCGGTGCGGGTGTCGTCGGAGGTCGCGGCCAGCACCGTCGTCTGGGTGAGCGTGTACGTCAGGACGAAGACGACGCCCATGGCCAGCGGGCTGACCACACCCGACAGCCGCAGCGCGTAGGCCCGTACGTTGGACAGCGCCAGCCAGGTCGGCGCCGCCACCCCGGGCCGCAGCCGCCGTACGGCGGCCTCGCCCGCGCTCCTGACCAGCGCCGGGCCGCACATCGCCAGCCCGATCGCGGCGAGGATGCCCGCGATGGAGGTGACCGAGGCGCCGAGGACCGTCCGGGACAGGAGCGGCACCACCGAGAGCGCGCAGGCACCGAGGATCAGCAGCAGCCCGGCCCCGGTCCGGGCCCGCGACGGTGTGCGCGGCTCGCTGCGCGACTCGGCGACCGCCTCGGTGGCCGGCATCCGCGAGGTGCGCCAGGCCGCGCACCGGGCGGAGAGCTGCACGGCCGCCGCGACCAGGAGCAGTGTGGCGAGGGCGGGCAACGGGGTCACGGTGAGAGGGAGTTCAGGCGGGAGCACGTCCCGGTCGGCCAGCAGCTCCCGGAAGTGGCCCGCCAGCAGGTAGCCGGCCGCCACGCCCGGCACCAGGGCGAGGGCTGCGACGACCGTCGACTGTCCGGCGGCCAGCCGCCGGATCTGCTTCGGCGTCGCGCCGACCGCCCGCATCAGCGCCAGGTCGCGGCGCTGCCCGGCGATGGTCACGCCCAGCGCGCCCGCGACGACGAACCCGGTGATCAGCAGCACTATCCCGCCGAGCGAACCGGCGAGCAGGATCAGCAGCGAGCGCGCCGAACCCACGCCCGGCGCCACCGCCTCGCCCCGGTCCGCGCCGGTGGTCACCCGGAGCCCGGTGCCCGCGACCTCCTCGCGGACGGCGTCGGCCACCCGCTCCCCGGCACCGTCGGCGGCCCGCAGCCCAACCAGGTCCACGGTCCCGGCACGCGGGCCGTCGCCCCCGGCACCGCGCCCGGCCAGCGCCGCGGCCGTCCCGTCAGCGAACCAGACGCCGCCGTCCGCACCCGGGGCGTCGACCAGCGCGGAGATCCGGTAGGCGGCGGCAGGGCGGCCGTTGGCCACGATCCGGACCCGGTCGCCCACCGCGAGGCCCGCCGCGTCGGCCGCCGCCGCGTCCACGGCGACCGTCTTCGCACCGGACGGCGCCCGCCCCTCGACCCGCGCGCCGGACAGCAGCCGGGTCGAGGACCAGCCGTGACCAGCCGTCGCCGGGTCCTGGGCGACGGGGACGGGCCGGCCGCGCCCGTCGAGCAGCGCGGCCGGGAAGCCGATGTCGCCGACGGCCGCGGTCACGCCGGGCAGGGCGGCCAGCCGGTCGACGAGCCGGGCCGGGACGGTGGCCCGCTCGGGCAGCGCGATCGGCAGGTCACCGCTCGGGTGGAACTCCTGCTCGGCGGCGACCACGACGTCCGCGCCGCCGAGCCGCCCGGGCGGCAGCTGGGAGCGCAGCCCGGACTCGGCGAGTACGCCGGTGGTGGTGATCAGGGCCGCGCCGCCGAGGACCGCGCACGCCACGGCAAGCAGGGCGGTGATCCGGTGCGCGGCCATCCGCAGGGCGAGGTGCAGCATGTCTACCGCTCCCCCAACGCGACGAGCCGCTCGGCCAGTTGCGGGGCCGTCGGCCGCTCCAGGGCCTCGACCACCCGGCCGTCGGCCATCACCAGTGCCCGGTGGGCGCGGGCCGCGGCGGCCGGGTCGTGGGTGACCATGACCACCGTCTGACCGAGGTCGTCGACGAGGGCGCGCAGCAGGTCGAGCACCTGGTGGGCGCTGCGCAGGTCCAGCGCGCCGGTCGGCTCGTCCGCGAAGACGACGGCGGGCTTGGCCGCCAGCGCCCGTACGACGGCGGCCCGTTGCTGCTGACCGCCGGACAGCTCGGCCGGGCGGTGCGACAGCCGGTCGGCCAGCCCCACCCGCTCGGTCAGCGTCCGCAGCCAGTCCCGGTCCGGGCGCCGGCCGGCCAGCCGCAGCGGCAGCGTGATGTTGTCCTCGACGCTGAGCGAGGGGATGAGGTTGTACGCCTGGAACACGAACCCGACGCGTTCGCGGCGCAGTTCGGTACGGCGGGTCTCGTTCAGACCGGAGATCTCCCGCCCGTCGATGCGGACGCTGCCGGAGGTGGGGGAGTCCAGCCCGGCGGCGCAGTGCATCAGGGTGCTCTTGCCGGAGCCCGAGGGCCCCATCACCGCGAGGAACGTGCCGTGCTCCACGGTCAGCGACACCTCGTCGAGTGCGCGGACACCGCCCGGGTAGGTCCGGGCGACGCGGTCCAGCGCGATGGCGGGCGCCCGGCGCCCGGTGGCGGTCGCGGCGGGGGCGGCGGTGCTCATCGCCGCCCCCGCAGGCGGCGTACGACGAGGGCGCCGGCGGCGAGGACGGTGACCACACCGCTGGCCAGGTGGAGCGGGGTGGCGGCACCGGTGAAGGAGAGGGCCATGTTGGCGACCGCGCTGAGCACCACGACGGCCCACAGCAGCGCACGCACGACGTCCCCGCGCGAGACGGCGTCCGGGCCGGCGTCGCCGTGGGCGGCGGGGACGGTCCGGGGTGTGCCCAGGCGGTAGGGGTCCTGGTGGTCCTGGCGGTTCTGGTGCGTCATGGCTGCGGCCTCCGTCGGCGTCGCTCTCGGTCGTCTCCGACGCTAGGGACCGAGGCCCCCCGCGGCCGATCCCGTGGGCCGCCCGGTCCGGGGTACAGCAGGCTGTACTTTCCGGCTCCGCGCCCGCCGAAGGCCCGTCCGGCGGCATAGGGTCGGGCACGCCGGGCACGCCGGAGCGGTACGTACGGCCCGGAGGGGAGGCAGAGGGATGACGGTCCCGGTCGCGTCCGTGCGGGAGACCGCCGCACGGACCCTGCGCGCCGCCCGTGCCGCGACGGGACAGCTCGTCGGCGGGCTCGGTACGGCGTTCCAGGCACTGGGCGTGCTGGTGCTGCTGGCGGTGGCCGCCGTGACGGCGCCGGCCGGCGTGGGGCTGCTGCTCGCCCCCGGCGCACTGCGGGCCCTGCACGCGCTGGCCCGCCGGGAACGCGAACGCCTGGCCGGCCGGGGCATCGAGATCGTCCCGCCCGACCCGCCGCCCACCCGGCTGCGGCTCGCCCTGGCCGACCCCACCACCCGGCGCGAGCTGGGCTGGCTGGTCCGGCACGCCACCCTGGGGTTCCTGCTGGGCCTGCTCGGCCTTCTGCTGCCGCTGTTCGCCGTCCGGGACACCACCTTCCCGCTGTGGTGGTGGCTGAGCCCCGGGGACGCGACGACCACGTCCATCGGCATCGGCACCGCCCACGGCTGGCCGGACGCGCTCGCGGCGACGCTGCTGGGCGTGGGCTGGACCGCGATCGTCCTGGGCCTCGGCCCGGGCATGGCCCGCCTCCAGGCCGCCCCGGCCCGGCGGCTGCTGGTGGCGGGCCCGGACACGGACCTGTCCCTGCGGGTGGCCGAACTGACCGCGACCCGGGCCGCGGCCCTGGACGCGCACGCCACCGAGCTGCGCCGGATCGAACGGTCCCTGCACGACGGCGCGCAGAACCGGCTGGTGTCGGTGACGGTGCTGCTGGGCGCGGCCCGCCGGATGGCGGCGCGGGACCCGGCGGGCGCCGACGAACTGCTGGAGCGGGCGCAGTCCGCCGCCGAGCAGGCCCTGGCGGAGCTGCGCCAGGTGGCGCGGGGCATCCTGCCGCCGGTCCTGGCCGACCGGGGCCTCGCCGGCGCGCTGTCGGGCCTCGCGGCGGACTGCGGGGTGCCGTGCCGCGTCGAGGCCGACGTGCCCGAGCGGTGCGCGGCGTCGGTCGAGGCGACGGCGTACTTCGTGGTGGCCGAGGCACTCACCAACATCGCGAAGCACAGCGGCGCCGCCCGCGCCTCGGTCACGGCCCGGGCCCGCGGGGGCAGGCTGCGCCTGCTGGTCGAGGACGACGGCCGGGGCGGCGCCGACGAGGACGGCGGCTCGGGCCTGACCGGCATCCGCCGCCGCGTCGCGGCACTGGACGGCACCCTCCGCCTGACCAGCCCACCCGGCGGCCCCACCGTCCTGGACGTGGACCTGCCCTGCGGGCGGTGACCCATCGGGCCGGGGCCCGGGGTCCGGGGTCCCCCGGGCCGGGAGCCGGGACGGGCTTCGGGGCCGGGAGCCGGGACGGGCTTCGGGGCCGGGAGTACCGTGGAAGGACCGGGGGAATGTCGTGCACCGGAGCCGACACCGGTGCCGCTCCCGGCGATCGACGACACCGGGCCGGACCCGCCCGAGCCCGGGGCAGGACTCGCCTCATGACGGTGCACGTGCCGGTGCGGCCGGCGACCACAGAGCCTCACGAGCGGCCCGCCGGCACCCACCGGCCGGGCCCGCTGCAGCGCTCCTCGCCGCAGGCCGGGGAGCGGCTGCGGCCACTGACCCGGCGTCAGATCGAGGACCGGTTCGCCGAGCTGGGCAACCTGTACGCGCAGACCTCCGGCGGCGGTCCCCGGGCGTGGAACGTGGCCCGCGGGGCCTTCCTGCGCCGGCTGGCCGCCGACGTACGGCGTCCGGGCTTCGGCCTGCTGATAGCGGAGACCACCGTCCTGACCGGCTGCGCCTACGGCTACCCCGTGCCCGGCGGCGACCCGCGCGGCGTGCGGGGCCTGGAGCGGTACCTGACCGGGAGCGTGTTGCCCGTCGCCGCGTCGGGCCGGCTCTTCCTGGTCTCCGGGATCGTCGTCCCGGCCCGGGTGCGCCGGGAGCACCACGACCGGCCCTGGAACCTCGCCCGCCGCCTACAGGCCCGCCTGCTCGCCGAGCACGACGCCGCCCTCGGCGTCACGCTGGTGGACCGCGCCGACGGCGCGACCGTACGGGCGCTGCGCTCCTGGGGCTGGCGCTACGCGGAGGGGGACACCCTCCAGTCGTCCGTGCTCGGCCCGTACGGCGTCCTGGTCCTCGGGCCCTGAGCGACAGCGCCCGGTGAGTGGAAAATCCCGGCCCCGTTGAAACATATATTCGTCCAGGGCGGGAATAAATTCTGGCGCGAAAATTACCGATCTCTGTCGGCGATTTCTTACCGGGTTGTCGATTCATTTCGTGCTAGGCTGGACATCAGTTGCAGTTGTGGTTGCCATTTGTGTTACCGGGTTTCCGGGCAGGTGATCATCGCGGCGATGGGGGGCTCGCACAGTGCGGGCCTTCAACACTGCCTAGGAGAAAAAAGCATGGCTTCCGGTACCGTGAAGTGGTTCAACGCCGAAAAGGGCTTCGGTTTCATCGCGCAGGACGGCGGCGGCGCCGACGTCTTCGCCCACTACTCGAACATCGCCACCCAGGGCTTCCGCGAGCTCCAGGAGGGCCAGCGGGTGAACTTCGACGTCACGCAGGGCCAGAAGGGCCCGCAGGCGGAGAACATCGTTCCCGCGTAACACCCCGCGTGCAGTACACCGCGCGGTAGTCGCGCAGTACGTGTCGAGGGCCCGCACCGCACGGTGCGGGCCCTTCGCGTGTGTTCACCAGCCGGTCGCCACCAGGTGGTTCAGGAGCAGCGCCAGTACCGCCTGCGCCGTCAGCCAGCCGCGCGGCCGGGTGAGGAACGCGCCGGCCGGGAGGAGCCACAGGGCGAAGGGGAGCCAGATGCGTTCCGTCTCCGCCTTGCTCATGCCGGACAGGTCGGCGGCCAGCAGGGCGAGCAGTCCCGCGGCCACGAGGAACGCCAGCCGGACCTCCCCGGCCCGCCCCACGTCCGCCCCCACCTCGTCCGCCCGCGCGCCCTCGGCCCGCCGCCGGACCAGCACGCCCCCGGCCCGCCGCAGTCCCGCCACCGTCGCCAGGCCCGTGATGAGCACCGTGCAGGCGAGGTTGGCCCACACCCAGTACGCGTAGGGGCGCACGCCGGCCGCGCCCTCGTAGTACCGGGTGACCAGCAGGTGGTACGCCTCCCACCAGTCGAACCCGGCCGCCGTGAACGCCACCGGCACCACCGCCGCCCCCGCCAGCAGCGGCACGAACAGCACCGGCCGCGCCCGCACCCCGCGCCGGCCGAGCAGGAGCACCGCCGCCGCGATCACCGCGAACAGCGTCAGGCCGTACGAGAGATAGCAGGTCAGCCCGAAGAGCAGCCCCGAGCCCGCCGCCCACCACAGTGAGCGCCCGGTGACCGCGAGGGCCAGCAGCGCCACCGCCCACGCGGCGACCGCGGCGAAGCCGCCGTCGGCGGACGTGCCCATCCACACCGCCGCCGGTGCCAGGACCAGGAACGGCGCCGCCCGCCGGGCGAGCCGCTCGCCCGCCAGGGCCCGCACCGCGACCAGCACCGCCACGCAGCCCGTCGCGCCCACGGTGATGGTCAGGGCCCCGGCCCAGCCCCCGCCGCCCAGCCCGATCCGGTCCAGCAGTACGTAGCCGAGCGTGGCCCCGGGCGGGTGACCGGCGACGTGGGCGGGCCAGTTGTCGGGGGAGTGGAGCAGGATGTGCCCGTTGAAGTCGCGCAGGGTCGCCGGGATGTCGTGCCAGCGGTCGATGACCGAGAGGTACTCCTGGCGCGTGGTGAGCCGTCCGGCGATGCCGCGTTCCCAGCCGTCGATCAGGGCCAGCGACCAGGTCCAGGCCATCGCCGTGCCCCAGGCCGCGGGCAGCAGCGCGCGCCACGGCAGCCGGGCGGCGACGGCCGGGCCGTACGCCACCACCCCCGCCGCCACCAGGACGGCCGCCGGGGTGCCGGGACCCAGGTGCGGGTCCCAGCGGCCCAGCAGGGGCGGCCAGCCGACGATCAGGTCGTCATAGGTGTACACGTACCGGCCGACCAGGACGGCGGCCGTCACGAGCAGCACGGCGGCCGCTGCGGCGTACAGGTCGCGCGGGACGGCGCGCGGGCGGGTCTCGGTCACCCCGGCACCGTAGGCCGGGAGATCACGCGAAGGGCGGTGCGCACGGCGGACGTCAGCGTTTCGTCATGGGTCGCGGACCGTTCCGGCGGCCGGTCCCGGCCTACGGTCGGGACATGCGCGACCTCGCCCCACGGCTCCCCTCCTCCCCGGGTTTCTGGCGCAGCCCGCTGCGCGGCCCCCGGTTCACCTCGGTACTCGGCCTCGTCCTGCTCGTCGGCATCACGGTGCTGTTCGTGACGGGACTGGTGTCCTACGCCGCCTACAACCCGGATCTGGCGCCGGTCAACGACAAGACCCCGGACAAGGGGATCCTCGGCTTCTACCTCTTCGCCTGGCCGACCGACCCGCCCTGGCTGTACCGGCTCACGCAGGGCGTGCACGTCACTCTCGGGCTGACCCTGATCCCGGTGCTGCTGGCCAAGCTGTGGTCGGTGGTCCCGAGGCTGTTCACGCTGCCGCCGGTCCGCTCGCTCGCCCATGCGCTGGAGCGGATCTCGCTGCTGCTGCTGGTCGGGGGCGCGCTGTTCGAGTTCGTGACCGGAGTGCTCAACATCCAGCTGGAATACCTGTTTCCCGGCTCCTTCTACCCGCTGCACTTCTACGGTGCCTGGGTCTTCTTCGCAGCGTTCCTCGCGCACGCCGTGCTGAAGACGCCGCAGGCGCTGCGCAACCTCCGGGCGATGCGCGGGAAGCAGGAGGAGAGCGAGGAGTGGGGGGAGCGGGAGGAGCGGGAGGAGCGGGGGGAGCGGGACGATCTGGTCTCCCCGCGCCCGGCCGCGCCCACCGTCACGCGGCGCGGGGCCCTGTGGTTCGTCGGGGGCGGCTCACTGCTGATGTTCGCGACGAACGCGGGGCGCAGCTTCGACGGGCCGCTGCGGGCCACGGCCGTGCTCTCCCCGCACGGCGGGCCCGAACCGGGCAGCGGCCCGAACGGGTTCCAGATCAACAAGACCGCCGCCCACGTGGGCATCGACCCGGCCGAGACGAGCGAGGACACCTGGCGGCTCGTCGTCACCGGGCGCTCGGGGACCGTCCGGTTCAGCCGGGCCGAGCTGCTCGCCATGGAGCAGCACAGCGTGGCCCTCCCCATCGCCTGCGTCGAGGGCTGGTCGACGTCCGACCAGTGGTGGCGCGGCGTGCGGCTGCGGGACCTCGCCGCCCGCGTGGGCCACGAGGACGACCCGCCGGACGTGTTCGTCGAGTCCCTCCAGCGACGCGGCGCCTTCCGCAGCGGGGCCCTGCGCGCCAACCAGGTGGCCGACCCGCGCTCCCTGCTCGCCCTGTACGTCAACGGCGAGGCGCTGAGCCCGGACCACGGCCACCCGGCCCGGATCATCGTGCCCGCCGCGCCCGGCGTGCTGAACACCAAGTGGGTGGCGCGGATGACGTTCGGAGACCTCCGATGAAGCTCGTGCGCAGGCCGTCGCGGCCGAGGCGTCCGCCGGCGCCGCGGCGCGTGGTCGGCAGCCCCTTCCAGATCCTCCTGCTGGCCTGCTCCTTCGCACTCGCGGGCTACGCGGGCGTGCGGCTGCTCGCCGGCGACTGGCTCGGCGTGGTCCTCTGGTTCGTGGGAGCGGCGCTCCTGCACGACCTGGTGCTGCTGCCGCTGTACGCGGTGCTGGACCGGGCGGTCACGGGCGGACTCGGCGCGGCCCGCCACCGGGAGTGGACCTCGTACGTCCGGTTCCCCGCGGCCTTCTCCGGGCTGCTCCTGCTCGTGTGGTTCCCGCTGATCGGCGGCCGGGTCGACGGGAGCTACGCGGGCGTCACCGGGCTGTCGGCGGACGGCTTCCTGACCCGCTGGCTGCTGATCACGGCGGCGCTGTTCGGCGGCTCGGCGCTGCTGCTCGCCCTGCGGCTGCTGCGCAGCGCGACGAAGCGGCGCTCCCCCGAGGTCCACTGACCGGCGGTCCGCCAGCCGGCGGCGCTCGCGCGGCGCAGCAGGGCGCGGGTGCCGAGCCGCGCCCAGGGGAAGGGGCTGCCGGACGCCGCGTGGCCGTCGGTGACGTCGACGAGCTGCACGTGGCAGCGTTCGTCGACGTCGGCCGGGGCCGTCTCGGCGATCAGCAGACCGCCGGGCGCGAGCAGGGCGGCGACGCGGCCGAGCAGGGCGCGGGGGTCGCCGCCGATGCCGACGTTGCCGTCCATGAGGAGCACGGTGTCCCAGCGTCCCTCACCGGGCAGCGGCTCGAACACGGAGCGCCGCAGCGACTGCCCCCCGAGCCCCACGGTGCGGGACACGGCGGCCTCGCTGACGTCGATGCCGAGCACGGTCCGTCCCCGGGCGGCGAGTTCGGCCACCAGCCGGCCGGGGCCGCAGCCCACGTCGAGCACGGCGCCCTCGCACCGGTCGAGGACGTCCAGGTCGACGGCGTCGGCCCGCGCGCACCAGCGCTCCACGTCCAGCGGCAGCAGCCAGCCGTCGGTGCGGCGCAGGAACAGCGGCCCGTGTCCCGACCGCAGGGCGGCGGCGTAGGGGTCGGAGGTCTCCCAGGCGGGGGCGGGGGACGGCCTGCCGGGGGCGAGTCGCGCGGCGGCCTTCACCGGCTCGCCCGCCGCCGGTCCGCGGCCGGTGCGCGGGCCGCCAGCCGGGCGGCGAACCGGCCGTGCGGGGCCAGCGCGGCGACGGCGCGGGCGTCGGCGGCGGTGTCGACGTCGCGCAGCGGCGGCAGGTCGCGCACCCGCAGCCCCGCCGTCAGGAGCCGTTCGCGCTGCACCGCCCCGGTCACCGGCGTCGACATGGGCACGCCCCGCAGCAGCGCGGGTTCGGGCCGGGCCAGGCCCAGCGCCCAGAAGCCGCCGTCCTCGGCCGGGCCGAAGTACGCGTCGCAGTCGCGGAAGTCCACGTCGAGGAGGCCGGGCGTCACCTGCGGGGTGTCCATCCCGATCAGCAGGGCGGGCCCCGCACACCCGGCGAAGGCGTCCGCGAGCCGTTCGTCGAGCCCGCCCGCGCACTGCGGTACGACGTCGAAGCCGGGCGGCAGCCACGGGCCCGGGGCGCCGTCGAGCACCAGGACCCGGCGCCGCGCGGGCGTCGCGGCCACGGCCGCCAGGGTGTCGGCGAGGGCCGCCTCGGCCAGCGCGGCCGCCTCGGCGGGCGTGAAGGGCGGGGTGAGCCGGGTCTTGACCCGGCCGGGGCGCGGCTCCTTGGCGATGACCAGGAGGGTGGTCGTGGCGGTCACCTCGGGCTCCCCTCACGGACCTGGCCGCGGACCGGCGGCTCGGCCAGCACGCGGCGCATGTCCCGCACGGCGTGCCAGGTGCCGCGCCAGGTCCCGGTCACCTTGGAGGCGCCGGTGCGGGGCAGGTACGGGACGTCGTGCTCGGCGATCCGCCAGCCCGCGTCGGCGGCGCGCACGACCATCTGCAGCGGGTAGCCGCTGCGCCGGTCGGTGAGGCCGAGGGCGAGCAGCCGCTCGCGGCGGGCGGCGCGCAGCGGGCCGAGGTCGTGCAGCCGCAGGCCGGTGCGGCGGTGCAGCATCCGGGCGAGGGCGAGATTGCCCGCGCGGGCGTGCGCGGGCCATGCGCCCCTGGTCTGCGGCCGCCGGCGGCCGAGCACCAGGTCGCAGGCCCCGGCGCGGACCTCGTCCACGAAGGGGATCAGCAGGGACGGATCGAGGGAGGCGTCGCAGTCGCAGAAGCAGACGACGTCGGCGGTCGCGGCTGTCAGTCCGGCGTGGCAGGCGGCGCCGAAACCGCGGCGCGGCTCGGTCACGACCGTGGCGCCGAGCGAGCGGGCGAGGTCCGCCGAGCCGTCGGTGGAGCCGTTGTCGACGACGAGCGCACGCCAGCCGGCCGGGACACGGGCCAGGACCCAGGGGAGGGCTTCGGCCTCGTTCAGGCAGGGGAGTACGACGTCGACATCCGGAGCGGGCGAGGTGGTCACGGCGTTCACCCTACGAACCGGAACCGGACGAATCGGGCTTCCACTCCTTACGAAACACGGACGTCGCGGGCCCGGCCGCGCTCGGGAGGCCCGCCGGCGAGGCGACGGTGCGAGGCTGGCTCCATGCACCAGCAGCCCCACGAGCCCGCTCCGACGGCCGCACCCCCGAGCGAGCCCGCGGCTCCACCCCTCGGCGAGCCCGCGGCTCCACCCCTCGGCGGGCGTGCGGCCGCCGCTGCGGCTGAGTCCGAGGCCGTGTCCGTGGCCGAACCGGATGCCGTGTCCGTGGCTGAACCGGATGCCGTGCCTGCGGCCGAAGCAGAAGCTGTTCGTGTCGATGAACGGGTTGCGGACGCGCCCCCGGGCGGGCCCCCGGTTCCGCCCTTCGGCGGGGCCCCGGCCGCCGCCGTTCCCGTGGCCGCTTCCGAGGCCGTTTCTGCCGGTGGGCCCGGGGCCGTCGTCGCGGAGGGCGCCGCGCGGATTCTCGTCGTGGACGACGATCCCACCGTCGCGGAGGTCGTGGCCGGGTATCTCGACCGGGCCGGTTACCGTGTCGACCGGGCCGGTGACGGTCCGGACGCGCTCGCGCGGGCCGCCGGGCACCGGCCCGACCTGGTGGTGCTCGACCTGATGCTGCCCGGCATGGACGGCCTGGAGGTGTGCCGGCGGCTGCGCGGCCAGGGGCCCGTGCCGGTCATCATGCTGACCGCCCGGGGCGACGAGGACGACCGCGTCCTCGGACTGGAGGTCGGCGCCGACGACTACGTGACCAAGCCGTTCAGCCCGCGGGAGCTGGTGCTGCGGGTGGAGTCCGTCCTGCGCCGCACCCGGCCCGCCCCGGCGCCGCGCCCGCCGTCCGCGGCCGGTCTCACCGCCGACCCGACCGCCCGCAGGGCCACCAAGGACGGCGCCGAACTGGCCCTGACGCTGCGTGAGTTCGATCTCCTCGTCTTCTTCCTGCGGCATCCGGGGCGGGCGTTCGCCCGGGAGGAGCTGATGCGCGAGGTGTGGGGCTGGGACTTCGGAGACCTGTCCACCGTCACCGTCCACGTCCGCCGGCTGCGCGGCAAGGTCGAGGACGATCCGGCCCGGCCCCGGCTGATCCAGACGGTGTGGGGCGTGGGCTACCGCTTCGACCCCGCGGGCCGGGAGGCGGACTGACCGTGCACGCCACCCTCCTCATCGCCCTCTACGCCTTCGCCGGCGCCGCCGCCACCGGCCTGGTGGGCGCGGCCGTGCTGCGGCTGATCCGGCGGCGCTCGCTGACCGCGTCCCTCGCCGTGGTCGCGGCGGTCGCCGTCCTCGCGATGCTCGCGGGCACGCTGGCCGTCGCCTGGGCGATGTTCCTGTCCCCGCACGACCTGTCCGTCGTCACGACCGTCGTGGCGATGGCGGCCGTCGTCTCCCTGGCCACCGCGCTGCTGCTGGGCCGCTGGGTGGTCGCCCGCAGCCGCGAACTGGCGGCGGCGGCACGGTCGTTCGGCGACGACGGGGACTACGCCGCGCCCAGCACCCCGGCGACCGCCGAACTGGACGCGCTCAGCCGCGAACTGGCGGCCACCAGCGCCCGGCTCGCTCAGTCCCGGGAGCGGGAGCGCGCCCTGGAGACCTCCCGGCGCGAGCTGGTCGCCTGGATCTCGCACGACCTGCGTACCCCGCTGGCCGGGCTGCGCGCCATGTCCGAGGCGCTGGAGGACGGGGTCGCCGCCGACCCCGACCGCTACCTGCGGCAGATCCGCGCCGAGGTGGAACGCCTCAACGACATGGTCGGCGACCTCTTCGAACTCTCCCGCATCCACGCCGGCACCCTCGTCCTCGCCCCGGCCCGCATCTCGCTCTACGACCTGGTCGGCGACGCCCTCGCGGGGGCGGACCCGCTCGCGCGCGAGCGGGGTGTACGGCTGGTCGGCGACGCCGTGGCGGCCGTACCGGTCGAGGTGGACGGCAAGGAGATGAGCCGGGTCCTGGGCAACCTGCTGGTCAACGCGATCCGCCGCACCCCGGCCGACGGCACGGTCGCGGTCGCCGCCGAGCGGTCCGCCGACGGGGTGGTGGTCTCCGTGACCGACGGCTGCGGCGGCATCCCCGAGGAGGACCTGCCGCGGGTCTTCGACACCGGCTGGCGCGGCACCCACGCCCGTACGCCCCCGGCCGGGGCGGGTCTGGGCCTCGCCATCGTCCGCGGCATCGTCGAGGCCCACCGGGGCCGGGCCACGGTCCGCAACATCCCCGGCGGCTGCCGCTTCGAGGTGACCCTGCCGCCGGCGGAGGCCTGAGAACCGGGGGCCAGGGGTCACTCCCCCCGCAGGCCCGCCCGGGCGAACTCCCGCATGCCCTCCGTGAATCCGACCCGGGGCCGCCAGCCCAGCTCGGCCCGCAGGCGCGCGGAGTCCGCGGTGATGTGCCGGACGTCGCCCAGGCGGTACTCGCCGGTGACGACGGGCTCGGGTCCGCCGTACGCGGCGGCCAGGGCGGTGGCCATCTCGCCCACCGTGTGCGGCTCACCGCTGCCGGTGTTGTAGGCGCTGAGGGCGCCCTCCGGCGGCCGGGCGGACTCCAGCGCGGCGACGTTCGCGGCGGCCACGTCCCGTACGTGCACGAAGTCCCGGCGCTGGCGCCCGTCCTCGAAGACGCGCGGTGCCTCACCGCGGGCCAGCGCGGAGCGGAAGAAGGAGGCGACCCCGGCGTACGGGGTGTCGCGGGGCATCCGGGGGCCGTACACGTTGTGGTAGCGCAGCGACACCGCCGTCGCGCCGGTAGTCCGGGCCCAGGCGGCGGCCAGGTGCTCCTGCGCCAGCTTGGTCGTGGCGTACACGTTGCGCGGGTCGGCCGGGGCGTCCTCGCCGACCAGCCCCGGGGCCAGGTCCGCGCCGCACCGGGGGCAGGTCGGCTCGAACCGGCCCGCGTCCAGGTCGGCCACGGCGCGCGGCCCCGGCCGCACCACGCCGTGCCGCGCGCACGTGTACCGGCCCTCCCCGTACACGACCATCGATCCGGCGAGCACCAGCCGCCGCACGCCCGCCCGGGCCGTCGCGGCGAGCAGCACGGCGGTGCCGAGGTCGTTGCGGGAGACGTACTCCGCCGCGTCGTCGAACCCGTTGCCGAGGCCGACCATCGCCGCCTGGTGGCACACGGCGTCCACCCCGGCGAGCGCCCGCGCGAGGGCCGCCGGATCGCGCACGTCGGCGCCGGGGTCCTCGCGGACGTCGTAGCCGACGGGCTCGTGCCCGCGCTTCCGCAGGGCCTCGACGACATGGGACCCGATGAAACCGGCGCTGCCGGTGACCAGTACGCGCATGTCCGACACGCTAGGCCCGGGCAGGCGCCGGGCCGGGTGCGGCGGCCCGCACGTCACGGGTCCGTAAGAAGCGGGGCGGTCGCGGACCCGAGGTGACTTTGCCATTCCTTTACAACCCGGCCGGTCCCCGCCTCGTCTCTCCGTCCGACCCGCGTCACCACCCCGCACGTGGTGCGCCGACGACGAGAGAGAGCGACCCGATGCGCCGAACCATCCTCACCGCCGTGGCCCTGGCCTGCACCGCCGTACTGGCGGGGACCGGGACCGCGTTCGCCGACGACCCCAGCCCGGTCCCCTCCGCTCCCGCCGAGAGCGCCCCGAGCCCCGGCACCGGACCGACCGACGCCACCCCCGCACCCGTGCCGTCCGTCAGCGCCCCTGCCGCCGAGCCGACCGAGGCCCCGGCGCCCGCGCCCGCCGACGGCCAGGTCTCCGTCGTACCGGAGGGCGCGGCCGACACCGGAGTGGCGGCGCCCTCGGACCCGGCCGGGACCGACGCGTCCGTGGTCGGCGCCAGCACCGGCGGGGTGCTCCTCGCGGGCGGCGCGGTCCTCTTCGTCGTACGCCGTCGACGGGCGGCGGCGACCGGCGCATGATCCCGCGCCCCGGCCGCGTCCTCGCGACCGCCGCGCTGGCCGCGCTGCTGGCGGGCTGCGGCGGCGGCCAGGGGGACGGCGACACGGCACCCGACCGGCCGGCGCCCGCGGCACCGCCCGCGCAGGCTCCCGCCAAATCGGTGCGGCCCCTGGCCCGTTCGGAGCCGGTGGGGCTGCGCATCCCCGCCATCGGGGTCGACACCCCCGTCATGGGCCTGGGGCTGGCCGCGGACGGCACGGTGGAGGTCCCGCCCGTCACGGACGACGACCGCGCGGGCTGGTACCGGCACTCGCCGACGCCGGGTCAGGTGGGTCCTTCGGTCCTCCTCGGTCACGTCACGGTGGGCACCTACGGCGACGGGGTCTTCCGGCACCTCGCGCGGCTGCACCGCGGCGACCGGATCGAGGCCCGCCTGCGGAACGGCACCGCCGCCGAGTTCGCGGTCACCGCCGTACGGACGGTGGCGAAGTCCGACTTCCCGACGGACGACGTCTACGGGGACGTGGCGGGCCCGGAGCTGCGGCTCATCACCTGCGGCGGTCCGCGCGACGGCGAGGAGTACCGGGACAACGTGATCGTCTTCGCCCGGCTGAGCGCCACCAAGGGCGCCTAGGACAGACCCTGGGACAGGCCCTGGGGCCCTGGGAAGGGCCCTGGTGCGCACACCGCATTACCCTCACGACCATGGAGAGCGTTGAAACGGTCCCGTGACAGGGCGGCGTCCGAGCTGTTCGCCGCCCTGTATCCGCGCCTCGCCGGCTGGTGCCGCCGGCTCGTCGACGACGACGAGACGGCCCACGAGATCGCCTCCGAGGCGTTCACCCGGCTCTGGGCCCGCTGGACGTCCGTGGAGGAACCCCGCGGCTTCCTCTACGTCACCGCCGCCAACCTCGTCCGCGACCACTGGCGCAAGCTGGAGCGCGAGCGCCGGGCGGTGCGCCGGGTCACCGCGGAGGTCGCCGTGCGCCCGCACCCCGAACAGGCCGACCCCTCGGTGCGGCTGCTCGTACAGTCGCTGCCGGAGCGACTGCGCGTGCCGATCCTGCTCCACTACTACGCCGACATGCCGATCCGGGAGGTGTCCGAGCTGACCGGACGCAAGGAGGGAACCGTCAAGGCCGACCTGCACGCGGCCCGCGAGCTGCTCCGCGTCCATCTGAGGAGAAGCCTTGACCACACGCCTTGAGGACGAGATGGACGAGCCCGGATTCGAACGGGACGGCGACGATCCGCTGCTGGTCGTGCTGCGTCCGGGCGCCGACTTCCTGGGCCCGCCGCCGGGCCGTTACGAGGCGATCCGCCGGGCCGCGTCCCGGCGGCGCCTGCTGCGCGCCGCCGCCGGTGCCGCCGCGACCGCTGCCGCCGCCGCCCTGATCGCGCTGCCGCTGAACTGGGCGGCCCCCGCCCCGCCCGCGCGCCCCACGCCGCCCATGGCCCCGGCCCCGGCCGCCCCCACGCCGCAGGCCACACCGAGTCCGGCGCCGCCGAGCGACTCCACCCGGGCGCCCGGCACGGGCCCCGCACTGCCGGCTGAGGAATCCGCGCCGACCGGTGCCACGCCGTCGCCCTCCGAGCCGTCGCCGTCCACGCCGTCGTCGTCCGAACCGTCGGCCGAGCCATCGTCCGAGCCGAGCGATGCGCCCGTGCGGCGGGCACCGTCGAGCGCGCCCGGCACCGTGGTGCCCACGCCTGCCACGGACGGCACGGCTGCTACAACTGGGCGATGATCTACCACGTGGTGCCGCTGGCCGAGTGGAACGCAGACCCGGGCCGGCCGTACGCGCCCGCCTCCCTCACGGAGGACGGTTTCGTCCACTGCTCGCCCGACGAGGAGACCACGCTCGCCGTCGTCAACGCCTTCTACCGCGACGCGCCCCGGCCGCTGGTGGCCCTGCTCCTGGACGAGGACCGGCTCACCGCGCGGTGCGGGTGGGAGGCGGCCGAACCCGCCCCGCCGCCCGGGGTCGCCGAGGGCACCCTGTTCCCGCACGTGTTCGGCCCCGTCGACCGCGCGGCCGTCCAGCGCGTGCTGGAGGTCCGCTGGGACGACGAGGGCCGGGCGACGGGCCTGTTCTGAAACGGCCTCAGAGTTCCTGGGGCGTGCTGACGGTGCCGCCGAGCAGCGCGGACGCCGTCTCGACCGGCGTGGTGGCGGGCGCCGACGGGACGGGTTCGGCACCGGGGGCGGGGTGGCAGGTGAAGCCGAGGCGGGCCATGGCCCGGGTCACCTCGCCGCCGCTGAAGTCGCGCCGGTCCTGCCGGGTGATGACCTCGCCCACCTGCTTGACGGGGTAGCGGCGGCGGCCGATGGTCACGGACTCACCGGTGACGGGTTCGGGCGTGACGCCCTTCATCGAGTCCAGCACCCCGCCCTTGGTGAGGTCGAACGGGTACCGGGCGATGACACAGCGCATGATGCCTCCAACGAGCGGAATGGAGCGGGTGGGGTCAGGACCCGGGTCCGGCCCGGATCCGGGGCGGGTGTCCTAGGCCGCCGAGCCGGTCGAACCGGCCGAGCCGCCGGTGGACTGGCGGCGCGGCCTGCGGCGCGGGGACTCGCCGGTGGGCCGCCCCTGGGCGGCGCGCCCCTGGCCGGCGCTGCGGGGCTGTGCGGCGCCGGTGCGGGCCTGGGTGCCGGTCCCCTGTCCGCCGCTGCGTCCCTGCGCGGAACGGCCGCGGCGGCCGCGGGACGAGGACCCCGCGCCGGCGGCGGCGCGCCGGGGGCGCTCCACGACCGGTGCGGCGATGACGACGGGGACGCCCGAGGGGGCCTGCGCACCGGTGATGCGCGCCAGCTCCGCCTCGCCCGCGCGGACCGGGGTGACCTGCGGGGTGATACCGGCCAAGGACATCAGCCGGGTCATCTCGCGCCGCTGGTCCGGCGTCACCAGGGTGACGACGCTGCCGGACTCGCCGGCCCGGGCCGTACGGCCGCCCCGGTGCAGGTAGTCCTTGTGGTCGCCGGGCGGGTCCACGTTGACGACCAGGTCGAGGTTGTCGACGTGGATGCCGCGGGCCGCGACGTTGGTCGCCACCAGGGCCGTCACCTGCCCGTCCTTGAACTGGGCGAGGGTCCGGGTGCGCTGCGGCTGGGACTTGCCGCCGTGCAGGCCGGCGGCGCGCACCCCGCTCTTGAGCAGGTGCTTCACCAGCCGGTCCACCCGGTGCTTGGTGTCCAGGAACATGATGACCCGGCCCTCGCGCGCCGCGATCTCGATGGTCGCGCGCTGCTTGTCGTCCTCGTGCACGTGCAGCACGTGGTGCTCCATCGTGGTGACGGCACCGGCCGACGGGTCGACGGAGTGGACCACCGGGTCGGTCAGGTAACGGCGGACCAGCTTGTCGACGTTGCGGTCCAGGGTGGCCGAGAACAGCATCCGCTGCCCGTCCGGCCGCACCTGGTCGAGCAGGGCGGTGACCTGCGGCATGAAGCCCATGTCGGTCATCTGGTCGGCCTCGTCCAGGACCGTGATGGTGACGTCGCCGAGGGCGCAGTCGCCGCGGTCGATGAGGTCCTTGAGCCGTCCGGGCGTGGCGACGACGACCTCCGCGCCGGAGCGCAGCGCGCCGGCCTGCCGGCCGATGGACATGCCGCCGACCACGGTGGCCGACCTGAGGCCCACGGCGCGGGCGTACGGGGTGAGCGCGTCGGTGACCTGCTGGGCCAGCTCACGGGTGGGGACGAGGACCAGGGCGAGCGGACGCCGCGGCTCGGCGCGCTTGCCGGCCGTGCGGGCCAGCAGGGCGAGCCCGAAGGCGAGCGTCTTGCCCGAACCGGTGCGGCCGCGGCCGAGCACGTCGCGTCCGGCCAGGGAGTTCGGCAGGGTCGCCGCCTGGATCGGGAACGGCACGGTCACGCCCTGGTCGCCGAGCGCGGCCAGCATGCGGGCCGGCAGGTCCAGTTCGGCGAAGGCCTCGACGGCGGGCAGCGCCGGGGTGACGGTCTTGGGCAGGGCGAACTCGCCGCCCTGGGGCGCGGCGGCCGGGCGGCGGCCGGAGTTCTGGGGGCGGCCGGCCGAACGGGAGCGACGGGGGCCGTCGCCGGCGCGCCGGCGGTCGTTGGTGCGTACGCGGTTCATGGGGAACCTTCCTTGATACGGCACGTATCAAGGGAGACCCGCAGCGGAAGAGCGGCGCAGGGAATCGCAAGAACGAGCCGGACCGGTCGATTTCGGCGTGGTGGGCCGGGCGGACCGGGAGAATTGGTGAATGCGGGGGAACGCGGAGATACGGGCAACGCGGGTAAGTCGCATGCGCGGGGGGATTTCCGTGGCCCCCGCGGGGCGCCGTGCGCCCGGAAACGCGGCGAGCTGGGGCCCGCACCCCAAGGTGCGGGCCCCAGCTGCGCGGTGTGCGTGAGCGTCAGGCCGGGGTGATGTTCTCGGCCGTCGGGCCCTTCTGGCCCTGCGCGATGTCGAAGGTCACCTTCTGACCCTCGAGCAGCTCGCGGAAGCCCTGCGCGTTGATGTTCGAGTAGTGGGCGAAGACGTCGGGGCCGCCGCCGTCCTGCTCGATGAAGCCGAAGCCCTTTTCGGCGTTGAACCACTTCACGGTGCCGGAAGCCATGTTTTCTCCTTCGGTACGGTGCTCGGAGTCCACCCTGTGTGCACTCCGGTCGCCGTGATGATCACCCCGTCGGAAAAAACCTTCAGGCAACCACAACTGCAACTTCCTCCGACAGTAGCACGCCGTGATCGACCGGGTGCCGGCGATAATCTTGGCCCGATCAGCCGCCGGGGGAATATTCCCGGGACGGCCACCGGGTTGTCCCCGCCGACCTGGCGGACCGCGCCGGTACGTGGCGCGCGAACCCCCGTACCGAGACAAAGGACACGTCCGTGCGGGCGGGGTCAACGGAGGTCGGCGAGGTCCTCGGCGGTCAGGACGATCGACCCGGCGGCGGTGTTCTCCTCCAGGTGGGCCGGGGAGCCCGTGCCGGGGATGGCCAGGGTGACGGGCGAGGAGGCGAGCAGCCAGGCCAGGGCGATCTGCGGGACCGTGGCCCCGTGCCGGTCCGCGACCTTGGCGAGCCGGTCCCCGCCGATGTCGCCCAGGCCGCCGCCCAGCGGGAAGTACGGCACGTAGGCGATGCCGGACTCCTCGCAGCGGGCCAGTACCTCCGTGTCGTCGCGCCGGTTGGTGTGGAAGTGGTTCTGGACGGCCGCGACGGGCGCGATCGTCCGCGCCTCGGCGAGGTGCCCGGCGTCCACGTGGCTGAGGCCCAGGTGCCGGATCAGGCCCTCCTCGCGCAGCGCGGCCAGCGCCTCGAAGCGGGCGGCGACGGACTCGCCGTGCGGCGGCGGCTCGATGCCGCCGATGCGGAGGTAGACCAGGTCGAGGCGGTCGACCCCGAGGCCCGCCAGGTTCTCCTCGACCAGCGCCCGCAGGGCGCCCGGATCGGTGGTCGCCTCCAGGCCGCCGCCCGGGGTGCGCAGCGGGCCGACCTTGGTGGCGATCACCAGGCCGTCCGGGTAGGGGTGCAGGGCCTCGCGGATCAGGTCGTTGGCGCGGACGGAGCCGTCGCCGCTGGCGTAGAAGGCGGCGGTGTCGATGTGGTCGACGCCGAGTTCCACGGCACGGCGCAGCACGGCGCGGCCGGTCTCCGGGTCGCGGGCCGGGCCGTGGAAGCTGTTGGTGGGCAGGCGCATGGCTCCGAAGCCGAGCCGCCCGATCGGAAGGTCGCCACCGAGGCGGAAGTCGTTGCTCATGCCCTCACCCTGCGCGGCCCGGCCCCCACCCGACGAGCCCATGGCAACTTGCTGCCAAGAGCCCGCCCGCGGCACGCCACCTCCCGCCGGGCCGCACTGACCACCGCCCGTCGGCGAGCGGACCTGCGGGAGTGCCGGAGTGTCCGGCGAGCGGCGTGGCCTCCGTCGGCGTCGGGGGGCGGGGTCCGTGCCGCCGGGTGTTGCCGGGCCCCGGCCGCCGTCGCCCGGGGTGTTGGGGCGCAGTGGCCACCGGCCGTCGGCGGGGCGGGCCTGCGGGAGTGCCGGCGAGTGGCGGAATGGGGCGCCGCCTCCGTCGGCGCCGGGGAGCCCGGGGCCCGCGACGCCGGGTGTTGCCGGGCCCTGGCCGACGTCGCCCGGGGTGGGTGAACCCGGCCAGCGGGCCGTGCCGGGCCGCCCTGGTCCGTCGCCCACGCCACCCGCCCCACCCCGGGCCCCGGCCGCCGTCGCCCGGGGTGTTGGGGCGCAGCGGCCACCGGCCGTCGGCGGCGCGGGAGTGCCGGGGTGCCGGAGTGTCCGGCGAGCGGGCCTGCGGGAGTGCCGGAGTGTCCGGCGAGCGGCGTGGCCTCCGTCGGCGTCGGGGGGGGCGGGGTCTGTGCCGCCGGGTGTTGCCGGGCCCCGGCTGCCGTCGCCCGGGAAGTCGGGGCGCGGTGGCCACCGGCCGTCGGCGGTGCGGGAGTGCCGGGGTGCCGGAGTGTCCGGCGAGCGGGCCTGCGGGAGTGCCGGAGTGTCCGGCGAGCGGCGTGGCCTCTGTCGGCGTCGGGGGGCGGGGTCCGTGCCGCCGGGTGTTGCCGGGCCCCGGCTGCCGTCGCCCGGGAAGTCGGGGCGCGGTGGCCACCGGCCGTCGGCGGCGCGGGAGTGCCGGGGTGCCGGAGTGTCCGGCGGGTGGCGTGGTGTTCGTCGGGGCGGGGAAGCCGGGGCGTCGGGGGCGCCGTGGCCCGGTCGGCGTCGGGGGCGTAGGGGTCACAATGGCCTTATGGCCCCGATGGCAGAGAGCATGACGGTGCACGGTGATACGGAGTTGCTGGCCCGGGCCGGGCATCTCTTCTCCTCGGTCCGGGAGGAGTTCGTCTGCGCCGCCCGCGACCTCGACACCTGGCCCCGCCCCGCCGCCCGGCAGGTCGCCCGGGCACGGGTGCGGGACAGCGGCGCCGCGCACGTCCGCAAGCTGCTCAGCCCGGCCGCGCTGGCCGACGAGGGCGGCCGGGCGCACCTGGCCGAGCTGGCCGCCCGGGGCGCCCGGGTGCGGATCGCCGCCGGTGCCCTGCCGCACGAGACGATCATCATCGACCGGCGCTGGGCGATCCTCGCCGGTGCGGACTCGCCCGGGGGCCGTGCGTACACCGTGACCGGTGCGCCCACCCTGGTCGGCGGCGTGCACGCCCTGTTCGAAGCCGCCTGGGAGGCGGCCACCGACCTCGCGTCCTTCCTGCGGGGCGACCAGCCGCACCTCGACGCCGGGAGCCGGACGGTGCTGCGGGCACTGGGCTCGGGTGCCACGGACGAGGCCGCCGCACGGGAGCTGGGCATGTCGCTGCGCACCTACCGGCGCCGGGTCGCCGGGCTGCTCGACGCCCTCGACGCCGGGTCGCGGTTCCAGGCGGGCGTGCGCGCGGGCGAACTGGGCCTGAGCGGCTGAGACCGAGCGGCCGACGGCACCCCGGCGGGAACGGATCGGCGGGAACGGATCGGCGTCCGGCTGCGTCGTCCCCATCCAGGGCACGGCGGCCGTGTCCCGGAGAGGGGCGGGGCAGTGGGTACGGACGGGTTCGCCAAGTGGACACGGCGGTTCGAGGACGAGCGGGAGCGCAGAGCGGCGCAGGGCGATCCGGACTGGGCGCGGGGCGCCGTACTGCCCCGGGCGGTGTGGGCGGGCATCCAGCGTTTCCAGGTCGGCGAGGACGGTGACGGCGCGAACCTCGTCTCCAAGGCCGAGGAGGCGGGCGACGCCGACTACGCGCGGGCGGTGCGGCTCTTCGTCGCCGAGGAGCAGAACCACGCCCGGCTCCTCGCCCGGCTGCTGGCCGCCGGCGGCCGGCCGACGCTGAGCGGCCACTGGAGCGACACCGTCTTCGTACGGCTGCGGCGGCTGCTGGGCCTGCGCACCGAACTGCTGGTGCTGATGATCGCCGAGGTCGTGGCGCTGCGCTACTACCGGTCCCTGCGGGACGGCACCGACGACGCGCTGACCTCGGAGGTGGCGGGCCGGATCCTGGCCGACGAGCAGCGCCACGTCCCCTTCCACTGCGAGCGGCTGCACCACTCGCTGGCCGAACTCCCCGCGGTGACGCGCCGCCCCGTGATGGCCCTGTGGCGGCTGCTCCTGCTCGCCGTCACCGTGGTCGTCGCCGCCGACCACGGCGCGGGGCTGCGCCGGCTCGGCGTCGGACGGCGCCGGTTCGCGGCCGACGTCATGGCCTCGGCCGCCGAGGTCGTCCACGCCGTACTGAACCCGCGGCCGGACGCGTGGAAGGGCGGCGCCCGTACTACTTGCTGACGGCGAAGCGCATCAGGGCGTGCTCGTCGCCCTGCTTGATCTTGCCCGTCTCGTTGACGACCTCCAGCTTCCAGGTGCCGCCGACCCGCACCGCCTTGGCCACGGCGCAGCCGTTGTCCTGGCTGAGCAGGCTGGGCCAGATGTCGGCGACCTGCTCAGCGCTGCCCCCGGTCGCGTCGTAGACCTTGAAGCTGATGTTGCGCGCCTTCTGGAAGGAGCTTCCCTTCTTGTACGCGGCGGCGACGAACACGATCGAGGTGATGACGCTCGGGAGCCGCGCGAACTCGACGGTCACCGTCTCGTCGTCGCCGTCCCCGTGGCCGGTCTGGTTGTCGCCGCTGTGCAGCAGCGAGCCGTTGCCCATCGGGTCGAGCGAGTCGAGCCCGGCGAGGCGCACCGGGTCCCCGCCCTGGAGCGCGACGGCGATCAGGTCGAGGTCGGTGCCGGTCTTGCGCCGCAGCTTGCCGAGCACTCCGCCGCTGCTGCCGGCGGTGGGGTCCCAGGAGACACCGATGGACAGATGGGTCACTCCGTCCAGGTCCGCGGGGCCGCCTTCCTTGGTGAGCGTGATCATGTGTGGGTCATCCTCCGTGGTCGTGCCTGTGCCCCAGAGTCTGCCTGGCGCCGGAACGTTTCGGCAGGGCGGGGCGACCGGTCAGTTTTCGAGAAGCACCGCGGACCCGTCCGCCCATACCGTCGACGACATGAACTCCATCGACTCCGTCACCCTCGAGGTGGCCGACACCGAGGCCGCCGCCCGCTTCTACGCCGACGCCTTCGGGCTCGACGGATCGCGGGTGCGGCTGCGCACCTCGGACGACCCCACGAGCGGGTTCCGCGGCTTCACCCTGTCACTCGTCGTGGCCCAGCCCGGCAACGTCGACGCCCTGTTCACCGCCGCCGTCGACGCCGGCGCCACCGTCCTCAAGCCCGCCGCGAAGTCCCTGTGGGGCTACGGCGGAGTCGTTCAGGCGCCGGACGGCACGGTCTGGCAGATCGCGACCTCGGCGAAGAAGGACACCGCCCCGGTCACCCGCGACGTCGACGAGATCGTGCTGCTCCTGGGCGTCGAGGACGTCAAGGCCACCAAGCGGTTCTACGTCGAGCAGGGCCTCACCGTGGGCAAGAGCTTCGGCGGGAAGTACGTCGAGTTCGCCACCGGCCCGGGCACCGTCAAGCTCTCCCTCTACAAGCGCCGGGCCCTCGCCAAGGTCGCGGGCGTCTCCGCCGACGGCACCGGCTCCCACCGTCTCGTCGTCTCCGGCGGCACCCGCCCGTTCGCCGACCCGGACGGCTTCGCCTGGCAGCCGGAGCCCAGCCACTGATGGGCTAGTTTCCTGTGCATGTCTTCACGGGAAACACCGCGAATACCCAGGGGCGGGACGCGAGCGAGACTCTGGGCCGTGGCGGGTGTGGCGACCCTCGCGTTCCTCGTCGCGCTGGAGATCGCCGCGCGCCGCTACGGCCTGCCGGGGCCGATGACCAACCAGGCCAAGGAGTTGGTGTTCGCCCCCGCCTCGGGGCCCCTGCTCTACGCCGGGCTGGCGCTGACGATGGTGGTCCTCACCTGGCGGCAGCGACTGGTCGCGGCGGCCGTCGCGGTCGGCATCGACCTCGCCGTCGCGCTGGTGCGGTGGGCGGCGGACGCCACCGCGTCCGGCAGCCACTCCTTCGGCAACGGCGCGCTGTGGGTGGTCCTGGGCTGCGGGGTCGTCGCCCTGACCCGGCGCACCGGCCCCGAACGGATCCTGTTGCTGAAGGGCGTCGGGCTCGGCCTCCTGCTGGTGGCCGGCCGCAAGACCGGCGACGCCTGGCTGCTGATCACGTCGAAGACGCGGCCCGACGTGCTCGACCCGTACGTGGCGACCGCCGACCACGCGCTGGGGAACCCGTCGTGGCTGGTGGGACGGGCCGTCGAGGCCACGGGCGCGGTCGGTGAACACGTCCTGGACTGGGTCTACGTCCAGCTCGCGGTGGCCGCGGTCGTCGTCGCGCTGTACCAGCTGCGCAAGGTGGCGGCCGAGCGCCGGTTCCCGCGCCACCACCTGGTCCGCACCTTCCTGCTGATAGGCCTGCTCGGGCCGGGCATCTACATGATCTTCCCGGTCGTCGGACCGGTCTTCGCCTACGGCACGGGCGCCTTCGGCACCGGCGGCGCGGAGTGGGCGATTGCCGACCTGTGGCCCCACACGCTCCCGCCGGTCGGCCCGCCCCACGCGTTCACGTACGACGGGGTCACCCCCCGCAACTGCATGCCCAGCCTGCACACGGCGTGGGCCACCGTGATCTTCATCCACTCCCGGAAGGGTCCGCGCGTCCTGCGCTGGGCGGGAACGTTCTGGCTGGTCGCCACGCTCACCGCGACGCTGGGCTTCGGCTACCACTACGCCATCGACCTGATCGCCGGCGTCGTGTTCGCGGTCACGGTCGAGGCGGGGCTGCGCTCCCTGGACCGCGGCTGGGACCGGTCGGGAAGCCTGCTGGTCGCCCACGGGGCGCTGGTGTTCACCGCGATCCTGGCCTCCACGCGCTACCTGTCCCTGGAGATGGCCCGGCACCCGTGGGTCTTCGGACCGCTCCTGCTGCTGGCCATGGCCTCGGTGATCCACGGCTACGTACGGACCACGAAGAGCTGGGAACCGGTGACGGCGGCGCCGCCGACGCTCCCGGAACCACGGCTCGAGGCGGCCTGAGCACCCCGGAGCCGCATGTCTGCTGAAGTGCGAGAGGCCGCAGGTCGTTGAATGCTGGGGCCCCGGGTCCGCAGGAAGCCGTGGACCGGGTGAGGCGCGGATCGCCGTGAGGTGCGGGCCGCCGTGAGGCGCGGATCGCCGTGAGGCGCGGGCCGGCCGCCCTCACGAGGATCCGTAGCTCGTCAGGGGCGGGGTGCGCAGGGCGAGGACGGCCTTGTCGTCGTGGCCGTTGCCGGGCCGGTGGGTGACCAGGGCACGGCACAGGTCCTCGGGCTCCAGCCCCACCAGCCGGGAGGCGGTGACGGCCAGGGCGTCCAGGCCCCGGTCCAGCGGCTGGCCGGGGACCTCCACGAGGCCGTCGGTGAACAGGATGACGGTGCTGTCCACCGGCAGGGGCCGGCAGTGGTCGGGCCGCGGCAGGTCGGGCGCCACCCCGAGGGGGAGTCCGGGCTCCACGTCCAGGTAGCGGACCCGCCCGTCGGGCAGCAGCACGAGCGGCGGCGGGTGCCCCGCGCTGGACCACCGAAGCTGCCACGTGCCGTCGGCGGGCTCCAGCCGCGCGAGGAGTGCCGTGGCCACCGGGGCCTCGTCCAGGGCCGCGTTCATGATCCGGTCGAGCCGGGTGAGGGAGGTGCTGGGCGAAGCGCCCGGGTCGTAGTACAGGGCGCGCAGCATGTTGCGGATCTGGGACATGTCGGCCGCGGCCCGCAGGTCGTGCCCCACGACGTCGCCGATCACCGCCGCGCAGGCCCCGCCGGGCAGCAGCATGGCGTCGTACCAGTCGCCGCCCACGGCGGCGGGCGCGCTCGCCGGGCGGTAGGCCGCGCCCGCGGTGAAGGGCCGCAGGTCGGGCAGGCGTGGCAGCAGCAGCCGCTGGAACTGCTCGCTGCTGTTCTGGACCTGCTGGTAGAGGCGGGCGTTCTCGATCGCCACGCCCGCCGTGCCGGCCAGCGCGCGGATCACGCCCTCGTCGTGCCGGTCGAAGGGCTGCCCGTCCTTGCGTTCGGAGAGGTAGAGGTTGCCGTAGATCCGGCCGCGCACACTGATCGCCACCCCGAGCAGGCTGCGCATCGGCGGGTGTCCGGGCGGGAAGCCCGCCGATTCCGGGTGCCGCGAGATGTTCTTGACCCGCAGCGGCTCGGGGTGGTGGATCAGGTGCCCCAGCAGGCCCCTGCCCCGCGGCAGCTCCACCCCCTCCAGGTCGGCCAGCTCCTGTGTGGTCAGCCCCAGCGGGATGAACTCCTCCAGGAACCTGCCCTCCTGGTCGAGGACGCCCATGGCCCCGTAGCGGGCGCCCACCAGGTCCATCGCGGTGCGCACGATGCGGCGCAGCACCGCGGGCAGCTCCAGCTCGCCGGTGATGTTCACGACCGCCTGGAGCAGCTCCTGGAGGGTCCGTTGGGCGCGGGCCAAGGCGTGCAGCTGCTCGCCGATCCGGCTCAGGTCGGAGCTGAGCGGCAGGTCGAGGAGCGAGGCGTACGGCTCGTCGGCGCCGTGGCCGGAGGCCCCTGCGGACCCCTCTGGGGTCCCCTCTGCGGAACCCTCCCCGGAACCCGCGCCGGAGGCCATGTCGGCCGAGGCCGGCTCGTCCGGCGAGCGGTGCCGTTCCTCCGCCATCACGCGTGCCTCGCCTCCCGCCGTGCGGTTCGCCTTCCGCCCACCCTCGCCCGGCGGTGCGGGGCGTGCCGTCCGTGCACAGCCGGTCGGAGTAACCCGGCACCGCCCCGGTGCGACCGGGTTCGTCCCGGCGGATTCGGCCTGGCGGGTGGCCAGGGCGCGGACGGGCGGCATGCTGATGAGGACGGGACGGGACGGGGCAGGCGCGATCCGCCGAGGGCGGGCCGACCGGGCGTAGCGCCGCGGGCTCCGCGGGCCGCAGCCCTTCGGCCAGTACCGTGCAGCCATGCCTGATCTGATCCCTTCCTCCCCCGCCGAGGCCTACGCGGCACTGCTGCAGGGCAACGCCCGTTTCGTGAGCGGTGACCGTCTGCACCCGAACCAGGACGCCGACCGCAGGTCGGAGCTGGCCCCGCGCCAGCATCCGTTCGCGGTGCTCTTCGGCTGCTCGGACTCGCGGCTGGCGGCCGAGATCATCTTCGACCGGGGGCTGGGCGACCTGTTCGTGGTGCGGACGGCCGGCCATGTGGCGGGCGCGGAGGTGCTGGGCAGCGTCGAGTACGGCGTCAAGGTGCTGGGCGCACCGCTCGTGGTGGTGCTCGGGCACGACTCCTGCGGCGCGGTCACCGCGGCCGCCGAGGCCGAGCGCGGTGGCGCGGCACCGGCCGGTTACCTCGGGGACGTGGTGGAGCGGGTGATCCCGAGCGTGCTCGCCGCGCGCGCCCTGGGGCGTACCGAGATCGACCAGTTCGTGGACGAGCACATCCGCCGCAGCGTGGACGGGCTGGTGGGGCGCTCGGCGCTGCTGGCGAACGAGGTGGCCGCCGGCCGGTGCGCGGTCGTCGGTCTGTCCTACCGGCTGGCCGGGGGAACGGTGAAGCGCGTGGCGGCCCACGGGCTCCCGGAGTAGCCACCCGACGCCTGATGCCGCCATGGCGCTCCCTGTGGTGCCATGGTG
Organism: Streptomyces sp. NPDC001599; assembly: GCF_042893535.1. Taxonomy (NCBI): domain Bacteria; kingdom Bacillati; phylum Actinomycetota; class Actinomycetes; order Kitasatosporales; family Streptomycetaceae; genus Streptomyces; species Streptomyces sp. NPDC001599. The sequence goes on from NZ_JBIAVA010000007.1 coordinate 103,142, forward strand.
GCATCAAGCGACCTCCCGCCCGTTTTGGCAGGTCGAAGAGGTTCCTGTCTCTCCGCTCAGGGGTGGGTGCCATTCACGCTTGCGTGTGGCGCCATTGTGGTGCCATCATGGCGTCATGGACCTCACCCCGTATGTCGACACCCTCCGTCGTGAACTCGCGGTGGCCGCCGAGGCCGGTGGCGACGAAGCCCGCGAACTGGCGGAGCGGCTCCTCGCTCCGCTGGAGTCGGCGACCCGGCTGACCATGCTCAACGTGCTCTCCGCCGCCATGGACGAGATCACCCGCGACCTGGCCCCCGGTTCCGTCGACGTACGGCTGCGCGGGCTCGAGCCCGACTTCGTGGTGACGCCGCCGCCCACCGAGGGCGGTGGCACCGCGGAGCCGGCCGCGTCCGTCGAGACGCTCAAGGCACCGGCGCCCGCCGACATCGACGAGGGTGGCACCGCCCGCGTCAACCTGCGTCTGCCGGCCCACCTCAAGACGCGCGCCGAGGAGGCCGCGAGCCGCGAGGGTCTGTCCGTCAACGCCTGGCTGGTGCGGGCCGTGTCGGCAGCCGTCGACGGCGGCGGCACCGCCGCGCGTCCGCCGGAGCGGGCCCGCAACGTCGGTCAGAGCTTCACGGGCTGGGTGCGCTAGGACGGGCCCCGCCCCGCCCCTCGCGCTCGCACCCGCGCTAGGACCCGAGAGAAACGCAGCACAGCGCTCACACCACGTCCCACCAGCGGGGACACCCCAAGGACTCACGAGGACGGTACAGCCATGCCTTCTTTCGACACTCCCCGACCGATCGCGGTGACCGCCCACGTGGGCGCCGGTTCCATCCGGTTCACCGCGGGCGACCGGCTCGACACGGTCGTCGAGGTGCGGCCCGGCGACCCGAAGCGGGACAGGGACGTACGGGCCGCCGAGCAGACCGAGGTCTCGTACGCGAGCGGCGTCCTGACGATCAGCACGAAGGAACGCCGCTTCATCGGACCCTCCGGCGGTGTCGACGTGACGGTGGAGCTGCCCACGGGCTCACGCGTCGACATGGAGGGTTCCTGGACCCAGGTCCTCGGCGAGGGCCGGCTCGGCGAGGTCCGGGTGAAGACCCCGGGCGGTGATGTCCGCCTGGACACGACGGGGCCGCTCCAGCTCACCGCCTCCCACGGCTCGGTCACCGTGGACCGGGTCGAGGGTTCGGCCGAGATCACCACCAGCTCCGGCAGCGTCCGCGTCGGCGTGATCGACGGCCCGGCCGTACTGAAGAACTCGCACGGCTCCACGACCGTGGGCGCCGCCCTCGGCGACCTGCGGGTGAAGAACGCCAACGGTGACATCAACGTCGCCCACGCCGAGGCCTCGCTCACCGCGACCACCGCCCACGGCACCCTGCGGATCGACGAGGTGGTCCGCGGCGAGATCCGGCTGGAGACCTCCTACGGCGCCATCGAGGTCGGCGTCCGCGAGGGCACGGCCGCCTGGCTCGACGTCCGTTCGAGCGGCGGGCAGGTGCGCAACACCCTCACCGCGTCCGACGGCCCCGCCGAGACCGAGGAGACCGTCAAGGTCCACGCCCGCACCCGGTACGGCAACATCGACGTCCGCCGCGCCAAGGCCTGAGCGCCGCGCCCGTCCCCTTCCCCCACCCACCCATCCCCCGTCATCCCCTGTCATCCCCTCGAACGGGAGGGCTCCATGCCTTCGTCTGTCATGCCCACGACCACTGCGGGAGCCGGTCCGCAGACACCCGCCGCCGTTTCCGCCGTGGGGCTGCGCAAGTCCTACGGCGACAAGACCGTCCTCGACGGCATCGACCTGCGCATCCCGGCCGGTTCCGTGTTCGCGCTGCTCGGCCCGAACGGCGCGGGCAAGACCACCGCCGTCAAGATCCTCTCCACCCTCGTCCCGGCCGACGGCGGGCAGGCCCAGGTGGCGGGCCACGACCTCGCCGCCGACCCGCAGGCCGTGCGCCGCGCGATCGGCGTCACCGGCCAGTTCTCCGCCGTGGACGGCCTGATCACCGGCGAGGAGAACATGCTCCTCATGGCGGACCTGCACCTGCTCCCCCGGCGCGAGGGCCGGCGGGTCGCCGCGGACCTGCTGGCGCGCTTCGACCTCACCGAGGCCGCGCACAAGCCCGCCTCCACCTACTCCGGCGGCATGAAACGCCGCCTCGACATCGCCATGACCCTGGTCGGCAACCCGCGGATCATCTTCCTCGACGAACCCACCACCGGCCTCGACCCCCGCTCCCGCCACAACATGTGGCAGATCATCCGCGAACTCGTCACCGACGGCGTCACCGTCCTCCTCACCACCCAGTACCTGGACGAGGCCGACGAACTCGCCGACCGCATCGCCGTACTCAACAACGGAAAGATCGCCGCCGAGGGCACCGCCGAGGAACTCAAACGGATCGTCCCCGGCGGACACGTCCGGCTCCGCTTCACCGACCCCACCGCCCACCGCGAGGCCACCGCCGCCCTGCCCGACAGCACCGGCGACGACGACACCCTCACCCTCCAGATCCCCAGCGACGGCAGCCAGCGCGACCTACGCACCATCCTCGACCGCCTCGACCAGGCGGGCATCGAGGCCGACGAACTCACCGTCCACACCCCCGACCTCGACGACGTCTTCTTCGCCCTCACCGCCACCGCCACCGTCCCCGCCCAGACCGACCAGCTGAAGGAGACCGTCCGATGAGCACCCTCTCCCTCGCCGCGCGCAACTCCTCCACGATGCTGCGCCGCAACCTCCTGCACGCCCGCCGCTACCCGTCCCTCACCCTGAACCTGCTGCTCACGCCGGTCATGCTGCTGCTGCTCTTCGTCTACGTCTTCGGCGACGCGATGAGCGCCGGCATCGGCGGCGGCGCCGACCGGTCCGCGTATGTCTCCTATCTCGTGCCGGGCCTGGTGCTGATGACCATCGGGTCCACCACGGTCGGTACCGCGGTCTCCGTCTCCAACGACATGACCGAGGGCATCGTCGCCCGCTTCCGCACCATGCCCATCCACCGCGGCTCGGTGATCACCGGGCATGTCATCGGCAGCGTGCTGCAGTCGGTGATCAGTGTGGTCCTCGTCGGCGCCGTCGGCGCGGCCATCGGCTTCCGCTCCACCGACGCCACCGCCCTGGAGTGGCTCGCGGCCTTCGCGCTGGTCGCCCTGTTCGCCACCGCGCTGACCTGGATCGCCGTCGGCATGGGCCTGATCAGCCCGAACGCCGAGGCCGCCAGCAACAACGCGCTGCCGCTGATCTTCCTCCCGCTGATCTCCAGCACCTTCGTCCCCATCGACTCGATGCCGGGCTGGTTCCAGCCGATCGCCGAGTACCAGCCCTTCACACCCGCCATCGAGACCCTGCGCGGCCTGCTCCTCGGCACCGAGATCGGGCACAACGGATGGCTCGCCCTCGTCTGGTGCCTCGCCCTCACCGTGCTCGGCTACGTCTGGGCGAAGTCGGTCTTCAACCGCGACGCGAAGTAGCGCGACCCCGCGGCGGCGCCACCCGGCATCTCGTCGGGTGGCGCCGTATGTCGTCAGAGAGGTGTCAAAGGCGTTCGCGCCGCCGTATGGAAGCCATCAACGGCGGCCGAAAACGGTCGGAAGGGGGCTCTCATCTCGTTGTCAGCTTCTTTTCCGAACCTCACTAGGAGCCAGCGATGGCCGACGTGGCCTTCGTCGTCACCATGATCGCGGTGTTCGCGTTCGTGGCCCTTGTCGCCAAGGGGGTGACGAAGCTGTGACCGCGGAGAACGTCGTCGGCCTGATCGTGGCCGTCGCCCTGCTCGGTTACCTCGTCCTCGCCCTGATCCACCCGGAGAGGTTCTGAGCACCGCATGAGCCCTGTCCTCGCCGGCGTGCTCCAGCTGCTCGCGCTCATGGCCGCGCTGGCGCTCGCCTACGTCCCCCTCGGAAACCACCTGGCCAGGGTCTACTCCTCGCCCAAGCACCTGCGGGTCGAGAAGTGGATCTACAAGGGCATCGGTGCGGACCCGGACACGGAGATGCGCTGGCCCGCGTACCTGCGCGGCGTCCTCGCCTTCTCCCTCGCCGGGGTCCTTTTCCTCTACCTGCTCCAGCGGTTGCAGGGCGTGCTGCCCGGTTCGCTCGGCTTCGCCTCCATCGACCCGGACCAGGCGTTCAACACCGCCGCGTCCTTCGTCGCCAACACCAACTGGCAGTCGTACTACGGCGAGCAGGCCATGGGCCACGTCGTGCAGACCGCCGGTCTGGCCGTGCAGAACTTCGTCTCGGCGGCCGTCGGCATCGCCGTCGCCGTCGCTCTCGTACGCGGCTTCGCGCGGTCCCGCACCGGTGAACTGGGCAACTTCTGGGCCGACCTGGTCCGCGGGGTCGTCCGCGTCCTGGTGCCGATCGCCGCGGTCGGCGCGGTGATCCTGGTGGCCTGCGGGGTCATCCAGAACTTCTCGGGCATCCACGAGGTCGGCCAGTTCCTGGGCGCTCCGCAGCAGTGGAACGGGGGCGCGGTCGCCTCGCAGGAGGTCATCAAGGAGCTGGGCACCAACGGCGGCGGCTACTTCAACGCCAACTCCGCCCACCCCTTCGAGAACCCGACGCCGTTCACCAACCTGTTCGAGATCTTCCTGATCCTGCTGATCCCGGTCGCGCTGACCCGGACCTTCGGCGTGATGACCGGCTCGGTGCGCCAGGGCTACGCGATCCTCGGCACGATGGCCACCATCTGGGTCGGCTTCGTCGCCCTGATGATGTGGACCGAGTTCGCCCACCACGGCCCCGCGTTGCAGGCGGCAGGCGGGGCGATGGAGGGCAAGGAGCTGCGTTTCGGGATCGGCGGCTCGTCGCTCTTCGCGGTGACCACCACCCTGACCTCGACCGGCGCGGTGGACTCCTTCCACTCATCCTTCACCGGACTCGGCGGCGGCATCACCATGCTCGGCATGATGCTGGGCGAGATCGCGCCCGGCGGGGTCGGGTCCGGGCTCTACGGCATGCTGGTCATGGCGGTTATCGCGGTGTTCATCGCGGGGCTCATGGTCGGGCGTACGCCCGAGTACCTGGGCAAGAAGATCGGTACCCGCGAGATCAAGTTCGCCGCCTGCTACATCCTGATCACCCCGGCCCTGGTCCTGGTGTTCACGGCCGCGGCGATGGCCCTGCCCACCCCGGGCGACTCGATGACCAACAGCGGGGCGCACGGCTTCTCCGAGATCCTCTACGCCTACACCTCCGCCTCGAACAACAACGGCTCGGCCTTCGCGGGCCTGAACGCCGACACCCAATGGTTCAACAGCACCCTCGGCCTCGCCATGCTGCTGGGCCGGTTCCTGCCGATGGTGTTCGTCCTGGCCCTCGCGGGCTCGCTGGCCCGGCAGCAGCCGGTACCGGCCACCACGGGAACGCTGCGCACCGAGAAACCGCTCTTCGCCGGCCTGCTGGTCGGCGCCGTCCTGGTCATCACCGGTCTGACCTACTTCCCGGCCCTCGCCCTGGGCCCGCTCGCCGAAGGGCTGGCGGCATGAACACCGACACGCAGCGGACCGACCCGCGGAACCAAGGGGACTCCATGTCCACAGCCACTGAGACCCGGGCGCCGCACAGCGACGCACCCTCCGGGCACCAGCCCGGTCAGGGCCGCGTCGGCGCGGGCCTCTTCGACCCGAAGCAGCTGGTCACGTCGCTGCCCGACGCCTTCCGCAAGCTCGATCCGCGGGTGATGGCGAAGTCGCCCGTCATGTTCGTCGTCCTCGTCGGCTCCGTGCTGACCACGGCCTTCTCCTGCACGGACCCCGGCGACTGGTTCGGCTGGACGATCAGCGCCTGGCTCTGGCTGACCGTGCTCTTCGCCAACCTGGCGGAGGCGGTCGCCGAGGGCCGCGGCAAGGCCCAGGCCGACACCCTGCGCAAGGCCAGGACCGACACCGTCGCCCGCCGGGTCGACGGCACCACGGTCCCCGGCACCGGGCTCACGGTCGGCGACCTGGTCGTCTGCGAGGCCGGGGACGTCATCCCCGGCGACGGCGACGTCGTCGAGGGCGTCGCCTCGGTCGACGAGTCGGCGATCACCGGCGAGTCGGCGCCCGTCATCCGCGAGTCCGGCGGCGACCGGTCCGCGGTCACCGGCGGGACCAAGGTGCTCTCCGACCGCATCGTCGTCAGGATCACCACGAAGCCGGGCGAGACCTTCATCGACCGGATGATCAACCTGGTCGAGGGAGCGGCCCGGCAGAAGACGCCGAACGAGATCGCGCTGAACATCCTGCTGGCCTCGCTGACCGTCGTCTTCCTGCTGGCCTGCGCCACCCTGCCGCCGTTCGCCGACTACGCGGGCACCCACCTGGACATGATCGTGCTGGTGGCCCTGCTGGTCTGCCTCATCCCGACCACGATCGGCGCCCTGCTCTCCGCGATCGGCATCGCGGGCATGGACCGCCTGGTGCAGCGCAACGTGCTGGCGATGTCGGGCCGCGCGGTCGAGGCCGCCGGTGACGTCTCCACGCTGCTCCTCGACAAGACCGGCACCATCACGCTGGGCAACCGGCAGGCGGCCGGGTTCGTGCCGGTCCGCGGTGTGACGGAGGCCGAACTCGCCGACGCCGCCCAGCTCTCCTCGCTCGCCGACGAGACACCCGAGGGCCGCTCCGTCGTCGTCCTCGCCAAGGAGAAGTACGGCCTGCGCGAGCGGCAGCAGGGCGAGCCGGCCGGCGCCGAGTGGATCGGGTTCACCGCCCAGACCCGCATGTCCGGCGTGGACGTGGACGGCCGCAGGGTGCGCAAGGGCGCGGCAGGTTCGGTCGCCGCCTGGGTCCGGGAGCGGGGCGGCACGGTCACCGAGGACGCGGACACCGCCACCGCCCGCATCTCCGAGGCGGGTGGTACGCCGCTGCTGGTGGCCGTGGAGGACGACCGCGGCGCGCGCGTCCTCGGGGTGATCCACCTCAAGGACGTCGTCAAGGACGGCATGCGGGAACGGTTCGACGAGCTGCGCCGCATGGGCATCAAGACCGTCATGATCACGGGCGACAACCCGCTGACCGCCAAGGCGATCGCGGACGAGGCCGGCGTCGACGACTTCCTCGCCGAGGCCACGCCCGAGGACAAGATGGCCCTCATCAAGCGCGAGCAGGCCGGCGGCAAGCTGGTCGCGATGACCGGCGACGGCACCAACGACGCCCCCGCGCTGGCCCAGGCGGACGTCGGTGTGGCGATGAACACCGGCACGTCGGCCGCCAAGGAGGCCGGCAACATGGTCGACCTCGACTCCAACCCCACCAAGCTGATCGAGATCGTCGGGATCGGCAAGCAGCTCCTGATCACCCGCGGCGCCCTGACGACGTTCTCCATCGCCAACGACGTCGCCAAGTACTTCGCGATCATCCCGGCGCTCTTCGCGGCCGTCTACCCGGGCCTGGACAAGCTCAACATCATGGGCCTGTCCTCCCCGGACTCCGCGATCCTGTCCGCGGTGATCTTCAACGCGCTGATCATCGTCGTGCTGGTGCCGCTCGCGCTGAAGGGCGTGCGCTACCGGCCCATGAGCGCCGACCGGATGCTGCGCCGCAACCTCGCCGTCTACGGACTGGGCGGGCTGATCGCCCCGTTCATCGGCATCAAGATCGTCGACCTGATCGTCTCGCTCACTCCCGGAATCGGCTGACCGACATGAACACATCCCTGACCAACGCCGCCCGGCTGCTCACGGCGGGCCTGCGCGCCCTGCTCGTCCTGACCCTGGTCACCGGCATCGTCTACCCGCTCGTCGTCACCGGCGTCGCCCAGGGGCTGTTCCCCGGGAAGGCGAACGGCTCCGAGATCAAGGCGGACGGGAGGGTCGTCGGCTCCTCCCTCATCGGCCAGTCCTACAACCTGCCGCTGGGGAAGGGCCAGGAGACCCCGGAACCGGACCTGAGATGGTTCCAGGGCCGCCCGGCCAACGGCCTCGGCACCAACAGCGTCAACACGCAGTACGAGCTGCTCCTGTCCGGGGCCACCAACCGCTCCGCCGACGACCCGGAACTCGTCCAGTGGGTCAAGGACGCCAAAGCCGCCGTAGTCGAGGACAACTCCGTGCCCGGCCACCCCGTGCGGCCCGAGGACGTGCCCGCGGACGCCGTCACCTCCTCCGCCTCCGGGCTGGACCCGGACATCTCCCCGCGGTACGCCGACCTCCAGGTGCACCGGGTCGCCGAGAAGAACGGCCTGCCCGCCGAGCGCGTCCAGAAGCTCGTCGACGAGCACACCACCCCCCGCACCCTCGGCTTCATCGGCGAACCGCGGGTGAACGTCCTCGAACTCAACATCGCGCTCGGGGAACTGGTGGCACCGAAGGCCGGGCACTGAGGCGCGGTTACAATCCGGGCCATGGCCCTGACCGTGAGCGACGTGGAACGGTTCGAGGCCTCCAGGCGCCGTCTGGAGGCCATCGCCTACCGCCTCCTCGGCTCGGCGAGCGAGGCGGAGGACGCCGTGCAGGAGACGTTCCTGCGCTGGCAGGCGGCCGACGTCGCACGCGTCGAGGTCCCCGAGGCGTGGCTGACGAAGGTCCTCACCAACCTGTGCCTCAACCAGCTCACCTCGGCCCGCGCCCGCCGGGAGACCTACGTGGGCCAGTGGCTGCCCGAGCCGCTGCTCGCCGGGGACCCGATGCTCGGCCCGGCGGAGACGGCCGAGCAGCGCGAGTCGGTCTCCCTGGCGGTCCTCGCCCTGCTGGAGCGGCTCTCACCGGGCGAGCGGGCGGTGTACGTCCTGCGTGAGGCCTTCGGCTACCCGCACCGGGAGATCGCCGCGATCCTCGACATCACGGAGGACGCCAGCCAGCAGACCCTGCACCGGGCCAGGAAGCACGTCGCGCAGGGCAGGGCCCGCACCGAGGTCGACGAGGCCGCCGCCCGGCGGATCGTGGAGGAGTTCCTCGCGGCGGCCACCAGCGGCCGGACCGAACCGCTGGTCGAGCTGCTCACCCGGGACGCCGTGTCGATCGGCGACGGCGGTGGGAAGGTGCCGGCCCGCGCCAAGGCGTTCGAGGGCGCCCAGGCCGTGGCGACGTTCCTGCGGGGCCTGTTCAAGCCCGGCAGGGCCAAGCGCGCGCTGACCGGCGGTCCCGCCGAGATCCACGCCGCCACCGCCAACGGCGACCCCGCCCTGGTGGCCGTCGTGCACGGCCGGGTCATCGGGATCATGTGCCTGGAGGTCACCTCCGAGGGGCTCGCGGGCTTCCGCAACCAGGTCAACCCCGACAAGCTCGAACGCGCCACCCGCCGGTGGGAGGCCGACGAGCACGGGGAACCCCTGTTCCGGATCTGACCCGGGCCCGGCCTCCCGGACCTCGCCGCCGCCCCTCCCCTTCCGTCCCCTTCCCTCCCCTTCCCTCCCGGACCCCGGGCCCCGGCCGGAATGTGGTGCGCGTCACTCCCACCCCTGTCAGGAATCGGCGGGCTGCCCGGTTCAAGGGGCGAGTCCCGCTGGAGAGAACCCCCAGCGGCCGGAGACAAGGGAGCACGTCATGCAGCACACCCCGCGGCACCGCATCGTCGTCCTGGGCGCCGGATACGCCGGAGCCGTCGCCGCCGGCCGTCTTGCCAGGCGGCTGCGGAGCGAGGACGCGGCCATCACCCTCGTCAACGCCGAGCCCCACTTCGTCGAACGGGTCAGGATGCACCAGCTCGCCGTCGGCCAGGACCTCAGGGCCCGGCCGCTCGACGAGATGTTCGCGAACACCGGCGTCGAGGTGCGGATCGCCAAGGTCACCGGCGTGGACGCCGACCGCAGGACCGTCGCCGTCACCGACGAGGACGGCGCCGGTGAACTGGCCTACGACACCCTCGTCTACGCCCTCGGCAGCGCCTGGAACCCGCAGGACGTCCCCGGTGCGGTGGAGCACGCCCACGAGATCGCCGGCCGCCCGGGAGCGCTCCGGCTGCGCGAACGCCTGGCGGGGCTGGAGGCCGGCCGGACCGTGGTCGTCGTCGGCGGCGGGCTCACCGGCCTGGAGGCCGCGTCCGAGATCGCCGAGGCCCGCCCGGACCTCGACGTGTCGCTCACGGCCCGCGGCGAACTCGGCGACTGGCTCTCCCCCAAGGGCCGCCGCCACCTACGGAAGGTCTTCGCCGCCCTCGGCGTCACGGCGTACGAGAACGCCGCCGTCACGGCCGTGGCCGCGGACCACGTCGTCACCGCCGACGGCACGGCCGTCCCGGCCGACGTCACGGTGTGGACCACCGGATTCGCCGTCCACCCCCTGGCGAGCGCCACCACGCTGGATGTCACCGACACCGGCCGGATCGTCGTCGACGGGACCATGCGCTCGGTGTCCCACCCGGACGTGTACGCGGTCGGCGACGCCGCGCTGGCGGCGGGCCCCGGCGACAAGCCGCTGCGGATGTCGTGCGCCTCGGGTGTGCCCACCGCCTGGCAGGCCGCCGACGCCATCGCGGCCCGGCTGACCGGCGGGAAGCTCCCGAACGTGACGCCGCGCTACTTCAACCAGTGCATCTCGCTCGGCCGGGGCCAGGGCCTGATCCAGTACGTCACCGCCGACGACCGCGCCGTGCGCGCGGCCCTGACCGGACGGCTCGCCGCCCTCTACAAGGAACTCGTCTGCAAGTCCGCGGCCTGGGGCGTCGCCAACCCGACCCTCGGCATCCCGACCCGCCGCCGCCCGGTGGCGCCCCGCACCCCGGAGCCGGTCCCGACGACCTGAACCAGGGACGCGCTCACCGCACCGGGAAGCCGAAGGTGTGGCCCTGCTCCTTCAGCCAGGGCAGGACCTGCCGCAGGGCCTCGACGGTCTGGGTGCGGTCGCCCCCGGCGTCGTGGAAGAGGATGGTCGGGCCGTTGGGCAGCTCCCGCTTGACGGTGGCGACGATGGCGTCCGCGCCCGGCCGCTCGAAGTCCTTGGTGTCCACGTTCCAGCCCAGCGGGCGCATCCCGTGGGAGGCGGCGAGCTTGCGGCTGTAGGGGGTGAACGCCCCGCCGGGGGCCCGGTAGTACACCGGCCGCACGCCCCCGGACGCCTCGATGATCATGCGCTCGGCGTCGAGGATCTCCTTGGACTGGTAGGCCTCGGACTTCTTGTCCATGGTGGTGTCGTGCGACACCGTGTGGTCGCAGAGCAGGTGACCGGCCGCCACGACGTCCTTCACGAGATCCGGGTGGGCCTCGGCCTGAAGGCCCGTCATGCAGAAGGTGGCCTTCACGCCGTACTCCTTCAGCAGGTCGAGCACTTGAGGCGTCCACGCGGGGTCGGGGCCGTCGTCGATGGTGATGTTCACGCCGTTCGGCCCCGCGTCCGAGGCGTGCGCGATGCTGATGTCGACGGGCTTGGCCTCGCCGCCCGGCGTGGCCGACGCGGACGCCCGCGGCGTCGCACCGCCGCCGACGGAGTCGGCCTGCGCGGTCCACACCGAGGCGCCGACGGCGAGCACCGTCACACCGAGCGCCGCCCCGACCACCTTGCCGTACCAGCCCCGTCCACCACCGTGCCGCGCCATGTCCGCCGCCCCGCCTTCGCGTAGTTGCCCCGCCGCCCCCGCTCACGTCGGGGACCACATGACAGGACGGGAGAAACCCCGCCCGGGATCCCTCCGTTACCGATCACGGACAATCCCGGGGGAGTTCGCGGACAACTCGACGGGCTACGGCTCACCCGAGGGCGAGGTACTCCCAGAAGTAGGCTGCGGCTCCTGTGCAAGCCGTGCCCGACCCGATCATCCAGTACAGGGAAAAGGTGTTGAGGGGGACCTTGTCCCAGGGCTTCTCCTCCTGTTCCCGGATGTCGGCCCCGACCTTCCTGGCCGTCGGCATGCACCGGTACAGCGCGGCCGTGCAGACGACGGTGGCGCCGAAGGCGATGAGCCGCCAGTCGTCCGTGCTCGGTCGAACGGACATGATCGGGGCCCCCTTCGGACGGCAGCCTAGGCAAGCCGGCCGCCCCGGCGTGAGCCTGTCCTCCGGCACGGGAGGCCGGTCGAAGCCTGCCGGGTTCCGGCAACCTCAGGCGCCGTCCCGTCAGGACCGGGCGGGCGGCGTCCGTGGCGGTCCCCGCGGCGCCCAGAGCGGGCAGGATGCGGGCCGGGTCGGCCGGGGCCGCCGCGAGTCGGACCGGAGCCGACGACGCAGGCTCCTTGTACCGGAAGGCGGCCGGATGGCACCGTGCAGCCTGACGGGGGAGACATGCGACCACCAGACGAACCGAGCACCGGCCGGGGTGCGGACACACGCGAGTTCGACGCCTTCTACGCCGAGAGCGTCGGCAGGCTCATCGGTCACCTGTACGCGATGACGGGCGACCTCGCCGAGGCCCAGGACGTGGTCCAGGAGGCCTTCGCCCGGGCCTGGGAACAGCGGACCGAGCTGGACCTGAGCGGTGCCCCCGAGGCGTGGGTGCGCACGGTGGCCTGGCGGCTGGCGGTCAGCCGGTGGCGGAAGGTGCGCACCGCGCTCGCCTTCGCCCGGCGCCAGGGCCCGCCGGCCGCCGTCCCGCCCCCGGAACCGCACCACGTGCTGCTGGTCCAGGCGCTGCGGCGGATACCCGAGGCGCAACGACGGGCCGTGGTGCTCCACCACCTGTGCGACCTGACGGTCGAGCAGGTGGCCGCCGAGGTCGGCAGTCCGGTCGGTACGGTCAAGGCGCAGCTGAGCCGGGGCCGGGCGGCGCTGGCCCGGCTGCTGTCCGACACCGAGCTGGATCCGCGGACGAGTCGCCTGCCGGAGGTGCGACATGGCTGACAGGCCAGGACCGAGGTCAGAAGTGGGGCCAGGACCGGCGCCCGGACCGCTGACCGGGCTGGGGGAGTCCCTGGCGGACCTCGCGGAGTCGGGCCGCCGGCACGCGGTGCCGCCGGCCCCGGAGCGGATCCGGGCGCGCGGCGAGCAGCGCCTGCGCCGCAGGCGTGCCGCACTGGCGTCCGGCGGCGCGCTGCTGGCCGCGGCGGTGGCCCTGGGCGGCTTGTCGCTGGTCCGGGCCGCCCGGGACCCCGAGCCGCCCGCCGTCCTCCCGACGGCGGCCGCTTCGTCCTTCAGGCCGCCGACGCCCGCTCCGGGAGCGGAGTACGCCGAGGAACTGGCCTACGTGTACGACGCGGTGGCGGAGGGCGACACGGTGCGGGTCACCGTCGAGCCGCTGCGCACCGTGCGGGGCGGGGCGACGCCCACGGGCGAGGCGCACACGCTGACCCTGCCGCGGGGGACGCCGGTGGAAGCACGGCGGCTGTCCGGCGGGAACCCGGCGGACCTGCGACTGGACGAGCTGCTGGACCGGCTGGCCGCCGGGCGGAAGTGGGCCTTCGCGATCGACTACGACGGCGAGGGCCGCGTGCACTCGCTGCGGGAGGCGTACTGGCTCGGCGACTGATCCCGCGGGTGCCGTGGAGGTGCCGGACGGGCCGTCGACGGCGAGGGGGGCGAACAATTCGCATCGGGATGCAACCCACCGGGTGGGCCGGCGCGTAGAGAGTGCGTATCCAGAACGCACCACGTCCTTGGGGGGACTTCACCATGCGCGTCGCACACCGCCGGACCACCACCGTCCGGTGCCTCACCGCCCTCACCCTCGGCCTGCTGGCCCTCACCGGGTGCGGCGGACCGGACGCCGGACCGGACGACGGACCGGACCACGGGCAGGCCGCCACCGCCACCGAGTCCGTGACCTCGGCGCCGGCCACCCCGTCGCCGGACGGGACGGCCCCGAGCGCCGGGCCGAGCGCCACCGCGGCACGCTGGGCCGGCACCAAGCAGTTCGTGCAGATCGGCGACGCCCGGACCGGCGACGGACGGACCTACCTGTCGGTGCGGCCCGCCGAGAAGAAGCCCCACCCCCAGTTCGAGGCATGGGTGATCGTTCCGGGAGAGGGGCCCTACACCGAGGTGAGCATGACCGAGGACGCCCAGGTGCTCCTGTCGGTCCCGCTCGGCGACGCGAAGCACCCCGCCGCGTACGCCCAGGAGGAGTTCGTCGGCCGCCTGACGGCCCGGCCCGCCTCGGACCGCGCGCTCCTCGGCTACGACCTGAGCTTCGACGGCCGCGGGCGGGTCACCAGGGTGCAGTCGCTGTACACGCCCTGATGCGCGGGCGGGACCGTGATCCGTACGTGGTCGCGACCACGTCGTCAGTCGCGGTAGGCGTGTGTCTGCGTGGCCTTCACCGTGGCCCAGACGGTGGCGCCGGGGTGCAGGTCCAGGTCGGCGGCGGCGAGCGTGGTGAGGTCGGCGGCGAGGGGGAGTTCGCCGGTGAGGTCGGCGCGGACCCGGTCGCCGTGGGTCTCCAGACCGGCCACTTCGCAGCGCCAGACGTTGCGGGCGCTGGAGCCGGTGGGGCGGTCCCGGTGCAGGGTGACGGCGCTGGGCGGGAAGGCGACGAAGACCGGCCCGGTCAGCTCCTCGGTGGTCGTGATCGCGGGCCCGTCGTCGAGCCGTACCGTGTGGCCCTCGGCCCGGCCCCGGTAGAGGTTGAGCCCGACCAGGTGGGCGATGTAGTCCGTGCGCGGCCGGCGGGCGATGTGGGAGGGGGTGCCCTCCTGGACGACGTGGCCGTCCTCGACGACGACGAGGCGGTCGGCGAGGACCATGGCGTCCAGCGGGTCGTGCGTGACCAGTACGGCGACGGCCTCGAAATCGGCCAGATGGCGGCGGAGTTGGGCGCGGACGTCGAGGCGGGTGCGGGCGTCGAGGGCCGCGAGGGGTTCGTCGAGGAGCAGCAGCCGGGGGTGGGTGGCCAGGGCGCGGGCGAGGGCGACGCGCTGGGCCTGGCCGCCGGAGAGCCGGCGCGGTTTGGCGGCGGCGTGCCCGGCGAGACCCAGGCGCTCCAGCCAGGCGGCGGCCTGCATCCGGGCCTGCGCCCTGGTCGCGCCCCGGCAGCGCGGACCGAAGGCCACGTTGTCGAGCGCGGTCAGGTGCGGGAAGAGCAGGTAGTCCTGGAAGACGACCCCGACCGGCCGGGACTCCGGCGGCGTACGGTCCAACTCCACTCCGTCGAGCCGCAGATGACCGTCCGAGAGTGGGACGAGACCGGCGAGGGCGCGCAGGGCGGTGGTCTTTCCGGCGCCGTTCGGGCCCAGGAGCGCGACGACGTCGCCGGGGGCCGCGGTCAGGGCCACGTCGAGGCGGAAGCCACCCCGCTCGACGACGAGCCGCGCGTCGAGCCCTCCGTCCACCGCCTGGTCCCCGGCGGCCGTGTCCGTCCGCGCGGTGTTCTTCCCGGTGTCGGTCATGAGGCGGTCATCCAGCGGTCGCGCAGTCCGGCGAGTACGGCGATGGACACGGCCAGCAGTACCAGGCTGAGGGCGACGGCCGCCTCCGGGTCGCTCTGCAGGGCGAGGTAGACCGCCAGCGGCATGGTCTGGGTGCGGCCGGGGAAGTTCCCGGCGAAGGTGATCGTCGCCCCGAACTCGCCGAGCGCCCGCGCCCAGGCCAGCACGGCACCGGCGGCGATCCCGGGCGCGATCAGCGGCAGCGTGACCCGCCGGAACGCGGTGAAGCGGGAGGCGCCGAGGGTGGTGGCCGCCTCCTCGTAGCGGGGATCGGCGGCGCGCAGGGTGCCCTCGACGCTGATGACGAGGAACGGCATCGCCACGAACGCCTCCGCGAGGATCACACCGGTGGTGGTGAACGGCAGCGTGATCCCGAACCAGGAGTCCAGCCACTGCCCGACGACCCCGTTGCGCCCCAGTGCCATGAGCAGGGCGACACCGCCCACCACCGGCGGCAGCACCAGCGGCAGCGTCACCAGGGCGCGGACCAGTCCGCGTCCCGGGAACTCCACCCGGGCCAGCAGCCAGGCCAGCGGCACGCCGATCACCATGCTCACCACGGTCGCCGCCGTGGCGCAGATCAGCGACAGGCGCAGTGCCTGCCACACCTCGGTACTGGTCAGCAGCTCGGGCATGCTCGCCCAGGGCGCCCGGATCAGCAGGGCGACGAGGGGGAGTACCAGGAACGCCAGGCCGATCAGCGCGGGCACGAGCAGCGGCAGGGGGGCACCGCCCCGGACCTGGCGGCGGCGCGGCCGTCCACCCGTGCGGGGGCCGGCCGGGGAACCGGTCCTGTGCGAGGTGGTCACGGCGCCGTGAACCCGGCGCCGGTCAGGACCTGCTGTCCTTCGGCGGACCGCACCAGCGCGATGAACGCCTTGCCGACGTCCGCGTTGGGGGCGTCCTTGAGCAGGGCGATCGGGTAGTCGTTGACGGCCTTCGCCGACTCGGGGAACTCCACGCCCGTCACCTTGTCACCGGCCGCCTTCACATCCGTCCGGTAGACGACCGCGGCGTCGGCCTCCTTCAGGACCACCTTGTTGAGCGCCGACTTCACGTCCTCCTCGTAGGAGACCGGGGTGAGTTCGAGACCGGCGGCGGTCAGCGCCTTCTGTGCGGCCGCGCCGCACGGCACCGCCTTGTCGCACAGCACGACCTTCAGACCGTCCCCGGTGAGGTCCTTCAGGGAGGCGACCTGCTCCGGGTTGCCGGGCAGGGTGGCGATCTCCAGCTGGTTGCGGACGAAGGTGGCCGGCGTCCCGGCGGCGGCATCCGCGTCCGTGACGACCTTCATCGTCCTGGGGCTGGCGGAGGCGAACACGTCGGCCGGTGCCCCGCTGGTGATGCCCGCGGCGAGCGCGTCGCTGCCGCCGAAGTTGAAGACGACCTCGGTGCCGGGGTGCTGCTTCTCGAACTCCTCGCCCAGCTCGGTGAAGCTCTCCGTCAGCGAGGCCGCGGCGAAGACGTTCACGGTCCCGGACAGCCCGTCCGAACCGCCGCCCGCCGAGGAGGCACCGGAGCCGGAACCGGAGTCGGAGGACGAGCAGGCGCTCAGGGCCGCCAGCGCGGCGGCACCTGCGCCGGTCACCTGAAGCATCCGGCGGATCCGGCGCGCGGAACGGGTCGACACGAGTCCACTCCCGAAGGTCAGGGCATGCGGGTCAGGGACGGAACATACGACGAGCATACTGCCGCAGATGCAAGCCGAAAGTCTCCTGGCACTTCGCATGAGCGGGATCAGTGATCCCATCACCTGGCATGTGCGTTCATACGGCGCACTGGGCGGCCGGGCCTGCCGGGCCTGCCGGGTGCGCCCCGACAGACGGGCCGGCCGGCTCAGACCCGGTCGACGTGCACGTTCGTCGACTTCACCCGGGCGGTGGCCTCCACCCCGACCTCCAGCCCCAACTCCTCCACGGCCTCCCGCGTGAGCAGCGAGACCAGCCGGTGCGGACCGGCCTGGATCTCCACCTGGGCCGCCACGTCACCGAGCTTGATCGCGGTGACGATGCCGGGGAAGGCGTTGCGCACCGAGGTGTGGGAGGCGTCCTCCTCACCGCTCCCGCTCTGCGCCAGCTCCACGGAGAAGGCGGCCAGGTCCTTCCCGTCGATGAGCCGCTTCCCGGCCTCGTCGCGATGGGTCGCCACCCGGCCCGCGTCCGCCCACCGCCGTGCGGTGTCCGGGCTCACGCCGAGCAGCCGGGCGGCCTGGCCAATCGTGTATGACTGCATGGCCGCCAAGATAGATCAGCGGCGGGAAGGGCCGTCACCGAGGAGGCCGGAGCCTCCCCGACGTCGGGCCGGGCGTTCCCCCTCCTGTCATCGACGCCAGAAGAGGTGGTGCGTCATGCCGCTCGGGCTGGGCACGACCTCCATGTGGTACCGGTCCAGCAGCTGCTCGGGCGAGTCCCAGAGGCGCAGCCCGGACCCGAGCGTCACCGGCGCGACGGCCACGTGCAGGGTGTCGACGAGGCCGGCGTCGAGGAACTCCCGGACGGTGCGCACACCGCCACCGAGCCGGACGTCCTTGCCCTGTGCGGCCTCCCGCGCCCGCGCGAGCACGGTGGCGGGTTCGCCGTCCACGAAGTGGAACGTGGTGTCGGAGAGCGTGAACGACGGACGCGCGTGGTGGGTCAGGACGAACACCGGCGTGTGGAACGGCGGCTCGTCACCCCACCAGCCCTGCCACTCGTGGTCCTGCCACGGGCCGCGCTGGGGCCCGAACTTGTTGCGGCCCATGATCTCGGCGCCGATGTTGTGGCTGAAGTCCCGGGTGAAGTAGTCGTCCAGGCCCCGGCTCCCCCCGGGCTCGGTGCGGTTGGGCCAGCTCGCCGTGGCGCCGGCCCAGGCCATGAGCCGCCCCGGGTCGACGGCGTGGCCGAAGGGCCGCTCCAGGCTCTGGTCCTCACCGGCGGCGACGCCGTCGCGTGAGACGGTGAAATTCTGTACTCGCAGCAGCTGATCCATGCGTTCCCTCATCAGGTCCTGTTGCTTCCCGGCGATGCGTCCTGCATCAAGATGTCGAACGGGACCCGACGGAATCGACAGCGGCGCGCGAGTTCTCACGAACTCGGCTCCACTGACTGAAGGCCGTGCGGCGAGCTGAGTAACGTGCCTCTCCCCGGCGGTCACTGGTCGACGTGTCCGGCCGCGGCCTTCGCAAGCGCGAGCATCACGCACGACCGCGGTGGCATCCCGGCGGAATGGCCATGTCGCGGGTCGGCGCTCGTCGCACTGCCCGCGCCCGTCGTCGCCCGGTTCGCCCCCGGCGGGGCGACGGTCGAGTACGCCACCGACTCCAGCTGCCGGCTCACGCTCGGAGCGTGGTCATGGGCGGGGCCGGCAGGACTGCTGCTGACCTTCGACGCCGACCTCACGGCCATCGAACCGGCAGCACTCAGACAAGCGCTGCGTTCCCTGCGCACCCGCATCGACCAAGGGCTCAGGCAGGACGCGTGAGTTCGCGGCATCGTGATCGATGAAATCGTCACCCGTGACCTGCCACGGCTGCGTCCGCCGAAGCCGCAGAGATTCAGGCAAGGGCGCGCCGTCCGCCAAGGCGACTGGACAACGAAGATCCCCGGGCCGATGACCCAGGGGTTCGCGGCGGTGACTGCGAGGCCCTCGATGATCCGGGGGACCCGGCCGTCGTCGGCTGAGGCGTACGGTGAAGCCAGGAGGCTTTCGGTTTGCCGTTCCCCGAGAGGCAGGCGAGTGCGATGTCCGACCCCGGTCCCGCGCGGGTGACCAGGCTCCTGCCCGACGCCGTGCACCAGGCCGTTCCACGACCGGGAAGCGCGGTGGTGCGGCTTGAGACGACCCATGACCGGAAGGGCGCACTCGACGGGGCGTGGTGGCCCCGCTCCCGCGACATCACCAATGAACTTCCCGGCCTCGTCTCCGCGCTGTCTGAGTACCTCGGGCCCATCACACGTATCGGCCTGGACAGCGACGCCTGGGACGGACTGCCGACGCGGATGACGATCGACGGCCGCGTCGTCCACATCGACTCCTTCCCGGTCGGAGACGACACCGTCCTCATCACCCGGGGCGGCAATGATCTCTTCTCGCTACTGGTGATTCCGCCGCACACCGCGCTCGACGCGGCGCGCGCCGCCATGGCCGCGGCCGTGCGCGCCGGCAGTCGGACGCCGGCGGAACAGATCCTCATCGACACCGCTGCGGAAGGCGTGGGCCCGGGGCACGCCCCCCACGCTGTGTCACGTCACGGCCGCCATGAGCCGGGCCGCTGACGAGGCGCTCGTCGGGGGCGGTACCACGAGGAGATCCCAACGGCCGGTGGTGTAGGACTGCAGCAGGATCCTGTGCGGGTTGAGCACCTCGGCGAAGCGGTCGACCGCCACCTCGTGACCATTGACGACGACCCCACCGTGCGGGACAGGCTGCCAGTGGCGGGGATTGACGGCCACGTGGGTGAGTCGGCCCCACAGCGGATCGATCACGTCGGCGAGTTCGCCGAGTTCCCGTGCCAGGTCGCGGGTCCGTGGCCACCAGGCTCCGTCCGGGCGGCCGAAACGGCTGGCGGATCCGAGGACGAGGCGCGCGGCACGTGGCCGGAACGGTGCCGTGTGCGGACAACGCTGAGTGGTGTTCAAGGTCATGATGAAAAGCCTGACTGCGGGCCTGCGTCGACCGACGGAGCGCCCGGTGGGTGGGTGACCGAGGGCGGGACCGGCGGCGCCGGTGCGCGAAAGCCCTCGACGTCCTCAGGTTACTCCTCGACGAGGCCCGACAAGAGGCATCGGCCTCATCGGCCGTACCGCCCCGGCGTACGGCCCGCTCAGACGCCGCGAAGAGTAGGCTGAACCAACCGGGGACACTCCGTGCACGGACATAAGCGCCTGTGCCGTTCTCGATGATCGAATACGCCGGGTCGGCTCAGGCCCGCCCGGGGCAGGGTTCGCGCGATGACTGCGACCGTCTCCCCTCCGATGACGTCCCAAGACCGGCGTCCCACGTCGTCTGTGCGTCTGTCACTCGCTCCCGCCGGTTCTGCACCCGCCCTGCTGGACGGCGCCTGGTGGCCGCGTTCGCGTGATCTCACCGCCGAACTGCCTGCCCTGGTGTCCGTTCTCGATCCGCTATGGGGGCGGATCACGCGGGTCACGGTGAATCCCGCCCAGTGGCCGGTCGTCCCGCGCAAGGTGCCTGTCGCCGGGCACGTGGTGAAGGTGGGCTGGTTCCGCTTCGAGCAGGACGAGCACGAACTCCTGTTGCTCTCCTACCACGTGGGTCGCTGGAACCTGCTGGTCGTTCCCCCACGGACGCCTCCGGCCGCGGCCACGTGGCTGATGGCGGCGGCCGGCGACCCGCGCCGGACCTCCTCCGCGAGCAGCCTGGTGGCGGAGGCTGCGCGTCAGACGGTGGCCGCCGAAGAGGACGACCGCACCGGGGAGGCGGTGTGGGAGTCCGAAGGGGGACACGGAGCCGGTGTCCTGGTCCTTCCCGCGCGGGACCGGGCGGTCACCGAGGCATCGGCGGACCTGCCGGAGAGGGCGTGAGGACCGTGGACATCCTCGTGACGGTGATCGTGCTGCTGGCGGTGATCGCGGCAGGCGCGTTCCTCATCCACCGGCTGAACTCTCAGCACGGGGACAGGAGCGCCGCCTTCCACTACGGCCGTGGCGGTGTCGTCGCGCCCGACCGGAAGACGGACGAAGGGTCGGCCGTACGCCGACGGGCCTCCGCCGCGCGCGACGCCGGCGAACGCCGGGGACGTGGGGGCGGCGGACGCGGACGGCTGCGCCCTCGGCGCCGTACCCACGGCGTCTCGGCGCGCTAGGGGGAGTCGTTTCGATCTTGCCGGGGTCGCGGGGGCCGGCAGCGCATCTGCGGGCGTTGTCGTCGGTTGCCAGGGCTCCGCCCTGTCGCCCTCCTCCGCCTTGCAGCTGCACGCTCCCCCCCCCGCTCGGCTTCTCCCCCCCCGCTCGACTGCGTTCGAGCGGGGGGACCCCCGTGCGCGGGAGCAACCCCCATCGCCCCGCTCGGGTCGGCCACAAGGCACCGCAGGCTGCGGCCGGCCTGATCCAAACGACACCCCCTAGGCGCGGGCGCGGGTCCGTCGGAGCGGGGCGCCGGCTTCGTGGAGGCTGGTGAGCGCCAGCCGGTAGGAGGCGACCAGGCCCGTCTCCGCGTAGTCCACACCCAGGTCCCGGCAGTACCGCCGGACGATGGCGCGGGCCTTGCGCAGGTTGGGGCTGGGCATGCTCGGGAACAGGTGGTGCTCGATCTGGTGGTTCAGACCGCCGAGCGCCAGGTCGGTGAACCGGCCGCCGTTGACGTTGCGTGAGGTGAGTACCTGGCGGCGGAGGAAGTCGGGGCGGTCGTCGGCCGTCAGGATCGGCATCCCCTTGTGGTTGGGTGCGAAGGCCGAACCGAGGTAGACGCCGAACAGGCACTGGTGGACGGCGAGGAAGGCGATCGCCATGCCGGGCGGCAGGACCCAGAACAGGGCGGTCAGGTAGACGGCGCAGTGCGCGAGGAGCAGAGCGCCGTCCAGTGTCCGGCGTTTGAGCCGGCGGTTGGCCATGGCCCGGCCGCTCGCCACGTGCAGGTTGAAGCCTTCCAGCGTGAGCAGGGGAAAGAACAGGAACGCCTGCCAGCGGCCGAGGAGGCGGGGCAGTCCGGTGGCGGCACGGGCCTGGTCCGGGGACCAGACGAGCAGGTCGGGGCCGATGTCGGGGTCGAGGTCCTCGGTGTTGGGGTTGGCGTGGTGACGGGTGTGCTTGTCCTGCCACCAGCCGTAGCTCATGCCGATCGACGCGCCGGCGATCCGGCCGGACAGCTCGCTGGCCCGACGGCGGCGGAACACCTGCCGGTGGGCCATGTCATGAGCGACCAGGGCGACTTGTCCGTACATGACGGCCAGGAACGCGGCGATCGCCAAGGTCCACCAGGAGGCGCCGACGAGGACGAACGCGGCCCATCCGGCGACGTAGAGCCCGGTCACCGCGGTGATCCGTAACGTGTAGTAGCCGGGGCGGCGCCCCAGCAGCCCGGCATCCGCGATCTTCTTCGACAGCCGGGCGAAGTCGCTGCCGGGAGTGTCGGAACGTGTGGCGGTGGTGGTGGCCATGGTCATGAGGACGTCTCTCTGAGAAGCGGGCGGATGACTCGGGTCGGCCCCAGGGCGAGTCGGGCACGGGGAGCGGGTGCGTACACGGACGTGTCCGCGGCGGCTCCTACCACCGAGGGGCGCGGGTTCCCCGCCCGGCCGGTCTCACACGGCCGTGCGGACCTGCCGCAGCCGTCGGGGACAGGGGCCGGGCTTCTCCACCGGCGACGGGCCGTCGGTCGTCCAGGGCGGCGGCCGTGAGCAGAGCGGCCGCTTCCTCCGTCGCATCCGGCGGGATCACCTGCAGATCCCAACGGCCGAGCCCGGGGGAGAGCAGGACGACCCGATCCGGGGCCTGCGGAGACGCGGGGGCCTTGTGCAGGCGTACGACCTGGTTGGCGACGAACATGCGCCCCGGTGCCGCCGACCAGGCCGCGGCGTCCACGGTGACGCCGGTGATGTCGCCCCACGCGCTCGGCAAGGCGGCGAGCATCTTCGGGAGCTGTGTCAGAAGGTCGCGGGAGTGTGGCCACCACACTCCGTCGATGCGGCGCGGCAGCGCGCGGTGCGGCGCGAGACGCAGGCGGACGAGGGGGAGCGGCAGGGGCAGAGGCAGGGTGGGCGGTGCGGTGGGGCCTGTGGTGATCACGTGGGTTCTCTCTGACGAGGTGGGTTGCCCGCCTGTTCGGCAGGGCACGGCGGCCTGCGGTCCGCCTGCCCTGCCGGGGCAGCGCCGGACGCGACCGGGGGCTCCGGGTGTTGGAGGTCGTCGTGCTTGGCCGCTCTTGCCGGAGGAAGGCGCCGACGACCAACGCGAGCGGGCGGGAAGGGAGTCGGCGGGCGTATGAGCGGTGGAGGGGGAGACCCTCCCGCGTGATGAACGCCGGTGGATACCGGGGTGGAGCCGGTCCGCCACCGGCGTGCCTGATGCCCTCGGTCTCGTCAGCGTACTCCTCGGTGCGTAAAGACGGCGTGACAGCCGGTCATCGGTGCCGTGGGAGCGGTGGGCGCCTCCGCTGCACCGGCCCGGACCGACGGCCACCACGTCTCATGGCGGCGGTACGCGCAGGGCGAGCAGGGCCACGTCGTCGGTGCTGCCGGGCGGCAGGTGGGCGAGCACGTCTCCGCACAGCCTGTCCAGCGGTTCGTG
Source organism: Streptomyces sp. NPDC001599 (assembly GCF_042893535.1). NCBI lineage: Bacteria > Bacillati > Actinomycetota > Actinomycetes > Kitasatosporales > Streptomycetaceae > Streptomyces > Streptomyces sp. NPDC001599. The sequence continues at coordinate 126,582 of NZ_JBIAVA010000007.1, forward strand.
GACGAGCGCGAGGGCGTGCCGGCGCAGCTCCTCCAGGCCCGTGTCGAGGTCGCTGCCCGGTGTCTCGACGAGCCCGTCCGTGTACAGCAGCAGGGTGGAGCCGGGCTCCAGGGGATGCGTGGCGTCCGGTCGGCCCGCGCCGCCGACGGGCTCGGTTCCGAGGAGCAGTCCCTGGCCGGCTTCCAGGTAGCACGCGGTGCCGTCCGGGGAGAGGAGCAGCGGAGGCGGGTGCCCCGCGCTGGTCCAGCGGAGCGTCCAGGGGCCTGTGTCCGGGTCGCCCTCGACACGGGCGAGGATCAGGGTGGCCAGCGGGACGGTGGTGATGACCGGCATGGCGGCGTCGAGGCGGTCGACGACGGCGCCGGGCGGTCCCGTGTGGTCCCAGGCCAGTGAACGCAGGATGCCGTGCAGTTGGGCCATGCCGGCCGCCGCGGTCAGGTCGTGGCCCACGACGTCACCGATGACCAGGGCGAGCGCGCCGTCCTTCAGGATGAAGGCGTCGTACCAGTCTCCGCCGACCTGGGAGCCCGCAGGTGCGGGCTGGTAGCGGGCGGCCAGCCGGAGGTGGCCCGGCCGGGGCAGCGGGGCGAGCAGGTTGCGCTGCATGGCCTCGGCGACGGCACGCTGACGGCCGTAGCGGCGGGTGTTGTCGACGACCACGCCCACCCGGCGGCCGACGTCGCTCACTGCCGCCAGGTCCCCCTCGTCGAAGGGGTGCGCCGGGTCGGTGCGCACCACCGTCAGCGCCCCGGTGATCCGGTCCCGGGCGCCGAGCGGCACCGTGACGGCCGAGCTGGCGCCCACCGCTGCCAGAAAGCCATGGTGGAGAGCGGCCAGAGGAGGGTCGCCGGCGGCCGGGGTGACGGCAGCCACCCGTTCCTGGAGTACGGATTCGCCACCGGTCAGCGCCCGGCCCAGTGGCGAGTCCTCCCCTTCGCCGGCTTCCTCCGGGGCGGGTGCGCGCCAGCCCTGGAATCCGGCGTCCTGTCCCTCCGGCCCGGTGACAGCCACCCGGTGGATCTCGCCGGAACCGGTACGCAGGTCCACCGCCGCCCAGTCGGCGAGACGGGGCACGAGCAGGCGCACCAGGCGGGCCAGCGCCTCGTCGGTCTCCAGGGTCTGCCCCAGGACGTCGGTGATCTCCGCGACCAGGGTCAGCCGCTCGTTGAGGTCCTCCAGAGCACGCGTGCGCGCCGTTCGCTCCCGGTGGACGCGGTGGTCCTCCGTGGCGTCCGTGAACAGCAGTGCCATGGCCTTCACGGAACCGTCCTCCATCAAGGGGGACGCGGACCAGGTGACAGCCAGCAGACGACCGTCACCGCGCAGGTATGTGCCGCCCTCCCCTCGCGCCCCCTTCTCCTCTGCCAGCGCGTGGAGCAGTGGGCACCGGTTCCGCGGCACCTTGTTGCCGTCCGCGTCCCGGTGCAGCAGATCGTGGGCGTCGGCGCCCCGCATCGCCGCGGTGGTGCGGCCCAGCAGCCGCTCGGCCGCCGGGTTCGCGGCGATCACGCGTCCGGCTGTGTCCAGCACCAGCACCGCAGTGGCCAGCCGCTGGACGACCTGCCGCCAGAAACCCGGCTCGTCCGTCGGCCACGGCCCCACGTCATCACCCACCCCATCGCACACGGACTTTCCAGAGGCTGCCTTCCCGTCGATGGTGCTCCGACGCGGCCCTGCTCGCACGGCATCGGGGCAGTCGGCGTACACCGCGCGGGTACGGCCCAGGGGTTCGCCAGGAGCACCGAGAGCACCGCGGTGAACCGGCTGACCACGGCCACCCCGGCGGCCAGGAACAGGCCCCGGGACACCAGAGCGCCCATGACGCCGAAGAACAGCACACGGTGCTGGTAGGCGCGCGGCACTCTGAAGTAGGCGAAGATCAGCGCGAAGAGGAACAGGTTGTCGACCGACAGGCTCTTCTCCAGGAGCCACGCGGTGGTGTACTCCCCCCGGTGCCGTGCCCAGGACCAGGAAGACGACCGCGCCGAGACCAGGGCGAGGCCGACACGACCACGGTGACGGCGAACACCGCCCACAGCCAGAACGGCACGTCGAGCACGGGAGACAGCTCACGAAGGCTGGTGCGCAACCTGCTCCTGCAAGGATCTTGGCTCAGGTGTTCAGGCTTGTCGTCCGCACACGCGCCGGGCCCCCGGAAGTCGTCGATGGCCGCGCCCGCATCGCCGATACGCGGACCCGGCCCCGGTCTACCGGTTCGCGGCTTCGCGAGAGGCGATCCGGTTCGTGCGACCGACCGCGCGGCCCACCGCGTTGCGCACCGCGAGGCCCGGCCGGGTGCGGGGCACCATGAGCCGGGAGAGCAGACCGACACGTCGCTGCCGCGGACCCACCTCACGGCGGAGTCGCGACTCGTAGGCGGCGAAGGCGCGCGCGTGATCACCGGGATGGGCGGCGAGCTCCTGTGCGAGGGTGTACGCGCCCGCCATCGCCATGCTGGATCCGTCACCCAGCAGGGCCGTCGCCGCCGCCGCGTCCCCGAGCAGTACGACCCGTCCGCGGGACCACGAGGGCACCCGGATGGTGGTCAGGGGGTCGAAGAACGGAGCCGGGTGGTCGAGGAACGCCGCCACGAGTTCCGGCGCCCGCCACCCCACGTCGGCGTAGGCGTCGGCCACGGTCTGCTTGTGAAGGGCGATGTTCTTGCGGTCGTGGGGCGCCGGCCGCGCGGCCCGGAAGGTGAAGATCGCGAGCGGAGTGGTCCGCGAGGGGTGGACCACCAGGGTCCGGTTCGGCACCGTCAGCATCGTCATCTCGCTCGGGTCTTCGACGGCGTCGGGTTCCAGCGGCACGGTCGCGCCGTACAGGCCCAGGTCGCTCGCGAACTGCCGTTCGGGTCCGAATACCAGGCGCCGTACCGTGGAGTGCATCCCGTCGGCACCGATTACCAGGTCGAAGCGCCGTGGCGCGGACCGCCGGAAGGTGACGTCGACCCCCTCTGCGTCCTGGTCGAGAGCGGTGACCGTGTCATCGAACAGGAACTCGGTCCCGGTCTGCGCCGACCGGTGGAGCACCTCGGACAGGTCGGCCCGGGTCACCTCGACCGTCGGAGCCTTGTCCGAGGTGAGCGGGAGTTGCAGGATTCGCCTGCCGTCGGGGTCGAGCAGGGTCAGTGACCGATTGCGGGTGGCGAGCTCGCGGAGCTGCGGGAGGATGCCCATGCGGTCGGCGACCGGGATCGCGGGCCCCTTCACGACGATCGCACTGCCACCGGAGCGCAGCTGCCGGGCATGTTCGACGACCGTCGGCCGGTAGCCGTTCCGGGAGAGCCAGTACGCGAGCGCGGGCCCTGCGATTCCGGCACCGACTATCAGCACCTCGGGCTTCTTCATGACGATGACCTCTCGGAGAGTCGATGACCAGGTCCCCGGCGAGTGCCGGGCCGGGCCTCCTCGGGGAGCGGCGGCACGGGACAGCGCAGCCCGGATCCAGGTACGAAGAATTTCGTACCTCAGTGGAGCACATCCTTCAGGTACGATTCAAGTCGTACCTGAAGGGGGTGCCGCGTGACCGGGAAGAACCTGGCCGGCCCGGAGGCCGATGCGCTCGATCTGGGTGCGGTGTTGCGCGCCCTCGCCGACGAGCACCGTCGCTCGGTGGTGACGCAGTTGGCCGCCGACCGCAGCGACAACGAGCGGGGCTGCAACTCGTTCGATCTGCCGATCTCGAAGCAGACCCAGACCCACCACTTCCGCACCCTGCGCGAGGCAGGTCTCATTGACGAGATCGATTACGGCAACCGCAAGGGCGTCCGGCTGCGACGCGCGGACATCGAGAAGAGATTCCCCGGGCTGCTCGCGCTCCTGGGACCAGAGCCCCCGAGCGGTACCGCTCCTCGCGGAGCACAGCCGAGCACGCCTGAGGGGAGCCCGAGTCGGTCCTGAGCCGCGACCTCGCCCGAATCCGGCCCGCGCCCGGCTCGCACGTGGCCGAGCGCGTCGCGGGTGCGAAGGTGATCGCCGCCCGACGGCAGGCGCTGCTCGTGCCGGCTCACCCGCGATGCGGCCATACCTGTTCTGCCTGCGCAGGGTCGCGTCGACTGAGCGTCGCCGAACTGTAGTTGGGACACGCGGAGGGCACGCCACCCTGCGATTGGACTGGACAGCAAAAAACCCCCAGGTCGATGACCCGGGGGTTTCGCGTGGAGCGGGTGACGAGAATCGAACTCGCGCTCTCAGCTTGGGAAGCTGATGTTCTACCATTAAACTACACCCGCGTAAGACGCCGACCGAGGTCGGTGCCTGGACGCTCGCTCACTCTACCCCATGCCCGGCTCCTGGTGTTCGCGCCGCGGAGCCGGTGGTCGTTCCGGGGTGGGGATGCGGCTGCGGCGGCTCGGAGTTGGGGCGTACGGTGGGGGCCGCGCAGAGGGTGTGCGTGAGGGCGGAGTGCCGCCTGGAGAGTCGTCTCTTTCATCCCGTACTGTGGCTTTTGTCGTCAGGGTAGTAAGCCAGACGCGGCTCTTGGGGAAGGGACTTGAAGGACTTGATGGAGCGCACCGTCGTCCGCTGTGCCGATGGGCACGTGTTCACCGCCACCTCGTTCCCGATGCAGCAGGCCGATCGACTCGGCCCCGGTCGGCTCGTCCGATGTCCGCGGTGTGCGCGGTTGCGCAGTGCCGTGCCCGTGGGCGCGGAGAAGCGGTAGCACAGGCGCAGAGCGGTTCGGGCGCGCGGCGCGGCGGCGGTTGTCGCTGCTCCGCGCGTCTTGCGTATCCTCGGTGCGTGCTTCTCTCAGACAAGGACATCCGGGCCGAGATCGACAACGGGCGGGTGCGGATCGATCCGTTCGACGACTCCATGGTGCAGCCGTCGAGCATCGACGTGCGTCTCGACCGCTACTTCCGGGTGTTCGAGAATCACCGGTACCCGCACATCGACCCCTCCGTCGAGCAGGTGGATCTGACCCGGCTCGTGGAGCCGGAGGGCGACGAGCCGTTCATCCTGCATCCCGGCGAGTTCGTGCTGGCCAGTACGTACGAGGTCGTCTCGCTGCCGGACGATCTCGCCTCGCGGCTGGAGGGGAAGAGTTCGCTCGGGCGGCTCGGGCTGGTCACGCACTCCACCGCCGGGTTCATCGACCCGGGGTTCTCCGGGCACGTGACGCTGGAGCTCAGCAATCTCGCGACTCTCCCCATCAAGCTGTGGCCGGGGATGAAGATCGGGCAGCTGTGCATGTTCCGGCTCACCTCGCCGGCCGAGCACCCGTACGGGAGCGAGCGCTACGGGTCCCGCTACCAGGGCCAGCGGGGGCCGACCGCCTCCCGGTCCTTCCTCAATTTCCATCGGACCCAGGTATGAGCAGCAAGAACGCAGGCGGGACGCGCGCATGAGTGATGTTCGGGAGAATCTGACCTACGAGCAGTTCGGCGTCGCCGTGCGCGAGCTGGCGCAGGCCGTCGCCGACGACGGGTACGAGCCGGACATAGTGCTGTCCATCGCCCGCGGGGGCGTCTTCGTCGCCGGTGGGCTGGCGTACGCGCTGGACTGCAAGAACATCCACCTCGTGAACGTGGAGTTCTACACCGGGGTCGGGACCACCCTCGACATGCCCGTCATGCTCGCGCCGGTCCCGAACGTCATCGACTTCTCCGACAAGAAGGTCCTGATCACCGACGACGTCGCCGACACCGGCAAGACGCTCAAGCTGGTGCGGGACTTCTGCCTCGACACGGTCGCCGAGGTCCGCAGCGCGGTGATCTATGAGAAGTCCCACTCGCTCGTCCAGTGCGAGTACGTGTGGAAGCGCACCGATGACTGGATCAACTTCCCGTGGAGTGTCTTGCCTCCAGTACATAGGTCAGGGGAGGCGCCCAAGATGAACACGGAGGCGTTGTAAGCCTGTTCGCTGCCGGCGCTGCACATTGGCCCCCCGTGGGTGTCAGTGCCGACGGATATGCTTAGTGCCGTCCACTTCCGGTCCATCCTGAGCTTCGGACCTAAGAGCCGAAGGCCCCAGCACGCCAGGGGCTAGCACGACCGGACTGGAAGTGTGACATGGCAGAACTGCGAAAGCCGGAAGAGCCGAACCGTGATCAGCGACCTCGCCCGACGAAGGCCGAGATCCTGATAGCGATCCTGATGGCGATCTCGGCAGTCGCAGGCTGTGTGGAGCAGCTGGCGCGCTAGCGTCGACGTTGAGTGGTGCACCGGACGAAGGCAGGGCAAAGCAAAGCGAGCCCGGCCGTTGATTGGTCGGCCGGACCCGCTTAACGACTCCGCGTATGGGCCCGGCTCTGGCTAGACCCCAGGGCCGGGCTCCTCTGCTCGGAGCCCGTACTTGCGCGTCCACTGTGACGTTTTGCCGTCACGGTGAAAGTGGAGTTCCCACTTTCATGGGCGTGCTGTCCAGACTATAGCTCGCTGATGTCAGTGGTCCTAGCTGGCCCCCAGTGGTCCTGGGACGCCTCCTCGTTGCGAGATATGCCCCGTGACCTGCGCAGATGCGCGATGGTCGCTGCTTGTTGCGCCAGGCACTGTGATGTGCTTGTCGCTGGCCAGCAGAATGAAGGTGCGCCTGTATGCCCTACCTCACCACCACCTACCCCAGCTCCCATCCCGTCCGCCGTCGACCCACACACCGTGGAGCGGGCGTGGTTCAGGGCGTCCAGGTGGAGCACCCCACGCACGCCCCAACGGACTCGCGGTCGGCGACGGCGCCCCCTCCCCCCGGTGCCGGCCGATCCCCCGCCGGAGGCATCGTCTTTGACCGCGCCCCGTTCTATGCGGTGATCGACTCATGGCTTCCGGCCCTATCCACATGTGGGCGCGCGTCGGCGCAGCGCGGGCGGAGCGGGCCGAAGGCAGGAGCGGCGCCCGGAGCGGAGCCGGGAAGCGCGCCCGGCGGAGCGGAGCGCAGCCGGGGCTTGACCCCGACACGTACGACTACGCGGGCGCGGTGTTGTGGAACAACCATGCCTCCGAGCTGTGGCGCTACTTCACGATCTACCTGCGCCGCGAGATCGCCAAGCGCACCGGACTCACCCAGAAGGACGCGAAGGAGCAGTCCCGGGTCTCGTTCGGCAAGGTCGCCGAGTACCAAAAGCGCGGCGCCGTGCACTTCCATGCCGTGGTCCGCTTCGACGGTCCGGACGGGCCTGACGATGCCCCGCCGGCGTGGGCGACCCTCGACCTGCTCACCGACGCGATTCATGCCGCCGCCCGCGTGGAAGTCGACGTGCCCGCGTCCAGGGACCAGCCCGCCCGCACCCTGCGGTGGGGCACACAGCTCGACGTGCGCCCCATCCGGGCCTTCGGCGAAGGCGAGGACATCACCGAACAGGCCGTGGCCTCCTACGTCGCGAAGTACGCCACGAAGGCGGCCGAGACCACCGGCACCGTAGACCGCCGCATCGGCAGCAAAGACGCCCTCGTCCTGCTCGGCGTCCCGGACCACCCCGCCCGGCTCATCGCCGCTTGCCTTGACCTGCACGCGCTCTATCCGGACCGCAAGCTGCGCGACCGGGCTCACATGCTCGGCTTCCGCGGCCACTTCTCCACCAAGTCCCGCCGCTACTCGACCACCCTCGGCGAACTGCGCCAGACCCGCGCCGACTACCGCGCAGCCCAGCAACGCGCAGCCCTCGGCCTGCCCGACCCCGACGACGAGGACGCCACCACGCTCACCCTCGCCCACTGGACCTACGCCGGCCACGGCCACACCCCCGGCGAGTCCTGGCTCGCCGCCAACATCCGCCGCGGCCGCGCCCTCGTGTTGCAGGGGCGCGCCTGATCGTCACCGCCAGACGGGTTCGATCAGACTCGGGTCGAACTTCCGGCGTCCTCGTCCGGCCGGGTGAATGATCACGGCTGAGAGGCTGTGCAACACGATCTCCTGCTGGCGCTCCACCGGCAGCGCAAAGAACTCTTCGACGGTCAGGTTCGCCGCGTCGCTTTTGGCCTCGGCCTGCTTCTGCTCCTTGTAGAAGCGGGCCCGCTCCAGTTTGAGTTCGTCGCGCAGCCGCTCTTTGGCCGGCAAGAGCTGCAAGAGGGTGGCCACCGTGATCTGTTTCGAGCGTTCGGCATCCACGAGTTGAGCGATGTCTTGGGAGACCTGCTGCAACTCGTCCTCGCGCGGCCACTGCTGATCGGCCGGGACGGCAGTTACTGCTGCTCGCGCGCGCTGTTCTTCGAGTGCGAGTTGGACTATGAGCCTGTCGACGGGCTCTCCAACCCGTCCGACCTTGCCGCATCCGCCGTTCACCACGGAGCACTGGTACGTGTATTTCGCGGCGTTCGAGCCTGGCTGCCAGCGGTTGTTGATCTGCCCTCGGATCTTCGTCTTGCATAGTCCGCACCGGGCAATGCCCGAGAGCAGGTACTTACGGGCGAGGGACTTGCCGGGATGCTTCTGCTTCCGCTCGGCGACGGCCGCGCAGACGGCTTCCCACTCTTCCAGGGTGTTGATCCGCTCCCAGTTGCCCTTGACCGGCTCGCCGTCCTCGCCGACCAGGATTTCACCGTGGTACGTCCGGTAGCCGACCAGCCTGGGATTGGTCAGGATCTGCTCGACGTGGTGGTGGGCCATGCGCTTGGTGCCTGCGCGCGGGTTGCCCAAGCCCTGTTGCTGCCACCGGGTCCGGATGGTTCCGATGCGGACGCCGGCGAGGACTTCGCGCTGCGCCTCGCGGATGGCCTCGGCGGCCTTCGGGTCGACCTTGGTGCGGTCGTCCTTGCTCCAGCCGTACGGTGCCGGCCCGCCGCTGTCCTTGCCCTGCTGAGCCAATTCCAGGTGCTTGCGCTTGATCCGGCGTGATGCGTCGTGCGACGACTTGTTGGCGAACGCGACCATGATGCGGGCCATGGTGCGGCCGTCCGGAGAGCCAAGGTTGATGTCGTTCGTGACGGTGGCGAACTCCAGGCGGGGACGCTCGTCGAAGATCTCGATCAGACGCTCAAGGTCCCGCGGCTGTCGGGCGAGGCGGTCCAGGTCGTAGGCCACGATGCCGTCGATGAGACCGGCACGGAGGTCTCTCAGCATCAGCTCGAACTCATCGCGCACGACGTTGCGCTTGAACGCCGATACGTCGTTGTCCTCGTAGGTCTTCACGACCTGCCACGACCGGAGATCCGCGAGGCGTTCGCAGTCCTGCTGCTGCCTGGCGACACCCAGAGACTCGCCCTCGTCGTCCCGAGAAATCCGGGTGTAGACCCCTACCTTGCGTGCCACGGTCGGCCCTCCCCCTGCCTCCTGAGCAGGGCCAGACTACTACCGTCATCGAGTCAAGTCAGCCCAGAGCGTTCAACCGCCCGTCGTACGGCGACAGGGACAGGTCCTCGACGCCTGACCGGACGGACCGGCTGACGGGGGCCGCGGCGACGCGAAGGGCCCCGGCGTGACGCACACGCCGGGGCCCTTCCGCATGCCTGCGACTAGAACGTGCCCAGCTTGACGATCGACAGCAGCGCGATCAGCTGGATCGCGGACGCGCCCAGCGCCTTCGGCCAGGGCAGGTCGTGGGAGCGGCTGACCATCAGGGTGAGCAGGGCGCCGGCCGCGACCCAGGTGGCCCAGCCGAGGATCTGGACGAAGGGCGCGTCGCCGCCGGCGAACATCGCGACGACCAGGCGCGGGGCGTCCGTGAGGGACATGATCAGCATGGAGAGGCCGACCGTGGGCTGCCAGGCGCCGTCGCCGCCGAGCTGGCGGGCCAGGGTGTGGGTGACCACGCCCAGGACGAAGGCGCTCAGCACCAGCGCGACCGCCGTGGTCAGGACGATCGGGATCGCGTTGGAGAGGGTGGCGTTGATCGCCTCCTCGCGGGCGCCGTCGAAGCCGAAGACCGCCAGCAGGCCGTAGAGGAACGTCACGATGAGCGCCGGGGCCCACATCGCGTAGTCCCGCATCTGGAGGAAGGTCTGGTTGGGCGCGAGGACCACGCCCTTCAGGAGGTCCTTCCAGTGCAGGCGGGGGCCGACCGGGCCGGGGGCCGGGGCGGTGCCGGCGCGGTAGGTGTCGCCCTGGTTGTAGGGGTCGTCGACCGTGAACGCCTGGGTGTGGCCCGGGTTGTTGGCCGCGTACGGGTCGTACGGGGCCTGCTGGGGGTGACCGCCGGGGCCGCCCTGTCCGTAGCCGCCGTCGCCGAAGTACTCCGGCTCGCCGTGCCCGCCCTGTCCGGGGTGACCGCCGCCGTGTGCCTGGGGCCACGGGGAGCCGCCGGGCGCGGGGGCGCCACCGCCGCCGTACGGCGGCTGCGGGTACGGCTGCTGAGGCGTCGCCGGGCCGCCGTACGGCGGTCCCTGGGGCGCCTGCTGTCCGTACGGGGGGCGTTGCGGTCGCGCGTTTGGAGCGCCGTTGTCCCGGCCGCGTCCGATCCTGAATCCAGCCACGCCTTCGAACGTACCTGGTCCCGGAGAGTGACGTGCGGGGCCCGGCCATTCGGGGGGCCCTTTGCTGCCGAGCTGTGACATCCCTTACGGGTGCTCCCCGAGGCGTCCCCGAGGCCCGACCGGCGGACCCGACGCGTCCGTCCGCCGGTCCCCTACGGGGTCAGGAACTGCGCCGTCGAGAACGTGACCGCGGCCCGTGCCGTCACCAGGTCCTTCGCCGCGCCCCGGTGGACCTCGACGGAGTCCTTCGTGTCGCCCTGGGAGGTGCGCAGCACGAGGTCCGCCAGGCCGTCGCCGTCGAAGTCGCCGGCCGTCAGCACCCGTGTCGTGCCCGTCGCCGCGGGCCGTACCGTGACCGCGCCCCGTGTCGTGGGGCCCGTCTCGCGGCCGGGGTACACCCGTACTCCGGAGCCGCTGGAGACCAGCTCGCTCAGGCCGTCGCCGTCGAAGTCGGCGGCGTCGAGCATCGAGCCCGGGGTGCCGAGGGTGCCTCCCCCACTGCCTGATGCATGGGAGGTACCCCCAGCCGCGGTGGGGAGGTCGTAGCGCAGCGCGGTGCCGTCCGGGGTGCCCACCGCCGCGTCCAGCGCCTTGCCCTTGCCGAAGGCGCCCAGGGCGATGTCGACGCCGGTGGGGAGGGTGGCCCCGGTGCGGGCCGGGCCGTCGGGGCCGCCCAGGACGAGGGCCGCCTTGCCGGGGCCCGCGGAGACGCGGACGACGAGGTCGTCGTATCCGTCGCGGTTCACGTCGGCGGCGGGGCCGGCCGGTGCTTCGCCGGGGGACGGGAGGGCCGCGCCGGCCCGGCGCGGGGTGCCCTCGCGGGTGAAGGGGCCGCGCAGGTGGCTGAGGCGGCCGGCGGAGGCGTGGACGACCAGGTCCTGGGCGCCGTCGCCGTCGAAGTCGCCGCACACCGGGCGCTCGGGCCAGTCGTTGCCGTAGCGGGCCTTGTCGGGGATGGTCAGCGGGACGGCGCGGCCGGTCGGTCCCGACGGGGAGCCGAAGAGGAGCTGGAGCGGGACCGGGGGGCGGCCCTGGCCGTCGTAGGGCGGGTCGGTGGTGACCACCAGGTCGGTGAAGCCGTCGCCGTCGAGGTCGCAGCTCGCCTCCGCCTCGAAGACGGCCGGCAACTGGCCGTCGGTCGGCGCCGCGTACTTCTTCGGCGTGAGCAACTGCCGGGCTCCCGGCACCAGTCCGTGGGGTGAGCCGTAGACGATGCCGATGCCCGCGTCGTCCGTGTGGGTCTCCGCCGTGACCAGGTTGTCGAGGACCAGGTCGCGGTGGCCGTCGCCGTTGAAGTCGTCGGGCACCTCGCTGCCCTTGCCCTGCGGGACGGGGAGCGGGGCGGGGGCCTGGGCGGCGCGTACGGGGGTGGGCGCGGCGGCGTCCTCGGCCGCGGGGGCCGGGCCGTGGCCGCAGGCGGCGAGCAGCAGCAGGCAGCCGACGGCGGCCGTGCCCGTCAGGGTGCTTCTTCGCAGGCGTCGCACCGTTCACCTCGTCCGTGTCTACCCGTACCACCAGCACCGACAACGACCGGGTAATCATGCACGCGTTCGACATACGGCGACACCCCCGGGTTCGGGCGGAACCAGGGGGTGTCGGTCGAGCGGGTGAGCGGCGGCTACTTCACCGGCTCCGGCGTGGGTTCGGTCTCCGGCTCCGGCTCGCCGGTCGGGTCGGCCGGGGTCTTGACGGAGTCCAGCAGGAGCTGGGCGACGTCGACGACCTGGATGGACTCCTTGGCCTTGCCGTCGTTCTTCTTGCCGTTGACGGAGTCCGTCAGCATGACGAGGCAGAAGGGGCAGGCGGTGGAGACGATGTCCGGGTTGACGGAGAGGGCCTCGTCGACGCGCTCGTTGTTGATGCGCTTGCCGATCCGCTCCTCCATCCACATCCGCGCGCCGCCGGCGCCGCAGCAGAAGCCGCGCTCCTTGTGGCGGTGCATCTCCTCGTTCCGGACGCCCGGGACGGCGGCGATGATCTCGCGCGGCGGGGTGTAGATCTTGTTGTGGCGGCCCAGGTAGCAGGGGTCGTGGTAGGTGATGATGCCCTCGACCGGGGTGACCGGGACCAGCTTGCCCTCGTCCACCAGGTGCTGGAGCAGCTGGGTGTGGTGGACGACCTCGTAGTCGCCGCCGAGCTGCGGGTACTCGTTGCCGAGGGTGTTGAGGCAGTGCGGGCAGGTGGCGACGATCTTCTTGGCCGACTTCGGCTTCGCCGACTCGGGCACCACCTTGCCGTCCTCGTCCATCTCCTCGCCGAAGGCGGCGTTGAGGGACATGACGTTCTCCATGCCCAGCTCCTGGAAGAGGGGCTCGTTGCCGAGGCGGCGGGCGGAGTCGCCGGTGCACTTCTCGTCGCCGCCCATGATCGCGAACTTGACGCCCGCGATGTGGAGGAGTTCGGCGAAGGCCTTCGTCGTCTTCTTGGCGCGGTCCTCCAGGGCGCCGGCGCAGCCGACCCAGTAGAGGTACTCGACCTCGGTGAGGTCCTCGATGTCCTTGCCGACGACCGGGACCTCGAAGTCCAGCTCGTTGAGCCACTCCAGGCGCTGCTTCTTCGCCAGGCCCCAGGGGTTGCCCTTCTTCTCCAGGTTCTTGAGCATCGTGCCCGCCTCGGACGGGAACGCCGACTCGATCATCACCTGGTAGCGGCGCATGTCGACGATGTGGTCGACGTGCTCGATGTCGACGGGGCACTGCTCGACGCAGGCGCCGCAGGTGGTGCAGGACCACAGGACGTCCGGGTCGATGACGCCGTTCTCCTCGGCGGTGCCGATCAGCGGCCGCTCGGCCTCCGCCAGGGCCGCAGCGGGCACGCCCGCCAGCTGCTCCTCGGACGCCTTCTCCTCGCCCTCCATCGTCTTGCCGCCGCCGGCCAGCAGGTAGGGGGCCTTGGCGTGCGCGTGGTCGCGCAGGGACATGATCAGGAGCTTGGGGGAGAGCGGCTTGCCGGTGTTCCAGGCGGGGCACTGCGACTGGCAGCGGCCGCACTCGGTGCAGGTGGAGAAGTCCAGCAGGCCCTTCCACGAGAACTGCTCGACCTGGGAGACGCCGAAGACGTCGTCGTCGCCGGGGTCGGTGAAGTCGATCGGCTTGCCGCCCGAGGTCATCGGGAGCAGCGGGCCGAGCGCGGTGCCGCCCTTCGCGTCGCGCTTGAACCAGATGTTCGGGAAGGCCAGGAAGCGGTGCCAGGCCACGCCCATGTCGGTCTTCAGGGCGACCGTGATCATCCAGATGAAGGAGGTCGCGATCTTCAGCCCGGCGAAGAAGTAGACGAGGTTCTGGAGCGTGCCGAGGTCGGCGTCCCGGAGCGCGGAGACGACCGGGTACGAGATGAAGAACGACGCCTCGTAGCCGTCCACGTGGTGGAGGGCGCCCTCCAGCGCGTGCAGCATGAAGATGCAGACGCCGACGATGAGGATTACGGCCTCGACGAAGTAGGCCTGGCCGAAGTTGGAGCCCCCGAAGCGGGACTTGCGGCCCGGCTTGCGCGGGTGGCTGAGCTGCCGGATCACGATCAGGACCAGGATGCCGAGCACCGTCATCGTGCCGATGAACTCGACGAAGACGTTGTACGGCGCCCAGTCGCCGATGACCGGCAGGATCCAGTCGGCCTGGAAGAGCTGGCCGACGGCGTTGACGATGGTCAGCAGCAGGGAGAAGAAGCCCACCGCGACGAACCAGTGCGCCACCCCGACGATGCCCCAGCGGTTCATCCGGGTGTGGCCGAGGAACTCCCTGACCACGGTGACGGTGCGGTCCACGGGGTCGTTGGTCCGCGTGCCGGCCGGCACCGGCTGGCCCAGCCGCATGTAGTTGACGATCTGCAGGACGGCGCGGCCGAACAGTGCGACGCCGACCACGATCAGGACCAGCGACACGATGATCGCGGCGAGTTGCATTTGGGGCTCCTCGGGCCTGCGAGGTTACGAGGGGGGCGGTATTACTAAGCGGTAACTTATTCAGTTCGTCTGAGAGTACCCCCATCCTCCGCCGCACTGTAGTCGGACGTGCGGTGATCTGCGTCGCTGAGGCCACCCTGACCCCGGCGCGTCCCACGCGCCGTGCGGGGCAACCGGAGTCCCGGGTGGTGCGTCCTTCCGGGTGACGATTTTTCCGGTTCGTCGGGCTGCGGGTGCGAGGAAAGTCCAGGTCATGGCGCCGTTGCGTGTAAGGAACGGATAAGAGTTGAGTCGGCTCGACTCACCTCTGTTGACCCATCGCCGGGCGTCATGCACACTTGAGCCTGTTCCACTCAAGTCAGCTGGAGGTTATTCACCATGGCACGTGCGGTCGGCATCGACCTGGGCACGACTAACTCCGTCGTCAGCGTTCTGGAGGGCGGCGAGCCCACCGTCATCACCAACGCCGAGGGCGCCAGGACCACGCCGTCCGTCGTCGCCTTCGCCAAGAACGGCGAGGTGCTCGTCGGCGAGGTGGCCAAGCGCCAGGCGGTCACGAACGTCGACAGGACCATCCGCTCGGTCAAGCGCCACATGGGCACCGACTGGAAGGTCAACCTGGACGGCAAGGACTTCAACCCGCAGCAGATCAGCGCCTTCGTGCTGCAGAAGCTGAAGCGGGACGCCGAGTCCTACCTGGGCGAGAAGGTGACCGACGCGGTCATCACCGTCCCGGCGTACTTCAACGACGCCGAGCGCCAGGCCACCAAGGAGGCCGGTGAGATCGCGGGCCTCAACGTCCTGCGCATCGTCAACGAGCCGACCGCCGCCGCGCTGGCGTACGGCCTCGACAAGGACGAGCAGGTCATCCTGGTCTTCGACCTCGGTGGCGGTACGTTCGACGTCTCGCTCCTGGAGATCGGCGACGGCGTCGTCGAGGTCAAGGCCACCAACGGTGACAACAACCTCGGTGGCGACGACTGGGACCAGCGCGTCGTCGACTACCTGGTCAAGCAGTTCCAGTCCGGGCACGGCGTGGACCTGGCCAAGGACAAGATGGCGCTCCAGCGCCTGCGCGAGGCCGCCGAGAAGGCGAAGATCGAGCTGTCCTCGTCCACCGAGACCACGATCAACCTCCCGTACATCACGGCCTCCGCCGAGGGCCCGCTGCACCTGGACGAGAAGCTCACCCGCGCCCAGTTCCAGCAGCTGACCTCCGACCTGCTGGAGCGCTGCAAGACGCCGTTCCACAACGTCATCAAGGACGCCGGCATCCAGCTGTCCGAGATCGACCACGTCGTCCTCGTCGGCGGCTCCACCCGTATGCCCGCCGTCGCCGAGCTGGTCAAGGAGCTGACCGGCGGCAAGGACGCCAACAAGGGCGTCAACCCGGACGAGGTCGTCGCCATCGGCGCCGCCCTCCAGGCCGGTGTCCTCAAGGGCGAGGTCAAGGACGTCCTGCTGCTCGACGTCACCCCGCTGTCCCTCGGCATCGAGACCAAGGGCGGCATCATGACCAAGCTGATCGAGCGGAACACGACGATCCCGACCAAGCGCTCGGAGATCTTCACCACCGCCGAGGACAACCAGCCCTCCGTGCAGATCCAGGTCTACCAGGGCGAGCGCGAGATCGCGGCGTACAACAAGAAGCTCGGGATGTTCGAGCTGACCGGTCTGCCGCCGGCGCCCCGCGGCGTCCCGCAGATCGAGGTCGCCTTCGACATCGACGCCAACGGCATCATGCACGTGACCGCGAAGGACCTGGGCACGGGCAAGGAGCAGAAGATGACCGTCACCGGCGGCTCCTCGCTGCCGAAGGACGAGGTCGACCGGATGCGCCAGGAGGCCGAGAAGTACGCGGAGGAGGACCACGCCCGCCGCGAGGCCGCCGAGTCCCGCAACCAGGGCGAGCAGCTCGTCTACCAGACGGAGAAGTTCCTCAAGGACAACGAGGACAAGGTCCCCGGCGAGGTGAAGACCGAGGTCGAGGAGTCCGTCGCCGAGCTGAAGGAGAAGCTCAAGGGCGAGGACACCGCCGAGATCCGCACCGCCACCGAGAAGGTCGCCGCCGTCTCGCAGAAGCTGGGCCAGGCCATGTACGCCGACGCCCAGGCCGCGCAGGCCGCCGGCGGCGAGGCCCCGGGTGCCGGTGCCGACGCGGGCGCCGGTGACAAGGCCGACGACGACGTCGTCGACGCCGAGATCGTGGACGACGAGCGCAAGGACGGTGCCGCGTGACGGAGGAGACCCCGGGTTTCGACGAGAAGCCCGACGTCCCCTCCGGCGCCACCCCTGACGACGCCGAGCCGCAGGCCGCCTCCGAAGAGGGGGCGGCCCCGGCCGGGGACGCGAGCGAGAACGCGGGCCTGGTGGCCCAGCTGGACCAGGTGCGCACCGCGCTGAACGAGCGCACGGCGGACCTCCAGCGACTCCAGGCCGAGTACCAGAACTACCGCCGCCGGGTCGAGCGGGACCGCGTCGCGGTCAAGGAGGTCGCCGTCGCGAACCTCCTGTCCGAGCTGCTCCCCGTGCTCGACGACATCGGTCGGGCCCGGGACCACGGCGAACTCGTCGGCGGCTTCAAGTCCGTGGCGGAGTCGCTGGAGGCGGTCATCGCCAAGATGGGCCTCCAGCAGTTCGGCAAGGAGGGCGAGCCCTTCGACCCGACGATCCACGAGGCCCTGATGCACTCCTACGCACCGGACGTCACCGAGACGACCTGCGTGGCGATCCTGCAGCCCGGGTACCGGATCGGCGAACGCACCATCCGCCCCGCGCGGGTGGCGGTCGCCGAGCCGCAGCCGGGTGCCCAGACGGTCAAGCCGGCCGAGGACGCCGCCGAGGCACAGGACGCCTCCGGCGCGGAGGACAACGCCGGGACCAAGGAGAGCGGTGGCCCGGACGAGGGCTGAGCTCGAAGTGACGCGTAGGGCGCGAGAGGAGGGACGTCGGGGATGAGCACGAAGGACTTCATCGAGAAGGACTACTACAAGGTTCTCGGCGTCCCCAAGGACGCCACCGAGGCCGAGATCAAGAAGGCGTACCGGAAGCTCGCCCGCGAGAACCACCCGGACGCCAACAAGGGAAACGTCAAGGCGGAGGAGCGCTTCAAGGAGATCTCCGAGGCCAACGACATCCTCGGTGACCCCAAGAAGCGCAAGGAGTACGACGAGGCCCGCGCCCTCTTCGGCAACGGCGGCTTCCGCCCGGGGCCGGGCGCGGGCGGCGGCGGCACCTTCAACTTCGACCTGGGCGACCTCTTCGGAGGCGGCGCCCAGGGCGGGGGAGGCCAGGGCGGCGCCGGCGGCTTCGGCGGCGGCCTGGGGGACGTCTTCGGCGGCCTGTTCAACCGCACCGGCGGCGGACCGGGCACCGGCACGCGTACGCAGCCGCGGCGCGGGCAGGACATCGAGTCCGAGGTCACCCTGAGCTTCACCGAGGCCATCGAGGGCGCGACCGTGCCGCTCAGGATGTCCTCGCAGGCTCCCTGCAAGGCCTGTTCGGGCACCGGCGACAAGAACGGCACGCCGCGCGTGTGCCCGACCTGCGTCGGCACCGGCCAGGTCGCCCGGGGCTCGGGCGGCGGCTTCTCCCTCACCGACCCGTGCCCGGACTGCAAGGGCCGCGGCCTGATCGCCGAGGACCCCTGCGAGGTCTGCAAGGGTTCCGGACGCGCCAAGTCCTCGCGGACGATGCAGGTCCGTATCCCCGCCGGGGTCTCGGACGGGCAGCGCATCCGGCTGCGCGGCAAGGGCACGCCGGGCGAGCGGGGCGGCCCGGCGGGCGACCTGTACGTGGTCGTGCACGTCAAGGAACACCCCGTCTTCGGCCGCAGGGGCGACAACCTCACCGTCACCGTCCCGGTCACCTACGCCGAGGCGGCCCTCGGCGGAGAGGTCCGCGTCCCGACCCTGGGCGGTCCGCCCGTCACGCTCAAGCTGCCGGCGGGCACGCCCAACGGCCGCACCATGCGGGCCCGGGG
Organism: Streptomyces sp. NPDC001599; assembly: GCF_042893535.1. Classification (NCBI taxonomy): domain Bacteria; kingdom Bacillati; phylum Actinomycetota; class Actinomycetes; order Kitasatosporales; family Streptomycetaceae; genus Streptomyces; species Streptomyces sp. NPDC001599. The sequence goes on from NZ_JBIAVA010000007.1 coordinate 144,811, forward strand.
CAAGGGCGCGGTCCGCAAGGACGGCACCCGCGGCGACCTCCTGGTCACCGTGGAGGTGAGTGTTCCGAAGGATCTGACGGGGAAGGCTCGTGACGCGCTCGAGGCGTATCGCGAGGCGACCGCGGACGAGGATCCGCGGGCGGAGTTGTTCCAGGCCGCGAAGGGAGCTTGACGGGAATGGACGGTCGTCGACGCAACCCGTACGAACTGACCGAGGACACCCCGGTCTACGTCATCTCGGTGGCGGCCCAGCTCTCCGGTCTGCACCCGCAGACGCTGCGCCAGTACGACCGCCTCGGCCTGGTCTCCCCGGACCGCACGGCCGGCCGCGGCCGGCGCTACTCGGCCCGCGACATCGAACTGCTCCGGCAGGTCCAGCAGTTGTCGCAGGACGAGGGCATCAACCTGGCCGGAATCAAGCGCATCATCGAACTGGAGAACCAGGTCGCCGAGCTCCAGGCCCGCGCCGCCGAGCTGGCCGCCGCCCTCGACGGGGCGGCCACGGCGATGCGCCAGCGCGAGGCCGCGGTGCACGCGTCGTACCGCCGTGACCTGGTCCCTTACCAAGAGGTACAGCAGACCAGCGCCCTGGTGGTCTGGCGGCCCAAGCGCCACGGCCAGTCCTCGGACTGATCCCGGCAGGCAGTCGGCACAAGAGAAAACGACACCATCGGCCCCGGAGGACCACCGCGTCCTCCGGGGCTGGTTCACAACGGTGCTGTCTCATTGGTCTAGTACTTCTTGACGATTTGGTGAAGACAGCGTTGGCTCTCTTCACCGGGGTCACCTGGGTCACCTGGATAGCAACTACGCCCGTGTGTCGGAAGGTCTAGCGCAGTGAGCAGCCGTGCCCGTCGAACAGCCATATCCGTGGCCGCGTCCCTGATGACCTTCTCGCTGGCCTCCTGCGGCATGCTGGGCGCCTCGGAGAGCAGCGACGACGCCAGCCCGACCAAGGGCAACGACCTCCTGGTCGGACTGCTGCTGCCGGAGAAGGAGAACACGCGCTACGAGCAGTTCGACTACCCCTTCTTCAAGAAGAAGGTCGGCGAGCTGACGCGTGACGAGGGCATCGTCAAGTACGCCAACGCCGAGGCCAGCGCCACCAAGCAGGCCGACCAGATGCAGCAGATGATCGAGGACAAGGTCGACGTGATCGTGCTGGACGCGGTCGACGCGCACGCCATCGCGGACGGCGTGCAGAAGGCCAAGGACGCGGGCATCCCCGTCATCGCCTACGACCGGCTGGCCGAGGGCCCGATCGACGCCTACATCTCCTTCGACAACGAGCTGGTCGGCGAGGTCCAGGGCCGTTCGCTCATCGAGGCGCTCGGCGGCGACCCGGAGAGCACCGAGAAGATCGTCATGATGAACGGCTCGTCCACCGACCCGAACGCCAAGCAGTTCAAGGCGGGCGCGCTGTCGGAGCTGAACGGCAAGGTGACGATCGCCCAGTCCTTCGACACCAAGGACTGGAAGCCGGAGAACGCCGAGGCGAACATGAACGAGGCGATCGAGAAGATCGGCAAGAAGAACATCGCGGGCGTCTACTCCGCCAACGACGGCATGGCGGGCGGCATCATCAAGGCCCTGGAGGACGCGGGCGTCACCGACCTGCCGCCGATCACCGGCCAGGACGCGGAACTCGCGGCGGTCCAGCGGATCGTCACCGGCGAGCAGTACATGAGCGTGTACAAGTCCTACCCGCAGGAGGCGGAGAACGCTGCGGAGATGGCCGTGGCGCGGGTCCAGGGCCGGGACATCCAGTTCGACGCGCTCGCCCGCGACAAGGTCGACAGCCCCACCCACAAGGGCGTCCCCGCCCAGCTCGTCCCCGTCGTCGCCCTCACCAAGGCCAACATCGAGGAGACGGTCGTCGCGGACGGCTTCTACAAGGTCACCGACATCTGCACCGCCAAGTACGAGGACGCGTGCGCGGAGCTCGGTCTGAAGTAGACGGCCCGCGTGTCGGCCCGGTTCCGCTGTGACCGGGCGTTCCGCCCGCAACCGGCTCTTTTCGGCCTCCGTCCGCGGCGGAGCCTTGTTGCGGAGCCGGTCCCGGCCGCGCATAGTTGCGCTGCGGAAGAGCCGGAACCGGGGGTGGGATGGGCGATGGCCGGGCACGGGGCTCAGGAGCACCCCCACGGGGCCGAGCGGCTGTGCGCGGCCGGGGACCGCGTGTACTCCCGGGCGGTCCGGCGCGGCCGGGTGCCGCGCCAGGACGCCGAGCCGGTCCCCTGCCTCCTGGAACTGGCCCTGCTGCACCCCGACCCCGACGACATGGACTGGCTGGTGCCGACCTCCCCGCAGGAGGTCATGACGCGGCTGCTGCGCGGGGTCCACGACGAGGTCAGCGCCAGCCAGCGGCGGGTGGGCTCGGCCGTGGAGGCCTTCGAGTGGTACGCGGGGCTCGGCAGGCTGCTCCGGACCCCGGCCGGCACGGAGAGCACGGCGATCCGGGTCCTCGACGGGCTGTCCCGCATCCAGGCCGCGATGGACGAGGCGACACAGGCCTGTACGACCGAGGTGCTCACCGTCCAGCCCGGCGGCATCCGGCGTGAGCACGAGCTGTCCGAGGGCCTGCACCGGGCGCTGGCGCTGCGCGGGCGCGGGGTGCGGATGCGGGACCTGTACACGCACGTGGCCCGGCACGGGCAGGGTCTGCTCAACTACCTGGAGCTGATGGGCGACGCGGTGGAGGCCCGCACCCTGGACGAGGTCATCGACCGCCTCATCCTCTTCGACCGCACCGTCGCCTTCATCCCCGCCAACACCGACCGCACGATGGCCCTGGAGCTGCGCCACCCCGCCCTGATCTCCTACCTGGTCACGGTCTTCGAACGCCTGTGGCGCCTCGCCATCCCCCTGACCGCCCCCCTCCCCGACACCGGCATCGAGGGCATCTCCCACCGCGAGCAGTCCATCGCGGCGCTCCTCGCGGAGGGCCACCAGGACGCGGTGATCGCGGAACGCCTCGGCATCAGCGTCCGCACGGCCCGCGCGCACATCGCCCGGCTCTCGGAGACCCTGGGCGCGGCGAGCCGCACGCAGTTGGGCGTCCGCATAGCCCAGGCCGGCCTGGACGGCTCCCCGCGCCGTGCTCCGTCCCCCGTCATCCTTCCTGACCGAGAATCCCCGACTGCCCGATGAGGTACCCGAGCTGAGCCCGGCTCTCGCTGCCGAGGGTGGCGGCGAGTTTGGCGATGTGGACGCGTGCCGTACGGACGTTCATGCCGAGGCGGTCGGCGATGTCGGAGTCGGTGTGGCCCTCGATGAGCAGGGCCGCTATGGCGCGTTGGCGGGGGGTGATGCCGTTGAGCGTGGGCTGGTGGACGGCCTGGGGGTGCATGGGGGTGGCGAGGTGCCACAGCCGGTCGAAGATGTTGACGAAGTAGGCGATGAGGGCGGGGTGCCGGACCTCGAGGGCGAGCGTACGGTCGGCACTGGCGGGGATGAAGGCGACGGTGCGGTCGACGATGATGAGCCGTTCGGTGACCTCGTCGAGGGTGCGGGCCTCCACGTCGCCGGTCAGCTGCTCGTAGCGGGCGCGTGTGTAGGGGGCGTGGCGGATGGTGTGCTGGTACAACGCCCGTACGCGGGCCCCGCGGTCGAGGAAGTCCTGGTCCCGCTTCATGGCCCCTTCGAGGATGTCGGGGCGCTTGGTGACGTGCGAGTCGTGCGGCTGGATCGCGAGGAGTTCTTCCCTGCCCTCGGCCATGGCCTCCTCGATGGCCTGGCCCGTCCGCTCCTTGCTGCTGAGGATTCTGAGGGCCGGGGTGTCCTCGGTGAGGACATCGCGGCGGCCCAGGCGCATGAGGGGCTCGAAGACATCGGCCATCCGCTGCCCGCGCCGCCTCTCGTCGGCGATGCGGTCCTCCGAGGACCGGAGCAGGCGTTGCAGCACCACGGTGGGCGGCACGGGCTCCAGGCGGTCCAGGTCGTCGACGGCGGGGTGGAGGATGCCGTTGTCGATCAGGCAGGGTGCGGTCGCCGCCGCGGCGCTGGGAAGGTGTCCCTCCCGCAGTGCGCGGGCGTAGAGCTCCAGGCCCGCGTCACACAGCTCCTCCGCTCCGTGGTGATGCACCTCTGGGGTCACGTGTGACTCTCTTCGTCGACTGGGATCAGTGATCCTTCTCCAGGATCCCGGACTGGGCAATGAGGAAGCCGAGCTGGGCGCGGCTGCCGCTGCCGAGGGCCTGGGCCAGCTTGGCTATGTGCGCCCGGCACGTGCGCACGTTCATGCCCAGGCGCCGGGCGATGGCCTCGTCGACATGTCCCTCGACCAGCAGCTTGGCAATGGAGTACTGGATGTCGGTGATACCACCCGGTGCGGGTTCGTAGGGCGCGCCGGCGTTCAGCGGCACGGACCGGCTCCACATGAACTCGAAGACCTTGATGAGGTAACGGACCAGGCCGGGATTACGGATTTCGAGGGCGACCTGCTGGTCGTCGCGGGTCGGGATGAACGCCACGGTCTCGTCGCAGACGATGAGGCGCTCCACCACCTCGTCGATCGTGCGGTACTCCGCCTTGCCGTTGGACAGCTGGGCGACGTAGGCGATCTTCTGTGGGCTGTACCGGGCCGTGTGCTGGTAGAGCGTGCGGATCCGCACACCGCGCTCCGTCAGTGGCTTGTCCCGCTCGAGTCCCTGGGTGAGGCTGCGTTCGGAGAACCGGTCGTCACTCGGCTGTACCGTGAGCATCTCCGCCTGGCACTGGGTGGTGGCCAGGTTGAGGGCCGAGTTGATGCGGTCACCGCCCTCCAGCACCGTGATGGAGTGCTCGCTCCTCGCCGGCTGCGTGCCGATGGCCATGAAGGGTTCGAACGCGTCCGCCAGCTCGATCGAGAGCCGCCGCCGGTCCGTGATCTCCCGCTCGATGGGGTGCAGGCGCTGAGCCAGAGCGGCGGACGGGGGCACGGGGCGCAACCAGTCGGCATCGTCCGGATCCGGGTGTATCAGCGCGAGTTCCATCAGGCACGGAGCGGATTCCACGTCCGCCCTCGCGATCCGTCCTGTGCGTAGGGCGTTCGCGTAGAGCCGGGTACCTTCGTCGCACAGTTCGGTCACCGCATGGGGATGCGACGCCTTAGTCTGATTTGCCACCAAATCTCCACCCCCCAGGGTCCTGAACATGCAGGAACATGATGCACCGATTGTGTGGCCATGAGGTGTTGGAATGAGCCATCGTCTTATCTGACGGGGGAAGAGGAGACTTACGAGTGAGGACGAAGCCGACCATGCGCAACAGACTGGTTCGCTCGGTGCTTGCTGGCGCCCTCTTCGCCGCCGCCATTTTCGGAGCGCTGAGCTTTCACTCCGATACGGAAGGCGATGTTCGGGCGGACAGTCACTGGCCATCGGGCGTTGCGAACTCGGGGGGCTGAAGTGACCACGCCACCCGACGACCGCTCCTTCCGTCGTGAAATGGCCACCGCCTACCGCTCCGGCTGGCACTTCATCGACCTGGTCACCGCGATACCGCACGCCGGTGACTCGCTGATGGTGACCGTCTTCGGCGAGCCGGTCGTCGTCACGCTGGACGAGGACGGCGACGTGCGTGCGTACCGGTGTCTGCGGCGGCCTCGGGGGGCGCCGCAGCCCGTTCGGTGCGCCATCCGGTACGGAATGATCTTTGTGAACCTGGACCAGCGGGACCACCGGCTCGAGCAGCCGGAGATCCCCGAAGTGAGGACCATCTCGGCCACCCCCCGCAGTGCCTGACGCGATTCCCCCGTCGTAACACAATCGCTCAGGTGCTTCCCCCCGGCAGCGGCGTCACCGTGACCTGAACACGGTGACGCCGCTGTCGCATGTGCGGACATCTCGCGACAGTGGCCGGTTCCACGGCTGGCCGAAAAGGCACTCGTGCGACGTGGCCCCGCCTCCCCGGGCGACCACCCTGGCGTCTTCGAGGGAGACGTGTGCCATCCGCCTTGAGTGGAATGGACTCAACTTTGTGTACGCTGAATGAGTCAGCACTGACACGAGGAGGAGAGCCAGAACGTGGACGCCGAGCTGACCAACCGGAGCCGGGACGCGATCAACGCGGCCAGCAACCGGGCCGTGACCGAGGGAAACGCCGACCTCACCCCCGCCCACCTGCTCCTGGCCCTGCTCCAGGGGCAGGACAACGAGAACATCACCGACCTGCTCGCCGCCGTCGAGGCCGACCTCGCCGCGGTCCGCACCGGCGCCGAGCGCATCGTCGCCGGGCTGCCCAGCGTGACCGGGTCCACCGTCGCACCCCCGCAACCCAGCCGTGAGATGCTCGCCGTGGTCGCCGACGCCCAGGCACGCGCCAAGGAACTCGGGGACGAGTACCTCTCCACCGAGCACCTGCTCCTCGGCATCGCCGCGAAGGGCGGCGCGGCCGGAGAGGTACTGGAGGGGCAGGGAGCCAGTGCGAAGAAGCTGCAGGAGGCCTTCCGCAAGGCCAGGGGAGGGCGTCGCGTGACCACCGCCGACCCCGAGGGCCAGTACAAGGCCCTGGAGAAGTTCGGTACCGACCTCACCGCCGCCGCACGGGACGGGAAGCTCGACCCCGTCATCGGGCGGGACCAGGAGATCCGGCGGGTGGTCCAGGTGCTCAGCCGGCGGACCAAGAACAACCCCGTCCTCATCGGCGAGCCCGGCGTCGGCAAGACCGCCGTCGTCGAAGGACTCGCCCAGCGGATCGTCAAGGGGGACGTGCCCGAGTCGCTGAAGGACAAGCGGCTGGTCGCGCTCGACCTGGGGGCCATGGTCGCCGGGGCGAAGTACCGCGGTGAGTTCGAGGAGCGGCTGAAGACCGTACTCGCCGAGATCAAGGACTCCGACGGGCAGGTCGTCACCTTCATCGACGAGCTGCACACCGTCGTCGGCGCCGGCGCCGGCGGTGACTCCGCCATGGACGCCGGGAACATGCTCAAGCCCATGCTGGCCCGTGGCGAGCTGCGCATGGTGGGTGCCACCACCCTCGACGAGTACCGGGAGCGGATCGAGAAGGACCCGGCCCTGGAGCGGCGCTTCCAGCAGGTGCTGGTCGCCGAGCCGACCGTCGAGGACTCCATCGCCATCCTGCGCGGGCTCAAGGGCCGCTACGAGGCCCACCACAAGGTGCAGATCGCCGACAGCGCGCTGGTGGCCGCCGCGAGCCTGTCCGACCGGTACATCACCTCCCGCTTCCTGCCCGACAAGGCCATCGACCTCGTCGACGAGGCCGCCTCCCGGCTGCGCATGGAGATCGACTCCTCGCCCGTCGAGATCGACGAACTCCAGCGCTCCGTCGACCGGCTGAAGATGGAGGAGCTGGCGATCGGCAAGGAGACCGACGCCGCCTCCCTGGAGCGCCTGGAGCGGCTGCGGCGCGACCTCGCCGACAAGGAGGAGGAGCTGCGCGGCCTCACCGCCCGCTGGGAGAAGGAGAAGCAGTCCCTCAACCGGGTCGGCGAGCTGAAGGAGAAGCTCGACGAACTGCGCGGGCAGGCCGAGCGCGCCCAGCGCGACGGCGACTTCGACACCGCCAGCAAGCTGCTGTACGGCGAGATCCCCACCCTGGAGCGCGACCTGGAGGCCGCCTCCGAGGCCGAGGAAGAGGTCGCCCGGGACACCATGGTCAAGGAGGAGGTCGGCGCCGACGACATCGCCGACGTCGTCGCCTCCTGGACCGGCATCCCCGCCGGGCGCCTCCTGGAGGGCGAGACGCAGAAGCTCCTGCGCATGGAGGACGAGCTGGGCAAGCGGCTCATCGGCCAGACCGAGGCCGTACGCGCCGTCTCCGACTCCGTACGGCGCTCCCGCGCCGGGATCGCCGACCCGGACCGCCCCACCGGTTCCTTCCTCTTCCTCGGCCCCACCGGCGTCGGCAAGACCGAGCTGGCCAAGGCGCTCGCCGACTTCCTCTTCGACGACGAGCGGGCCATGGTCCGCATCGACATGTCCGAGTACAGCGAGAAGCACAGCGTGGCCCGGCTGGTCGGCGCACCGCCCGGATACGTCGGCTACGAGGAGGGCGGCCAGCTCACCGAGGCCGTGCGGCGGCGGCCGTACACCGTCGTGCTGCTCGACGAGGTGGAGAAGGCGCACCCCGAGGTCTTCGACATCCTGCTCCAGGTGCTGGACGACGGCCGCCTCACCGACGGCCAGGGCCGCACCGTCGACTTCCGCAACACCATCCTGGTGCTCACCTCCAACCTGGGCAGCCAGTACCTGGTCGACCCGACGACCGGCGAGGCGGAGAAGAAGCAGCAGGTCCTGGAGGTGGTCCGGTCCTCCTTCAAGCCGGAGTTCCTCAACCGGCTCGACGACCTGGTGGTCTTCTCGGCCCTCAGCAAGGAGGAGCTGAGCCGGATCGCGCGGCTCCAGATCAACGGCCTGGCCCGTCGGCTCGCCGAACGCCGCCTCGCCCTGGAGGTCACCGACGAGGCCCTGGCCTGGCTGGCCGAGGAGGGCAACGATCCGGCCTACGGCGCCCGCCCGCTGCGCCGCCTCGTCCAGACCGCGATCGGCGACCGGCTCGCCCGGGAGATCCTCTCCGGCGAGATCAAGGACGGCGACACGGTCCGCGTGGACCGCTTCGGCGACGCCCTGATCGTGGGTCCGGCGAGCGGCAAGACGCTGTAGCCGGCCGCGCGGCACCGCCCCGGTGACCCGTCCCCTCGGGTTGCCGGGGCCCCGAGCGGGTACCCGACTGGCCGGATCAAGTCAGCCCAGGGCTGACAGGCCCCCGACGGGCTTGCCACGCCCCTCCCCGCATGGGGGAGGATGGCCGGATCCGTACGAAGGGAAATACACGGTGAGCATCGACCCGTCCTCGATTCCGAACTTCGGGGGCAAGCAGCCCGAGCCGCAGCCCCAAGGACCGGCGGGCCCCGTCGTCCCGGATCAGGATCTTGTGAAGCAGCTCCTCGAACAGATGGAGCTGAAGTACGTCGTCGACGACGAGGGTGACCTCGCGGCGCCGTGGGAGCAGTTCCGTACGTACTTCATGTTCCGCGGCGAGGGTGACCAGCAGGTCTTCTCGGTGCGGACGTTCTACGACCGGCCCCACCAGATCGACGAGAAGCCGCAGCTGCTCGAGTCGGTCGACGACTGGAACCGGCGCACCCTGTGGCCCAAGGTGTACTCCCACACCCACGACGACGGCACGGTCCGCCTGATCGGCGAGGCGCAGATGCTGATCGGCATGGGCGTCAGCCTGGAGCACTTCGTCTCCTCGACGGTCAGCTGGGTGCGGGCCGCCATCGAGTTCGACCGGTGGCTCGTGGAGCAGTTGGGCCTGGAGCAGGACGTCAACGAGTCGGAGAAGCCGACCGACGAGGACGGCGAGTAGTCCGCCCTCGCGGCACCACTCGGGAGAGCCCGGCGCCCGCCGCTGCGGGGGCCGGGCTCTCCCGTTGCCGCGCGGCTCACGCCGAAAGCGTCTTGAGCCGCCGCACGGCCTCCTCCAGCACCGGGGTCCGCTTGCAGAACGCGAACCGCACGAAGGGCGCGCCCTGGTCCCGGTGGTCGTAGAAGACCGCGTTGGGGACGGCGACCACGCCCGCGCGCTCGGGCAGCGAACGGCAGAAGGCGAAGCCGTCGCGCTCGCCGAGCGGGCGGATGTCGGTGGTGACGAAGTACGTCCCGGCGGGGCGGTACACGCCGAAGCCCGCCTCGGCCAGGCCCGCGGCCAGCAGGTCCCGCCTCGCCTCCATGTCCGCCCGGTAGGCGGTGAAGTACGACTCCGGCAGCGCGAGCGCCTCGGCGACCGCGTACTGGAAGGGTCCCGAGGCCACGTACGTCAGGTACTGCTTGGCCGAGCGGACCGCCGTGAGCAGGGCGGGCGCGGCGGTGACCCAGCCGACCTTCCAGCCGGTGAAGGAGAACGTCTTGCCGGCCGACCCGATGGTCGCCGTGCGCTCCCGCATGCCGGGGAAGGACGCCAGGGGGAGGTGCTCGGCCGTGTCGAAGACCAGGTGCTCGTAGACCTCGTCGGTCACCACCAGCAGGTCCCGCTCCACCGCCAGCTCGGCGATCGCGGCCAGCTCGTCGCGGGTCAGGACCGTGCCCGTCGGGTTGTGCGGGGTGTTCAGCAGCAGCAGGCGGGTGCGGTCGGTGACCGCGTCGCGCAGCTCGTCCAGGTCCAGGCGGAACGCGCCCTCGTGCGGCCGCAGGGTCACCGGCACGCGGGTGCCGCCCGCCATCGCGATGCAGGCCGCGTACGAGTCGTAGTACGGCTCCAGCGCGACGACCTCGTCGCCGGGCTCCAGCAGGGCCAGCAGGGCGGCCGCGACGGCCTCCGTGGCGCCGGCGGTGACCAGGACCTCGGTGTCGGGGTCGTAGGACAGGCCGTAGCGGCGGTGCTGGTGGTCGGCGACGGCGGCGCGCAGCTCGGGGACGCCCGGCCCCGGCGGGTACTGGTTGCCGCGCCCGTCGCGCAGTGCCCGCACCGCGGCCTCGCGGATCTCCTCGGGGCCGTCGGTGTCGGGGAAGCCCTGGCCGAGGTTGATCGCCCCGGTCCGCACCGCCAGGGCGGACATCTCGGCGAAGATCGTCGTCCCGAACTCCGCGAGCCGGCGGTTCAGGAGGGGGCGGGCGCTGGAGCTCATCGAGGTCATGCCGGTCATCCTGCGCCGAAGCTCCGGACTTCCTCAACTCACCTTCGGCGGTAGCCACCTGCGGCGATCTTCCAGGCACCCACTCTGACCTGCGGGTGGTCCGTCGACGTCAGTCATCGTCGGTCGACGTCGACCCCCCTCGCACGGCCCAGGGACGGCCCGGGACTCACCCACGGGGGAGGGGCTCGGTCCTCGGGAAACCCGTGGTCAGGGAGTCCCTGCCCAGCGAGCGGGTGCGGCAGCGATGCCACGGCGGTTTCGGTCTCACCGTTTCCGCTTGCTGAGCAGTGAGAACGGCAACTGACCATGCGGATCGGTCAGGGGCCGTTCTCTTGAGTACTGTCCGGCAGCCGCTGCGGCTCCTCGCACCAGTTACGGAGCGATCGGGCTCGGCAGGGAAGCGGCTACCTTCTGAGCCGTAGCGCTGTGTGGAGCGGTCACTGAGGAGCAAACATGTCGTCCGCAGGCCTCGCAGACGTGCTGCTGGGCGCGTCCGGCTGCTGTAGCTGCGGTACTTCGCTGCTGTACCGCATCACAGGTCCACCCGGGACTCCGATTCGCGGGACTCCCGCCGCAACACGACGTGGGCCGGTCTGAAGGGCAGGCTACGCAAGATCGGCTCCATGGCCCTGAAGAGAGCCGCGGCGTCCGCTCCGTATGCATACAGCACGGCTTCGCCTCCTCCGAACTCGTTCCCGTCGACCTCGCCGACTCCCGCCGCCTCGACGGCGGAACCCATGACCCGCTCCGCGCTGTAGAGGGCTTCGCGCTCCGCAGGTGATCCGTACTGGTCGTCGCTCAGACGGTAGTGAGCAATGACGGCTTGCTCAGGCTCAGGTTCGGGGAGATCAAACAGCGTGTCCATGACTGCACGCTCCCACCTGGCTCTGACATTAGACTTTGGCCTTGGGGCTCGGCCCGGATCCTTATCAGGTCGATCATGGCGCCCCTGAACGTCGGCCAACTCGTCTCCAGCCTTGACTAGCTGTCCGTCGAGGTTCGGCGGTGTCTGTTGCTGTCCAGCCTTGTTGGTGTCAGGTACTGGTGTCAGCGAAAAGGGGCACTCTTGACGAACCCAACACAGTGGACTGATTCGAGCGTCGTGCCGCTCCAATGCCCTTGGGTCGGCAGCGCGCAGAATGGCGCCATGACGGAACACGACGCTGACTACACGCGCGCTCTGAACAACGCCGAGAAGATCCTTGGTTTCAGCCTGGCGCCGTATGTCGATCCCAGGCCGACGGAACCTGACAACGCCTACGACTTCACACGGATCGCGACCGAACACGCCTTCAATGACGCATGGACTCGCAGCGAGCATCTCGACCTCCGCACTCGCGCACTCATCTCGGTCACCATTACGGCGAGCCTGGGCATCCTCGAGCCGCTCCGGGGCCAGCTGCGTATCGCTCTGCACAATGGCGTGACCAAAGAGGAGATCGTCGAAGCCTTCATCCAGATGGCCGTCTACGCGGGTGTCGCTCGCGCGTTTGACAGCTACGCCGTGGCACGCGAGGTCTTTGCCGAACACGCCGAAGCAGACTCGTCTGAGAACTGAAGCACCGACGTCAGCCGCGTCTGCTCGATGAGGTAGAGAAACTTGTAACAGCTCAGGCGCGAAGCGGTTCCGGGCTCGGCATCTCGTCGGTGAAGGTCGGCTCTGCTGGCCGGGTAGGGCCCTGGGCAAGCCAACCTGAGACTCGCGGGCCACCGTTGACGGCGTTGCCTTCGAGGACGGTCCTCACGTGCTGGAAGCCCTGGTCGAGGCAGTAGCGCTGCAATCGGGTGTTGGACGTCCAGGCGTCGAGGCGTAGCCACTTGGCTGCTGCGCGGTAGGCACGGTCTCCCGCCCAGTCCAGGAGGGCGCCTCCGAGGTTTCCACTGGTCGCTGCCGAGTGCGCTGATCTACCCGGTGCGGGTCCAGAGCATGACCGGAACGCCGGGGCCGATCTCCAGGAGCCGGGCCTCCTCGGGCGTGGGCATCCGCGTCGCGATCTCGTCGGCGTATCCCACCGGCATGGTCTGGCGCAGCAACTTCAACGGCAAGGAGTGGAAGCCCGCCCTGGCCGCTGCTGGGCTCATCCCGGATGCGGGGAGGACGGCAAGTACGACTCGGCGCGCGAGCACGGCATGCACGCACTGCGGCACTTCTACGCCTCGGCGCTGCTCGACGCGGGCGCGAACATCAAGGCCGTGAGCGAGTACATGGGGCATGCTGATCCGGGTATGACCCTGCGGGTGTACGCCCACCTGATGCCCGACAGCCGCGAACGGGCCCGGCGGGCCATCGACTCCGTGTTCCGGTACGGCCCGGCAAGCGCTGACGGCCCATAGACGGCCCAGCAAGGCGCCAACGGCCCCTGACTCGCACTCCGGTGCAGGTCAGGGGCCAATCCCGTTCAGGGACCCTCAGAACTTCCTCAACTCTGCTTTGGGGCGTGGCGGCGGGGGGCATCTCCCGTTCACCGACAGGCAGCGAGGCGTCCGACGGGGGACTGCTTCGGGGGACTTCCGGGCGCGGGCCCGGGAACGGAAGGAGGGTGGAGCCATGGTCACAGGCATAGTTCTGATCTTGGTCGCAGCCCTGTTGATCAGGGGAATCTCGGTGAGTCGGCGCGCCTCGCGCACCGGGCGGAGCAGGCCCTGGTCCAGCTCGGGCGGCGGCAGTGGCAGCGGCGGCGGCACCAACAGCTGGTGGGCCGGTGACGGGGGCGGTTCGTCCTCCGGCGGCCACCACTCGGGCCACTCCTGCGGTGGCGGCTCGTCCTGCGGAGGCGGGTCGTCCTGCGGGGGAGGGGGCGGCGGATGCGGCGGAGGCGGCGGCTGACACGGGGCAGCTGAGCCTTTGCACAGGGGGAACCGCATCCCCTGCACGGGGCCCGCTCCTGGGCCGGGCCCCGCGTCCCCACCACGAGCGCCCGCCGGGTCACACTCCCGGTGGGCGCTCCCACGCCCGGCGCACTCCGTACGGGCGGGGTGTGCGCCCGGGTTGAACAGTTGAGCTGTGGAGCCCCCTGAGGGATGGAAACGTCACGAAGTTGGGTAAAAACGCTGTGGCGGCGCCATCGTTCATGATTCGCTCTCCCTCACCAACGCAGCTCCTCGGACGACCTGTTGACCCCCCTCCTGACCGGCCGACTGGGCTGAGCGGGCCGCATCCCCGGCAGTGCCACGGATGCGCAGGCCCCACACCTTCCTCTCCTTGTGTGCTTGCGGAGCCGATCCATGCTCACGACCCTGAACACCGCCTACACCGACACACGCGCCGCTGACCTGGCCTGGGCCCTGGGCCGCGAGCCGCTGCCCGCGCTCGCCTGTCTCGACGTCGAACTGACGGACGCCAGACTTCAGTTGAGGCTGCTCGGCGCCTCCCACCAAGTCCTGCTCGAGGAGGAGCGGGGCAGCTGCTCGGAGACGGTGGCGTGCATCCCCGGCAGCAGCACCCCCCTGCCCCTGGGCGTCGCCAAGCGGGTGGGCGACTGGGAGTACGAGTTCGCCGCCCGCGTCGAGGTGCTGACGCCGGGATCCTTCGCCGGCCGTGCCCAGGAACTGCTGGCCCTGGTCTCCGACCACCCGCACGGCCTGGCCGGTGTCTTCCCCGGCAGCCCGCACGCCTTCACCGCGCTGCTGGCCCAGCGGCACGAGGGGCAGGTGCACTGGCGGACCTGGCACGCCTATCCGCAGGACGGCCAGTTGGTGGCGACCCGGACGCGGGTGGGCGTGCGGGTGCCGACGGCGCGGCTCAGCCCGACTGCGGTGTGAGCGGGCGGCACCGGCGGGTGTGAGCGGGCGGGCACCGAAGAGAACCGAATAAACCTGCGGTGCCCGACCAGCCCTGAGTTTCACACGTGTGGGTGACGAAGCGCAGTGCTGGAGTGACGTAACGTCACTGCGTGATCGAACCGCACGCGCCCGCCCCGCCCGGCTCTCCGCCGTCCTGGGGCGGCCCCTGCGGCCCGGAAGCGCCCGCGCGGCTGCCCGTCCGGCCGGCCGTCGGGCGGTTCCTGGTGCTGGCGGGCGTGTTCGTGTGCGCGGCCTGCGGGCTCGTGTACGAACTCGAACTCGTCGCGCTCGCCTCGTACCTGATCGGCGACTCGGTCACCCAGGCGTCCGTCGTCCTGTCCGTCATGGTCTTCGCCATGGGCCTCGGCTCGCTCGCCGCCAAACGGCTGCGCGGCCTGGCGGCGGCCGGCTTCGGCGCGCTGGAGGCCGCGCTCGCCCTGGTCGGCGGCTCCAGCGCCATGCTGCTGTACGCGGTCTTCGCCTGGACCGGCGGCTGGGGCGGCCTGTGGGCCGACGGGCCGCGCATCCTGCTGGTCGCCTTCTCCCTCGCCATCGGCGTGCTGATCGGCGCCGAGGTGCCGCTGCTCATGGAGCTGATCCAGCGGGTGCGCAGGCAGGACCCGGGCGGCGCCGTCGCCGACCTGTTCGCCGCGGACTACGTCGGCGCGCTCGTCGGCGGCCTCGCCTTCCCGTTCGTCCTGCTGCCCTTCCTCGGCCAGCTCACCGGTGCGCTGCTCACCGGCACCGTCAACGCGGTCGTCGGCGCCGCCCTGGTCCTCGGACTGTTCCGGCGCGACCTGACCCGCCGGGCGCGCTGGCTGCTGCTGACCGCCAACGCGGTCGTCCTCGCCCTCCTCGCCACCGCGACCGTCCTCGCCGACGACTTCGAACGCGCGGCCCGGCAGGCCGTGTACGGCCAGGACGTCCGCGTGGCCGTCCGGACCGACGTGCAGGAGATCGTCCTCACCGGCGACGCCGACGGGCGGCCCCTCGACCTGTTCCTCGACGGGCGGCTGCGGGTGCGCGGCAGCGACGGGCGGGGCTACCACGAAGCGCTGGTGCACCCCGCCATGAGCGGCCCGCACGCGCGCGTGCTGATCCTCGGCGGCGGCGACGGCCTGGCCGCGCGGGAGGTGCTGCGCCACCCCGGCGTGCACCGCGTCGACGTCCTCGAAGCCGACCCCGGCCTCGCCCGGCTGGCCCGGCACGACCCCGGTCTGTCCACCCTCAACGAGCACGCCTACGGCGACGCGCGCGTCCGCGTCCTCACGGGCGACGCCTTCCACCGGCTGCGCGCGACGCCCTCCGCGACGTACGACGTGGTGATCTCGGATCTGCCCGACCCGGGCATCACGGCCAGCACGAAGCTGTACTCCCAGGAGTTCTACGGACTGCTGCGGCGGGTGCTCGCGCCCGACGGTCGGCTGGCGGTCCACGCGGGCCCGGTCGACGCACACCCCCGGGCCTTCTGGACCGTGGACGCCACCCTTCGCGCGGCGGGCCTGCCCGCCGTCGCCTACCGCGTCGGCGCACGCGACACCGGCTCCGACACCGGCTCCGACGCCGCGCCCGGCCCGCGTCGCGCGGCCGCGGACCCTCCCGCGCCCCGCGGCTGGGGCTTCCTGCTGGCCGCGCGCACGGCCCCCGCCCCGCGCCTGGACCCGGCGGCACCCCGCCCGCACAGCCTCACCCCGGACTCCCTGGCCCGAGGCGTCCGCGAGGCGGCCCGCACCCGGATGGCCGGGCTGCCGCCCTCCACGCTCGTGCATCCCCGGTTCTGAGCCCGCCCCACAGGCGTCGCGACCGCGATCCGCCCTCTCCCCGTGCGGCGGCCCGACCCTCCCCCAGGCGCGGGACGGACCGCCACACCCCCCTGTGGATCGCTCGCACCGAGAATCTACGGCCGCCCCGCGCGTCCCGGAATCCGGCGGTGGGTGGAGACCGGGGCCCACCCGGCGCGGTAGTCGCCCGGTTCCTGCAACTTCCGCGGTACGGCAGAAGGATGACGCCGACGCCGGGCGGCGGACCTACGCTGCGGGAATGCGCCTGCACCCCCTGGCGGCCGACGGTCTGATCGCCGCGGCGCTGACGACCGTGGCCGTCCTGCTCGGCACCGAGGCCGTCGCCCAGGGGTGGCCCGCGCTCGACCCGCTCGCCTGGACGCTCGTCGCCCTGCTCACCCTCCCCCTCGTCCTGCGCACCCGCGCCCCCGTCACCGTCTGCCTCGCCGTCCACGCCTGCTGGGCGCTCTACGTCACCCTCGACTACTGGCCCGTCGTCGGCTCCTTCGGCCCGATGCTCGCCGTCTACACCGTCGCCGCCCAGCGCCCCACCCGCACCGCCGCCGCCTGCGCCGCCCTGCTCGCCGGGGTGTGGATCTACGCCGGGCTGCGCAGCGACTCCGCGGCCATGGCGTCGGTGGTGGGGCAGGCCGTGGGCTTTCCGCTGGTGCTGTGGCGGTTCGGACACGTGGCCCGCCGGACCGGCGAGCTGACGCTGCGGCTGCGGGCCGAACAGGCCGACCGGGCCCGGCGCGAGGTCGCCG
Source organism: Streptomyces sp. NPDC001599 (assembly GCF_042893535.1). NCBI lineage: Bacteria > Bacillati > Actinomycetota > Actinomycetes > Kitasatosporales > Streptomycetaceae > Streptomyces > Streptomyces sp. NPDC001599. Next base: position 161,718 of record NZ_JBIAVA010000007.1, read on the forward strand.
AGGAACGCGTGCGGATCGCCCGCGAACTGCACGACGTGGTCGCCCACCACATCGCCGTCATCAACGTCCAGGCCGGACTGGCCCGCTTCGTCTTCCGCTCCGACGCCCGCACCGCACGCGAAGCCCTGGACACCATCGAGGGCGCCAGCGGCGAGGCACTGGCCGAACTGCGCCGCATGCTCGGCCTGTTGCGCGCCGACGGCGTGCAGGGTGCGGACGGCGCCCCCGCTCCCGGCCTCGACCAGCTCGACGAGATGGTCACCCGGGTGCGCACCGGCGGCGTGGGCGTTCGGCTGCGGGTCACCGGCACCCCGCGCCCCCTGCCGCCGGGCGTTCAGCTGTGCGTCTACCGGGTGGTGCAGGAGGCCCTCACCAACGTGCTCAAGCACGCGCCCGGCGCGGACGCCGCCGTCGAACTCGCCTACCGCGCGGGCGAGGTGACGGTGTCGGTGACCGACGGCGGGCCGGTGGAGGGGCTGGATCCGGTCACACCTGCCGAACGGGGCGGCCACGGCTTGATCGGGATGCGGGAGAGGGCCAAGCTCTACGGCGGGACGATCGCCGTCGGCCCGCGCAGCGAGGGTGGATTCGGCGTGCGCCTGACCCTTCCGACGCCGGTACAAGTCGCACGCCGGGGAGACTCCGTGCGGGAATGACCGACGCAGACCGCCCGCCGGACGGGCCGCACCACGACGCCGCCGGGCCGATCCGCCTGCTCGTCGTCGACGACCAGTACCTCGTCCGCACCGGCCTCGCCACGCTGCTGCGCGCCGCCCCCGGCATGGAGGTCGTCGGCGAGGCGGCCGACGGCGCCGAGGCGGTGGAGCTGGCCGCGCGGACCCGGCCGGACGTGGTCCTGATGGACATCCGCATGCCCGGCCTCACCGGCATCCAGGCCACCGAGCGGATCCTCGCCGAGGCGGTGGACCCGGCGCCCCGCGTCCTCGTCCTGACCACCTTCGACCTCGACGAGTACGTGTACGGGGCGCTGCGGGCCGGCGCGTCCGGCTTCCTGCTCAAGGACGCGGGTCCCGAACGGCTGCTGGCCGCGGTCACCGCGGTGCACGGCGGCGACGCCCTGTTCGCCCCCGCGGTCACCCGGCGCCTGGTGGAGGCGTTCACGCGGATGACGGACACGGGGCGCGCGGACCCGCGGGACGGCGGTCCGCCGCCGCCCGAGCTGACGACGCTGACCGGCCGCGAGGCCGAGGTCCTGCAACTGGTCGCCCGCGGACTGAGCAACGCCGAGGCCGCCGACCGGCTGTTCATCAGCGAGGCCACCGTGAAGACCCACCTCAACCGCACCATGACCAAGCTGGGCCTGACCAGCAGGGCCCAGGCGGTGGTCGTGGCGTACGAGACGGGACTGGTGACGCCGGGGAGCGCGGGCGCCGGGTGACTTTGTGCCGACGGGGGGTGCGGCGGGCCCCCGCTGGGTAGGGTGCCGTGACATGGAGCATGAGGTGTTCGTTCCGGTTCCGGCCGAGCGGCTCAGGGACGTGCTGGCCGACCCCGTCCGGGTCGCCCGGGCGGTTCCGGGGCTCCAGCAGGACGCCGGTGCCGAGCCCGTCACGGGCCGGCTGAAGGTACGCATCGGCAGTCACTCCATCACCTACCGCGGCTCCCTGCGCCTGTCCGCGCGCGAGGACGGCACCTACGCCGTCGAGGGCGAGGCCACCGAGTCGCGCGGCACCGGCGCGGTCGCGCTCGCGCTGACGCTGCGCGCGGACGACGCCGAGGGCGGCGCCACCCTCACGTTCACCGGGACGGCCACCGCGGACGGGCGGGTCACGGAGCTGCCGCCGGAGTCGGTGGCGTCGGCCACGACACGGCTGCTGGCCCGGTTCACCGAGAACCTGGGCACGGCGGCGCAGGCGCCCCCCGCCCCGGAGCCGGGGCCGAGCCCGCGCCCCGAACCGCGCCCCGCCTCCGTCTTCGACACCGAGGTCCCCCCGTCCTCCCTCGCGGACGGCGACGAGGACGCAGACGCAGACGCAGAAGCAGAAGCAGACGCGCACACGCGCGAGAAAGCGGAAGCCGAAGCGGCCGCGGACGACGGCGGGCGCCCGGACGACGAGCCGGCCGTCCCGCCCCCCGCCGAGGCCGCACACGCACGCCGCACGATGATCGGCCGCAGCGCCGAGGAGGTGGACCACTCCCCGCCGCGCGGCCGGTACGCCCCCGTGCCCGCGCCCCAGCCGAGCGCGGTCGGCGCCCCCCTGCGCTGGGCCGCCCCCGCGGCGGCGCTGGTCGTGGCGTCGGCGATCGTGGTGGGCCGCGCACTGCGCAGACGCCGCTGACCACCGCCGGACCCCTCAGGGTCACCGCCGGGTGGGGCGCCCTTGATCGCCCCAGTAGGGTCGTGGCGTGAGTAACGAACCCATCACGCTGACCGCGGGCGACGCGGAGGCGACCGTGCTGCCGGGCAACGGCGGCCGGATCGGCGGACTCCGCGTCGGCGGCACGGAGCTGCTCCGCCAGGGCGAGCGCTACGGCTGCTTCCCGATGGTCCCCTGGTGCGGACGCATCCGCGACGGCCGCTTCAGCGACGGCGCCGTGGTCCACCAGATGCCGCTGAACTCCCCGCCGCACGCCATCCACGGCACCGCCCGCGACGCCGCCTGGCGCACCGCCCGCGTCACCGCCGACGAGGCCGTCCTCACGTACGACCTCGTCGACCCCTGGCCCTACCCCGGCCGCGTCACCCAGGTGGTCGCGCTCGCCGAGGACGGGCTCACGCTGTCGATGTCCGTGGAGACGTACGAGTCGTCCTTCCCGGCGCAGATCGGCTGGCACCCCTGGTTCAACCGGACCCTCGACGACAAGCCCGGCACCGGTGTGGAGATCGCCTTCGACCCCGCCTGGCAGGAGGAGCGCGGCGACGACCACCTCCCCACCGGCAACCGCGTCGAGCCGAAGCCCGGCCCCTGGGACGACTGCTTCGGCATGCCCGACGGCGTCGACGTCACGCTGACCTGGCCGGGTCTGCTGGAGCTGAAGGTGACCAGCCGGGAGCAGTGGGCCGTGGTGTACGACGAGCAGGAGGCCGCCGTCTGCGTGGAGCCGCAGACCGGCCCGCCCAACGGCCTGAACATCCTCCCGCGCCTGGTCACACCCCTGGAGCCGCTGGAGGCCACGACCACCTGGGCCTGGCGCCGCCTTTAAGCTGGCGTACATGACGGACGTACGCGGCGAGCTGCTGCAGCAGATCAAGGACAAGGCCGTGGTGCACGGCAAGGTCACCCTCTCCTCGGGGCTGGAGGCCGACTACTACGTCGACCTGCGCCGCATCACCCTGGACGGCGAGGCCGCGCCGCTGGTCGGACAGGTGCTCCTCGACCTGACCGCCGACCTGGAGTTCGACGCGGTGGGCGGGCTGACCATGGGCGCCGACCCGGTCGCCGCGAGCATGCTGCACGCCGCCGCCGCGCGGGGCCGCAGGCTGGACGCGTTCGTCGTCCGCAAGACCGCCAAGGCGCACGGGCTTCAGCGCCGCGTCGAGGGCCCGGAGATCAAGGGCCGCCGCGTCGTGGTCGTCGAGGACACCTCCACCACCGGCGGCTCCCCGCTCACCGCCGTCGAGGCCGTGCGCGAGGCCGGTGCCGAGGTGGTCGCCGTCGTGACGATCGTCGACCGGGCGACGGGCGCCGCGCAGAAGATCCAGGACGGCGCGGGAGTGCCGTACCTGTACGCGTACGACAAGGACGAGCTGGGCCTGGACTGATACCAGGAGTACCGGGGGTGCCAGGGATACCAGGGGCCGAGACGGGGCCGGGGTCCACTCGGGTATTCCCGGTCCGTCTGGAAGGATGGGGCCGACGATGACGTCGCCCCCCAGTCCTAGGTCAGGGCCATAAGCAACAACACGCCCACCCGCACATACAAGGAGCGGACAGATGCCCATCGCAACTCCCGAGGTCTACAACGAGATGCTGGACCGGGCGAAGGCAGGAAAGTTCGCCTACCCCGCCATCAACGTGACCTCTTCCCAGACGCTGCACGCCGCCCTGCGCGGTTTCGCGGAGGCGGAGAGCGACGGCATCGTCCAGATCTCCACCGGCGGCGCCGAGTTCCTGGGCGGCCAGCACAACAAGGACATGGTGACCGGCGCCGTCGCCCTCGCCGAGTTCGCGCACATCGTCGCCGAGAAGTACGACGTCACCGTCGCCCTGCACACGGACCACTGCCCCAAGGACAAGCTCGACGGGTACGTACGCCCGCTGCTCGCCGTCTCCGAGGAGCGCGTGAAGGCCGGCCGCAACCCGCTCTTCCAGTCGCACATGTGGGACGGTTCGGCCGAGACCCTGGCCGACAACCTCTCCATCGCCCAGGAGCTGCTGGAGCGCGCCCGCGCCGCCAGGATCATCCTCGAGGTCGAGATCACCCCGACCGGCGGCGAGGAGGACGGCGTCTCCCACGAGATCAACGACTCCCTGTACACCACGGTCGACGACGCGGTCCGCACCGTCGAGGCCCTGGGCCTGGGCGAGAAGGGCCGCTACCTGCTCGCCGCGTCCTTCGGCAACGTGCACGGCGTGTACAAGCCGGGCAACGTCGTGCTCCGCCCCGAGCTGCTCAAGGAGCTGAACGAGGGCATCGCGTCGAAGTACGGCCAGCCGGCCGGCAGCAAGCCGTTCAACTTCGTCTTCCACGGCGGCTCCGGCTCCACCGCCGAGGAGATCGCGACCGCCCTGGAGAACGGCGTGGTCAAGATGAACATCGACACGGACACCCAGTACGCCTTCACGCGTCCGGTCGTCGACCACGTGTTCCGCAACTACGACGGCGTCCTGAAGGTCGACGGCGAGGTCGGCAACAAGAAGACGTACGACCCGCGCACCTGGGGCAAGCTGGCCGAGGCCGGCATGGCCGCGCGCGTCGTCGAGGCCTGCGGTCACCTGCGCTCGGCGGGCCAGAAGATCAAGTAACACCCGGTCGACACGACCGTTCGCACGAGCCCGGCGCCCGACGCGCCGGGCTCGCCGCATGCCCGGGTGTATATCTGGGGCATGCCCGATGTCCGGCTGGCCTCCCCGCAGGGCAAATGGATCCTGCTCACCACCGTCCTCGGCTCCAGCATGGCCCTGCTGGACTCGACCGTCGTCAACGTCGCGCTGCCCCACATCGGGCGCGACCTCGGCGCGGACCTGGCCGCCCTCCAGTGGACCGTCAACGCGTACATGGTCACGCTGGCGGGCCTGATCCTCCTCGGCGGCGCCCTCGGGGACCGGTTCGGCCGCCGCCGGATCTTCGTCCTGGGTGTGCTGTGGTTCGCCGCGGCCTCCCTGCTGTGCGGGCTCGCGCCGAACGCCGGTGTGCTGATCGCCGCCCGTGCCCTCCAGGGCGTCGGCGGGGCGCTGCTCACGCCCGGCTCCCTCGCCCTGATCCAGGCCTCGTTCCACGCAGACGACCGGGGCCGTGCGGTGGGCCTGTGGTCGGGGTTCGGGGGCGTCGGCGCGGCGGTCGGGCCGTTCCTCGGGGGCTGGCTGGTGGACGGCGCGGGCTGGCGCTGGGTCTTCCTCCTCAACGTCCCGCTGGCGCTGCTGTGCGCCCCGATCGCGCTGCGGCACGTCCCCGAGTCGTCGGACGAGCGCGCCCACACCCGCTTCGACGTCCTCGGCGCGGCCCTGTGCGCGGCGGCCCTCGCGCTGCTCACCTACGCGCTGATCGAGGCCCGTACGGCGTCCTGGGCGGTGGCGCTCAGCGCGGTGGCCGGGGTGGTGGCCGCCGTGGCCTTCGTCCTCGTCGAGCGGGGGGCCAAGGACCCGATGATGCCGCTCGACGTCTTCTCCTCCCGCCAGTTCTCGGCGATCAACCTGGTCACCCTGTGCGTGTACGCGGCCTTCGGCGGCTTCTTCTTCCTCGCCGCGCTCCAGCTCCAGGTCGTCGTCGGCTGGTCCGCGCTGGCCGCCGGTACGGCCCTGCTGCCGACCACCGTCCTGATGCTGCTGCTCTCCGCCCGCTCCGGCGAACTCGCCGAGCGCCTCGGCCCGCGCCTCCAGCTCACCGTCGGCCCCCTGCTCTGCGCCGCCGGGATGGTGCTGATGCTGCGGGTCGGTCCCGGCGCCTCGTACCTGGCCGACGTGCTGCCCGCCCTGCTGGTGCTCGGCCTCGGCATGGTCACCCTGGTCGCCCCGCTGACGGCGAGCGTGCTGGCCGCCGTGGACACCGCGCGCGCCGGTCTGGCCAGCGGCATCAACAACGCTGCGGCCCGTGCGGCGGGGCTCGTCGCGGTCGCCGCGCTGCCCCTGCTCACCGGCATGGGGGAGGAGGCCTACCGCTCGGCCGACGCGTTCGACGACGCGTTCGGACCGGCGATGCTGATCTGCGCGGGGATCCTGGTCGCGGGCTCCCTGATCGCCTTCACCACGGTGCGCCGCCCGGCCCCGGACTGCCCCCGCCCCGAGTGCCGCACCCACGGCTCGGTCCTGACACCCCCGCTGGAGGGAGAGCGAGCCACCTGACCCTGCCCCGCCCTTGAGGGGCGCGGGGAACCGCGCACGGAAGGGGACGCAGGGTTGCCGCCCTGGCCGACGCCCCGATCACGCCGCCAAGGGGCGCGGGGAACTGCGCGCCCAGCCATGACGCACCCGCGGCCGACGACGTGCCCGGTCGCGGGGTGTCGCCTTGG
>NZ_JBIAVA010000007.1:168444-409122 GCF_042893535.1 Streptomyces sp. NPDC001599
CCGGGCCGACGGCCGGGTCACGCCGCCGAGGGGCGCGGGGAACTGCGCGCTCGGCCACGACGTACCTGCGGCCGACGACGTGCCCGGTCGCGGGGTGTCGCCTTGGGCCGACGGCCGGGTCACGCCGCCGAGGGGCGCGGGGAACTGCGCGCTCGGCCACGACGTACCTGCGGCCGACGACGTGCCCGGTCGCGGGGTGCCGCCTTGGGCCGACGGCCGGGTCACGCTGCCGAGGGGCGCGGGGAACTGCGCGCCCGGCCACGACGCACCCGCGGCCGACAAGGCGCCCCCTTACCCAACGCACCCCCTCCCACCGACAGCCCCGTCCGGCCGCCCCCGGCGATGCCGCAGACTTGTCCCATGGCCATTCACGAGAACCTCCTCGGGGGACCGCCCCCGACCCACCTCCCCGACGACCCCGGGCCGCGCGAGCTGCTGGCGGGCGGCACCTCTCCCGCCGACGTCGCCGCGAAGTACCCGACGTCCTCGCTCGCCTGGGCCCGCCTGGCCGACGAGGCGTTCGAGCGGGGCAGCGTCGTGGAGTCGTACGCGTACGCCCGGACGGGCTACCACCGCGGCCTCGACTCCCTGCGCCGCAGCGGCTGGAAGGGGCACGGCCCGGTGCCCTGGGAGCACGAGCCGAACCGCGGCTTCCTGCGCGCCCTGCACGCCCTCGCCCGCGCCGCCCAGGCGATCGGCGAGAAGGAGGAGTACGAGCGCTGCAGCCAGTTCCTGAAGGACTCCTCGCCGAGCGCGGCCGAGGTGCTGGGCTGACCGGCCCCCGACACCCCCGGGCCCGTCCGCCGTGCGCGGGCGGGCCTTGCGGTTTCCTGCGACGATTGCGGAGGATGCCGTTGGGGACCGGGGCCCCGTGCCGGTAACGGCAGGGCGGACCGCTACCCGTGCACATCAGGAGACAGCGATGTCCCACGACGCCCCGAATCTCGACTTCGAGGGCAGCACGCCGTACGAGGACTACGTCAAGGCGGACGTGCTCACCCACCTCCAGCACACCCTCTCGGACGACCCCGGAGAGATGGTCTTCCTGGTCACGACCCAGGTCATGGAGCTGTGGTTCACCGTCATCGTCCACGAATGGGAGACCGCCGCCCGCGCCCTGCGCGAGGACCGGATCCCGGTGGCGACCGACGCGCTCAAGCGTTCGGTGCGCGAGCTGGAGGCGCTGAACGCCTCCTGGACCCCCCTGGGGCAGCTCACCCCGGCCCAGTTCAACTCCTACCGGTCCGCCCTCGGCGAGGGCTCCGGCTTCCAGTCGGCGATGTACCGCCGCCTGGAGTTCCTGCTCGGCGACAAGTCCGCGTCCATGCTCGTCCCGCACCGCGGCGCCCCCCGCGTCCACGCCGAACTGGAGAAGGCGCTGCACGAGCCGAGCCTGTACGACGAGGTGGTCCGGCTGCTCGCCCGGCGCGGGTACGACATCCCGGACGCCGTGCTCCGGCGCGACCTCACCCGGAAGTACGAGGCCGCCCCCGAGGTCGAGGCCGCCTGGACGGCCGTCTACTCCGGTGACCAGAACGGCGAGCTGGCCCGCCTCGGCGAGGCCCTCACCGACGTCGCCGAGCTGGTGTGGCGCTGGCGCAACGACCACCTGGTCGCCACCCGGCGCGCGATGGGCTCCAAGACCGGCACGGGCGGCTCCGCCGGGGTGGCCTGGCTGGAGAAGCGGGCCCGGGGCAACGTGTTCCCCGAGCTGTGGACGGCGCGGTCGTATGTCTGAGCCGACGAGCCTCGCGGGCGAGGCGCAGAAGCTGGACGCCGGCGACGGGCTGGCGGCGGTGCGCGAGCGTTTCGTCCTCGACGACGTCACGTACCTCGACGGCAACTCGCTGGGCGCCCTCCCCGCGCACGTCCCCGCCCGCGTGGAGGACGTCGTACGGCGTCAGTGGGGCGAGCTGCGCATCCGGTCCTGGGAGGAGAGCGGCTGGTGGACCGCGCCCGAGCGGATCGGCGACCGGATCGCCCCGCTGGTGGGCGCGGCCGCCGGACAGGTCGTCGTCGGCGACTCGACCAGCGTCAACGTCTTCAAGGCACTGGTCGCGGCGGTGCGCATGGCGCAGGAGGACGGGACCGGGCGGAACGAGATCCTCGTGGACGCCACCACCTTCCCCACGGACGGGTACATCGCCGAGTCGGCGGCCCGGATGACGGGCTGTGCCCTGCGGCCCGTGGCCCCGGCCGAGGTCCCCGGCGCCCTGGGCGACCGCACCGCCGCGGTGCTGCTCAACCACGTCGACTACCGCTCGGGCCGGCTGCACGACCTGCCCGGACTCACGGCCGCGGTGCACGCGGCGGGGGCGTACGCGGTCTGGGACCTGTGCCACAGCGCGGGCGCGCTGCCGGTCGGACTCGACGAGCACGGCGTGGACCTGGCGGTCGGCTGCACCTACAAGTACCTCAACGGCGGCCCCGGCTCGCCCGCGTACCTGTACGTGCGCCGCGATCTCCAGCCCCGCTTCGACTCCCCGCTGCCGGGCTGGAACTCGCACGCCGAGCCGTTCGGCATGCGGCCCGACTACGCCCCGGCCTCCGGCGCGGTGCGCGGAAGGGTCGGCACGCCGGACATCCTCTCCCTGCTGGCCCTGGACGCGGCGCTGGACGTGTGGGACGAGGACGGGGTCTCGGTGGCGGCGGTGCGGGCCAAGTCGCTGGCCCTGACGGACTTCTTCCTGCGCTGCGTCGGGGCGTACGTCCCGGACGGCCGCGTGGCGTCCGTGACCCCGGCGGCGCACGCCGAGCGGGGCAGCCAGGTCGCGCTGCGCTGTGACGACGCGGGCGAGGTGATGAAGCGGCTGATCGAGCGCGGGGTGGTCGGCGACTACCGCGCCCCCGACGTGCTGCGCTTCGGCTTCACCCCGCTGTACGTCGGCTTCGCGGACGTGGAGCGGGCGGCGCGGGTGCTGGCCCGGACGCTGGCCGGCTGAGCCGCGGCCGGGGCAGGGGGCCGGACGCGTCGTTCCGGCCCTCACCCAGCGTCACATCCCCGTGTCCGCGCACGTCATCGGCCTGATAACGTCCCGCCAACGGCCGAATCTTTCCTTCCTCCGGTCCGCCAACACCGTTCCGTCGCTGAGAGGTTGACCATGCCGGACGCCGCCGCAGAACCGGGCACCGCTGCCGCGAGGGACGCCGCGGAGGAGAAATCGGCCCTCTCCCACCCGCCGGTCGAACCCGACAGCACCGCCGGTTACGGCGACCACCCCGACCAGGTGATCGACTTCTACCTGCCGCGCGGCGGGGCGGGCCCGGGCGCCGCTCCCGTCGTGGTGGTCCTGCACGGAGGCTCGTGGCGGGCCCCGTACGACCGGCGTCACATCAGCCCGTTCGCCGGTTTCCTCGCCGGCCGGGGCTTCGCCGTGGCCAGTGTGGAGTACCGGCGCGGGGCGGAGGGGGCCGGTGCGGAGGGTGCGGGTGGTGAACCCGTCGCGGGACGCTGGCCCGACACGTTCGACGACGTGGCCGCCGCGCTGGACGCGCTGCCGGAGCTGGTCCGGCAGCACCTGCCGCTGGCGGACGCGCGGCGCATGGTGCTCACCGGCCACTCCGCAGGCGGTCACCTCGCCCTGTGGGCGGCCGCCAGGCACCTGCTGCCCGCGGACGCGCCGTGGCGGACCGACCGCCCGACGCCCCTGCGCGGCGTGGTCGCGCTCGCGCCGATCGCCGACTTCGAGGTCGCCGACCAGCTCGGCGTGTGCGGTGGCGCGGCGCGGCAACTGCTGGGCGGTGGCGAGCTGTTCGCCGAGCGCCGCCCGTACGCGGACCCCGCCCTGCTGCTGCCCACCGGGATCGCGACGACCCTCGTGCAGGGCCGCGCCGACGTGGACGTCCCGCAGGCGGTCGCCGAGGCGTACGCGGACGCGGCGGCGAAGGCCGGGGAGGTGGTGGGGGTGACGCTGCTGGAGGACGTCGGCCACTACCCGCTGATCGACCCGGTGGCGGACGCGTGTGCGGTGGTGGCGGAGGAGATCGCACAGTTGGCGTGGTGAGCCGGCCGACCGGCGGGCGGACGGACCGTACCCGTCGTACCCGTCGTACCCGTCGTACGTACCCGTCGTACCCGTAGTACCTGAGAGCTACCCGCCAGGTGAGTTCCCTGGCGGGACGCGGGTTACCCGGCCCGATTCATAACTTCCCCTTCAGAGGCGCCCGATGGACGGGCGGGCTGGAGGGGAGAGGCCATGGGGCCGGGGACGACGGTACGTTGGCGGCGGCGGGTGCGCGGATGGCGCCGCGCCGGTTGCGCCGCCCTCATCGCGGGTGCCGTGGCGCTTCCCCTCTCCGGGGCCGCGCGGCCCGAGATCCCCGCCCCGCTGCCCGCCGCGCTCGCGGCCCCGACGGCCGCCACGCTGGAGAAGTCGTACGCCGCCAACCGGGCCAACGCGGCCGAGGCCTCCCGGATGGCCGCCGGCCACGGCGACCGTCACCGGGCGGCGGCGGACCGGGCGATGGCCGACCGGGCCCGCCACCTCCTCGCCTTCGACGGCCGGGGTGCCGGACTGGCCACCGAGGTCTTCGGCGACCTGGCGCACGCCGACCGCGTCGCCGTCCTGGTTCCCGGCTCCGACACGGGCCTCGACACCTACGGCCGCTTCCGCACCGCCGCCCTGGCCCTGCACCGGCAGCTCGTCGCCGAGGCTCCCGCGGGGATCCGCACCGCCGTCGTGGCCTGGCTCGGCTACGAGACACCGGGCACCGTCAGCACCACCGTCGCCACGACCGACCGCGCCGACCGGGCCGCCCCCGAGCTGCGCGACCTGGTCGACGACCTGCACCGGATCAGCGGCCCCGGCACCCGCGTCGCCCTCCTCTGCCACTCCTACGGCTCGGTGGTCTGCGCCCGCGCCGCCGACGGCCTGGACGTGTCCGACATCGCCCTGGTCGGCAGCCCCGGCACCGGCGCCGACACCGCCGCCGGTCTGCACTCCGACGCCCGGATCTGGGCGGGGCGGGGCGCCGACGACTGGGTGGAGCACGTTCCGCACGTCAGCGCCGACCTCTTCGGCACCACCGTCGGCTTCGGCACGGACCCGGTCTCCCCGGGCTTCGGCGCCCGGGTCTTCGACGCCGGGGACGGCGGCCACAGCGACTACTTCGACACCGGCTCCCTCTCCCTGACGAACCTGGCCCGGATCGCCCTGGGCGAGACCACGGAGGTGACCCATGACTGACCTTGCCCCGGCCGCGATTCGGATCCCGTCGCTCGCGCGCGGCGCCCTGCGCGAGGCCGCCGCCCGTATCGACGCGGCCACTCCCGAGGACCGGGACCGGGCCGTGGACGCCCTGCGCGCCCTCGCCATCCTCGGGGTGGTCCTCGGGCACTGGCTGGTGACGGCGCTGGTCGCCGACGGCAGCAGCCTGCACGCGGCCAGCCCGCTGGGGGACATGCCCTGGCTGGCCCCGGTCTCCTGGGCCTTCCAGACCCTCGCCGTGTTCTTCCTGGTCGGCGGTCATGTCGCCACCCGCGGATACGCGTCGGCCCGCGCCCGGGGCGAGTCCTACGGCCGCTGGCTGACCGCCCGGCTGTCCCGGCTCTTCCGCCCGGCCCTGGCCGTCCTCGGTCTGTGGACGGCGACGGCGGCGCTGCTCCTGCTCACGGGCGCGGACTTCGTGACCGTGCGCACGCTGGTGAAGCTGGCGCTGTCCCCGATGTGGTTCCTGCTGGTCTTCGCCGCGCTGACCGCGGCGACGCCGCTGCTGACCCGGCTGCATCCGCTGTGGCCGCTGGTCGTCGTCCTCCACATCGACCTGCTGCGCTTCGGTCTCGGCGCCCCGTCCTGGCTCGGCTGGGTCAACCTCGCCGCCGGCTGGCTGGTCCCCTACACCCTGGGCGCCGCCTGGTCCCGCGGTGAACTGGACCGCCGCCGATCGGGCTGGATCCTGCTGACCGGCGGCACGGCGGCCACCGCGGCGCTCGTCGCCTGGGCGGGCTACCCGGCGTCGATGGTCGGCGTCCCCGGCGCTTCGGTGTCGAACCTCAACCCGCCGACCCTGGCCGCCGTCACCTTCGGCCTGGCCCAGTGCGGGCTCGCCCTGCTGCTGCGCGAGCGGCTGCGCCGTGCGATGCGGCGGCCCGTGGCGTGGGCCGCGGTCGCAGTGGTCAACCTCTCCGCGATGACGATCTTCCTCTGGCACCAGACGGCGCTGATGGCGACCACGGCCACCGGCCTCCTCGCGGGCCGGCTGCCCGGCCTGCACACGCGTCCCGACGGCCTGGACTGGGTCGCGGCCCGGCTCGCCTGGCTCCCGGTGTTCGCGCTGGTCCTGGCCGCCTGCTGGGCCACGTTCCGCTCCTGCGAGCAGCGCGGCCGAGGACGGCGCCGTACCCGGGTCGTGCGCGCGCACCGCCCGCGGACCCGGGCGACCACGGCGGGTGCACGCCATGTCTAGGGTGGAGCCTGTGACGCGATGGGGGAAGCGGCAGTGGGCCTGGTCCCGGGCCCGGGCCGAGCGCGTGCTGCGCGTGCTCCACGACGACCTGTGGACCTGGCGGGCCGATCCGCTGCCGCCGTCGGTGTGGCTGCGCTGGTTCCCGCACGGGGTGGTGTGTCTGGCCGCGCTCGGCGTGCTGCTCGGCGACGCCGCCCAACTCGGGGACAACGGCGGGATCGAACCGGGCTTCGCCCTCCTCATCGGTGCCGCCCAGGCCGGCGCGATGGTGTTCGCGCTGTGGCGGCCGGTCGCGGCCTGGTGGCTGTCGATGGCGGGCATGCTGGTCGGGGCCATCGCGGTGCGGGCCGAGATGGTCCCGGGCGGCTACGAGTTCACGTGGCCCTGGACGGCCGCCGGGCTCATCGGCCACCTGTTCGTGATGCTGCTGCTCGCCCTGCGGGTGCGCACCCGGGTGTCCGTGGAAGCGTTGCTTTTCACCGCGCTCCTCACCTACGTCGTACAGGGCGTGGTGGGTGCCCCGAACTACCTGCCGACCGGCCAGCTCGCGGTCATCCTCTTCGCGGTCGTCGTCCTGCTCGGCATCGCCCTGCGCGGCCGCCGCGAAGCACGCAACCAGCTGGCCGAGCAGACCTCGCTCACCGCCGAGGAGCGGGCCCGGCGCACCCTGCTGGAGGAGCGCGGCCGCATCGCGCGCGAGCTGCACGACGTGGTCGCCCACCACATGTCGGTGATCTCCATCCAGGCCCAGGTCGCGCCCCTCCTCGTGGAGAATCCGCCGGACGAGCTGAAGGAGAACCTGGCCGGCATCCGGCAGAACGCGCTGGAGGCGCTCACCGAGCTGCGCCGGGTGCTGGGCGTGCTGCGCTCCGAGCACCCGGACGCCCCGGATGCGGCCGAGGTGGGCGCCGGTGCCGCCCCGCACGCCCCGCAGCCGACCCTCGACCGGCTCGACGCGCTGGTGGAGAACACCCGGGCCGCCGGGCTGACCGTCGCCACGGGCAGCAGTGGGACACGCAGAGCACTGCCGCCCGGCGTGGAGCTGTCGGCGTACCGGATCGTGCAGGAGGCGCTCAGCAACGTGCTGCGGCACGCGCCCGGGGCGAGCGCCCGCGTCCACCTCACCCACCTTCCGACCGGGCTGCGCGTGGAAGTCTCCAACACCCGGCCGAAGCGGGCCCCCGCGCCCTCGCAGGGGGCCGGGCACGGGCTGCTCGGTATGCGCGAGCGGGTGGCGATGCTCGACGGCACCCTGACGGCGCACCCGCTGCCGGGCGGCGGCTACCAGGTGGCGGCGTTCCTGCCGGCCGACGGCACCGACCTGCCCGACGCCCCCTTCACCGGCTCTCCCACCGACCCTTCCACCGAGGACGACACCCCATGACGACCAGCAGCAACGGCCGCGTGATCCGCGTGCTGATCGCCGACGACCAGCAGATGGTCCGGCAGGGTTTCACCGTGCTGCTCAACACCCAGCCCGACATCGAGGTGATCGGGCAGGCGGTGGACGGCCTGGACGCGGTGGCCAAGGTCGCCGAGCTGGCCCCGGAGGTCGTTCTGATGGACATCCGCATGCCGGAGCTGGGCGGCATCGAGGCCACCCGGCGCATCACCACGGCCACCCCGGAGATCCGGGTACTGGTGCTGACCACCTTCGACCTCGACGAGTACGTGTACGAGGCGCTGCGGGCAGGGGCCTCCGGCTTCCTGCTGAAGGACGCCTCGGCCGACCAGCTCGCCGAGGCGGTCCGGGTGGTGGCCGCCGGTGACGCCCTGCTCGCGCCGGGGATCACGCGGCGGCTGATCGCCGAGTTCTCGCGGCTGGACGACCGACCCCGCGCCCCGTTGAAGGCCCGCGTCGGCGAGCTGACCGAACGGGAGACGGAGGTGCTCGCGCTGATCGCGCAGGGCCTGTCGAACGCGGAGATCGCCCAGCGTCTGGTGGTCGCCGAGCAGACGGTGAAGACCCACGTGGGCAGGATCCTGGTGAAGCTGGGCCTCAGGGACCGCACACAGGCGGCGGTGTTCGCGTACGAGTCGGGCCTGGTGCGCCCCTCGGGCTACTGAGGAGCGACGCGCAGTGGCTCCCGTAGTACTTGAGACGGACGCCGGAGAACCCGTCTGCACGGGGACGACCGGCCACTCCCGGTCGGCCTACCGTGTGAGCGTGACCGAGACGATTCACCATCAGCACGAGGGCGGGACCCGCAGCCAGGAGTACCGGCTGGTCCGGACCTCCTTGCGAGGACTGCGCCAGGATCTGTTCCAGGACCCCTTCGCCTACCGCCTTCTGCCGCCCCGGCACACGGACGGCCCGTTCGTACGCCGGCTGCCCGGTCGGCTGCGCTCGGACGCGCGGTACCTCCCGCACGCGGTGGTCGGGGCGATCGCGTTCATCACCTTCGTCGTCGGCGCGGTCTCGGGCGACCTGCCCGGTGGTGACGCGCCGGCCCTGCTGACCGGCGTTCTGTGCGCCCTCCCGGTGCTCGCCACGCTGGTGCGGCCGATCGGCGCGTTCTGGCTGTCCGTCGCCGTGACGCCACTGGTCGCGCTCATCAACGGCGCCGGTTGGGACTGGCCCTGGATGCCGGGCGCGTTCATCTGCCACCTCGCGGTGCTGATCATCGTGGCACTGCGCACCCGGCCGCGCACCGCTGTGTGGATGTGGGCCCTGACGTGCGTGTACGCCTTCGTGTCGGACGTCTTCTTCGGCGGGTCGTACTACTACACGAACAGCGGGCCGATGATGGTGACGTCGGCGTTCGCCCTGCTCCTGGTCTGTCTCTGGCACATACGGCAGACCGCCCGCAAGGAGGTGACCGCCCAGCAGACGGTCACCGCGCACGAACGCTCCCGCCGCACCCTGCTGGAGGAGCGCACGACCATCGCCCGCGAGCTGCACGACGTGGTCGCCCACCACATGTCGGTGGTCGCCATCCAGGCGGAGGCCGCGCCCTACCGCGTGGAGAATCCGCCGGAGGAGCTGGAGCGTGCCTTCGCCACCATCCGGGAGAACGCGGTGGCGGCCCTCACCGAGCTGCGCCGCGTCCTGGGCGTGGTCCGCGCCGAGGACTACGAGGCCCCGGACGCCCCGCAGCCGACGCTCGCCGATCTGGACGCCCTGCTCGCCAACGTGCGCGACGCCGGTCTGACGGTCGACAAGGCGGTGACCGGCGCGGTGCGCGAGCTGCCGCCCGGCGTGGAGCTGTCGGCGTACCGGATCGTGCAGGAGGCGCTGAGCAACAGCCTGCGCCATGCGCCCGGCGCGACGGCCCGCGTCGAGGTCTCCTACGTCCTGGGCGGCCTGGGCCTGCGCGTCGTCAACACCGCCGTCCCACCCAACACCCTGGTCAAACCGTCGCCCGGCGCCGGGCACGGCATCACCGGCATGCGCGAACGCGTCTCGATGCTGAACGGCGAGATGACGGCGGGCCCGACGGACGACGGAGGGTACGAGGTGGCGGTGTTCCTGCCGGTCACTGCGCAGACCGAGGATGAGGCATGACGATCCGCGTACTGATCGCCGATGATCAGATGATGGTGCGCGAGGGCTTCTCGGTCCTGCTGAACGCGATGCCGGACATCGAGGTCGCCGGCGAGGCGGTCAACGGCCGCGAGGCGGTGGCGAAGGTCCGCGAGCTGGCTCCGGACGTCGTCCTGATGGACATCCGCATGCCCGAGCTGAACGGCATCGAGGCGACCCGGGAGATCGTGGCGGCGGACAGCACGTCCAAGGTGCTGGTCCTCACCACCTTCGACCTCGACGAGTACGTGTACCAGGCGCTGCGCGCGGGTGCGTCCGGCTTCCTCCTCAAGGACGCCTCGGCCCGCCAGCTCGCGGACGGTGTCCGGGTGGTGGCGGCCGGGGAGGCCCTCCTCGCCCCCTCGATCACCAAGCGCCTGATCACCGAGTTCTCCAAGCTCTCCGACGCCCCGCGCCTGATGCCCTCGGCCCAGGCGGCCTACGGCGACCTGACCGAACGCGAGACGGAGGTCCTGGTCCTGATCGCGCAGGGCCTGTCCAACTCGGAGATCGCCGAACGCCTGGTGGTCGCCGAGTCGACGATCAAGACCCACGTCAGCCGCATCCTGGTGAAGCTCGGCCTGCGCGACCGCACCCAGGCGGCGGTCTTCGCCTACGAGGCGCGGCTGGTCACCCCGGGCTGACCGCAGGGGCGAGGCCGCCACCGGTCACCGGCCGCTGTCCTGTTGCTGTTGCTGCCGCAGCTCCCTCTGGCGTTGGCGCCGTTCGCGTCGCCGTTGGCTCCTGCGGGCCCGTGCCTGTGCCAGCCGCTCCTCACGCTGCCGCTGTGCGCGCTCCCGCTGCCTCGCTTCGCGCACCGCGTCGCCGTTCCACCATGTGCACCACGGGACGAGGGCCGCGGACGACACGAGGACGAGCGCCACGATCCAGTGACCGAGGGAGGTCCCCATGGCCAGGGCGACCACGGCCCCCGCGACCGCGCCGGCCGAGTAGCCCAGAACCGGACGCCAGTCCCTGCGGTGAAAGCCGGTCTTGAACGGGACAACGAGCGGGACGGGCGCGATCATCATCGCGGCGAAGTACTTGCCGCCGCCCTCCGGGACACCGCAGCCTCCCCTCGGATGCGGCGCGCATCCCACCGTCACCAACCCCGCCAGCCCCCACCCGAACCACAGTGCCAGTCCCGCCGCCAAGGCGGCCCCCACCCATTTGGCATGCATCAGCGGAGTGTATGCAGGGGCCGGGTCGGGGATCTATCGTCCGTCCATGACGGCTGCATCCGACGAATTCCCCGAGTCCGACCTCGCGTTCGACCCCTGGAACCCGGCGTTCGTCGCCGACCCGTATCCCGCCTTCGCCGAGCTGCGGGCCCGGGGGCGTGTCCTCTACTACGAGCCGAGCGACCAGTGGCTGGTCCCGCACCACGCCGACGTGTCCGCGCTGCTGCGCGACCGCCGGCTCGGCCGGACGTACCAGCACCGTTTCAGCCACGAGGACTTCGGCCGCACGCCGCCCCCGCCGGAGCAGGAGCCCTTCCACACGCTCAACGACCACGGCATGCTCGACCTGGAGCCGCCGGACCACACCCGTATCCGGCGTCTGGTGTCGAAGGCGTTCACGCCGCGCACGGTGGAGCGGCTGAAGCCGTACGTGCACGGGCTGGCGGACGACCTGGTGGCCCGGCTGGTCGCGGCGGGCGGCGGCGATCTGCTCACCGACGTGGCCGAGCCGCTGCCGGTCGCCGTGATCGCCGAGATGCTGGGCATCCCGGAGTCCGACCGGGCCCCGCTGCGGCCCTGGTCGGCGGACATCTGCGGGATGTACGAGCTGAACCCGTCCGAGGAGACGGCGGCGAGGGCGGTCCGGGCCTCGCTCGACTTCTCGGAGTACCTGCGCACGCTGATCGCGGCCCGCCGCAAGGACCCCGGCGACGACCTGATCTCGGGCCTGATCGCGGCGCACGACGAGGACGACGACCGCCTCACCGAGCAGGAGATGATCTCGACCTGCGTCCTGCTCCTGAACGCCGGTCACGAGGCCACGGTGAACGCGACCACCAACGGCTGGCTGGCGCTCTTCCACCACCCGGACCAGCTGGCGGCCCTGCGCGCCGACCACTCCCTCGTCCCGTCCGCCGTGGAGGAGCTGATGCGCTACGACACCCCGCTCCAGCTCTTCGAGCGCTGGGTCCTGGACGAGATCGAGATCGACGGGACGACCCTGCCGCGCGGCGCGGAGGTGGCGATGCTGTTCGGGTCGGCCAACCACGACCCGGCGGTCTTCACCGACCCGGAACGCCTCGACCTCACCCGCCGGGACAACCCCCACATCTCGTTCAGTGCCGGTATCCACTACTGCATCGGCGCCCCGTTGGCCCGCGTCGAACTGGCGGCGTCCATGACGTCCCTGCTGGAGCGGGCCCCCGGCCTGCGCCTGGCGGCGCAGCCGGAACGCAGGCCGAACTTCGTGATGCGCGGCCTGACGGAGCTACGCGTGGAACTGTGACGACCGGGGGCGCCGGCGCCGTCCCAGCAGCCAGGCCCCGAGCCCCCACACCACGGCGGGCACGACGGCCCCGGCGAGGAAGACCAACGGCAGCTCGGTGAGAACGGCACCGAAATCCTGCCCGTTGTTCTCGAACTCGTTGCCGAGGTGGCGCTGCGTGCGGTCCGAGGCCCCCCACAGCCAGACGGCGCCCACGACACCCGCCGCCGACACCAGGCACCCGCCACCCGTCACCGCGTCTCGCCTCATGCCCACGAGGACGCCGTCGCGCCCGCGCCGGTTTCACCGCGGGGCACGGCACGCCCTACGTGTGGGGCGGGCCGTCCAACAGGGCCACCCCGTACCGGGCGAGTCCGTCCACGTGGTCCAGGTCGTGCCGCGCCTCGGCGTGGCCGACCGAGCGGAAGTAGCCTTCGATCGCCCCCGGGTTGTTGATGACCAGCACCTCCGCCGTGGTGGTGAGCGGCTGGAACGTGTGGGGCACCGACCGGGGACCGAAGACGTAGGAGCCGGGCCCGGCGTCGTGGACCTCGCACGCGTCGAGCGACGCCGAACCGACCCAGAAGCGGACGCGCCCGGACAGCACCACCCAGCTCTCGTCCTCGCGCCTGTGCACGTGCAGGGGCGGTGCGTCCGCGCGGCGCATGGTCAGGCGCGCGACGCTGACGACTCCCTGGGTCTCGGTGTGCGACACGACCTGTTCCTGGACGCTGTCGTAGTAGCGGTAGTGGGTGCCTTCGCCGGGGTTGCGTACGAGCGCGACGCTCATGTGGGTGCTCCCCTCCGTTTGTGGTTTAGCGTTCAACTATTTCCGTTGCGTCGCCTCCACGCAAGGGGCCGCCGCGGTCCGCCGCGATCTGTCCGGATCTCGACCCCCGGGCCGCCCCCGCCTACGTCACGTCAGGTCCCGCCGCCGCAGCCCGACCAGCCCCGCCCCCACCAGCGCCCCGGCGATCAGCACCAGCACCAGCACCGGCGGCCAGCTCATCTCCCCGCCCGGCAGCTTCGGCAGGTGGCCGAACGGGGACACGTCCAGGACGGTCTGCGGCACGTCCAGGGCCGGTCCGACCCACCCGAGCAGCAGCACCGCGCCCGCTACGGCCCACGCGGCCGCGGCCGCCCGGGGCAGCAGACCGTGCAGCAGCACCGCCGCCCCGCCGATCACCCACACCGCGGGCAACTGCACCAGGCACGCGCCCAGGATCGCCCCGAAGTCCCGCCCGTACCCGGCGGCGAAGCCGAGCCCGGCGAGCAGCATGATGAGCGCCGCGCCGCCGAAGGCGATCACCAGGTGGCCCGCGGCCCAGCGCAGCCGGCCCACCGCGCCCGCCAGCACCGGTTCCGCGCGCCCGGACGTCTCCTCGCCGCTGAGCCGCAGCACCGACGCCACGACGTAGAGCGCGGCGATCAGCCCCAGCATGCCGACCATCGCCGACACGAACGCGTCGGTCAGCCCGGCCTGTCCGCCCATCCGCTCGATGATCTCGCGGGCCTGTTCGTTGTCCCCGACCAGATCGGCCGCGCCCTCCGTCATCCCGCCGTAGACGACCCCGGCGAGGAAGAAGCCGATGCTCCAGCCGAGGACGCTGCCCCGCTGAAGGCGCCAGGCCAGTGCACCGGCCGTACGCAGCCGCCCGGCGGCCGGTCCCGGCCGGGTCGGCAGGAAACTCATGCCGAGGTCCCGGCGTCCGGCCAGCCCGTAGGCCACGGCCCCCTGCGCCACCGTCGCGCCCGCGATCAGCAGCAGCACCCACCACCGCTCGTCGGCGAAGGCCCGCACGTTCTCCAGCCAGCCGAGCGGCGACACCCAGGTGAGGACGGAGGAACCGTCGTCCGTCGCGGAGTCGCCCGCCGCCCGCAGGACGAAGGCCGCGCCCAGCACCGCCGCCGTCAGGCCCCGGGCCAGCCGGGCGCTCTCGGTGAGCTGGGCGACGATCGCCGCCGTGGTCGCGAAGAGCAT
This sequence comes from Streptomyces sp. NPDC001599, assembly GCF_042893535.1. Classification (NCBI taxonomy): domain Bacteria; kingdom Bacillati; phylum Actinomycetota; class Actinomycetes; order Kitasatosporales; family Streptomycetaceae; genus Streptomyces; species Streptomyces sp. NPDC001599. The sequence continues at coordinate 182,799 of NZ_JBIAVA010000007.1, forward strand.
GCCGATGCCCGCCACCCCGAGCGCGAGGGCCAGCGAGCCCGCCGCCCCCTGTCCGGCCAGTCCGACGGCGACCAGCAGGGCCAGTACCGCGTTGGCGACCGCCGCCGCCAGCAGCGCCGCCGTCAGCGGGGCCCGGCGGCCGACCATGCCGGAGGCGACGACCTCCTGCCGCCCGCTCTCCTCCTCGTCCCGGGTGTGCCGTACGACGATCAGCAGGCTCATCACGGCGGCGAGCGCACCCGCGTACAGGCCGACCCGCCAGGCGGTGAGCGCGCCGAGGCCGTCGTCGAAGACGGGGCCGACCAGCGCGCGCAGCGAGGCGTTGGTCTCCATCTGCCGCAGCAGGTCGGCGCGTTCGGCGGCGGTGCCGTACAGGCCCTTGATGGTGCCCGGCATGGACAGCACCATGAGCGCGTTCACCGCGACCCAGACGGGGATCAGTACGCGGTCGCGGCGCAGGGCGAAGCGCAGCAGCGTGCCGGTGCCGGCCAGTTGGCGCGAGCCCCCGGGCCGGGCCGCGAAGGCGGTGGCGGCGGTTTCGGCGGTGGCGGTCATCGCGCCGTCACCTCCGACCCGGACTCCGCGTCTTCGGCGTCTTCGGCGTCCGAGGCCTGGTAGTGCCGCAGGAACAGCTCCTCCAGCGTCGGCGGCGTCGAGGTCAGCGACCGCACACCCGTCTCGCTCAGCGCCCTGAGGACGGCGTCCAGCTTGTCGGTGTCGACCTGGAGCCGGACCCGGTGGCCCTGGACGTCGAGGCCGTGCACGCCGGGCAGGCGGGTGAGGCCGTTCGGGGCGCCCGCGAGTTCGGCGGTGACGCTGGTCCGGGTCAGGTGGCGCAGGTCGGCGAGCGAGCCGCTCTCGACGGTCCGCCCCTTGCGGATGATGCTGACCCGGTCGCACAGCTCCTCGACCTCGCTGAGGATGTGGGAGGAGAGCAGCACCGTCCGGCCGCGCTCGCGCTCCTCCCCCACGCAGCGCTGGAAGACCTCCTCCATCAGCGGGTCGAGTCCGGAGGTGGGTTCGTCGAGGATCAGCAGGTCGACGTCCGAGGCGAAGGCGGCCACCAGGGCCACCTTCTGGCGGTTGCCCTTGGAGTACGTGCGGCCCTTCTTGGTCGGGTCGAGTTCGAACCGCTCGACCAGCTCCGCGCGCCGCCGGGTGTCGAGTCCGCCGCGCAGCCTGCCGTAGAGGTCGATGACCTCGCCGCCGGAGAGGTTGCGCCACAGCGTCACGTCACCGGGGACGTACGCGATCCGCCGGTGCGCCTCCACCGCGTCCGCCCACGGGTCGCGGCCGAGCACCTGCGCGGCGCCGGAGTCGGCGCGCAGCAGGCCGAGCAGGACGCGGATGGTGGTGGACTTGCCGGCTCCGTTGGGCCCGAGGAAGCCGTGGACCTCGCCGGTCTCGACCTCCAGGTCGAGCCCGTCCAGAGCATGCGTACGTCCGAACGACTTGTGGAGTCCGGAGACGCTGATTGCCTTCGTCATGGTTTGGAAAGTACGCTTCTTTCAGAAATTTGTGAAGTTAAGAAACCGTCAGGATGATGGGCGACGCAGGGTGAGAGATGATCGACGGATGACGAAGGAACCAGTGGAAGCGGCGGCGGTGGATGCGGCGGGGCCGGGGCGCGACCCCGAGGCGGTGTCCCAGTTCGTGGAGGGCTTCGCGGCCCAGCTCGTCGAGGCCGGGATGCAGCGCATGCCCGCCCGGGTCTTCGCCGCCCTGCTGGCCTCCGACTCGGGCTCGCTGACCTCCGCGGAACTGGGCGAGACCCTCCGGGTCAGCCCGGCCGCCGTCTCCGGCGCCGTGCGCTACCTCTCGCAGCAGCACATGGTCGCGCGCGAGCGCGAACCCGGCTCGCGCCGGGAGCGCTACCGGGTGCACAGCAACCAGTGGTACGAGGCGCTCACCAACCGCGAGGCCGTCCTCAAGCGCTGGGAGAACGCGCTGAGCGAGGGCGTCGCCAGCCTCGGCGCCGACACCCCGGCGGGCCGGCGCATGGCCGAGACCCTCGCCTTCTTCGAGTTCGTCGACGGGGAGATCGTGGCGATGATGGAACGCTGGCGGGTGCACCGGGAGGAGCGGTTCGGGCGGGGGTGAACGGCGATCCGGAAAACGGAGAATCGGGAAAATGAGCGTGAGTAGTCGACTACGCTGAGTTGCGACTGGTCCGTATCACGGGGGAGGGCGCATCATGACAGTCATGGCGGAGCGACCGACGATGAGCGGCACCACTGAGTCCCAGAGCTTCGAGGAGCTGCTGCAGACCCTCGACGCGCTGGTCGTGCCCGACGGCTCCAAGGCCGAGATCATCAAGGGGAACATCGTCGTGTCGCCGTGGTCCAAGGGGTATTACCTCGACGTCATGGAACTGGTGTGCGAGCAGCTTAGGCCGCATCTCCCGGAAGAACACCGGATCAGCTACGGGCCGTTCCTCTACGTGTTTCCGGGAGCGGAGCGCGCGTTCGGGCCGGACATCCACGCGGGGCACCGGAGCGTCAGCCGACACGCCAGCACCCACCTCGACGGCGAAGCCCTCTCCTTCGTCGCCGAGCTGACCTCCTCATCCACCCGTGACACCGATCTCAGCGACAAGGTCGAGGTCTACGGACGAGCCGGTATCCCCGTCTACCTGATCCTCGACATGCAGGAGGAGCAGGCCACGGTTCTGTGGACGCCGTCGGTCAAGGGATACGAGTCGCGTGTCACCAGGCCCTTCGGTGAGAGACTCCTGATCCCCGCCCCGTTCGACTGCCTGCTGGACACCGCCGGTTTCAAGGCGCCCTGAGCGGCCCTACCCCGCCGGCAGCGTCAGCCCCCACGCCCCCTCGCGCGCCACCCACGTCCGCGTTCCCACCGGCCCGCACACCACCGCGTCGGCCCGGTAGCGGAAGTGCGCCCCCGACACGGTCACCGTCCGTCCGCTCGCCGTCAGCGGCGACGCCTGCGCGCCCACCGACAGGGGCCGCACCTCCACCACGGCCACCCCCGACGCGCCCGGCGTCACCGACACCCCCTCGACCGGCTGGTCCAGGTCCACCAGCGTCACCCCGTCGACCTCCACCCGCAGCCGGGCCGGACCGGGCGTCCCCGGCGCCACGGCGGTCCGGGCCGTACGCGAGGAGGCCAGCGTCCGTACGAGCGACTGGCAGGTCCGCAGCCAGGGACGGGCCGGTGCCGACCCCTGCGAACCGGAGCCCGTCTCCGCCCGCACCGGTACCGGCACGGGAGCGGGCGGAATCCCCACCGCCCCCAGCACCACCCCGTCGCTGTCGTCGACGAGCAGGTCCAGGCGCCGCTCCGCGCCGTCGAGCACGGCCCGCGCCGCCGCCACCGCCCCCGTCGGCAGGCCCAGGGAGCGGGCGAGGCCGAGCGCCGACCCCACCGGAACCACGGACAGCGCGCAGCCCGCCAGCTCCCGCTGCCGGTGCAGCAGGCCCACGGCCCGCAGCAGGGCGCTGTCGTCACCGATCACCACCGGGCGCCGCGAACCCCGCCGCCCGAGCGCCCGCGCGAACTCCTCCGGGTCGTCCGGCAGGCACACCTTCGTGTGCGCCGCGCCCGCGCTGAGCACGTCTTTCGCGATTCTGACCGACTCCCCGTCCAGCCGTCGGGCGACCGGATCGACGACCACCAGAAGCGAAACGGACCTCGCGGAAGAGTTCGCGGAAGAGCTCGCGGAAGTCGCCACCTCGGCCATGCCTCGCTTCCTCGGGTAGCATCTTTGTGCAAGAGCCCCTTGCGCTGTTGCGCCAGGGGCTTCGTCTATTCCGGGGCACCCGGTCCGACGGTTGGCGGCCAACGACGGTCGCGGTGTACGTGGCGGAAACCCGTCGCATACGCCCTCGACCATGGACATGCCCCGCCCGGAAGGGGTGTACGCGCGTGCCCGCACTTGTGCTGCTCGGTGCTCAGTGGGGTGACGAAGGCAAGGGAAAGGCGACGGACCTGCTCGGTGGCTCCGTCGACTATGTGGTGCGCTACCAGGGCGGCAACAACGCCGGCCACACGGTAGTCGTGGGCGACCAGAAGTACGCCCTTCACCTGCTCCCTTCCGGGATTCTCTCCCCCGGCTGCACGCCGGTCATCGGAAACGGCGTCGTCGTCGACCCGTCGGTCCTGTTCTCCGAGCTGAGCGGGCTGAACGAGCGCGGCGTCGACACGTCCAAGCTCCTGATCAGCGGCAACGCCCACATCATCACGCCGTACAACGTCACCGTCGACAAGGTGACGGAACGCTTCCTCGGCAAGCGCAAGATCGGCACCACCGGGCGCGGCATCGGCCCGACCTACGCCGACAAGATCAACCGCGTGGGCATCCGGGTCCAGGACCTCTACGACGAGTCGATCCTCACCCAGAAGGTCGAGGCGGCGCTCGACGTCAAGAACCAGATGCTCACCAAGCTCTACAACCGCCGCGCCATCGCCACCGGCCAGGTCGTCGAGGAGCTGCTCGGCTACGCGGACAAGCTCGCCCCGTACGTCGCCGACACCGTCCTGGTCCTCAACCAGGCCCTCGACGACGACAAGGTGGTCCTCTTCGAGGGCGGCCAGGGCACGCTCCTGGACATCGACCACGGCACGTACCCCTTCGTCACCTCGTCGAACCCGACCGCGGGCGGCGCCTGCACCGGCGCCGGCGTGGGCCCGACGAAGATCAGCCGGGTCATCGGCATCCTCAAGGCGTACACGACCCGGGTCGGCGCCGGACCGTTCCCGACCGAGCTGTTCGACGAGGACGGCGAGGCCCTGCGCCGCATCGGCGGCGAGCGCGGTGTCACCACCGGCCGCGACCGGCGCTGCGGCTGGTTCGACGCGGTGATCGCCCGCTACGCCACCCGCGTCAACGGCCTCACCGACTTCTTCCTCACCAAGCTCGACGTCCTCACCGGCTGGGAGCAGATCCCGGTCTGCGTGGCCTACGAGATCGACGGCAAGCGCGTCGAGGAGCTGCCGTACTCGCAGTCCGACTTCCACCACGCGAAGCCGGTCTACGAGACGCTGCCCGGCTGGAGCGAGGACATCACCAAGGCGAAGTCCTTCTCCGACCTGCCGAAGAACGCCCAGGCGTACGTCAAGGCCCTGGAGGAGATGTCCGGCGCCCCGATCTCCGCGATCGGCGTCGGCCCGGGCCGGGACGAGACGATCGAGATCAACTCGTTCCTGTAGGAACCGGACGCACACCGACGGCCGGGACCCCGCTCGGGGCCCCGGCCGTCGGCCTCCGGGCGGCGGATACGCTGGCCCGGAACCAGCAGTGACGGACAGCGCGGAGCGAGCGGAACATGCGGAAGCCCACCACCCGGACGTGGATCTGGCTGACCGCGGCGGTCGTCGTCGTGACCGGCGGGGCCTTCTACGTCGACGGCCACCGGGTCTCCGCCGCGCCGCACGCCGGCGACCCCAAGTGCGACAAGATCGTCTCCCGCCTCCCGGACGACATACCCGGCGCCTCGCGCGACTGGGCCCTGGGGGACGGGGTCGCGTCCTGGGGCGGCCAGAAGGCGGTGTTCCGCTGCGGCGCCGAGGAGCTCCAGCCCAACGTCAACCTCTGCGTCACCGCGGACGGCGTCGACTGGGTCCTGGACGAAGCACGGCTCAAGCGCGACGGCGTGAGCGTCCTGCGGACCTACGGCCGCTCACCGGCCGTGGAGTTCACGTACTCCGGTCCGCGCGAGGAGGTGGGCGGCATCCTCGCCGCGCTGGACCCCGCCGTGAAGTGGATCCCGCAGGAGCGCAAGTGCATCGGCCTCGACGACGCCGCCACCGTCCTGTAGCCGTTGTAGCCGTTGTAGCCGTTCGTCCCCGCAGCCTTTGTCCCTCGCAGCCCTTCGTTCGGCCCTCCTTGCCGGGCGTCGGCGTGCCCGGTGGTGTCGGATCGGAGGCATGACCGACCGCTACAGCGCCGCTTCCTGCCAGGGCCCGTACGGCGGCGAGAACGGTCCCGAGGACTGCGGGGACCCGGTCCGCTTCGAGGTCGCCCGGCACCTGCGGGCGCCGCTGCGGGTGTGCCCCGTCCACCTGGGACCGTCGCTGCTGCTGGCCACCGGGGTGCTGTGGCCGCCGGGCATCGTCCTGGTGCGCTGAGACCTGGTGGGGCGAGACCTGGTGCGGTGAGACCGCCGCGGACGCGGGCACGCCGGGATGGTTCACTGGGGCGACGCGCCCCCGAGGGCGCCCGGAGGCGGAAGGAAGCCGTACGGTGCCCGCACGATCCGACGACATGGCCCGGCAGTTCGAGCTGGACCGGACCCGGCTGCGGGCGGTCGCGTACCGGATCCTCGGCTCGCTCAGCGAGGCGGACGACGCCCTCCAGGAGGCGTGGCTGCGCGCCGACCGGGCGGACACCTCCGAGGTGGACAATCCCTCGGGCTGGCTCACCACGGTCGTGGCCCGGGTCTGCCTCAACCTGCTCCGTGCCCGCGACACCCGGCGCGAGGAGCCGCTGGACGACGGGGCCCGCAGGCAGCCGGCCGGCACCGGCACCGCCGCCGACCCGGCCGAGGAGGTGCAGCTCGCCGACGAGGTCGGGATCGCGCTGCTGATCGTCCTGGACACCCTCGGTCCCGCCGAGCGGCTCGCGTTCGTCCTGCACGACATGTTCGACGTGCCCTTCGACGACATCGCCGCGATGCTCGACAAGACCCCCGCCGCCACCCGCCAGCTGGCCAGCCGCGCCCGCCGCCGGGTCCGGGGCGTCCCCGCGCCCGACGCCGACCTGCCCCGCAGGCGCCGCGCGGTCGACGCCTACCTGGCGGCCACCCGCGGCGGCGACTTCGACGCGCTGGTGGCCCTGCTCCACCCGGACGTCGTGCTGCGTGCCGACGCGGCGGTCGTCCCGACGCCCGCGCCCGTCACCGTCAGCGGTGTGGAGCGGGTGGCCGGGGGAGCGATGGCCTCGATGGGCCGGGCCCGGGCCGCCGCCGTCGTCCTCGTCGACGGCCGGGTGGGCATGGCGATGGCCGAGAACGGCAGGCTGCGCGTCGTGCTCCGCTTCGACTTCGCCGCCGACGGCCGCATCACCGGCATCGACGTGATCGCGGAACCGGCTCGCCTGAACGAACTGGACATCACGGGCATAAGCTGAATGCGTACACGTCGCGTCGGCAGAAGAAGGTGAGTGCGATGCGCGTGCTGCTCAAGGCGACGCTGGACACGGACAAGGCGAACGAGGCGATCCGCAGCGGGAAGCTGCCCGAGCTGATCAACCGCACCCTCGAGCACATCAAGCCGGAGGCCGCCTACTTCGGCCCGCTCGGCGGCCGGCGGACCGCCCTGATGGTCTTCGACATGCAGGACAGCTCGGAACTGCCGCCCACCGGTGAGCCGTTCTTCACCGAACTGAACGCCGAGGTCGAGGTCTCCCCGATCATGAACGCGGACGATCTGCGCAAGGGCCTGTCCCAGCTGGGCTGACCGGCGCGGAAGAACGGGTCAGCTGAAGACGATCATCGAACCCTGCGCCAGGCTCCGCGTCGCCGCCGCGTGCAGGCCCAGCCACACATGGCGCTCCCGGGCGAACGGGCTCGCGTCGTGCGGCGCGGGCACCGCCGGCTCCTCCAGCTCCGTGGGGGCGAGCGGCGGCTGCGGCGGGGCCGGGGGGTTGGCCGGGTCGATGCCGAGGGCCGGGGCGACGGCCTCCAGTTCCCGCAGAAGAGTGTGCGAGGAGCCCAAGGGGCCGCCGCCCGCCAGGAGTTCGTCACTGGAGAGCGGGTGCGGGAAGTCGACCGGGACGTAGGCGCCCGCGTGGTCGTAGTGCCAGACCAGATGGGAATGCTGGGCCGTCGACTCGAACATCTCCAGCAACTGCTCGTAGTCGCCGCCGAGTTCGTCCACCGGGGTCACCGGGAGGCCGCACACCTGGAGGAGGTACGCGCGGCGCAGGAAGTGCAGCGCGTCGTAGTCGAAGCCGGCCACCGGCGCGACCTCGCCGGAGAGCCCCGGCATGTACTGGTACACCGGCACCGGCGGCAGCCCGGCCTCGGCCAGCACCTTGTCGTATTGCGCGAGTTCCTCGGCGAACGGGTTGTCCGGCGTGTGGCACAAGACGTCGACGAGCGGTACCAGCCACAGGTCACAGGCCAAAAGAGGGCTCCTCACACAGCACGGTGGTCAGGGCAGCGTAGTCGGTGTGCGCCGGTGCGCGTTGCGTGCAGATCCCATACCCATCTGGGGCCGGGCCACGACACGTCCGGCGTTGGTCATTCGCCGGCGAGCCCCTCGATCAGGGCGAGCGAGTGGCTGTTGTACGCGTCGACGAGCGATCGCGCGCCCGGGATGTCGCGCCGGGCCAGGGCGTCGACCAGTTCGGTGTGCCCGCACCACAGCGCGCCGCGCAGTTCGCTGAGCCGGCGCAGGTGCTGCACGGTGCACACCCAGCTCTGCACGCGCAGCCGGTGCAGGAAGTCGCAGAGGTAGGGGTTGCCGAAGAGGGTGGCCAGCTCGCGCCAGTAGCGCAGGTCGTAGCCGATCAGGACGGTCAGGTCCCCGGCCGCGGCGGCGCGCTGGGCCTCCTCGCCTCGCCGGCGGACCCCGGCGAGGGCGGCGGCGATGCGCGGGTCGGCCGGGTCGGGACCGCCCGGCAGGTCGGCGGCCAGGGAGAGGAACATGCCGTCGGTCACCAGGCTGCGGGCCTCGATCATGCCGCGGAAGTCGTCGACCGAGTACTCGTGGACGCGGAAGCCGCGGTGGTGGTCGGCGTCGAGAAGCCCCTGCGCGGACAGGTCGACCAGGGCCTCGCGCACCGGCGTCGCGGACACGCCGTACTGCTCGGCGATCTCCTTGACCGTGAACTCCTGCCCCGGCTGGAGCCGCCCGGCCAGCACCTCGTCACGGAGCGCGTCGGCTATCTGCTGCCGCAGGGTGCTGCGCGTGACGGCACCGGTACCGCTGGGACCGGGCATGGGCGGGCGTCTCCTCGTCGCGTTCGGGGCGTCGCCCGGGGGCGTCGCCCGGGGGCGTGCTCGTACACATGTCTACCGCGTACGAGCACGCCACCCTACGCGCTCGGTTCCCCAGCCCCGTCCCGCTTACTCCGTGTACTCGTCCGCCACGGACAGTGCCGTGTCCAGGGCCGCCAGGCCCTCCTTCAGCTCCGCCTCGGAGACGTTGCACGGCGGGACCACGTGGGTCCGGTTCATGTTCACGAACGGCCACAGGCCGTGCGCCTTGGCGGAGGCGGCGAACGCGGACATGGGCGCGGCCGCCTGCCCGCTCGCGTTGTAGGGCACCAGCGGCTCCCGGGTCTCCCGGTTCCTCACCAGCTCCAGCGCCCAGAACATGCCGGTCCCGCGCACCTCGCCCACGCTCGGGTGGCGCTCGGCCAGCTCCCGCAGCGCCGGTTCCACGACCTCGGCGCCGAGCCGCGCCGCGTGCTCGACGACGCCCTCCTCCGCCATCACGTCGATCGTGGCGACGGCGGCGGCACAGGCCAGCGGGTGCCCGGAGTACGTCAGTCCGCCGGGGTAGGGCCGCTCGGCGAAGGTCGCGGCGATCTCGGCCGAGATCGCGACGCCGCCGAGGGGTACGTAGCCCGAGTTCACGCCCTTGGCGAAGGTCATCAGGTCGGGCACGACGTCGTACAGGTCCGCCGCGAACCAGGTGCCGGTGCGGCCGAATCCGGCCATGACCTCGTCGAGCACGAACACGATGCCGTACTTGTCGCAGATCTCGCGCACCCCGGCCAGGTAACCGGCCGGCGGCATCATGATCCCCGCGGTGCCCGGGATCGTCTCCAGGACGATCGCGGCGACGGTCCCCGGGCCCTCGAAGGCGATCGTCGTCTCCAGGTGCTCCAGTGCCCGCGCGCACTCCTGCTCCTCGGTCTCGGCGTAGAAGCGCGAGCGGTACAGGAACGGCGCCCAGAAGTGCACGACCCCGGCCGTGCCGCTGTCGGAGGCCCAGCGGCGCGGGTCACCGGTGACGTTGACCGCCTGCTGGGTGCCGCCGTGGTACGAGCGGTAGGCGGAGAGCACCTTGGGGCGGCCGGTGTGCAGCCGGGCCATGCGCAGGGCGTGCTCGACGGCGTCGGCGCCGCCGTTGGTGAAGAAGATCTTGTCCAGGTCGCCGGGCGTGCGCTCGGCGATCAGCCGGGCCGCCTCCGAGCGCGCCTCGACGGCGAACGCGGGCGCGAACGTCGTCATCCGCGCCGCCTGCTCCTGGATCGCGGCGACGACCTTGGGGTGCTGGTAGCCGATGTTGGTGTAGACGAGTCCGCTGGAGAAGTCGAGGTAGCGCCTGCCGTCGTAGTCCCAGAAGTACGACCCCTCGGCGCCGGCGACGGCGAGCGGGTCGATCAGCTCTTGCGCTGACCAGGAGTGGAAGACGTGCGCGCGGTCCGCGGCCTTCACGGCGGCGCCGGCCTGGGGGGAGGGCTGAGGGGTCATGCGGCCGAGGGTAGATGTCCGCGATGCGGAAACGGAATCGGCGTCCTGTCTGCGGTCGGGGGCTTTCCACGACAGGTTGTCGACAGGTTGTCGACGCGTTGCCGAGCGTCGCGGGCGCTCGGGCGCGCGGGGGCCGCTCCGTTACGCAACCGTGGACAAGCGGCGACTCACCGCGGCGCCGCCCCGCACTATCCTCGCCCTGTTGCTCATGTTCGGGGGAAGGCGGCGCGGCATGCGGAGACTGGGGGACGGGGACCCGCAGCACATAGGGGTCTACCGGCTCTTGGGCCGGCTGGGCACGGGCGGCATGGGCCACGTCTACCTGGCCCGCTCGGACCGGGGGCGCACGGTCGCCGTGAAGCTGGTGCGCGAGGAACTGGCCGCGACGGAGGAGTTCCGCGAGCGGTTCCGGCAGGAGGTCGAGTCCGCGCGCCGGGTCGGCGGGTACTGGACGGCGCCCGTACTGGACGCGGACACCGAGGCCGCCGTGCCGTGGGTCGCCACCGGGTACGTCGCCGGGCCCAGCCTCCAGCAGGTCGTCGGACACGACCACGGCGCGCTGCCGGAACGTTCGGTGCGCACGCTGGGCGCCGGTCTGGCGCACGCGCTCCAGGACATCCACGCCGCCGGGATCGTCCACCGCGACCTCAAGCCGTCCAACGTGCTGGTCACCATCGACGGCCCCCGCGTCATCGACTTCGGCATCGCCCGCGCCCTTCAGACGGTGACCGACGGCGGCCTCACCCGCACCGGCTCGCTCGTCGGCTCGCCCGGGTTCATGGCACCCGAGCAGGTGCGCGGCGACCGGGTCACGCCCGCGTGCGACGTCTTCTGCCTGGGCTCGGTCCTCGCCTACGCCGCCACCGGCAAGCTGCCCTTCGGCGCCGCGAACAGCGGTGTGCACGCCCTGATGTTCCGTATCGCGCAGGAGGAGCCCGACCTGACGGGCGTGCCCGAGGGCATCGCCGACCTCGTGCGCGACTGCCTGCGCAAGGACCCCGCCGCGCGACCGGGCCTCGCCGACGTCCTGGAGCGCACGGGCGCGCAGGACACGGTCACCGGAGGCCGCTCCCGCGACCCGTGGCTGCCCGGCGCGCTGGTGGCCCAGCTCGGCCGCCACGCGGTACAGCTCCTGGACACGGAGAACCCCGAAGACCCGGCACGGCCCGCAGGCCCGGCCCCTTCACCCACACCCGGAGCGGCCACGGCGTCGTCCGCCGGCACGCTGTCCGACGACGCGCCGGCTGGTGGCGCGGGGCCCGGCGGCGCGGGGCCCGGCGGCGCAGGTGCCGGTGGCGCTTGGCCAGGCGGCGGGCCCAGCGGTGGCGGACCCGGCGGTGTGGGGCCTGGCGGTGCTGGACCCGGCGCTGTGGGGTCTGGCGGCGTGGGCGACGGTGGCCCGTGGCCAGGGAGCGGCGACGGGGGTGCTGCCCAGGGGGCCGATCCGGCGCCCGGCGGTCCGCCTCCCCCGCGTGAGCCGGGCAGCGGCGGCCGCGCCCCGCTGGACCACCTCCCCACCCTGGTCGCGGGCGAGCACCGGACCACGCCCCCGCCCGACCCCCACGGCGGCCACCCCCGGCCGCCCGCCCCCGGGTACGCCCCGGCCTGGCACGCCTCGCAGCCCGGACACCAGCACCCGTACGGCGGCGCGGGCGGCCTCGGCCCCACCCCGCCCCAGGGGCCCACGCCCCCGTACGGACCCCCGCACGAGCCCGTCCGGAGCGCCCGTTCCACCGCCCTGCTGATCGTCGTCGCCCTGGTCGTCGCACTCGGTGCGGGCGGCACGGTCTACGCCCTGATGCGCGGGGACGGCGACGACCGGGCGGGCGGCGACCCCACACCCACGCGGTCCACGGGCGCCCCGCGGGATCCGGGTACGGGCGCGTCCGGCTCGTCCGGTCCGGCGGGAGGCCAGTCGCCGTCGACCGGTTCGACCGCCCCGGCCGCCGACGAGGGCATGGTCCCGACCGGGTACACGGGTGACTGGTCGACCAGCATCGACAACGCCTCCGGGACCCACCCCCGCACGCTGAGCATCGTGCAGGGCGAGGTCGGCGACACGGTGCTGACCCTCGTGGCGGACGGGCCGACGGGCACCGGCACGTACCACTGCGTGTTCGACGCCGCCCTCACGGCCGAGCCGAGCCCCGGCGGTCCGCTGCGGCTCGGTCCGTCCGAGGTCAGGACCGGTCCGTCCAGCAGTTGCACCCCGGGCGGGCCCAGCACCGTCACCCTGCGGCCGGACGGCAGCCTGGAGCGCACCAACGACGACACCGGCGAGTCCCTGCTCTACACCCGCCCGTGAGGGGACGTGATCCCGCCGTCGGCGTCAGCGGGGCTCCGGCGGACGTTGGCGGGGCATGTTCGGACGGGCGCCGTTCTGCGGGGGGAGCGGGAACCGACCGGTGACGCCCGTGCCCGAGCCGTCCGGGCGCGGCCCGTCGGCCGCCGCCGCGGCGTGCGGTCCCAGCGGCCCCGGCCCCGGGCGGAAGCACACCATCCAGTCCGCCGTCTCCGCCCGCACCAGCTCCGTCACGTCCTCCGAGAACCGCCGCAGCACCAGCAGGCACCGCTCCGCCGCCTCGCTCGCCGTCCCGTCCGCCGGGCCCAGCACCTCCCGCACGCTCTCCGACGCCCAGTCGAACTGGAGCGCCTGAAGCCGCCGCTGCACCGCCTGCGCCGTGGCCACGTCCCGCATCCAGCCGGACGTCACCCCGAAGTACCGGTCACCCGCCACACACGCCACCGCCCACAGCAGCGCCAGATACCCCCAGGGCGCGACCCCGCCCACCGCACCGGACAGGTCCAGCAGCGGCAGCGCCGCTCCGGCGGTCGCGCCCACCGCGGCCCCGCCCCGCAGCAGTACGGCAGCGCGCCGCTTCCACACCCGGTCCGCGAGATACCAGGCCGCCGTGTCCAGCGCGCCCCGCTCCACCCACCGGTACAGCTCGTCCAGCCGCTCGGCGGGCAGTGCCCAGTCCCCGAGGGGAAACGTCCGCCCGGTCAGGTCGCCCGGCCGCGTCCCGGCCGCCCCGCCCTCGCCGTCCCGCCCGCGCTGCGGCGGCCCCTCGGGCTGCATCTCCGGCTGACCCACCCGGCACTCCCTACTGCTCGCCACTGCTCGCCGTACCGCTCGCCGTCCGTGAGGACTCGTACGCCGGAACCCTGCGCCGGAACCCTTCCTACCGCCCAATGGGTGGCGAAGGGCCGGGTTCCGTCGCTTTTCCGCCCGGAAGAGGGCGTTGATCAGGTATAGGGCTCCCAGGGAGTCACTCGAAAGAGTGCTGGGGCGAGGGCCGCCCGGACCACGTAGGCTCGTGCCGAACGGCAAAACCGTAGTGCCCGGACGTGATGGGAGCTGAACGTGATCCCCGGTGGTGGCCAGCCCAACATGCAGCAGTTGCTCCAGCAGGCCCAGAAGATGCAGCAGGACCTGGCGAAGGCCCAGGAGGAACTGGCGCAGACCGAGGTCGACGGCCAGGCGGGCGGCGGCCTGGTGAAGGCCACGGTCACCGGCTCCGGCGAACTGCGCGGCCTCGTCATCGACCCGAAGGCGGTGGACCCGGAGGACACCGAGACCCTCGCCGACCTGGTCGTCGCCGCAGTCCAGGCGGCCAACGAGAACGCGCAGAACCTCCAGCAGCAGAAGCTCGGCCCGCTCGCCCAGGGCCTGGGCGGTGGCGGCAGCGGCATCCCCGGCCTGCCGTTCTGAGTCCCCGCGGGCCCCGGCTTTCCCGGTTCGCCTTTCTCGGACCGGCCGAAGCCATCTACCGTACGTAGTGCACGAACCTCAGGAAGGACGGCAGTCCGTTGTACGAAGGCGTGGTCCAGGACCTCATCGACGAACTCGGGCGGCTGCCCGGCGTCGGTCCCAAGAGCGCGCAGCGGATCGCCTTCCACATCCTCCAGGCGGAGCCGGCCGACGTACGGCGGCTCGCCCAGGCCCTCACGGAAGTGAAGGCCAAGGTCCGCTTCTGCGCGACCTGCGGGAACGTCGCGCAGGAGGAGCAGTGCAACATCTGCCGCGACACCCGGCGCGACCCTTCCGTCATCTGCGTGGTGGAGGAGCCGAAGGACGTCGTCGCCATCGAGCGCACCCGCGAGTTCCGCGGGCGCTACCACGTGCTCGGCGGCGCGATCAGCCCGATCGACGGGGTCGGCCCGGACGACCTGCGCATCCGTGAGCTGCTGGCCCGTCTGGCGGACGGCACGGTCACGGAACTGATCCTGGCCACGGACCCGAATCTGGAGGGCGAGGCCACGGCCACGTACCTCGCCCGCATGATCAAGCCCATGGGCCTCAAGGTCACCCGCCTGGCCAGCGGCCTCCCTGTGGGCGGCGACCTGGAATACGCGGACGAGGTGACCCTCGGCCGCGCCTTCGAGGGGAGACGACTCCTAGATGTCTGACGCCACGCTGCACGCGACCGACCAGAACCCGGACGACTTCGCGGTCCAGATCGCCGACCAGATCGAGAGCTTCCTGGTGGCCGTCACCGAGGTGGCGAAGGGCGACGAGCCCGACTCGGCCGTCCCCTTCCTCCTCCTGGAGGTCTCCCAGCTGATGCTGGCCGGCGGCCGGCTGGGCGCCCACGAGGACATCGTCCCCGACGAGCGCTACGAGCCCGATCCGGGCCCGGAGCAGGACGTGGACGAGATCCGCGAGAACCTGGCCCGCATCCTCGACCCGATCGACGTCTACTCCGAGGTCTTCGACCCCTACGAGCCGCGCAAGGCCCCGGTCCCGGCCCGTATCTCCGACGACCTCACCGACGTCATCACCGACCTCCGCCACGGCATGGTCCACTACAAGGCCGGCCGCACCACGGAGGCCCTGTGGTGGTGGCAGTTCTCCTACTTCTCCAACTGGGGCTCCACCGCCTCCGCGACCCTGCGCGCCCTCCAGTCCGTCGTCGCCCACGTCCGGCTGAACCAGCCCCTGGAGGAGCTGGACGGCCTCGACACCGACCAGGAGCTGGGCGACGAGACCCTGGAGTCGGAGGCCGGCCGGGTCATGGTCCGGGAGATCGCGGGGCCGCTGGGCCTGCGGCCGGTCAAGTAGCGGCGCCCTCCGGGGTGGCCGGGGCGTCCGGGACGTCCGGGACGTCGATCAGACGGAGGAACGCGGTCGCCGCGGGCGTGCGGCCGCCGGGGGGCCAGACGACGTACTCGACGCGGGCCGGTGCGTCGACGACCTGGATCGTGGTCACGCCGCTGAGCTGGGGCACATAGGCGGAGGGCAGCATCGCCACGCCGAGTCCCTGTCCGACCAGCCGTGCCAGGAATTGCGTGTTCGTCACTTCGAAGGCGACGTCCCGGGTGAGTCCGGCGGCGGAGAAGGCCAGGTCGGACTGGGCGCGGCCGGCGGTCTTCGCCGGCAGGTCCACGAACACCTCCTCCGCGAGCCGTCGCAGATCGACCGGACCCCCGCCGGCGAGCGGATGATCGGGGGAGACCACGGCGACGAGCCGGTCACGCCCCGTCACGTGGGCCTCGACTCCCTTGGGGCGCGTGGTGGTCGGAAGCCCGACGAAGGCGACCTGGATGTCCCCTTCCCTGACCCGCTGGACGAGCTCCTCGCTGGCGCCCACGCGCAGGCTGACGCGCACCTTCGGACACCGCCGGCGGAAGTCGCGCAGGGCGCGCGGGATGTCGACGGCGGCCACGGACGAGATCACGCCGACGCGGAGCTGCCCGCGGACCTCCCCGACGGCGGCGGCGACCTCGTCGGCCGCGCGCTCGGCGGCCGCCAGGCACTGGCGGGCCGCCGGCACGAACGCCTCCCCGGCCGGCGTCAGCCGCACCCGGCGGGTGGTGCGCTCGAAGAGCCTGGCGCCCAGCTCCTGCTCCAGCCGCGCGACCTGGTGGCTGAGGGCGGACTGCACGACGTGACACCGCTCGGCGGCCCGGGTGAAGCTCATGGTCTCGGCGACCGCGAGCACGTAGCGCATCTGCTGGAGCTCCATGAGATCCATCGTGGATCACGATGAACGAGATGACAAACATGTGTTGGACTCATGGATCGGGCGGAGAGCAGACTCCGTTGACATGTCCGCACACGTGCAAGAGACCTCGTCCTCGTCCCTGAAGGGATGGCTGGGTGTCGCCGCCATCACGGCCAGTCTCTTCGTCTTCCTGACCACCGAGCTGATGCCCGTGGGCCTGCTCACTCCGCTGAGCGAGGACCTCGACATCTCCGTCGGCGTCGCCGGCCTCATGGTCACCGCCCAGGGTGTCGCGGCCGGCCTCGGCGTGCCGTTCATCGTCGCCTGGACCAGGCGCGTCGACCGGCGCAGGCTGCTCACCACGCTGCTGGCGGTGCTCGCCCTGGGCAACCTCGTCACCGCCGTCTCACCGAACTACGCGCTGATCCTCGCCACCCGGCTCTGCATGGGCTTCGCCAGCGGGGTTTTCTGGGCCATCGGCGTGAGCATGGCCATGCGGATCGTGCCCGAACGGCACGCGAACCGGGCCGCCGCGGTGGTGATGTCCGGCATCTCCATAGCCACGGTCGTCGGCATCCCGCTCGGCACGGTCATCGAGGCGTGGACCGACTGGCGGACCACCTTCGGCATCTGGGCCGGCCTCGGCGTGCTGGTCTTCGCCGCGGTCGCGGCCCTCGTCCCGTCGATGCCGTCGCGGAACGCGGTGTCCGTCCGCGAGGTCTTCGGCCTGCCGGTCAGGAACGGGCAGCTGCGCACCGTGCTGTTCGTCGTCGTCTTCTTCGTGCTCGGGCACTTCGGTGCCTACACGTTCGTGCGTCCCTACCTGGAGGACACCGCCGACGCCTCGTCCGCCTTCGTCACCACCGTCCTGATCATCTTCGGCGTCGGCGGCGCGGTCGGGAACTTCGTCGCCGGCCACACGGTGAACAAGAACCTGCGCGGCACCTTCGTCGTCGGCCTCGCAGGGCTCCTGGCGGCCCTGTTGCTGCTGCGTTTCGTCGGGAACGGGGAACTCGGCGCCGTCGTCGCGCTGGTCCTGTGGGGACTCTCCTTCGGCGCCGTGCAGCTGTCCCAGATCAACATGACGCTCGCCTCCGCGCCCGGCACCTTCGAGGCCGCCATGTCGCTCAACACCATGGCGTACAACACCTGCATCGCACTCGGCGCGCTCTTCGGCGGTCTGTTCGCCGACCACGCCGGCGTCACGAGCGTCATCTGGTTCGGGGTGGTCCTGGCCGCGGCCTCGCTGCTGCTGCGCCTCGCCACCGGCCGGGGGACGAAGACCCCGGCCGACGCGCCCGAGGAGGACCTCGCCACAGCCGGATGAGACCCGGATGAGCCGAAGGGAAGACATGACGTTGGAGAACTACACCTGGGCCCACCGCCTCGACGAGGTGGACCTCGAGGAGCTGTCACGGCTGTATCTGCTGGCCCCCCTGGGCAACAAACCGCCCGAGGCACTCGCCACCGTGTTCGGCAGCAGCCGCTACGCGTGCTTCGTCCACGCCGGTGACGTGCTCGTCGGCGCGGGCCGGGCGCTGGCCGACGGTGTCGACTGCGCCTACATCGCCGACGTGGCGGTCCACCCCGAGCACCAGGGGCGGGGCCTCGGGTCCGGCATCATCCGCAGGCTCGTGGAGCTGGCGGCCGGTCACAAGAAGATCATCCTCTACGCCGCCCCCGGCACCGAGGCCTTCTACCGCCGGCTCGGCTTCCTCCACATGAACACGGCGATGGGGATCTGGTCCGATCCGCAACGGGCCGTCGACATCGGGCTGCTCAGCCCGCAGGACTGACGACGCCGCTTCACTCGGCCGCCCGGTCCGCGGCCGGTGGAGCGGCGGCCGCCGCCCGGGTACGCGCGTAGCGCAGTGCCCTGACGACCCGTCCGTAGCGCTCCCCCTCCTCCTCGCCCCGGTCGGCGTGCCGCAGCGCGCAGCGCAGGGCCGTGTCCGTGGCCTCGGCCCCCCGTTGCAGCAGCACGACCACCGACTCCACGGACCCGCGGCAGGCCGCCCATTCGAGCGCCGTCCGCCCCTTCATGGACCGGTCCTCCGGATCGGCCCCCCGGTCGATCAGCAGAGCGACGGTCTCGGGGTGGTTGTCGCCCGCGGCCAGCATCAGCGGCGTGTACGGGATCCGGTCCTGCGCCCCCGTGGACGCCCCGGCGTCCAGCAGCGCCGCGACGGCATCGGTGCTCCCGGTCATGGCCGCGCAGGTCAGCGGGGTCAGGTCGTGGTACGGCCCGGCGTGCGCCGCCGTGTCCGCACCGGCCGCCAGCAGCACCCGGACGACGTCGGCGTGGTTCTCCTGCGCGGCCAGGTCCAGCGCCGTGCGCGCGTCGTCGTCGAGGGCGTCCACGGCGACACCGGAGTCCAGCAGCCTGACCACCGTCGCCACGTCCCCGTCCCGCGCCGCCCGCGGCAGCTCGACGGAACGCGGCGCGGGCGGCTTCTCCGTGGGTTCCGTCATGCGGTGATCATGTCGTGTCGGGCGTGAGCGCCGCACACGATTTCGGCGGTGCCGCACGCGGGAGGAGAGCGCCCGGGGCACCGGCGGACCGAGCCCTCTCACTTGTGAATGTGTGATGCCCGGCACTTTCCCGAGTGACCCGCGTCCCCCTGGGCATGAGCCACCCCGAACAGTGGGCGGTCCGGAGTCTCACCATGCGATACCGCAGGGGCGGAACCCGGGCGCTCGGTAAAATGAGCCGACCGCAGTACATATACGTACGTGCGGAAAGAGACGGATTGAGCGAGGAGCGCACGTGGGCCTTGTCGTGCAGAAGTACGGAGGCTCCTCCGTAGCCGATGCCGAGGGCATCAAGCGCGTCGCCAAGCGGATCGTGGAAGCGAAGAAGAACGGCAACCAGGTGGTCGCCGTCGTTTCCGCGATGGGCGACACGACGGACGAGCTGATCGATCTCGCCGAGCAGGTTTCCCCGATCCCTGCCGGGCGTGAACTCGACATGCTGCTGACCGCCGGGGAGCGGATCTCCATGGCGCTGCTGGCCATGGCGATCAAAAACCTGGGGCACGAGGCCCAGTCGTTCACCGGCAGCCAGGCCGGAGTCATCACCGACTCGGTCCACAACAAGGCCCGGATCATCGACGTCACACCGGGGCGCATCCGCACCTCGGTCGACGAGGGCAACGTGGCCATCGTGGCCGGCTTCCAGGGCGTCAGCCAGGACAGCAAGGACATCACCACGCTGGGCCGCGGCGGCTCCGACACCACGGCCGTCGCCCTCGCCGCCGCGCTCGACGCGGACGTCTGCGAGATCTACACCGACGTCGACGGCGTGTTCACCGCCGACCCGCGCGTGGTGCCGAAGGCGAAGAAGATCGACTGGATCTCCTTCGAGGACATGCTGGAGCTCGCTGCCTCCGGCTCCAAGGTGCTGCTCCACCGTTGCGTGGAGTACGCCCGCCGGTACAACATCCCGATCCACGTGCGGTCCAGCTTCAGCGGACTGCAGGGCACGTGGGTCAGCAGCGAGCCGATCAAGCAAGGGGAAAAGCACGTGGAGCAGGCCCTCATCTCCGGAGTCGCGCACGACACCTCCGAGGCCAAGGTCACGGTCGTCGGGGTGCCCGACAAGCCCGGCGAGGCGGCCGCGATCTTCCGCGCCATCGCCGACGCCCAGGTCAACATCGACATGGTCGTGCAGAACGTGTCCGCCGCCTCCACCGGCCTGACGGACATCTCCTTCACGCTGCCGAAGGCCGAGGGCCGCAAGGCCATCGACGCGCTGGAGAAGAACCGGCCGGGCATCGGCTTCGACTCCCTGCGCTACGACGACCAGATCGGCAAGATCTCGCTGGTCGGCGCCGGTATGAAGAGCAACCCGGGCGTCACCGCCGACTTCTTCACCGCGCTCTCCGACGCCGGGGTGAACATCGAGCTGATCTCGACCTCCGAGATCCGCATCTCGGTCGTCACCCGCAAGGACGACGTGAACGAGGCCGTGCGCGCCGTGCACACCGCCTTCGGGCTCGACTCCGACCGCGACGAGGCCGTCGTCTACGGGGGCACCGGACGCTGATGTCCGCCGCGCAGGACACCGGCCGTAACGGCCGCACCGGCAGGCCCACGCTCGCCGTCGTGGGCGCGACCGGTGCCGTCGGCTCGGTCATGCTCCAGATCCTGTCCCAGCACGCGGACGTCTGGGGCGACATCCGCCTGATCGCCTCCCCGCGCTCGGCCGGCCGCAAGCTGGCCGTGCGCGGTGAGGAGGTCGAGGTCGTCGCGCTGAGCGAGGAGGCCTTCGACGGGGTCGACGTCGCCATGTTCGACGTGCCCGACGAGGTCTCCGCGCAGTGGGCGCCGATCGCCGCCGCCAAGGGCGTGGTGGTGGTCGACAACTCCGGCGCCTTCCGGATGGACCCGGACGTGCCGCTCGTCGTGCCCGAGGTCAATCCGCACACGGTGCGGATGCGGCCGCGCGGGATCGTCGCCAACCCGAACTGCACGACGCTGTCCATGATCGTGGCGCTGGGCGCGCTGCACGCCGAGTTCGGGCTGCGCGAGCTGGTCGTCTCCTCGTACCAGGCGGTCAGCGGGGCCGGGCGGGACGGCGTGGACACGCTGCGCCGGCAGCTGTCGCTGGTGGCCGGCACCGAGCTGGGGACGCACCCCGGTGACGTGCGGCGGGCCGTCGGCGACGACACCGGGCCGTTCCCGGAGCCGGTCGCGCTGAACGTCGTACCGTGGGCCGGATCGCTGCGGGAGGACGGCTGGTCGTCGGAGGAGATGAAGGTGCGGGACGAGTCCCGCAAGATCCTCGGGCTGCCGAACCTTCCGGTCGCGGTGACGTGCGTACGGGTGCCGGTCGTCACCACCCACTCCCTGACCGTCCACGCCCGCTTCGAGGGCGAGGTCGGTGTCCAGGGGGCCCGGGAGATCCTGGCCACCGCTCCCGGCGTCGTCCTGTTCGACAACCCGGCCGCGGGGGAGTTCCCGACGCCCGCCGACGCGGTCGGCACCGACCCGACCTGGGTCGGCCGGGTGCGCCGGGCCCTGGACGACCCGACCGCGCTCGAACTCTTCGTCTGCGGGGACAATCTGCGCAAGGGCGCCGCGCTCAACACCGCGCAGATCGCGGAGCTGGTGGCGGCCGAGTTCGGCTGAACCGGGATCAGAGAGGCGAAAAGGCCCAGCGGCCGTGGGTTTCGTTTGTAGGATCCATGGACGAGATGTGATCCGGAAGTTGGTCCGGACTACTTGTACCGGGCACCCGTGCCGTCAGAGGATTTCCTCCCCGCCCTCCGCAACCGTGCGAGCGGCGGGGAGCGTCTTTGCGGTCACCCATTCGTGGCGCGGGGCGTGGTTCGGCGCGGGGACGCCGAGGACGGGCGTGGGGACGCCCGTTCACATGGGACACAGGGGAAGAGCGGACGATGAGGGCCTATGACGCACCGTCAGCCGGGCAGCCGCCCGGGCGGCAGCCCGACGGACACGGGAACGTGACGCCCGGCACGTACAACCCTCACGGGGGTGCACGTGTCCAACTGGCGTGGCAGAGGTTCTCGATTTCACCGCAGGCACGCGGGGCGCGGCTCTGCGCCCTCCCGTCCGGTCCGCCCGTCCCCGTGTGGCCGGCCCGGCCGGTGGCATGCCGGTGATCGCGCCGATGCCCGCAGCGCGGCCGGCCCGCATATCGAACCAGCGCGACGGCGCCGAGGACGTGGCGGCGGGCACCACCGTCGACCACCTCACCGAGACCTACCGGGCGCACTACCGCTCGCTGCTCGGTCTCGCCGCCCTCCTGCTCGACGACACGGCCTCCTGCGAGGACGTCGTCCAGGAGGCCTTCATCCGGGTGCACTCGGCGCGCAAACGCGTCCGCGACCCGGAGAAGACCCTGGCGTACCTGCGGCAGACCGTCGTCAACCTCTCGCGCTCGGCGCTGCGCCGCCGCATCCTCGGCCTCAAGCTCCTCTCCAAGCCCATGCCGGACATGGCGAGTGCGGAGGAGGGGGCGTACGACCAGCTGGAGCGCGACTCCCTGATCAAGGCGATGAAGGGGCTCCAGCGCCGGCAGCGCGAGGTGCTGGTCCTGCGCTACTTCGCCGACATGACGGAGGCCCAGGTCGCCGAGACGCTCGGCATATCCCTGGGCTCGGTCAAGGCCTACGGGTCGCGCGGGATCGCGGCGCTCAGGGTGGCCATGGAGGCTCCGGCATGAGCGACGGCAACGACGCGCGACCGGACGCCCGCGACGGGCACGACCCGGGATCGGGCACCCGCGACGGGCACGACCCGGGAACGGACGCCCGCGACGGGCACGACGCGCGACCGGACGCCCGCGAAGGGCATGACGCGCCTGCCGGACCGGCCGGGCGGGAGCAGCAGACGCACACGCACGACACGCACGCTGGGAACGGAACTGTGAACCACGGCCCCGCCGCGCAGGGCCCCGACGCTCCCGGGGCCGACGGGCCGGCCACCGACGAGGCCGCCCTGCGCGCGATGATGCACCGGGCGGTCCGGGAGATGGAGCCGAGCGACGGCACCCTGGAGCACCTGCGGCGCGCGGTGCCCGCCCGGCGGGCCCGCAAGCGCCAGGCCCTCGTCGGCGCGGCGGCCGCCGCCCTCTTCCTCGGCACGGCGGTCCCTGCCCTCGTGCACGTCTCCAACTCCACCGGCGCGGGTGCCGACCCGTCCGTCGCGGGCAACGCCTCACAGGCCCAGGGCGGCGCCTCCCAGGGCAAGGACCCGGCCGGCGGCCAGAGCGGCATCGCCGGCTCCGGGGACACTCCCGACGACCAGCAGAAGACCGACCCCAAGGAGACGCCCGGCGGCAAGGAGTCCGGCGCCGCGACGGGCGCGCCCCCCTCGGGCGTCCCCAGCGCCAGCAGCCCCGCCGACGTCCCCGCGTGCGCGCCGGGGGCGCTCGGCCCGGCCGTCGCGAGCAGCGCCGAGCCCGACTCCACGGGCGTGGTCTACGGCTCCTTCCGCGTCACCAACGTCTCCTCGGACGGCTGCACCGTCACCGGCCCCGGCAACGTCGTCACCGCTCCGCTGGGCGCCGCGGAGGCCACCAGGATCGGCACCGCACGGCACGCCGCCGGGGACGCCGCGGCCGGACTGCCCGACCCTTCGCTGGAGACCGCCTCGCTGGCCCTGGCACCGGGTGCCGCGTACGAGGTGCAGTTCGCCTGGGTGCCCTCCGAGACCTGTCCCACCACGGGCGGCACCACGGGGGGCGGCACCGGCGGGCCCTCGGCCGATCCCTCGCCCACCGGGGACACGACCGCCGCGGGCGGCGGCACCTCCGAGGGCGGCGGCGAGGCCGGGCCCACGGCCCAGCTGATCACGGAGGACGGTCCCGCCGAGGGCAGCGTGTCGGTGACGTACACCCCGGAAGGCGGTTCCGGATCGGCGACGGCCACGGTGTCCAACGCGTGTGCGGGGACCGTCTACTGGACCGGCCTGCTGACGGACTCGGGCTCGGGGGCGTAGCCCCCGCGGGTCGGGTCCCCGCGGGTCGGGTCCTCGGAGGTGAGGCCCCGACGGGTGAGGCCCCTGCCGGTCAGGAGGCGAGCCCCGCCCTGGTCCTTCCGGCGTCCTCGTCCTCCGTGTCTTCCCCGTCCTCCGTGACCAGGCCCAGCTCGGCGTCCCGGGCGAGTTCGACCTCGCGGCGCAGCAGCCGGAACCACATGAAGATCACGAAGCCGACGAACGCGAACCACTCGGCGGTGTAGCCGAGGTTCTGGAAGGCCTTCAGGTCGAGGCCCGTGTTCTGCGGCGCGCTCACGGGCACGGCCCGCATCCCGGAGTCGCCCTCGTTCAGCGTGACCCAGGCGTCGTACACGTCGTACGGCACGAGGTTCAGCAGCGTCGCCGCGCTGATCGCGCCGGTCTGGCCGTCGGGCCACCCGGAGCGCCCGCTGACGCCGCCCGCGCCGGGGGACTCGGCGGCCTGGAGCGCCCCGGTGACCGTGACCTCGCCGGTGGGCGGGGCCGGGGCCTTCGCCGGGTCGGGTTCGCCGGGGAGCCAGCCCCGCACGACCGGCAGGGCCTCACCGCTGTCGGTGCGCAGGAGCGTGAGGACGTAGAAGCCCTCCCGGTCGTCCAGCTTCCGCTCCGGGACCAGCAGCTGATCGTCGTACCGGCCGGTCACGGTGGTCTGCTTGCCGACCGTCGCCTTGTCCACGGGCAGCAGCTCGGTCAGCGGGCGCGCGGCGTCCCGGGCGGCCGACTCCTGCTGTGCGGAGGCGGTCTCGTGGTCCTGCACCCGGTCCTCGAAACGGCCGAGCTGCCAGGAACCCATGAAGATGCAGAAGGGGATGGCCAGGACGACGAAGACGTTGATCCCCCACCATCGGGGCGTCAGCAGAAACCGGTACACGCCCTCCACGGTACGGTGCGCGCCCGGACCACCCGGCCGCGGGGCTGTGGAAAACGTGACGGACGGAGGAGGTTGTCCACAGGCTGGGGATCTCTTCTGCGCGTTGTCGCCGGGTCGGGGCAGTATGGGGCCATGACTGAGAGCAACGGGTTGCGGCAGACGCAGGGCGAGCAGGTGCCCGACTGGGAGAAGCGGTTCCGGGCGCCGAGGGTGTCGCTGCCCGACTGGGCCGAGGACGCCCCGGACCGCTCCCTGTTCGTCTCGAACGCGACGGGGACGTACGAGCTGTACGCCTGGGACCGGTCGAGCGGGGAGCAGCGCCAGGTCACGGACCGGCCCAACGGCACGACGGACGGCGTGCTCGCGCCGGACGGCGACTGGATCTGGTGGTTCGACGACAAGGACGGCGACGAGTTCGGCGTCTGGCGCCGCCAGCCCTTCGCGGGCGGCGCGGACGAGGAGGCCGTGCCGGGCCTCGACCCCTCCTACCCGGCGGGCCTCGCCCTCGGCCGGGACGGCCGCACGGCGGTGATCGGCCGCTCCACCGACGAGGACGGTACGACGATCCACCTCGCGCGCGGGGACGGCGGCGCACCGGCGGAGATCTACCGGCACCGGGAGTCCGCGGGCGTCGGCGACCTCTCTCACGACGGCTCCCTGATCGCGATCGAGCACACCGAGCACGGCGACGCCATGCACTCGGCACTGCGCGTCCTGCGCCCCGACGGCAGCACGGTCGCCGAGCTGGACGACACCCGGGGCGGCGAGGAGGAGCTGGGCCTGGAGGTCCTGGGCTTCGCGCCGGTCGACGGAGACACCCGGCTGCTCATCGGCCACCAGCGCCGGGGCCGCTGGGAGCCCCTGGTGTGGGACGTGGCGACGGGCGAGCAGACCGACCTCGCCCTGGAGCTGCCCGGTGACGTCAGCGCCGAGTGGTACCCGGACGGCTCCGGCCTGCTGATCGTGCACGGCTTCGAGGCCCGCAGCGAGCTGTTCCGCTACGACTTCGCCGAGCGCGGCCTGACGGAGATCGACACCCCCGCCGGCACCGTCTCGGGGGCCACGGCCCGCCCCGACGGCAGCGTGGAGTACCTGTGGTCCTCGGCCGCCGAGCCGTCGGCCGTCCGCTCCACCACCGGCCGCGTCGTCCTGGACCCGCCCGGCCTGAAGTCGCCCCGCTCGGTCCCGGTGGAGGACGTGTGGGTGGAGGGGCCCGGAGGCCGCATCCACGCCCTGGTCCAGAAGCCCGCCGGGGCGGCCGGTCCGCTGCCGACGGTCTTCGACATCCACGGCGGGCCGACCTGGCACGACAGCGACTCCTTCGCCGCGGGCCCGGCCGCCTGGGTCGACCACGGGTACGCGGTGGTCCGGGTCAACTACCGGGGCTCCACCGGGTACGGCCGCGCGTGGACCGACGCCCTCAAGCACCGGGTGGGCCTCATCGAGCTGGAGGACATCGCGGCGGTGCGGGAATGGGCGGTCACCTCGGGCCTCGCGGACCCCGAGCGCCTGATCCTCACCGGCGGCTCCTGGGGCGGCTACCTCACCCTCCTCGGCATCGGCACCCAGCCCGAGGCGTGGACGCTGGGCATCGCGGCCGTGCCGGTCGCCGACTACGTCACGGCGTACCACGACGAGATGGAGGGCCTCAAGGCACTCGACCGCACCCTGCTGGGCGGCACCCCCGAGGAGGTCCCCGAGCGCTTCGAGGCCTCCTCCCCGCTGACCTACGTCGACGAGGTCAAGGCCCCGGTGTACATCTCGGCGGGCGTCAACGACCCGCGCTGCCCGATCCGCCAGGTCGAGAACTACGTCGAGCGCCTGGAGGCCAGGGGCGCCGTCCACGAGGTCTACCGCTACGACGCGGGCCACGGCTCCCTGGTCGTCGACGAACGCATCAAGCAGGTACGCCTGGAACTGGACTTCGCGAGCAGAAACCTCCCGAAGCCGTAACGTCGTCTCCGGGGCGGCTTCCTGGCCGACCGAGTCGGTCTCGGGGGTGGCTTCTTGGCCGAGTTGGTCTCCGAGGCGGCTTCCTGGCCGACCGAGTCGGTCTTCGGGGTGGCTTCTCGGCCGACCGAGTCGGGTGGTGGGTGGGCATAGGCCGGGGGTCCAGGGGGCGGAGCCCCCTGGCGGGGTCGTAGGGGCGGCGCCCCTACACGTCCGCCCCCCGCCGCGCCCGCCGCCCCAGCAACTCCGCCAGCCCTCTCCGCGTCGCCGCCAGCACCACCCGATCCGAGCCCCGCAGGACATACGTGTCGGGCAGCTCCCACACCAACCGCGACTCCCGCGCCCTCTCCGGCGCACCCCCCTCCGCCCGCCCACCGTCGGAGACCTCGAGCGCCAGCACCCGCCACGCCCCCGCCCGGAACGCCTCCCCGACCGTCTTCCCCTCCAACTGGGGGTGCCCCGCCACCTCCACCGCCGCGAACAGCAGCACCCGCCGCTCGACGGGGATCGCCCCGAGGATCTGGCGGCCCATCATCGCCCCGGCGAAGGACGGCGCCGCCAGGTGCGTCACGCTCCGGCTGCGGGTGAGCGCGCCCGGATGGGCGACCCGCAGGGTGCGGTACACGGCGGTCGCGAAGTCGTCGTCGTACAGGCGCAGCACCACCCGCAGCCGCGACCGTACGGACCGCGCGTACAGCACCGCCTCCAGGTTGGTCGTGTCCACGCTGGTCAGGGCGAGCAGGGAGTGCGCCCGGTGGATCTTGGCGGCCTCCAGGACGCCCTCCTGGGTGACGTCCCCGAGCACCACCGGCACCCGCAGCCGCCGCGCGGTCGCCATGCCGCGCGCCTCGGGGTCGGCCTCGACGCAGACCACGGGGATGTCCATCTCCCGCAGCCGGGTCAGGACGCGAGTGCCGATCTTGCCGAGACCCAGCAGGACGACATGCCCGCCCAGCCCGCGCGGCGGCTTCCGCAGTGCCGAGGCGCTGCGGAAGGTTCCGAGGGCCTCCAGCACGGCGGCCAGCAGGACGGGCAGCAGCAGCAGTCCGACGAACCCGGAGAGGAGCTGGAGGATCTGACGGCCGGTGTCCTTGTTGTGCGCGGGTTCGTTGATGGAGAACAGGTCGAGCAGTGTCACGTACGTCGCGTGCAGGGGGTGGTCGCCGGTGACCAGCATCAGCGCCACGGCGAGGGCGACCACGCAGGCCGCCAGGCCGGCCAGCGACCACCGCAGCCGCCGTGAGAACAGTTGGCCGAAGGCGGGTACGCCGGCCCGCCCGGCGGGCAGCGGCGGACCGGAGTACGACACCTGCTCCAGGGCCACGGTCCCGCGTCCGGTGGCCGCTTCCACCGCCGCCGCGTCGGGCAGCAGTTGCGGCCCCTGCTCGCCGCTGTCCTCCGAACCGTCTGCACCGGCCGGGTCGTTGCTCGTCGCGGACAGCAGCGCCAGGGTGCACAGTCCCGGGTCGGCCACCTCGCCGGGCCGGGGCGGATTGCGTTCGACGGCGCGCAGCAGCAGGCCGTCCGTCTCGACGACCTTGCTGGTGCCGACGAGGGCGGTGGCCGCCAGCGCGGGAGCGGCGGTGTCGGCGTCGGACAGGACGGTCGTGGACCCGGACTCGGGCCCGGATCCGGACCCGGAGCCGGGACCGTTGCCCGTGGCCAAGGTCGCGCTCTGGTCGAGGAGTTCCTCGATATGCTGGCCCAGGCGCCGGTTGTACAGACGCAGGACCAGCCGCAGTCGGGGGTTGAGCCGGCGGGCGGTCAGGGCGGCGCGGATGTTGGTCTCGTCGTCGTCGTACACGAGGGCCAGGGCGGTGGCCCGCTCGACACCGGCGTCCGCGAGTACGTCCTCGGTCGGCTCGGTGGCGTCGAGTTCGCGGTCGGCGCCGCCCGGATCACCGTTGCCCGTCCGGTTGACCGCCGCGTTGACCATGTCCAGCAGTGCCGCCGAGGCCGCGCGGGCCCGCCCGACCACCGGCTGACGCACCCGGCGCCCGGCGGGCGGGACGACGAGTGTGACCTGTTCGCGGTAGACGCCGCGCAGTTCGGCGGCCAGCCGGTGGGCCAGCCCGTCGTCGCCGCACACCACCATGTGCGCGTACCCGTCGCCCTGCGGAACCTGGTTCGGAACGCTCCCCGTATGAGTCCCCATTTGGGGAAGGACAGTACAGGCACCGGGCGTGGTTCCAGGAGCCCCGGAAGAGATCGAGGGCGGCATTAAAGACGCGTAAAGATTGCCGGAACTCGGCAATGACGTGCTGTCGCCCCGCGTGTGACGATTCGTTTCACCGAAGCTCAGCGACGGGCGGGAGGGGGACGGCACGCATGGTCTGGTTTCTCGGGCTGGGTATTACGGGGGTCGTGCTGCTCGCCCTGTCGCTGGTCTTCGACGGAGTGCTGGAAGGCGCGTTCGGGGGAGCGCTGGACGGCCTCCTGGAGGGGTGGCTGTCGCTGCCGGTCGTCGCCGGGTTCACGGCGATGACCGGCTTCGCCGGCGCCATCGCCCTGGGCACCGGCTGGACCGGCCCCGCGGGCGCCGCCGGGGTCGGCGCGGTCGCCGGAGTGGGGGCCGGCTGGCTGACGTACCGCTTCAGCCGCGCCCTGATGCGCGACCAGACCGCCGTCACGCCTCGTACCGACGACCTTCTCGGAACGGCCGGCAGGGTCGTGACCGCCATCCCGGCGGACGGCTACGGCGAGGTCCTGCTCCGGCTCGCCGGGCAGCCGCTGAAGTGCGCGGCGCGCAGCACGGTGCCGCTGGCGCGGGGCGCCGAGGTGTGGGTCGAGGCGGTGCCGACGGGGACGTCGGTGATGGTGCGCCCGGTGGACCGCTGAGGTCGGCGCCTTCTCTCGTTCTCTGTTCTCTCTGTTCTCTGTTCTCTCTGTGTGATTCGGGGGCGTTGTCATGAGTCCTGTCGTCATCGCGGTGGTGGGAGTCGTCGTACTCCTGGTGCTGCTCGCCCTGGTGGTGGTCAGCCGCTACAAGGTGGCCGGTCCGAGCGAGGCGTTCATCGTCACCGGGCGGCGCGGCAAGAGGTCCACCGATCCGGAGACGGGCCGTGTGTTCACCGACAACAGCGGCCAGAAGGTCGTGGTGGGCGGCGGCGTGTTCGTGGTGCCGTTCGTGCAGCAGCGGTTCACGCTCGACCTCTCCTCCCGGCACATCCCGGTCGCCGTGCGGGGCGCGGTGACGCTGCGCGGGGTGAAGGCCAATCTCGAAGGCGTCGCGATCGTCAAGGTCGGCGGCACGGAGGACGCGATCCGCGCCGCCGCACAGCGGTTCCTGATGCAGCAGGACGGCATCGTCGGCTTCACCCAGGAGGTGCTGTCCGGCGCGCTGCGCGCGATCGTCGGCCGGATGTCCGTGGAGGACGTCATCCGGGACCGGGCCGCCTTCGCCGGCCAGGTCGCCGAGGAGGCGGAGGCGAGCCTGTCCGGGCAGGGCCTGGTGCTCGACGCCTTCCAGATCCAGGACATCACCACCGAGGGTTCCTACCTGGAGGACCTCGGCCGTCCCGAAGCGGCCCGCGCGAAGCAGGAGGCCGACATCGCGGAGGCGGTCGCGCGGCGGGCGGCCGAGCAGGCGCGGCTGAAGGCGGAGGAGGAGATCGCGGTCGCACAGCGGACCCTCTACCTGAAGCAGGCCGAGATCAAGGCCGAGACCGACCAGGCCTCGGCCCGCGCCAACGCCTCGGGTCCTCTCGCGGAGGCGGCCCGGCAGCAGGACATCCTCGCCGAGCAGGAGAAGGTCGCCGAGCGGCAGGCCGCGCTGAAGGACCGCCAGCTGGACACCGAGGTGCGCAAGCCCGCCGACGCCCAGCGGTACGCCGCCGAGCAGGAGGCGGAGGCCCGCCGGGTGGCGCGGGTGAAGCAGGCCGAGGCCGAGCGCGCCGCCGGTATCGCCGCCGCACAGGCCGAGGCCGAGCGGGCCCGGCTCACCGGCGAGGGCGAGAAGCAGCGGCGCAGCGCCCTGGCGGACGCCGTACGGCTGGAGGGCGACGCCGAGGCCGCCGCGATCGGTGCCAAGGGCGCGGCCGAGGCCGAGGCGATGGAGAAGAAGGCCGACGCCTTCGACCGGTACGGCGACGCCGCCGTGCTGCACATGCTGGTCGGGGTGCTGCCGCAGGTGGTGGCGAAGGCGTCCGAGCCGCTGGCGGCCGTGGACAAGATGACGGTCATCTCGACGGACGGCGCGAGCCGGCTCACCCGCACGGTCGCCGACAACGTGGCGCAGGGCATGGAACTGCTGGGCTCGACCACGGGCGTCGACCTGGCGTCCCTGCTGAAGGGCATCACGGCCAAGGGCGAGGCAGGCCGGGCCACCACCGAAAACGGCAAGGTGGAGATCACGGACTGACCCGCCCCGCGCCGACCGGTTGCCGGGACGGCCCGCGAGTCCGGATCTCCTGCGAGTCCGGATCTCCTGCGAGTCCGGATCTCCCGCGAGCCCGGATCTCCCGCGAGTCCTGAACCTTGCGAGTCTAGATCTCCTGGACGGGCCACCCCAGCAGCCGGGCGCCGATGACCGCGGTCTGCAACGTGTAGCGGTGCACCGGGTCGGAGGCGTTCGCCCCGGTCAGCTGGTGGATGCGGTCCAGCCGGTAGGTGAGCGCCCGCACGCTGAGCGTCAGACGCCGGGCGGCCTCGGCCGCGGTGCAGCCCGCGTCGAAGTACACCTCCAGGGTCCGCAGCAGCGGCTCGGCACCGCCGCGGGCCTCGCGCAGCGGGCCCAGCACACTCAGCACCAGGTCGGCCATCGCCTGCCGGTCACGGGCGAGGACCGGGTAGACCAGCATGTCCGCGGCACGCACCACGGGCTCCTCCAGGCCCAGCCGGTCGGCGAGTTCGAGGGTGCTGAGCGCCTCCTCGTAACTGTGCACGACGCCGCCCGCGCCGCTCTGCGGCCGCCCGATGGCCACCCGGCTGCCGTCCGTGGCGGCGTAGGCCTGTTTGGCGAAGAAGGAGAGGACGTCGTCCTGGTCGCCGGGCGCGATACAGATCAACTGCCCGTTCTTGGTGGTGATCAGGACGCGCCGGTCGCCGAAGCGGGAGATGAGCGCGGATTCCACTACCCGCGTGACCGGGGCGGTGTCGTCGTACGCCTCGGGCCCCTCGGCCACCGCGACGGCGTGGGCGTGGGAGAGGACGAGCCCGAAGCGCTCGGCCCGTTCGGCGAGGCGGCCGAGGTCGCTGCGCCCGTAGAGCAGGTCGTCGATGAACTCCCGCCGCGCGGCCTCCTCCTGGCGTACGGCGAGCCGCTGCGCACGTTCGTAGCCCTCGGCGAAGGCGTCCACGGCCTGGGCCACGGCGGCGAGCACGGTGCCGGTGACGTCGGTGCCGGAGACCGTCGCACCGCGGCCGGGCCAGGACGTGCGCGTGGCGTCCAGGTGCAGCCGGACGAGACTGCGCAGGCTGTGTCCGGCCTCCGCGGCCTGCTCACCGAAGAGCCTGCGCTCCTCCAGCTCGTCGCGGGTCAGCCGGCGCCCCGTGCCGGCGACACCCGCAAGGATCTCGGCGTACCCGGCCAGGTATGCCTCCCGCTGCTCCGTCTGCAGCTCCGTCACCCCGCGCCTCCCCTGCCGTTCACGCCCGGTGCGCGGTGTCCGGCAACGTGAGGGTAGTCAACGCTGCCGGAAACCGGCAACGCGGAAGGCAGGGGGCAGCGGCTAACCTCCGCCGGCCCTAAGGCCGCTGGTAGGGCTGCTGACCGGACGGTCCGTACGCCTGACCGCCGGCCTCCTGCGCCTGGAGCTGCTCCGCCTGCTCCTTGGTCACCTGCTGCTCGGCGCCGCAGAAGGTGCACTGGGTCGCGTACTTCGTCGAGAAGGGGAACAGCGGCACGAAGAACAGGGTGAACTTCGTGACGCGCTTCCTGAGCGTGTGCGCGGCGGGATTGCCGCACCGGCCGCACACCAGAGTCAGTATCGCGAGCTGGTAGAGGTATCCCTTGGTGCCAAAAATGATCACGAGCTGGTCCTTCCCGGTCGGCCCCCCGCGGGCGCGCAGGACACTCAGATCTTCCCCCGGCCGCGCCTACAGGTCGCACGCCGCCGTATTTGGGTGCCGCCCCGGATGGCCCGGACGGGCCCGCGCGGGCGAGTCTGGAGCCCACTCCCCTTACCCGGCCGCTACGTCCTGGTGTGATCGTGATGCCCCACCCCGCAAGGAGAGCACATGGCCCGCCCCGCTGACCGCGTCGCCCGTCCAGGGCTCCGCGTCGGGAGGAGGACCCCATGCCCGTACCCGAAGACCGCAGGCTCAGCGAGATCGAGTCCCGCCTGCACCGCGAGGACCCCCGGTTCGCCCGGGCCTTCGCCGACGGCCGTCCCCGCCGCCCGCGCGAGTACCGGTACCACCGGGCCTGGCTGCTGCTCGCCGCCGCCCTGGGCGCGCTGGCCGCCGGCATGTTCCTGGCCCACGGGCTGCTCATCGCCGCCGGGCTGGTCTTCGCCGGCGTCGCCGGTGAACTCTTCGACCCGCACCGGCGCGAGCGCGGCACCCGGTGCCCGCCGTCCGGGTCCTGACCCCGGCGGGCACGGGGACGCGGACCCGGGCGCGTGCGAGGCTGCGCACGCGGGCGTGTACGGCCCGGAGCGCGTCCGATGACCCTGTCCGAGCTGTACGTGATGCTGCTGATCGGCGGCACGGTGCTGCTGGCCAGCATCGCCGCGGCCCGCGCCGCCCACCGCATCGGGCTGCCCAGCCTGCTGCTGTTCCTGTGCGTCGGGCTCGTCGCGGGCGAGGACGGGCTCGGCCTGCGCTTCGACGACGCCCAGCTGGCCCAGGCACTGGGTGCCGCCGCCCTCGCGCTCATCCTGGTCGAGGGCGGGCTGACCACCCGGTGGAGCGACGTCCGGCGCCTGCTCGCCCCGGCCGGCGTGCTCGCCACCGTGGGCGTGGTGATCTCCGTGGTGGTGACCGCCGCGGGCGCGCACTGGCTGCTGGGATTCGACTGGCGGCTGGCCCTGCTGATCGGTGCGATCGTCTCCTCCACCGACGCCGCCGCCGTCTTCTCCGTACTGCGCGCCCTGCCGCTGCCGCGCAAGGTGAGCGTGCTGGTGGAGGCCGAGTCCGGCTTCAACGACGCGCCCACCATCATCCTGGTCCTGCTCTTCTCCACCACCGCCGGTCTGCCGGGCCCGCTGCCCGTCGTGGGCAACCTCCTCTTCCAGCTCGTGGTCGGCGGCGTCCTCGGCGTGGTGATCGGCCGCCTGGGCGTCGCCGCGCTGCGGCACATCGCCCTGCCCGCGACCGGCCTGTACCCGCTGGCCACCGTCGGTTTCGGTGTCATCGCCTTCGCCGCCGCCGGAGCGCTGGGCGCCAGCGGCATCATCGCCGCCTACCTGTCCGGGCTCGTCCTCGGCAATGCCAAGCTGCCCCACCGCGCGGCCACCCGCTCCTTCTCCGAGGGCGTCGGCTGGCTGGCCCAGATCGGCCTGTTCGTCATGCTCGGCCTGCTCGTCGACCCGAGCGAGCTGCCCTCCGCGATCCTCCCGGCCCTGGTCGTCGGCCTGGTCCTGCTGCTGCTCGCCCGGCCGGTGTCGGTGCTGCTCTGCCTGCTGCCGTTCCGCGTGCCCTGGCGCGAGCAGGTCTTCATCTCCTGGGCCGGTCTGCGCGGCGCGGTCCCCATCGTGCTCACGACCTTCCCGGTCGTGGCCGGGGTGACCGGTGCGCGCGACGCCCTGAACATCGTGTTCGTGCTCGTCGTCCTCTTCACCCTGCTCCAGGGGCCCACGCTGCCCGCCGTCGCCCGGTGGACGGGGGTGACCCGGCCGGACGCGCTGCGCGAGATCCAGGTCGAGACGGCGCCGCTCGACGTCCTGGACGCCGACCTGCTCACCGTGTCCGTTCCGCCGGGTTCGCGGCTGCACGGTGTCACCGTCCTCGAACTGCGGCTGCCGCATCCGACGGCCGTCACCCTGGTCGTCCGCGACGGCGCCAGTCTGGTACCCGACCGCGACACCGTGCTGCGCGCCGGTGACGAACTGCTCCTCATCACCACACCCCAGGTCCGGGAGGCGGCGGAACGCCGGCTGCGCGCCGTCGGCCGCCGCGGCAAACTGGCCCGCTGGCTGGGCGAGCACGGCACTCCGGAGTCGGAGCCATTGCTCCCCATGCACCCCGGAAAGCATCACAATGCGTAATAAGTGATGCGGTAAACTTCTTTACCGAGCCGTGATGCTCCGTCGAGCGGACGGGCGCTCAGTTCACCCAGACGGTACGGCAGTTCGAGGAGACGGGGGCAAGCCGGATGCACCAGACGCACCGAGCCGCCCCTACCGTCAGCCCCGCCGACCCCGTGAACCCCGCGCGCATCGACAACACGGCCCGAGACAGCGTCCCCGAATCCTGACGCACCTCCTCGCCCCACCTCAGCCCCGAGCCACGGCAGGCACCGCCGACCGCAGTCGTATCCGCAGCCGCAGCCGCAGGCCACCGCCACGCCCGAGCTCCAGGCAGCCGCCACACCGCCGCTGAGGGCATCCGCCGTCCGCCGCCGCAACGCCGGGCGACCCGTCGCAGCTGCGGGCAGCGCCACCCCGCCGCAGCTGCGGGCCGCCGCTCTACCCCCGCAGCTGCGGGCAGTCGTGCCGCTGGGGCGGCACGGGTGGGCGCAGCGGCACCCCGCAACGCCGGGCAGCGCTCCCACCCGGCCCGCACCGACCACGCACCCGCACCCGCGCCCCGCAGCCCCGCCCGCCGCCACCGACCCACCCCGGAGGACAGACGCCCGTGCACAACACGACCGCCGTGCTCATCGAACTCGGAGCGATCATCCTCGCCCTGGGCCTCCTCGGCCGCATCGCCGGCCGCGTGGGTTTCTCGCCCATCCCCCTCTACCTGCTGGCCGGCCTCGCCTTCGGCCACGGCGGCATCCTGCCCCTGCAGGCCAGCGAGGAGTTCACCGCCACGGGCGCGGAAATCGGCGTCATCCTGCTCCTGCTCCTGCTCGGCCTCGAGTACAGCGCCTCCGAACTGGTCACCAACCTCAAGACCCAGTACCCCTCCGGCGCGGTCGACTTCGTCCTGAACGCCGTACCCGGCGCCGTGGCGGCACTGATCCTCGGCTGGGGCCCGGTGGCCGCCGTCGCCCTCGCGGGCGTCACCTGGATCTCGTCCTCCGGCGTGATCGCCAAGGTCCTCGGCGACCTGGGCCGGCTGGGCAACCGCGAGACCCCCGTCGTCCTCGGCGTCCTCGTCATCGAGGACCTCGCCATGGCCGTCTACCTGCCGATCCTCACGGCCCTGCTCGCCGGCGTCAGCCTGGCCGGCGGCGCCGTCACCCTGCTGATCTCCCTGGGCACCGTCGGCGCCGTCCTCTACCTCGCGCTGCGCCACGGGCGGCTGATCAGCCGCGCGGTCTCCTCCGACAGCGCGGAGACGCTCCTGCTGGTGGTCCTCGGCCTGACCCTCGTAGTGGCGGGCCTCGCCCAGGAACTCCAGGTCTCCGCCGCGGTCGGCGCGTTCCTCGTCGGCAT
This sequence comes from Streptomyces sp. NPDC001599, assembly GCF_042893535.1. NCBI lineage: Bacteria > Bacillati > Actinomycetota > Actinomycetes > Kitasatosporales > Streptomycetaceae > Streptomyces > Streptomyces sp. NPDC001599. The sequence goes on from NZ_JBIAVA010000007.1 coordinate 218,914, forward strand.
CGCCCTGTCCGGCGAGGTCGCCGAGGGCGCCAGCAGCCTCCTCACCCCGCTGCGCGACCTGTTCGCCGCCGTCTTCTTCGTCTTCTTCGGCCTGTCCACCAACCCGGCCGACATCCCGCCGGTCCTGGTCCCGGCCCTGCTCCTCGCCGCCGTCACCGCCCTCACCAAGGTCGCCACCGGCTGGTACGCCGCCCACCGCGCCGGCCTGCGGGGCTCGGGCCGTTGGCGCGCGGGCGGCACGCTGGTGGCGCGGGGCGAGTTCTCGATCGTCATCGCCGGGCTCGCGGTGGGTGTCGAGCCCCGTATCGGCCCGCTGGCGACGGCGTACGTCCTCATCCTCGTCGTACTCGGCCCGCTCACGGCCCGCTTCACCGAGCCCCTCGCCCGTCGCCTCACCCGCGGCCCCCGCAAGGGTGCGCCCGTCACCGCGACCACTCCCACGGAGTCGACGCACGCCAACGTGTGAGGGCGGGGCGGCTGCCCGCGCACCGACGCGAGGGGCCGGGCTCACTCCCGCCCGAGGATCTCCGCGGCCGCGTCGACGCCCTCGCGCGTCCCGATCACGATCAGCGTGTCGCCGCCGGCCAGCCGGAAGTCCGGCCCCGGGGACGGGAGCGCCTCGGTCCGCCGCAGCACCGCGACGATGGACACCCCGGTCTCGGTACGGGTGCGGGTGTCGCCCAGCAGGCGCCCGTTCCAGTGCGAGGCGGTCGAGAGGCCGATCCGCTCCGCGACCAGCCCCAGTTCGGTCGTCGACAGCAGGCTCGGGCTGTGATGGGCGGGCCTGAGCGCGTCGACGACCAGGGCCGCCTCCTGCGCGTCCAGCCGCACCGACAGCGCGGCGTCGTCCGGATCGTCCTTGCGGTACGCGCTCAGCGTCCGCGCCCCGGCAGGCTCAGCCACCACCGACAGCCGGCGCCGCTCCCGGGTGACCAGGTCGTAGCGCACCCCTATCCCCGGCAACGGCGTCCTGCTCGTACGCGCAGCACCCACGGCCGCCTCCCTGTCTCCCCAGGCCAGTCCTTCCGGCAATCCGGGACACCCTAGATCCTGCCCGGCCGGGCAGGACCACCCCGTGCCACTCCCATACGCCTCCCTTACGCCGGACCGCCCTCCTTGTCCGGCATGACGACGAGACTGATGAGGTGGCGGACGCGGCCGTCGTCCGGTCTGCGCCCGGTGCGACGGGCGACCACGGCCTCCAGCTCCGCGACGAGTTCGGTGAACTCCTCGTCCGTCAGCCAGACCGCGCCCTGCCGGTAGAGGACGCCTTCGCGGACGGGCTCGGTGTCGTCGCGGGAGAGGTAGCGGTCGAAGTCGGCCATGAGGGCGCCGGTGAAGACGGTGAAGGCCTGCCGGTGGTCGTCCTTGGTCATGGCGGCGCGGGCGTCCTCGTCGACGAGGGCCTCGTCCTGGCGGACCCGGTAGCTGCGCTCGACGGTGCCGCGCACGCGCCTTTCCTGGCTCACCTCCAGGACACCGGCCTTGGTGAGCGCGGCCATGTGCCGGTACATGGACGCGGGCGAAACGTCGGGGAGCCGTTCGCGCAGCTGAGCCGTGGTCAGTTCACCCGCACCGACCAGGGTTTGGAGGATGCGCATGCGGACCGGGTGGAGGAGGAGATTCGAGGTAGCCATGAGACTCATGTTCTCACATCTGATAACGTTCTCGTAGTTGAGAGCGATCGAGAGAGGCGGAGCCTTGCCCGAAACCGACCTGACGGTCACCGCGGACGACGGGACCTTGCTGGCCGGCACCCTGAGCCTTCCCGCCGGCCCCGGACCGCACCCCGCCGTCCTCCTGCTGCACGGCTCGGGCCCCTTGGACCGCGAGGGCAACACGCCCAGGCTGCCGCTGAACCTCGGGCGCCCGCTGGCCGACGCCCTGGCCGCGGCGGGCGTCGCCACGCTGCGCTACGACCGGCGCGGCGCGGGCGCCACCCCCGGCGTCTGGGAGGAGAGCGGCTTCATCGACAACCGCCGCGACGCGAGCGCCGCCCTGCGCCACCTGGCCGCGCACCCGGACATACGCCCCGACGCCGTCGGCGTCGTCGGCCACAGCGAGGGCGCCCTGCACGCGATGACCCTCGCCGCCCGGCAGGAGGTGGCGGCGGCGGTACTGCTGGCCGGGTTCGCCCGTGAGGGCGAGGCGGCCTTCCGCTGGCAGGCGGCGTCGGTCTTCGGCGGCATGCCCGCCCCCGTCCGCCTCCTGCGCCGCCCGCTGGGCGCTCTGGGCGAGCGCGTCCTGGCCCGCGTCAAACGCACCCGCACCGACGTGGCGCGTATCGCCGGTCTCCGGGTCAACGCCCGCTGGATGCGCGAGATGCTCGTCCACGACACCCGTGACGACCTGGCCGTCATCCCGGCCGCGGTCCCCGTGCTCGCCGTCACCGGCGACAAGGACGTCCAGGTTCCTCCCGCCGACCTGGACGAGATCCGGCGCCTGGTGCCCGGCGGCGACGCCGAGATCCACCGCGTCCCCGACCTGACCCACGTACTGCGCCGCGACACGGGCCGGCCCACGCTCCGTTCCTACCGTCGTCTCCTGCGCGAGCCGGTCGACGCCGAGCTGCTCACCCTCGTCGCGACCTGGCTCGCGGCCCGCCTGCGCGAGCCCTCGGGCGCCCCCGCTCAGGAGCGGCGTACGACCCACTCCTGACCTCGGCGAAACAACGTCGGTCGCGCACGGCACACATCACCCACGCCACCCATCACCCACGTCACCCATCACCACGGACAACCGAAGGTTTGGCATGCCCACTTCACGCACGGCGTCGCACGGCACCCCGCTCGGCGCATCCGTCCGTACCGCCGCACCGGCCTCCGGCCGCCACTACCGCGCCGACCTCAGGCTCTTCATGGTCATCGCCTTCGCCGTGAGCTGGCTCTCCTGGGGTACGGCGATCGCGCTGGGCGGCACGGAGACGAACGAAGCCGCCAACGCCCCCTACATGCTCGGCGCCTTCGGCCCCCTGATAGGCGCCCTCGTCATCCGCGTACGCCGCCGCCGACGCGGCGAACCGGTCCCGGAGCACGTGGTCCCCTTCCGGGCGGCACTCCTGCTCAAGGCCGTACTGCTGCTGGTGCTGGGCTCGGCGACCGTACTGGCCGCCGCCCTCCTGGCGAGCCGTGCGGGCGGCCCCGAACTGAGCCTGGACGTGGCGAAGGACGCCGTCGAGGACTTCGGCGGGCCCGCCGCGTTCCTCGTCGGCATGCTGGTCAGCGGCCCGCTGTCCGAGGAACCGGGCTGGCGGGGCACCGCCTACCCGAGGCTGCGCGAAAAGCTGGGGACTTTCCAGGTCTGCCTGGTCCTGGGCGTCACCTGGGCGGTGTGGCACCTCCCGCTCTTCTTCATCGACGGCACCGTCCAGCACGACCTGGGCCTCGCCACCCCGAGCGGTGTCCTGTTCGTCGTCAGCAACATCCCGATGGCCATGCTGGTCACCGCCGCCTACGAGCGCGCCGGCATCGTCGCCTCGATCGCGGTGCACTTCGCGGTCAACACGACGATGATCCTGCTCGCCGTGGAGGAACCGGAGGTGCAGGCCATGATCCTCGGCATCCAGGCCCTGACGGTGACGGCCCTCCTGCTCACCCACCGCACGGGACGGCAGCGCCCGTAGACTCCGCGACCATGACGGACGATCTCCGCTTCACGGTCCTCGGCAGCGCGAGCCCGTACCCCCGGGCAGGGAATCCCTGCTCGGGGTACCTCGTCGAGAGCGGGGACGGGGACGGGGACGGGGGCGTGGGCCGGGGCTCCCGGCTGTGGATGGACGCGGGAAGCGGGACGCTCGGCGCGCTGCGCGAGCACATACGCCTGGACCAGCTCGACGGTATCTGGATCTCCCACCTGCACGCGGACCACTGCGCCGACCTGCTGACCGCGTACTACGGCCTGTTGTACGCGGAGGTCGAACTCGCCGCCCCCGTCCCCCTGCTGGCCCCGCCCGGCATCGCCGACCGGCTCGCCGGCTTCCTCACCAACGGCCCGCGGCGGAGCCCGGTCGAGGACGCCTTCCGAGTCGTCGAACTCCACGACCGCCACCGCGCCCGCATCGGCGGCCTCACGCTCACCAGCCGCACCGTGTCGCACGGGATGCCCGCCTTCGGTGTCCGCGTCGAGACCGAGGACGGTGCCTGTCTTGCCTACTCCGGGGACAGCGCCCCCTGCGAGGCGCTCACCGAGCTCGCCGACGACTGCACGGTGCTGCTGTGCGAGGCCGACTCCGCACAGACACCCCCGGCCGGCACCGAGGCGGTGCACCACACCCCGGAGGAGGCGGGCACGACCGCCGCCACCGCCGGCGCGCACCGTCTGGTCGTCACCCACCTCGGCCCGTTCCTGGAGCCGTCGGCCGCTCTCGACCGGGCGGCGGCGCGCTACGGGGGCCCGGTGGAGTACGCGGCGCCCGGCCGCACCTTCGTGGTGGCGTGAGCGGGCCCCGCTCGCTCGGCCCGGCTGCTCGGCTGCACGCCTACGCGATGGGAAAGTCGAAGTAGGTGTCCGGATGCGGTTCCTCCTTCAGCGTGTAGTGCCACCACTCGCAGTCGTATGAGGCGAAACCGCAGGCCGCCATGATCGAGCGCAGATGCCGGCGGTTCCCCGCCTCGACCCGCGAGACCTCTCGGGCGTCGTGGTGCGATATCGCGTCCATGAGGTCGTGGCCGCCGCCCATGGGGGCGAGTTCACCGGTGGTCAGGTGGTACAGCGTCAAGTCCACGGTGCCACCGCGACTGTGGCCCGACCTGGCGGCCACGTACCCCCTGTCGAACATCTCGGCCCTGCCGATGTTCGGATAGTGCCGGGCCTTCGTCCGGCCGTCCTCCGGCTGTTGTGACCAGCGGAGGAAGCAGTCCACGGCACGCTGCGGGCGGTAGCCGTCCCAGAGGAGCAGCCCGAAGCCGAGGTCTTCGGCCCGCTCTTGTGCCCTTCCCAGAGCCGCGCACAGGGCCTTCGTGCCGACGATCCGGTTCGCCAGGTATCCGTCCACGGGTTTGCCGGTGAAGTTGTCCCAGGTGGCGTACTTGGCGTCCCACCGGATTCCGGACACCAGCTCGTCCACGAAGGCGAAGTCCCCCGTCATCGGAGCTTCCCCGTCAACGCCAGGGACAGCATCCGGTCGATCACCTCGGAGAGCGGCAGACCCGCGGCCGCCATCATCCTGGGATAACGGCTGTACGAGGTCATGCCGGGCAGGGTGTTGACCTCGTTGAGGACGACTTCCCCGTCCTCCTTGAGGAACATGTCCACCCGGGACAGCCCCCGGCATCCCAGGGCGCGGTACACGGTCTTCGCGGTCTCCTGGACGAGCGACCGCATCTCCGCCGGTATGTCGGCGGGGACGACCGGCGTCGAGTTCTCCGAGCCGCTCTCGGGCTCCTCCTCCTGGTGGATCCGGAAGAATCCGTGGGAGAGCGCGATGCGGTCCACCTCGCCCGCGATCAGGTCGGGGTCGTTCCCCAGGATGGCGCAGCCGATCTCGCTGCCGACGACGGCCGCTTCGATCAGCACCTTCGTGTCGTACCGCCGGGCGGACTCCACCGCGGTCGCCAGGTCTTCCTGCCGGGACACCTTGCTGACGCCGAATGACGACCCCGAACGGGCCGGCTTCACGAAGACGGGATACGTGAGCCGGCCGGGATCGATGGTCTCGTCCCCCGTCACGGTCCAGAAATCCGGTGTGGCGATCCCCGCGCTCCTGGCGACGACGTACGCGAGGGACTTGTCCATGCACAGGGCGGAGCTCTGGACGTCGCAGCCCACGTACGGAATACCGGAGAGCTCCAGCAACCCCTGCGTCGCACCGTCCTCGCCGAGGGTGCCGTGCAGGACGGGAAGGACGACGTCCAGGCGAACCGTCCGGTACCGCCCCTGCTCCAGGACGAGCAGCCCGTGCACGCTCCGGTCCGGTGACAGCACGACCGGACGGCAGTCGCCGTTCTCCCAGTCCGGGCCGGGACCGTCGCAGAGCCTCCAGGCGCCGTCCTTCGTGATCCCCACGAAGAAGGGCTGGTACTTCTCGGTGTCGAGGTTGCGTGCGACCTCCTGGGCCGACTTGACGGATACGGCGTGTTCTTCGGAAGAGCCCCCGAATACGATGCCGACCTTCACCCTGGCCAACTTGTCCGACTCAGTCATGCTGTTTCCTGCTTCCGAAATTCAGGCAGTTGATGATGGAGTTCTCGACCGTGTCCCTCAGGGCGTGGTCGGTGTAATAGGCGGTGTGCGGGCTGATGAGTACGTTCGGCATCTTCTGCAGTCGCGGCAGCCACGTGCTTTCGATGGTTCTGTTTCTGCAGTCGGCGTAGAAGATTCCTTCCTCGCCCTCGACGACATCCAGCGCCGCACCGCTCAATCTGCCGCTCTCCAAAGCCGGGACCAGCGCCTCGGTGTCGATGAGCGCGCCGCGTCCGGTATTGATGACGAACGCGCCTTTTTTCATCCGCCGGATACGTCGTTGATCGAGCAGGTGATGCGTGTCCGGAGTCAGCGGTACATGAAGCGACACGATGTCGCTCGACCGCAGCAACTCGTCGAGAGATACGTAATCCGCCGTGATGGTGGGCCGATTTCCGTGGGCCAGTACGCGCGAGCCAAAACCCCGCAGCCTGTCCACGACCGATGCACCGATGCGCCCCGTTCCGATCACCCCGACGGTCAGATCGCGCAGCTCCCTCCCGCGTATCTCGTTCAGCCGGTAGTCGTGCAGCTCCGCGCGGCGGACGGTGGATTTGGCGTTGCGCACCGCCATCAGCATGAGCATCAGGGTGTAGTCGGCCACGCTGTCGGGGGAGTAGACGACGTTCTCGACGGATATCCCCACGCCGGCCGCGTATTCCACGTCGATGTGGTTGTAGCCGATGCTCCGGGTGGATATGTACGTCACGCCGGCTCGGTGGAGTGCGCGAAGGGTGGCAGGTGTGACAGGGGTCTTGTGTCCAATGCTGATGCATTGGTTTCCGGCCGCCAGCCCGACGTTTTCTTCGGATACGGCGGCCTCCGTGAGAGTCGCCTCGACGCCGAACCGGGGCGCCGTCCGACGGAACAGGACGGCCTCGTCCTGCCCGCAGCCGTAAACCGTGATTCCTGTTGTCGGAAGGAGTCGGGACGGGGGAGGGATCGAGGAGGTCGAGGAGAAGGTCATGCCTCCATTCAAGGCGCCTCGGTGTTGCCGTCCCGTATGCGCTTTTCGATATCCCGACGATATATTACCAACCGGTAATTCTGGGTCGGACACGGCTCATCGACCACGTCGCTTCATATAGAGGTCGAAGGTCCGGTACACCAGCGGCCGCAGCGGCAGGTCCCACTCGCCCACGTACCGCACGGCCCGACCGCCGGTGCCGACCTTGAACTGGATCAGCCCGACGTGCGGGTCGTCCGTGTCGAGGGTCGGAGTGATGCCGCGGAGGTCGTAGACGTCGCAGTCGGCGGCGAGCGCGTCGCGGATCATCGCCCACTGGCAGGCGTTGGAGCCACGCACCTCGCGTTTTCCGGTGGACGAGGCGCCGTAGGCGTACACCGCGTGGGCACCGACCTGGACCATGACGGTGGCGGCGACCAGGTCGCCCCGGTGGCGGGCCAGGTAGAGCTTGATGCGCTCGGGATCCTCGGCACCGAGCACGGCGAACATGGTCGCGAAGTAGCGCAGCGGCCGGGGAGTGAAGCGATCCCGCTCGGCAGTGTGGACGTAGAGGTCGTGGAACGCCTTCACGTCGTCCGTGACCGCCGCCTCCCCGACTGTGGCATCCCCGGGCGTGCCATCCCCGACCGTGGCATTCTCGGGCGTGACATCCCCGAGTGTGACCTCGACGCCCTCCTTGGCCGCCTTCCGTATGTTGCGCCGCCAGAGCTGGTTCATGCCTCTGAGCAGGTCGTCCTCGGTTCTTCCGGCAAGTGGGACCTCGTACTTGAACTGCGGATGCCCGACTCCGAAGCCGTCCTCCGGGCTCTGCGGCAGCCAGCCGGCGTCCCTGAGCCGACCGGTCACGTGGGCGCCGACCGGATCGGTCCATCGGGTGGGCAGTCCGGTGAGCCGCCGCGTGCCCGGATCGGCGATGCCTTCCTTGATCTCGTCTGCGCTCCACACGTCCGTGCACACCGGCGGACCGAGCCGTATCGCGAACGCACCGCGCGCCTTGAGATACGCCGCCAGCGGATCGAGCCAGGCGTCGAGGTCTCCGGTCCAGTCGATGACCGGGCCCTCGGGCAGATAGGCCAGCGTGAAGCGCTCGAGCCGTGGCACCGGCCGGTGCAGGACGAGCCCGGCACCGACCAGCCGTCCGCCGTCGAACCAGCCCAGGGACTCGCTGCGCCACTCGGTCTTGACGCGCCCCCAGGCGGGGGTCTGCAGGAAGCTGACCGAGCGCTGCGCCCGCACGAACGCCAGGTGCTCGGCGGCGCTGATCGGCCGGACGGTCGGCCGCGTCGGGGCCGCTGTTCGTACTGGTTCGCTGTAGGCCATGCCCCCAGTCAAGGCGGCGGGGTGTTGCCGACGCGTATGCGGTTTTCGATACGCCGACGATATGTCCCGGGCCGGGCCGGGCCAGGCTGGGCCGGGTCGGGTCGGACCGACCGCACCTTGCTCGTCAGGCTCACCAACTGACCCCGGCGGCCACGGGCAGATGGTCGCTGCCGGTGGCGGGCAGCGTCCACGAACCGGTCGGCTCCACGCCGCGCACCAGGATCTGGTCGATCCGCGCCACCGGGAACTTCGCCGGCCAGCTGAAGCCGAAACCGTCCCCGGCCGCGTCCTGGACCGAGTGCAACTGCGAGGTGATGCCCGCCAACGCGCGGTCGTCCAGGGTGCCGTTCAGGTCGCCGAGCAGCGCGACCCGCTCACTGCGGTCGGCGGCGAGGACCGCGCCGAGCGCCTGCGCGTTCCGGTCGCGGGAGTCCGTCCAGAATCCCGCCCGGGGATTGAGCCGTACGGAGCCCAGGTGGGCCACGTACACCACCAGCGGGCCCTTGTCCGTGGCCACCGTGGTGCGCAGCGCACGGTTGCCGGCCATCGTGACGTCGGCCGGTTTGGTGTCGGCCAGCGGCCCGTAGTCCGTGGCGATGTCGACCGGCCGCGTGCCCGACAGCGGCAGCTTGCTCCACACCCCGACCGTGCCCTGCACCGTGTGGTACGGGTACTCCCTGGCCAGCCCCTTCTCGTACACATCCCGGTCCTGTGCGGTGATCTCCTCCAGCGCCAGTACGTCCACTCCGGAGGCGGCCAGGTCGCGGGCGGTGCCGGCCGGGTCCGGGTTCTCGGCGCCGACGTTGTGGGAGGCCATGGTGAGGTCGCCGCCCGAGCCGGACTTGTCGCCGAGCAGCCCGCCGAAGAGGGTCAGCCACACCGTGACCGGCAGCACCAGCGCGGTCACAGCGGCGGGGGAGCGGCGCCACAGCGCTCCGGCGGCCAGCACGGGGACGAACAGGCCGAACCACGGCAGGAAGGTCTCGACCAGGCTGCCGACGGACCCGAACCGGTTCGGAATCTCCGCGTGCAGCATCATCACGAGGCCCAGCAGCAGCGCCGACACCGTGAGCAGCGGCGCACGCCTCCAGAGCTCCGGGCTTACCGCGCTGCGGAGCGCCGCCCGGGAAAGCTGTCGCGGATCCGGATCCGGATCCGGATCCGGATCCGGTGCGGTCGGCGGCGGGACTGCTGGGACTGCTGGTGCTGGCGGGGCTGGTGGCGAGATCTGACGCATACGCCCAGTGAACGCGGCGGGGTGTTGCCGGCACGTATGCGGTTTTCGATATGCCGACGATATGTGGCGACTCGTAATCTCGAGACCATGCGTGTGCTGATTGTCGAGGACGAGCCCTACCTGGCGGAGGCGATCCGCGACGGCCTGCGCCTGGAGGCCATCGCGGCCGACATCGCGGGCGACGGCGACACCGCGCTGGAGCTTCTGAGCGTCAACGCCTACGACATCGCCGTCCTCGACCGCGACATCCCCGGCCCGTCCGGTGACGAGATCGCCGAACGCATCGTCGCCTCCGGCAGCGGCATGCCGATCCTCATGCTCACCGCGGCCGACCGCCTCGACGACAAGGCGTCCGGCTTCGGACTCGGCGCCGACGACTACCTGACCAAGCCGTTCGAACTGCAGGAGCTCGCGCTCAGGCTCCGGGCACTCGACCGCAGGCGCGCCCACAGCAGGCCTCCGGTGCGGGAGATCGCCGGCCTGCGCCTCGACCCGTTTCGCAGGGAGGTCTACCGGGGCGGCCGCTACGTCGCGTTGACCAGGAAGCAGTTCGCCGTGCTCGAAGTCCTGGTCGCCGCCGAGGGCGGCGTCGTAAGCGCCGAGGAACTTCTGGAACGCGCGTGGGACGAGAACGCCGACCCCTTCACCAACGCCGTCCGCATCACCGTCTCCGCCCTGCGCAAGCGACTGGGCGAACCGGGGATCATCGCCACCGTGCCGGGCGCCGGTTACCGCATCGACACGGCACCCGTCACCGAGCGGGCGGGTAGCGACCGTGGATAGGAGACCCGGCCCCAGCGTCCGACTGAAGCTCACCCTCAGCTACGCAGGATTCCTCATGCTCGCCGGTGCCCTGCTGCTGGCAGCCGTGGGGGTGTTCCTCGTGCGGCAGGGGTGGCTGATCACCAATGAATGGGGGGCGGTGAGAGCGACTCCGGGCACGATCTTCCTGCGCAGTTTCGCCCCCACGGCAGCCTGGGTCATGGCGTTCCTCCTGGTGTTCGGCCTCGTGGGCGGATGGTTCCTCGCCGGACGCATGCTCGCCCCCCTGGACCGCATCACGGAGGCCACCCGCACGGCAGCGACCGGTTCCCTCTCCCACCGCATCCGGCTGCCGGGCCGCAGGGACGAGTACCGCGAACTGGCCGACGCCTTCGACGAGATGCTCGCCCGCCTCGAAGCGCACGTGGCCGAACAGCGGCGCTTCGCGGCCAACGCCTCGCACGAGCTGCGCACCCCGCTGGCCGTCTCGAAGGCCATCCTCGACGTGGCCCGCACCGACCCGCACCAGGACCCCGGCGAGATCATCGACCGCCTCCACGCAGTGAACACCAGGGCGATCGACCTCACCGAGGCCCTGCTCCTGCTCAGCCGCGCCGGCCAGCGCTCCTTCACCCGGGAGCAGGTCGATCTGTCCCTCCTCGCGGAGGAAGCCACCGAGACCCTGCTCCCCTTCGCGGAGAAGCACGGTGTCACCCTCGAAACCAGCGGCCAGGTAACCCTCGCCCTCGGATCACCGGCCCTCCTCCTCCAACTGACCACGAACCTCGTCCACAACGCGATCGTCCACAACCTCCCCGGCCGGGGCAGGGTCTGGATCCACACCGCCCCCGGCCCCCGCACCACGCGGCTCGTCGTCGAGAACACCGGCGACCTGATCAGCCCTCACCAGGCCTCGACCCTCACCGAACCCTTCCAGCGCGGCACGGAACGCATACACACCGACCACCCCGGCGTCGGCCTGGGCCTGGCCATCGTCAACACCATCACCCAGGCCCACGACGGCACCCTCACCCTCACCCCACGGCACAGCGGGGGCCTCCGCGTCACGGTAGAGCTGCCCGCGGCCTCGGCGTACACCGGCAGGTGAGCCACGCAGACCGCGCCCGGGCCGCCCTCCGACTCAGCCCACCGCAGCCAGACGCTCCCCGACGAGGTGCTCACCGCAGCTCCGGCAGTGTCCCGGCTCCTGGGCGCGGAAGGCACGCTCACAGCCGTCGCAGGTCTGGAAGGGCAGTACTGCCGGCCGGGGAACGACGACGGGCGGGGGCGGTGCCGGTAGCGGGGTTTCCCGAAGCCGGAAGGCGAGGACTCTGGCCGGACGGGCCTGAAAACGGTCGGGAAGCCCAGTGGTCAGCAGCTCGGTGATCTCCTGCGGCGCGACCCCGGCCGCCAGCCACTCACCCACGGCAGGTGCCAGGCCCACTGCTTCCCGCGTGGACAGCACGAGACGGGCGTCGACGCGACGCAGGGCGGACAGGACGGCGATCGCCTGCGGATCGGCGTCGGCGAGCGCGGGCGCCGACGCCTCCTCCGGCGTGGGCGGCGCGGTCTCGCGCTCAGCGGGCCGCCGCTGCGGCCGATCCGGCCTCGGCGGCACCGGCACCGGCACCGGTTCGGGCATCGGCGGCTCCGGCTGGCTGCCCGGCGGCCCCTCACCACCGGGCACGTCGTAGAAGTACGTCCGAGTACGGATCTGCCCAGAGGCCAGACGCTCTCGACGACGCTCCAGGTACCCGGCGGCTTCCAGCTCCCGCAAGGCGCGCGAGATCAGAATCTCGCCCTCACTGAAGTGTGCGCACAGGGCGGCGATGGTCACAGGGGCGCCGGTGGGCAGCGACAGGATGTACACGGCCACGCCGACCGTGACCGCGCTGCCGTGCCGCTGGGCGAGGGCGTTGGAGATCACCGTGAAGTCGGAGGTGAGCCGGGTGCGTACGTGGATCACGCCGGATGTCGGTGCTCCGGCGTCGGCGCGCAGGCGCGCGTTAGACTGCGAGTCAGCCATCAGGAAATCACTCTTCCTTGATCGGTTAGGCCCTCGCCCGGGACGGCAATCCTGGTCGGGGGCCGCTCTGTTGTGGGTCGGCGGTGTGCTCTTGCGGCGAACGTAACGGCCCGAATCCCCCACCCGCAAGCCAGTCACTCGCACGGGTGACACGCACGCACCGGCGCGGGGAGGGTGGGTGGGCGGGAAGTTCTTTCCCCGGTTCTTTGGGGAGGTCAGTGGCCCACCGGCACCTCGCGAACGAGGCACCGGCGGACCCGGAGAACAGCCGTCGACCGAGGCCCCGTCGGCTCAGGGACGGTGGCGGCCGCCCGTGCCCCGGACCCGATCGTGAATCCGGGAGAAGTTCTCGACCTCGGCCGGTTCCTCGACGAGTTGGCCGTAGTGCGTCCCTTCCGTGTAGGCCACCTCCGAGCCGTCCGGCAGCGTGAGAACCGTCAGCGAACCGCCCAGCGCGTCACGTCCGCCCTGCTCGAACGGCAGCACCTGCGTCGACACGTTGGGGCAGGGGCCATGGGCGTACCGCACGATTGATTGCCGCGGACCTGGCGAGCTGTGTAGCTGCTGATGCGGTTCTGGCGGACTGCTATGAGTGCTGGGTCTACCTCGTCGACAGCGAGGTGTTGATTGAGTTCCAGGACGGTGAGGGGTTCACAGCCGGTCGGGTGCCTCAATGACGTCGTCGCGGTCATGGACGGGATCTTCGGGAGCTGATCCGCAGTCGTAGACGCGCGGGAAGCGTCAGTCACGCAGATGGGCACGCAAACGAAACAGGTGAGGCACCTACTCAATCGAGTAGGTGCCTCACCTGGTACTTCACTGTCGGGGTGGCGGGATTTGAACCCACGACCTCTTCGTCCCGAACGAAGCGCGCTACCAAGCTGCGCCACACCCCGATCGTCGCTGCTCGTCGCGGCGACGTCGTTTACTTTAGCCCACCGGTGGCCGGAGACGAAATCCGGTTTAACGGGGTCGGCGGAGCGGGTCCGGGCGGATGTGGTCCAGGGCGACGAGGAGTACGGCCAGGGCGTAGAGGGCGAGGCCGATGAGGAGGGCGTTGCCGAGGACGATCTTGTAGCCGTGCTGGGCGACGTCGAGGAAGGGGTAGAGGTAGCGGTCCTGGGCGCCGGGGAGGAGCAGCTCGCCGCGGGCCAGCGAGAAGGCCAGGTAGGCCAGCGGGTACAGGAGCCATGCGGGGGCCTGGCGCAGGTGCAGGCGGCCGGCGGGGGTGAGGAGGAGCCAGTCCAGGGCCGCGGCCAGCGGCACTGCCGTGTGGAGCAGATGGGTCGCGGCGGTCTGCCAGGCCGTGCCGGTGCCGTCGGGCGTGGCGAGCGGGCTCGACGCGTGGGCCAGGAGCACGTGGTGGACCAGGGCGGCGGCGACGACGTAGAAGAGGGCCGCGCCCGTGAGGGCGCCCGGCAGGGGGTGGTGGGCGGACCAGGCGCACCGGGCGGAGGCGAGCATGACCAGCGCCAGCAGGATGCCGCTCTGGACCGTGAAGTGGCTCAGGGCCGTCGTGGGCGGGATGCCGGCGGCGAGCAGTTCGATCGCCACGCCGGTCAGGGCCAGCAGGGCGATCAGGCCACGGAAGGCGGCGACCGGGCGACGGCGGGCCGGGATCAGTACGGCACGGGCCGGTACGACGGTGGGTGGCCGGACGACATGGCCCGGGATCGGGGGGAGGTCCGGGATGTCCCTGGGTATCGGGGCTGTCATGGCCTCAACGTAGACAGACCGGACATAGCGGGCCATGTGAGTGGGCCGTGTGGGTTACCTGGGTTACCCGGTCCCCCGGCGACCGTCTGGATCTTCCCGCAGGCTCCCCCCCCTCGAAGGTCAGCTCTCCCGGCCCACCAGTGTCAGCAGCGTCGCCTCCGGTGGGCAGGCGAAGCGGAACGGGGTGTATCGGTTCGCGCCGCAGCCGGCCGAGACGTGGAGGTGGGCCGTGTGACCGCCGGACGTGTGGGTGGACAGACCCTTCACGCGGTCGGTGTCCAGGTCGCAGTTGGTGACCAGGGCGCCGTAGAAGGGGATGCACAGCTGGCCGCCGTGGGTGTGGCCGGCCAGGATCAGGGGGTAGCCGTCCGCCGTGTAGGAGTCCAGGACGCGCAGGTACGGGGCGTGGACCACGCCCATCGAGAAGTCGGCCGTGGGGGACGGGCCGCCGGCCACCTCCGTGTACCGGTCCCGCTTGATGTGCGGATCGTCCAGTCCCGTCAGCTCGACCGACATGCCCTCGATCTTGAGCGTGCCGCGGGTGTTCGTCAGGTTCTGCCAGCCCGCGGCGTCGAAACCGTCGCGCAGGTCCTCCCACGGGTTGTGGACGGCACCCACGACGGGCGGGTTGCCGTTGAGGCCGTGGCGGCCCTGGACCTTCTCGAGCAGGTAACGGGCGGGGTTGCGGGGCCGCGGCCCGTAGTAGTCGTTGGAGCCGAAGACATAGGCGCCCGGGAACTCCATCAGGGGGCCCAGGGAGTCCAGGACCTCGGGGATTCCCTCCGGGTCGGACAGGTTGTCGCCGGTGTTGATCACGAAGTCGGGGCGCAGCCCGGCCAGCGACCGCAGCCAGCGCTGCTTCTTGCGCTGACCGCCGACCATGTGGATGTCGGAGACCTGGAGCACCCGCAGGGGACGCATCCCGGACGGGAGGACGGGGACCGTCACCCGCCGGAGGCGGAAGGAGCGGGGCTCGATCCCCGCCGCGTAGACCAGACCGGCGGCGCCAACCGCCGTGATTCCCAGGGGTACTCCGTATCGCGCGCGCATACGTCCATCGTCTCAGAAGCGCCAGGAAGCGGCGGTGGGAGGCTGCCCGCGGCCGCGTCCTCCGGGGGCGCGTAAATCAGCGGGCGCCGTTCCTCGCGTACCTGCGACAATCAGGTCCATGACCACGCTCAAGGCGAAGCTGCACGACGACCTCAACTCCTCGATCAAGGAGCGCGACGAGCTCCGCTCCTCCACGCTCCGGCTGACGCTGGCCGCGATCACCAAGGAGGAGGTCGCGGGGAAGGAGAAGCGCGAGCTCTCCGACGACGAGGTGCAGAAGGTGATCACCCGCGAGGCGAAGAAGCGCCGCGAGGCCGCCGAGGCCTTCGCCCAGGGCGGCCGCGCCGAGCAGGCCGAGCGGGAGAAGGCGGAGGGCGAGGTGCTCGCCGCCTACCTGCCGAAGCAGCTCTCCGACGACGAGCTGAACGCGATCGTCGCGCAGGCCGTGCAGGAGGCCAAGGCGGCCGGTGCCGAGGGGCCGCGGGCCATGGGTGCCGTGATGAAGATCGTGAACCCGAAGGTCGCCGGGCAGGCCGAGGGCGGCCGGGTCGCGGCCGCGGTCAAGAAGCTCCTGGCCGGCTGAGCCGTCGCGGCGTCGTCCTTGCGACGCGGCCGAAGCCGGTCCCGTTGTTACGCCGCTAACACCTGTGAGGGCCCTCACCGCAGTCGCGGTGAGGGCCCTCACAGGTGAAAGGAACGGATCAGCGTCGTCCGCCGGGGCCGTTGCCCGGGCCCTGGATCAGGTTGCCCGGGAAGCCGCCGTCCCCGCCGCCGTCGCCCGCGCCGCCGTTGGTCAGGCCGGCGATGAAGCCGTCGTCGTCGCCGTTGTTCCCGTCGTCGGGCTTGTCCTCGTCGCGGCCCTTGTCCTTGTCTTTGTTTTTGTCCTTGTCCTTGTCCTTGTTCTTGTCGCCGTCCGGGATGTCGACGAGATTGAACGAGGGGGAGTCCTTGCCCGACAGGGCGCCGGTCATGGCGTCCTTCCAGATCGGGCCCGGGACCGCGCCACCGAAGACGAGGGGGTGGTAGACGCCGCCGATCGTGATGTTCTTCATCTCGACCTCCTGGCTGGCGCTGCCGACCCAGACGGCGCCCGACATGTTCGGCGTGTAGCCGACGAACCAGGCGTTCTTGCGTTCGTCGGTCGTACCCGTCTTGCCGGCGTTGTCGCGGTCGCTCAGGCCGGCCGCCTTACCCGTACCGGAGTCGACCACGCCCTGCAGCAGGGTGTTCACGCTGTCCGCGGTCTTCTCCGTCATGGCGCGCGAGCACGTCGACTTCGGCACCTCGAGCGACTTCTGCTTGTTGCCGACCTTCTGGGTGATCGACTCGATCGCGACCGGCGTGCAGTACATGCCGCGCGAGGCGAAGGTCGCGTAGGCGCTCGCCATCGTCAGCGGGGACATACCGACCGAGCCGAGGGCGAGGGCGGAGGGGTTCTGCGGCAGCTTGTCCCCGTTGCCCTGGTGGACGTGGAGCTTGTCCGCCATGGACGCGACCGGGCACAGACCGATGTCGGCGAGCATCTGGACGAAGTAGGTGTTGACCGACTTGGCCATCGCCTCCTTCAGCCGGTACGGGCCGACCTCCGACTCGTTCTCGTTCTCGACGCGGTAGCTCT
This sequence comes from Streptomyces sp. NPDC001599, assembly GCF_042893535.1. NCBI lineage: Bacteria > Bacillati > Actinomycetota > Actinomycetes > Kitasatosporales > Streptomycetaceae > Streptomyces > Streptomyces sp. NPDC001599. The sequence goes on from NZ_JBIAVA010000007.1 coordinate 235,790, forward strand.
TGTCGTTGATCCAGGGCTTGTCACAGGTCTGGATGGGGCTCGGGTAGTCCATGTCGTACGGCGACGCGTACTCCTTCGTCGCCGGTACGTTCTCCTCCAGGGCCGCGGCCGCCAGGAACGGCTTGAACGTCGAACCCGTCGGGAAGCCGTAGTTGGAGCCGCCCACCGCGTGGTCGACCGAGTAGTTGATCTCGGTCTCGTTCTTGCCGTAGCCGTACGGCTTCGACTGGCCCATGGCGACGATCCGGCCGGTGCCGGGTTCGACCAGGGTGCTGGCCGCGGCGACCGAGTCCGACTTGTTGACGTGGTCCTTGAGGGACTGGTGCACCGACTCCTGGGCCTGCGGGTCGAGCGTCGTGCGGACGGTCAGGCCGCCCTGGTTCCAGACCTTGGCCCGGTCCTTGCGGGTCTTGCCGAAGACCGGCTCGCTCAGGAAGACCTCGCGTACGTAGTCGCAGAAGAAGCTCGCGTCGTTCACGGCCGTGATGCAGCCGTTCTTCGGCTTGCTGACCTTCAGCCCGAGCGGTGCCTTCTTCGCCTTCTCGGCCTGGGCCGGGGAGATGTCGCCGACCTGGGCCATGCGTGTCAGGACGACGTTGCGCCGCTTGGTGGCCTCCGCCTCGTCGTTGACCGGGTCGTACCGGCTCGGCGACTGGACGATGCCGGCCAGGAGGGCGGCCTCCTGGACGTTGAGGTCCTTGGCGTGCTTGGAGAAGTAGCGCTGGGAGGCCGCCTCGACGCCGTAGGCCTGCTGGCCGAAGAACGTGATGTTCAGGTAGTTCTCGAGGATCTTCTTCTTGCCCAGCTCCTCCTCGACCTGGATCGCGAGCTTCAGCTCCTGGATCTTGCGGCCGATGGTCTGCTGGGTGGCCTGGGCGACCTTCGTCGCGTCGTCGCCCGCCTCCTCCACGAAGACGTTCTTGACGTACTGCTGGGTGAGCGTGGAGGCGCCCTCGGAGACCTCGCCGCTGCGCGCGTTCTTGTTGAGGGCGCGCAGGACGCCCTTGAGGTCGATCGCGCCGTGCTCGTAGAAGCGGGAGTCCTCGATCGCGACGATCGCCTTCTGCATGTACGGCGAGATGTCCTTGAGGTCCACCACCGTCCGGTCGCGCGAGTAGACCGTGGCGATGGTGCCGCCGTCGGCGTCGAGGATGGTGGTGCGCTGGCTCAGCGGGGGAGTCTTCAGGTTGGCCGGGAGGGCGTCGAAGCCCTCCACCGACCCCTTGGCGGCCAGCCCCAGCGCGCCCACGGCGGGCAACGCGATGCCGGCCAGCACTGCTCCCGCGAGCACACTGACACCGAGGAACTTGGCGGCCTGCTGCGTTGGCGACAGACCACCGCCCGAGCGCTTCTTTGGCATGGAGGCAGCCTACGTTCTCATTCGCCGGACACGCGTATATGCCTTGGCCTAAGCTGCACTCAACTGTCACAGCAGTGAGGCCACGTATCAATACGTCCGGCGACCCCGAATCGTTCCGGATCCGCTCGATTTTTTTCCGAGGGGCCCCGCTGGGGGGCGCGTTGGTGTGTACCGGCGCGTGCCACGGCGTGTGGGGTGCGTGTCCGAATCCGCCTTGTGTGTCAATCGGTGTCCGTTGTGGCGCAACAGAGATGACCTGTATGTCGGGATCGTCGCGCATGTCGCCAGCTCACTCCCCCGGGTGATCTGCCGCTTACCCATAGTCCGTTCGGGCCATTCAAGATTGGGCCCGAAGGGGGTGTTGCGCTGTGCCCACCTTCCGTAACGTCCTCAACTGGCGGCGGTGAATATGCCGCTGCCGCCGTGGGGGAGCCTCGATTCGGGAGAGGACGGCGCCGGTATGGGCTGGGTAACCGACTGGAGTGCGCAGGCCGCCTGCCGCACTACCGATCCGGACGAACTGTTCGTTCAGGGAGCAGCGCAGAACAGGGCCAAGGCGGTGTGCACCGGATGTCCGGTGCGGACCGAGTGCCTGGCCGACGCGCTCGACAACCGCGTCGAGTTCGGCGTGTGGGGAGGCATGACGGAGCGGGAACGCCGCGCGCTGCTGCGCAGGCGGCCCACCGTGACCTCCTGGCGCCGGCTCCTCGAGACGGCGCGTACGGAGTACGAACGAGGGGTCGGCATCGTGCCCCTCGACGACGACGAGGTGTACGAGAACTACGCGGCCGTGGGCTGAGTCCGTACGGCCGGATCATGCCTCCGGATCAGGCGTCCGGATCACGCGTCCGGTTCGGGCAGCTCGGGTCGGCCGGTGGCCAGGCGTGCCCCGATGTCCCGCAGCCCCGCGAGGTCGTGCACGTCGCCGGGCAGCGCGGCCACCTCGGTGACCGCGACCTCGGGATGACGCGCGGTGAAGCGGTCACGTGTGCGCTGCTCGCGGGCGAGCAGGTGCATGCGCTCCGCGTGCAGCCGCAGCAGGCCCGCGGCGAGCGCGTCGACGGACCGCTCCGCCGTGTCGGAAACCTCGGGTGAGGTGCCGGAAGCCTCGGGAGAGGCGGTGGAGTCCCCGGCTGAGGCGTCGGGGGCCGAGTCGCCGGGCTCGGAGCCGGCCGCTTCTGAACTGCCGGGCGTGTCGTCTGAACTGCCGTACGTGTCGGGAGAGTTGCCGGGAGCGGTACGAAGTCCAGCTTTCCCGCCGTCCTGATCCACAATGCGGGGATCCTCAAGATTTTCCGCGGCGGCGAGTGCCCGCTCGGCCGACAGGCGGTCGGCGCCGCTGCCGTGGACCCGGTTGAGCACCAGACCGGCCAGCGGCATGTCCTCGGCCGCCAGCCGCTGTACGAAGTACGCGGCCTCGCGCAGTGCGTCCCGCTCCGGCGCCGCGACCACCAGGAACGCCGTCCCTGGCGCCTGGAGCAGCTTGTACGTCGCGTCCGCGCGCGTGCGGAAGCCGCCGAACATCGAGTCCATCGCGGCCACGAAGGTCTGCACGTCCTTGAGGAACTGTCCGCCCAGGACCTTCCCCAGGACGCCGGTCATCATCGACATGCCCACGTTCAGGAACTTCATCCCGGCCCGGCCGCCGACCTTCGCCGGGGCCAGCAGGACGCGGATCAGCTTGCCGTCCAGGAAGGAACCGAGGCGCTTGGGGGCGTCCAGGAAGTCCAGCGCGGAGCGGGACGGCGGCGTGTCGACGACGATGAGGTCCCACTCGTCCCTCGACCGCAACTGCCCCAGCTTCTCCATCGCCATGTACTCCTGCGTGCCCGCGAAGCCCGCAGAGAGCGACTGGTAGAAGGGGTTGCCCAGGATCGCCGCCGCCCGTTCGGGATCCGCGTGGGACTCGACGATCTCGTCGAAGGTCCGCTTCATGTCGAGCATCATGGCGTGCAGCTCGCCGCCCGCCGAGTCGTCGACGCCCTTCACCCGGCGCGGGGTGTTGTCGAGCGAGTCGATGCCCATGGACTGCGCCAGCCGCCGGGCCGGGTCGATGGTGAGGACGACCACCTTGCGGCCGCGCTCGGCCGCCCGCAGGCCCAGGGCCGCCGCCGTGGTCGTCTTGCCGACCCCGCCCGAACCGCAGCACACCACGATGCGGTTGTGCGGGTCCTCCAGCAGGGCGTCGACGTCGAGCACGCGCGCGGGGGTCAGGCGGCGCGCGCCCTCCTGGTGGCGGGCCGGGCCGCCCTTCCGGTGACGGGCCGGGTCGTCCGGACTCATGCGATCCCCTGCTTCCGCAGCTCGGTGGCCAGCTCGTACAGGCCCGCCAGGTCCATGCCCTCCGCGAGCAGCGGCAGTTCGTGCGTCGGCAGGCCCAGCTCGCCGAGGACCGCCCGCTGCTCCTGCTCCAGCGCGTACCGCTCGGCGTACTCGCCGGCCTGGGCGAGGAGCGGGTCCACCAGCCGCTCGGCGTGCCCGCCCCGCCGTGCCCCGCCGAGTCCCGCCCCGGACAGGGACCGGGCCAGCGCCGTACGCGGTGTCTCCCGTACGAGCTCCAGGCCGGCGGCGTCCAGGACCTGGGGCCGGACCATGTTCACCACGACACGTCCCACCGGGAGCCGCGCCGTCCGCAGCTCGGCGATGCCGTCCACGGTCTCCTGGACCGGCATCTCCTCCAGCAGCGTCACCAGGTGCACGGCGGTCTCCCGCGACTTCAGCACCCGCATCACGGCCTGCGCCTGATTGTGTATGGGGCCGACCTTCGCGAGCCCCGCCACCTCGTCGTTGACGTTGAGGAAGCGCGTGATGCGGCCGGTCGGCGGGGCGTCCATGACGACGTAGTCGTACACGAACCGCCCCTGCTTGTCCTTGCGGCGGACCGCCTCGCACGCCTTGCCGGTCAGCAGGACGTCCCTGACCCCCGGCGCGATGGTGGTCGCGAAGTCGATCGCGCCGAGCTTCTTCAGGGCCCGTCCGGCGCTGCCCAGCTTGTAGAACATCTGGAGGTAGTCCAGAAGGGCCAGTTCGGCGTCGATGGCGAGGGCGTACACCTCCCCGCCCCCGGGAGCGACGGCGATCTTCCGCTCCTCATAAGGCAGCGCCTCCGTTTCGAAGAGCTGCGCGATGCCCTGGCGGCCCTCGACCTCGACGAGAAGCGCGCGCTTCCCCTCGGTGGCCAGGGCCAGCGCGAGGGCCGCGGCCACCGTGGTCTTGCCGGTACCGCCCTTGCCGCTGACGACCTGGAGCCTGCTCACGTATTCGAGCGTAACCAGTCCGCGCGCGGAGTACGCCGGTGGCTGTGGACAACGTGGCCGCGGCCGAGGCGCGCGGTGGCCGGGCAGCGGTCGCGGACGGCCCCCGGACAGCGGCTGCGGAGGTGCCCCGGCCAGCGGCTAGAGTCGGCCGCATGACCAAGTGGGAATACGCAACCGTGCCGCTGCTCGTCCATGCCACGAAGCAGATTCTGGACACCTGGGGCGAGGACGGCTGGGAGCTCGTCCAGGTCGTGCCCGGGCCGAACAACCCCGAGCAGCTCGTCGCCTACCTGAAGCGGGAGAAGCAGGCATGAGCGCCGTCGAGGCGAAGCTCGCCGAGCTCGGTCTGACGCTGCCCGAGGTCGTCCCGCCGCTGGCCGCATACCAGCCGGCCGTGCAGTCCGGCCCGTACGTCTACACGTCCGGCCAGCTGCCGATGCTGGGAGGCAAGCTTCCGGTCACCGGCAAGGTCGGTGCCGAGGTCACCCCGGACGAGGCCAAGGAACTGGCCCGCACCTGCGCGCTGAACGCCCTGGCCGCCGTGAAGTCCGTCGCCGGTGACCTCGACCGCGTCGCGCGTGTCGTCAAGGTCGTCGGCTTCGTCGCCTCCGCGACCGACTTCACCGGCCAGCCCGGTGTGATCAACGGCGCCAGCGAACTCCTCGGCGAGGTCCTCGGCGACAAGGGCGTGCACGCCCGCAGCGCGGTCGGCGTGGCGGTCCTGCCGCTGGACGCGCCGGTGGAGGTCGAGATCCAGGTGGAGCTCGTCCAGCCGTAACGGACCGGGCGTCCGGTAGGCCGACGGAGCGGACTTGCCGCCGTACACCGGCGGAGCGGACTACCTGCCGTCCGCCGGCGGAGCGGGCAGAACGGACGCCGGGCGGGCGGCGCGCGCGTTGCCAGGCCGGCAACAAACCTCGCGCCCGCCGCACCGCCCCCGCAGTATCGGTCCCGGTGCCCCGTACGGCGCGGGAGCCGGCCCAGGCCGGCCCTCCCGGTCCCGGCCGGGGCCGTACCGACCGTATGCGCCAGGAGGAGCCATGCCGCAGCCGCCCGTGACCGACCAGCAGACCGGCGAGCGAGACGCCCCGCGGGACCGCAGGCCCGGACGTGCCGCCGGTCGGCCCGTGCACCGGCTGGTGCCCTCACCCGCCGGCCGGATCCATCTGGTGGAGCAGGGCAGCGGGCCGCTGGTCCTGCTCGTGCACGGCTTCCCCGAGTCCTGGTACTCCTGGCGCCACCAACTGCCCGCGCTGGCCGCCGCCGGATTCCGCGCGGTCGCCGTCGACGTACGCGGCTACGGGCGCTCCTCGCGGCCGGACGCCGTCGAGGCGTACCGGATGCTGGACCTGGTGGCGGACAACGTCGCCGTGGTGGAGGCGCTGGGGGAGAGCTCCGCCGTGGTCGTCGGCCACGACTGGGGTTCGAACATCGCCGCCCACTCCGCGCTGCTGCGGCCGGACGTCTTCCGCGCGGTGGGCCTGCTGAGCGTGCCGTACACCCCGCCGGGCGGACCGAGGCCCAGCGACGTCTTCGCCGGTATGAGCGACCCGGCCGGGCCCTTGGCGGGGCAGGAGTTCTACGTCTCCTACTTCCAGGAGCCCGGCCGCGCCGAGGCGGAGATCGAGCCCGACGTACGCGGCTGGCTCGCCGGCCTCTACGCCGCACTGTCGGCCGACACCATGCCCGGCCCTCAGGAGCCCGACCCGCACTTCGTCGCCCCCGGCGGCCGGATGCGCGACCGGTTCCCGGCCGCCGGACGGCTGCCCTCCTGGCTGACCGAGGAGGACCTGGACGTCTACGCCGGGGAGTTCGAGCGCACCGGCCTGACCGGCGCCCTCAACCGCTACCGCAACATGGACCGCGACTGGGCCGACCTGGCCGCGCACGAGGGCGCCCCGGTCACCCAGCCGTCCCTGTTCCTCGGCGGCGCGCTGGACGCCTCCACGACCTGGCTGTCCGACGCGATCGAGGCGTATCCGGTCACCCTGCCCGGGCTGAGCGCCTCGCACCTCCTCGACGGCTGCGGCCACTGGCTCCAGCAGGAGCGCCCCGAGGAGACGAACCGGCTGCTCACCGAGTGGCTGACCGGCCTGCCCTCCTGACGCCCACCGCGCCCCGGTGGCCACTCGAACATCCGCCCGTCACCGGATAGCCTCCGGCCATGGCGAATGGTCAGTGGTACCCACCGGAGTGGCCGGACCGCATCCGAGCGCTGGCGGCAGGCACCCTGACGCCGGTCACCCCGAAGCGCGCGGCCACCGTCATGCTGCTCAAGGACACCGGTACCGGCGCCGACGCCACCGGGTCCGGTCCCGCCGTCCACATGCTGCGCCGCCGTACCTCCATGGCCTTCGCCGGCGGCGCCTACGCCTACCCGGGCGGCGGGGTCGACCCGCGCGACGACGACCGCGCCGTCGGCTGGGCGGGCCCCACGCGCGCGTGGTGGGCGGACCGGCTGGGCGTCGACGAGGCGGGCGCCCAGGCGATCGTCTGCGCCGCCGTACGGGAGACGTACGAGGAGGCCGGCGTCCTGCTCGCGGGTCCGACCGGTGACTCGGTGGTCGGGGACACGACGGGCGCGGACTGGGAGGCCGACCGGGCCGCGCTGGTCGACCGTGAGCTGTCCTTCGCGGAGTTCCTGGACCGCCGGGGCCTGGTCCTGCGTTCCGACCTGCTGGGGGCGTGGGCGCGCTGGATCACCCCGGAGTTCGAGTCCCGGCGCTACGACACCTGGTTCTTCGTGGCCGCGCTCCCCGAGGGGCAGCGCACCCGCAACGCCTCCACCGAGGCCGACCGCACGGTGTGGATCACACCGGCCGACGCGACCGCCGGGTACGACAAGGGCGAGCTGCTGATGATGCCGCCCACCGTCGCGACCCTGCGCGGACTTGCGGAGTACGCCACGGCGGCCGAGGCGCTGGCGTCGGCGCCCGGCCGCGACATGACACCGGTACTGGCCCGCGCGCGGCTGTCCGGGGACGAGGTCGTCCTCTCCTGGCCGGGACACGACGAGTTCACCAAGCGCGTCGCGAGCGCGGCGCCGGCGACACCTTCCGACCCGACCGGGGGAGCCCCCGCATGACGGACGCAGCAGCACTGCCCGGACAGCCGCGCGGCGGCGTCCTGTCGGGACCGGCCACTGCGCGCGCGGTGAACGTCCTCGCGCCCAACGCCTCCGCGATGACCCTGGACGGCACGAACACCTGGATCCTCGCCGAACCCGACTCCGACCTGGCCGTCGTCGTGGACCCGGGCCCACTGGACGACGCCCACCTGCGGCACGTCGTCGACACGGCCGAGCGGGCCGGCAAGCGGGTCGCGCTGACGCTGCTGACGCACGGTCACCCGGACCACGCGGAGGGCGCCGCGCGCTTCGCCGAGCTGACCCGCACGAACGTACGGGCCCTGGACCCGGCGCTGCGGCTGGGCGACGAGGGGCTGGCGGCCGGTGACGTGATCGGGGTCGGCGGCCTGGAGCTGAGGGTCGTGGCGACCCCGGGGCACACGGCGGACTCGCTGTGCTTCCATCTCCCGGCCGACCGGGCGGTCCTGACGGGCGACACCGTCCTGGGCCGCGGCACGACGGTGGTGGCCCACCCGGACGGCCGTCTCGGCGACTACCTGGACTCGCTGCGCAGGCTCAGGTCGCTCACGGCCGACGACGGGGTGCACACGGTGCTTCCGGGGCACGGGCCCGTCCTTGAGGACGCCCAGGGTGCCGTGGAGTACTACCTCGCCCATCGCGCCCACCGTCTCGCCCAGGTCGAGACGGCGGTCGAGGACGGCCACCGCACGCCGGGCGAGGTCGTCGCCCACGTGTACGCGGACGTCGACCGCTCCCTGTGGCCGGCGGCGGAGCTGTCGGTGCGGGCGCAGCTGGAGTACCTGGGTGAGCACGGGCTCATCCAGCGGCTCGAATAGCTTTCCCCTGGTCCCTGGGTCCCCGGTCCCCGGTCCCCGGGTCCGGCGCTCCCCGGCGTCAGCGGGAGCGCTTGGCCAGTCGCTCCACGTCCAGGAGGATCACCGCGCGGGCCTCCAGGCGGAGCCAGCCGCGCTGGGCGAAGTCCGCCAGCGCCTTGTTGACCGTCTCGCGGGACGCGCCGACCAGCTGGGCCAGCTCCTCCTGCGTCAGGTCGTGCACCACGTGGATGCCCTCCTCCGACTGCACGCCGAAGCGGCGGGAGAGGTCGAGCAGGGCGCGGGCGACACGGCCGGGAACGTCCGAGAAGACCAGGTCCGACATGGCGTCGTTGGTCTTGCGCAGGCGGCGTGCGACGGCGCGCAGCAGCGCGGTGGCCACCTCGGGCCGGACGTTCAGCCAGGGCTGGAGGTCGCCGTGGCCGAGGGCGAGCAGCTTGACCTCGGTCAGCGCGGTGCCGGTCGCCGTGCGCGGGCCCGGGTCGAAGAGCGACAGCTCGCCGATCAGCTCGCTGGGGCCGACGACGGCCAGCATGTTCTCGCGCCCGTCGGGGGACGTGCGGTGGAGCTTGACCTTGCCTTCCGTGACCACGTAGAGGCGGTCTCCGGGGTCCCCCTCGTGGAACAGGGTGTCGCCGCGGGCGAGGGTCACCTCACTCATGGAGGCGCGGAGCTCCGCGGATTGCTCGTCGTCGAGCGCCGCGAAGAGCGGGTTGCGCCGCAGAACGTCGTCCACGAGTTCTCTCCTTGTCGACCGGCTCAGAGGATCTTGTTCCCCCGGTGTACCAGGGGTCCGTGGTGCCCATTTTGCCGGACAGTCCAAACAGTGTGATCTGTCACAAGGATGCCGCACTGATGTCCCGGGGTACGCGGCAGGGGTCCAATTGGGCGCCGATCTTCGAGGTCCGGGGCGGATGTCGGTGCCGGGTCGTAGGCTGGCCGGGTGTCCAAATCGCCGGTGAGAGCACAGGCCGAGGGGGCTGCGCGGGTGAGTGCACATCGCGATTCCGCTGTGGGCGAACAGGGTCCCGATGGCGGTAGGAAAACGGCGAAAGCGACAAAGAAGGCAGTGCCTGCCAAGAGGGTGACTGCGGAGAAGGGTGCCGTGGAGAAGAGCGCCGCGAGTAAGAAGACCGACGCGGGTAGGAAGACCGCCGCGAACGCGAGGAAGGCCGCCGCCGAGAAGACCGCGGCCAAGACGGGCACGGCCAAGAAGACCGCGGCCAAGACGGGCGCCAAGTCTGCCGCCGCGAAGCAGGCCCCGCCCCTCAAGAGGCAGGCGCCCGCCAAGAAGCCCGCCATCGCCCCGAAGAAGGCCACCGCCGCCGTCAAGGGCGTCGCCCCGGCCAAGACCGTCGCCCCGAAGCCGCCGCGCGGCGAGTCACGCACCGCGCTGGTGCGACGGGCCCGCCGTATCAACCGCGAGCTCGCCGAGGTCTACCCGTACGCCCACCCGGAGCTGGACTTCGAGAACCCGTTCCAACTGGTCGTGGCCACGGTGCTGTCCGCGCAGACCACCGACCTCAGGGTCAACCAGACGACGCCCGCCCTCTTCGCCAAGTACCCGACCCCCGAGGACCTGGCCGCCGCCGTCCCCGAGGAGGTCGAGGAGATCCTGCGTCCGACCGGCTTCTTCCGGGCCAAGACCAAGTCCGTCATAGGACTGTCCAAGGCGCTCACGGAGGACTTCGGCGGCGAGGTCCCCGGGCGCCTGGAAGACCTCGTCAAGCTGCCCGGCGTCGGCCGCAAGACCGCCTTCGTCGTGCTCGGCAACGCCTTCGGCCGCCCCGGCATCACCGTGGACACGCACTTCCAGCGCCTGGTGCGCCGCTGGCGGTGGACCGAGGAGACCGACCCGGACAAGATCGAGGCCGCCGTCGGCGCGCTCTTCCCGAAGAGCGACTGGACCGACCTCTCCCACCACGTGATCTGGCACGGCCGCCGCATCTGTCACGCCCGCAAGCCGGCCTGCGGCGCCTGCCCCATCGCCCCGCTGTGCCCGGCGTACGGCGAGGGCGAGACGGACCCGGAGAAGGCGAAGAAGCTGCTGAAGTACGAGAAGGGCGGCTTCCCGGGGCAGCGGCTGAAGCCCCCGCAGGCCTACCTGGACGCGGGCGGGAAGCCGGCGCCGCCGCTGGGGGCGGCCGGGTGACGGAACGATCTCGGGGGCGTCGGGCGTTGGAGTCGGCAGGACGGGGGTGGAGATGACACGGGCGAGCGACACGCAAGGCCCCGCCAGGGACCGCGTTCGGGACGGTGCGGTCCTCAGCAAGGAGGGTCTGCCGGGCTGGCTGGACCCGGTGGTGCGGGCCGTCGAGACGGTCCGGCCCACCCAGCTGAGCCGCTTCCTGCCGCCGGCGGACGGCGCCGGCCGCCAGTCCGCCGTCCTGATCCTCTTCGGCGACGGCACGCGCGCGGGCGAGGACGGCGAGGAGGCCGGCCGGGGTCCGGAGCTGCTGCTCATGGAGCGGGCCGGGTCCCTGCGCTCCCACCCCGGCCAGCCCGCCTTCCCGGGCGGCGCCCTCGACCCCGAGGACGGCGATCCGCGCGGTGACGGCCCGCTACGGGCCGCCCTGCGCGAGGCCGAGGAGGAGACCGGACTCGACCCGGCCGGCGTCCAGCTCTTCGGGGTCCTGCCCAAGCTCTACATCCCGGTGAGCGGCTTCGTCGTCTCCCCGGTGCTGGCCTGGTGGCGCGAGCCCACCCCGGTGGGTGTCGTCGACCCGGCCGAGACCGCGCGCGTCTTCACGGTCCCCGTGGCCGATCTCACGGACCCCGCCAACAGGGTGACGACCATCCACCCCAGCGGTCACCGGGGCCCGGCATTCCTGGTCGAATCGGCGCTCGTGTGGGGCTTCACCGCCGGCATCATCGACCGGTTGCTGCACTTCGCGGGCTGGGAGCGGCCCTGGGACCGGGAGAAGCAGGTCCCGCTGGACTGGCGCGCATGACAGGGTGGCCTGCGTACCGCAGACGACAAGGCGAGGCCTGAATCAGTGAACGTGCTGGACATCCTGTTGCTGCTGGCCGCCGTCTGGTTCGCGATCGTCGGCTTCCGGCAGGGCTTCGTCGTCGGCATCCTGTCGGTGATCGGCTTCCTCGGCGGCGGTCTCGTCGCCGTCTCCCTGCTGCCGGTGATCTGGGACGCGCTGACGGACAACGCGGAGGTGAGCCAGACCGCCGCCGTCGTCGCGGTCGTCATCGTCATCGTGTGCGCCTCCATCGGCCAGGCCCTGACGACCCATCTGGGCAACAAGCTGCGCCGCTACATCACGTGGTCGCCGGCCCGCGCCCTGGACGCCACCGGCGGCGCCCTGGTCAACGTCGTGGCCATGCTCCTGGTCGCCTGGCTGCTCGGCTCCGCCCTCGCGCGGACCACGATGCCGACGGTCGGCAAGGAGGTGCGGCAGTCCACGGTGCTCGCGGGCGTGCAGGAGGTGCTGCCCGCGCAGGCCGACACCTGGTTCGACAGCTTCACCTCGGTCCTCGCGGAGAACGGCTTCCCGCAGGTCTTCAGCCCGTTCTCCAACGAGCCGGTCCTCGACACGCCGCCGCCCGACCCCGCGCTGGCGAACAGCCCGGTCGCCGTCACCGCCAAGCGCTCCATCGTCAAGGTCATGGGCACCGCCCCGGACTGCGGCAAGGTCCTCGAGGGCACCGGCTTCGTCTTCTCCGACCGCCGAGTCATGACCAACGCCCATGTCGTGGGCGGCGTCGACGAGCCCACGGTGCAGATAGGCGGCGAGGGCCGGAAGTACGACGCGACGGTCGTCCTCTACGACTGGCGTCGCGACATCGCCGTACTCGACGTGCCGGAACTGGACGCGCCCGCGCTGCGGTTCACCGACGAGGACGAGGACGCGCGGGGCGACGACGGCGCGATCGTCGCGGGCTTCCCGGAGAACGGGGCGTACGACGTCCGTGCCGCCCGGGTCCGCGGGCGCATCACGGCCAACGGACCGGACATCTACCACCGCGACACCGTCCGCCGGGACGTCTACTCGCTGTACGCGACCGTCCGTCAGGGCAACTCGGGCGGCCCGCTGCTGACGCCGGAGGGCGAGGTGTACGGCGTGGTCTTCGCCAAGTCCCTGGACGACCCCGACACCGGTTACGCGCTCACCGCGGACGAGATCCGCGACGACATCAGCAAGGGCCGCACCGCCAGTCAGCAGGTGGACAGCGACAGCTGCGCGCTCTAGCCCCGCGTCCGGGCAGACCCGTGCACGGGGGTCGTCGGGGCGGTGTGTCTCAGGTCCGTGGATGGCGCAGGCGTACGGAGACCCAGCGGGCCCGGCGGCGCAGGATGCGCGGAATACCCACCCGAAGGTCCGCACCCGCGAGTTGCGGGGTGCCGCCGCGTCGGTGGGTGCTGCTCACGCCGCTCGTGGAGCGGCCGTCGCGTGCTACGTCACTGTAGTCGTGCGTCCAGCCCATACCCGGACGTGTGCCCCCGCCCCAAGGTCGATAACCGTTCCCGGGGCGCCCAATTGGCCTATGCGCCGGGCAAGTGGCCGTTCATAGGACAAGCGTTCCGGTTCGGATACCGGGCGCGTCCGTTCGGTGACCGATCGCTCATCAAACCCTCACCGATCGGGTTCGGGATCCTTCAGCCAGTTGATCAGTTCGGTCGAGAACGCGACCGGATCCTCTTCGTGCGGGAAGTGCCCGAGCCCGTCGAACAGCCGCCAGCGGTAGGGCGCTTCGACGTACTGACCCGACCCCGCCGCGCTCCGCGTCCGCATCACGGGGTCCAGGGATCCGTGCAGGTGCAGGGTCGGCACGCGCACCGGCCGCTTCATCCGGCGGTAGAACTGGATGCCGTCGGGACGGGCCAGGGAGCGCACCAGCCAGCGGTACGGCTCGACCGAGCAGTGCGCCGTGGAGGGGATGCACATGGCGCGCCGGTACGCCGTCACCGCCTCGTCGTCGAGGAGCCGCGGCCCGGACCAGTCGTGGAGCAGCCGGCCGACCAGCGCGCCGTCGTCCGCGGTCAGTTGACGCTCCGGCACCCAGGGCCGCTGGAAACCCCAGATGTAGGAGCCCGCCCGGCTCTGGCGGACGTCGCCGAGCATGGCCGAGCGCCAGCGCCTGGGGTGCGGCATCGAGGACACCGCGAGCCGTCGTACGAGCTTGGGCCGCATCGCGGCCGCCGTCCAGGCCAGGTAGCCGCCGAGGTCGTGACCGACCAGCGCGGCGTCCGGCTCGCCGAGGGAGCGGATCACGCCGGTGATGTCGAGGGCGAGACCCGCGGGGTCGTAACCGCGCGGGGTGCGGTCGCTGCCGCCGACGCCGCGCAGGTCCATGGCGACCGCGCGGAAACCGGCGTCGGCGAGCGCCACCAACTGGTGCCGCCAGGTCCACCAGAACTGCGGGAAGCCGTGCAGCAGCAGCACCAGCGGCCCGTCGCCCAGCTCGGCGATGTGGAAGCGGGCGCCGTTGGCCGCGACGTCCCGGTGGGTCACCTCGGGTCCGCCCGGAATGCCGAGGCGCACGACCGAGGTGGGGTTGGGGTGCTGCGGCGAGGGGGATTGCCCCGAAGGAGTGCTGGAGCCCGTCATGAGGACGAGCGTGCCACAGCCTCGATCGCTTCGGGGGACCGGTCCGCGGGCAGTTCCGGGCGGGGGTGCGGCTTGGCGTTCTGGAGCACGCCCGCCGACTGCTTCACCGAGGCGGCGACCTTCTGCGGGCCGCGGCCCTTCTTGGCCTTCTTCGCGAAGACGATGCCGATCAGCGCGAGGAGGCCCGCGACCAGCACGTTGGCGGCGAAGGACAGCAGGAAGCAGACGGCCATGTTCCAGCCGCTCCAGGTCCGGATGCCGTAGGCCAGCGCGAAGCTCAGCATCGGCAGGGAGAAGAGCAGGAGCAGGCCCGCGGCGGAGAACGCGCCGCCGCTCGTCGCCCCACGCTTGACGTCCTGCTTCAGCTGCGCCTTCGCCAGCGCGATCTCGTCGTGCACGAGCGCCGACATTTCGGTGGTCGCCGAGGCGAACAGCTGGCCGATGCTGCGTTCGGTGCCGACCGGGCTGCCGTCGGGTGCGCTCATCGCGGTCTCCCTCTTCTGCTGGCTCTTCTGCGTACGGTTCCGTGGCGTCGCCTCGTCCTCGGTCCGGCCGTGTCCGGCCCGGCCCGTGTCCGCTCGACTGCGTACGGTCCCGTCTTTTGTACCGTCTCGTCAGATCATGCCGGACCGTCGCCCTCATCGCCTGCCCCGCCCGTCACTTCGGCAAGCCGCGCCGACTCCATCTCCTCGGCGATCCGGCGGTGCTCGGCGGCCTTCCTCTCGTAGACGGCGGCCACCCGCAGGTGGTAGGCGGGGTCGTCCTCCTCGTAGATGTCGGGGACACCGCTGAGGTCGTCGTCGCGCTCCTCCTCCGCGACCATCCCCCGGTACTTCGCGTTCCGTATCTTCAGCAGCACCGTGGCCAGGGCCGCCGCGATCAGCGAGCCGGTCAGGACGGCGGCCTTGACCTGGTCCGTCATCGCCGCGTCGTCCTCGAAGGCCAGCTCGCCGATGAGCAGCGAGACGGTGAACCCGATGCCGGCCAGGGTGGCCACCGCGAACACGTCGGCCCACTGGAGGTCGTCGCTGAGCGAGGCCCTGGTGAAGCGCGAGGTCAGCCAGGTGCCGCCGAAGATGCCCAGTGTCTTGCCGACGACGAGCCCGAGCACCACACCAAGGGTCTCCGGCTTGGTGAAGACGTCGGCCAGTGCCCCGCCGGAGATGGCCACACCCGCGCTGAACAGGGCGAACAGCGGCACGGCCAGGCCCGCCGACAGCGGACGCACCAGGTGTTCGATGTGCTGGCCGGGCGAGTGCTCCTCGCCCTCGCGCGTGTGGCAGCGCAGCATCAGGCCCATCGCGACACCGGCGATGGTGGCGTGGACGCCGCTGTTGTACATCAGGCCCCAGATCACCAGGCCGAGCGGGACGTACACGTACCAGCCGCGCACGCCCTTGCGGAGCAGCAGCCAGAAGACGACGAGGCCGACGACCGCGCCGCCGAGCGCGGCGAAGTTGAGACCGTCGGTGAAGAAGACCGCGATGATCAGGATGGCGAACAGGTCGTCGACGACGGCGAGGGTCAGGAGGAAGGCACGCAGGGCGCTCGGCAGTGACGTGCCGATGACGGCGAGTACGGCGAGCGCGAAGGCGATGTCGGTGGCGGTCGGCACGGCCCAGCCGGACAGGGAGCCGCCGCCCGCGGTGTTGGTGAGGGTGTACACGACCGCCGGTACGACCATGCCGCACAGCGCCGCCACCACCGGGAGCGCGGCGGCCTTGGGGTCCTTCAGGTCACCGGCGACGAGTTCGCGTTTGAGTTCGATGCCGGCGACGAAGAAGAAGACCGCGAGGAGCCCGTCGGCGGCCCAGTGCGCGACCGACAGGTTCAGACCGAGCGCCGCGGGGCCGAAGTGGAAGTGGCTGACGCTCTCGTAGCTGTCGTGCACCGCCGGTACGTTCGCCCACACCAGGGCGGCGATCGCGGCGACGAGCAGCAGGACGCCGCCGACGGTCTCGGTGCGCAACGCGTCCGCGATGTAGGTGCGCTCCGGCAGGGACAGCCGTCCGAAGGCCTTGCGGGGGGTGCGGGGCGCGGTCACGAGGAGAACCTCCGGTCGGTGGGCAGCACGGAACACATGCCGACCAGACTTCCCGGCGCACCATGAGGATCTTGATGATTCTCTTACGTTCCGTCCAGCTTACCCGGGCCCCGGGCGCCGCACAGGGCGAGGGCACCCGGCGCGCGTCCGGCGCCGGGTGCCCTCGGTGTGCGTGTGGCCGGCTCAGTCCTCGCTGGGCGCGGCCGGGAGCTTCGTCTGAATGAGGTCCATGACCGTCGAGTCCGCCAGCGTCGTGACGTCGCCGACCTGGCGGTTCTCCGCCACGTCTCGCAGCAGGCGCCGCATGATCTTGCCGGAGCGGGTCTTCGGCAGCTCGGAGACCGGCAGGATCCGCTTGGGCTTGGCGATCGGGCCGAGCGTGGCACCGACGTGGTCGCGCAGCTCGGCGACCAGGTCCTCGCTCTCCGCGGTGGTGCCGCGCAGGATCACGAAGGCCACGATGGCCTGCCCGGTCGTCTCGTCCGTCGCGCCGACCACGGCCGCCTCGGCGACCGAGGGGTGGGAGACGAGGGCCGACTCGACCTCGGTGGTGGAGATGTTGTGGCCGGAGACGAGCATCACGTCGTCGACGCGGCCGAGCAGCCAGATGTCGCCGTCGTCGTCCTTCTTGGCGCCGTCGCCCGCGAAGTACTTGCCCTCGAAGCGGGACCAGTACGTGTCGATGAACCGCTGGTCGTCGCCCCAGATGGTGCGCAGCATCGACGGCCACGGCTCGGTGAGCACCAGGTAGCCGCCCCCGCCGTTGGGCACCTCGTTGGCCTCGTCGTCGACGACGGTGGCGGAGATGCCGGGCAGCGGGCGCTGGGCGGAGCCCGGCTTGGCCTCCGTGACGCCCGGCAGCGGCGTGATCATCATCGCGCCGGTCTCGGTCTGCCACCAGGTGTCGACCACCGGGGTGGCGTCCGCGCCGATGTTCTTGCGGTACCAGATCCACGCCTCGGGGTTGATCGGCTCGCCGACCGAGCCGAGGACACGCAGGGAGGACAGGTCGAACTTCGCGGGGATGTCGTCGCCCCACTTCATGAACGTCCGGATCGCGGTGGGCGCCGTGTACAGGATCGTCACGCCGTACTTCTGCACGATCTCCCAGAACCGGCCCTGGTGCGGGGTGTCCGGGGTGCCCTCGTACATGACCTGCGTCGCGCCGTTGGCGAGCGGGCCGTAGACGATGTACGAGTGTCCGGTGACCCAGCCCACGTCGGCGGTGCACCAGAAGACGTCCGTCTCCGGCTTGAGGTCGAAGACCGCCCAGTGGGTGTACGCCGTCTGCGTGAGGTAGCCGCCTGAGGTGTGCAGGATGCCCTTGGGCTTACCCGTCGTGCCGGACGTGTACAGGATGAACAGCGGGTGCTCGGCGTCGAACGCCTCGGGCGTGTGCTCGGCGGACTGCCCGTCGACCGTCTCGTGCCACCACTTGTCGCGGGAGTCGTCCCAGGCGACGTCCTGACCGGTGCGGCGGACGACGAGCACGTGCTCGACGATCCCGGCGCGCTCGACGGCCTCGTCGACGGCCGGCTTGAGCGCGGACGGCTTGCCGCGCCGGTATCCGCCGTCGGCGGTGATGACGACGCGGGCGTCGGCGTCCTGGATGCGGGTGGCCAGCGCGTCCGAGGAGAAGCCGCCGAAGACCACCGAGTGCGCGGCGCCGATACGGGCACAGGCCAGCATCGCGACCGCCGTCTCGGGGATCATCGGCATGTAGATCGCGACCCGGTCGCCCTTCTCCACGCCCAGCTCCAGCAGGGCGTTGGCGGCCTTGGAGACCTCGTCCTTGAGCTGGGCGTAGGTGATGGCGCGGCTGTCGCCGGACTCGCCCTCGAAGTGGATGGCGACGCGGTCGCCGTTGCCGGCCTCCACGTGGCGGTCGACGCAGTTGTAGGCGACGTTCAGCGTGCCGTCCTTGAACCACTTGGCGAACGGCGGGTTCGACCAGTCGAGGGTCTCGGTCGGCTCCTTCGCCCAGGTCAGTCGGCGGGCCTGCTCGGCCCAGAAGCCGAGCCTGTCAGCCTTGGCCTGTTCGTACGCCTCCGCCGTGACGTTGGCGTGCGCGGCCAGGTCGGCGGGGGGTGCGAACCTGCGTTCTTCCTTGAGCAGGTTGGCCAAGGATTCGTTGCTCACGACATCTCCCTTTCTCAGGGTTGTCCGTTGTGTCCCAGGCCACAGCTCATCAGACCCGGGGGGCCGATGACAAGGGTCGACGGGCAAATGGTTTAGACCTGTTCGGGTCGCCGCCTGCCTGCTGTGTCTCCTGCGTGGCTTTGTGGTCCGTGGTCACCCGTACCCACGGACGCCGACGGCGCGGGGTTCAGGGTGTGTAACGCCGCTCACACCCGCCCGCGCCGCGGCTGCCCGGGACCGCTCGGACGGTCGGCCCGGGCGGTCAGGCGGTCAGGTTCGTCTCCCGCACCAGCTCGAACACGCCGCCTTCCGCGTCCTCGGACAGCAGGTACGACTGGGCCTCGCCCACGTGGAAGTACATGCCGTGCAGCTCCAGGTCTCCGGCGCCCAGCGCCCGGGCCACCGAGTCGTGGGCGCGCAGGTGCTCCAGCTGCTGGACCACGTTGGCCAGGCACAGCCGCTCGGCCGTGTCGGCGGCCCCGCGTCCGGCCAGCCGGGGGCGGGCGCGACCGGGCTCGCGCCCCTGCTCCTGCTCGTCCCCGTCCACGTCCGGCAGGGCGCGCTCCAGGCTGGGCAGCCCGTGCCGCAGCCACCGCTGGAGGGGGGTGCGCGCACCCCCGTGTTCGGCGCCGAGCAGCGCCTGCATCGCCCCGCACCCGGAGTGCCCGCACACCGTGATGGACCGCACCTTCAGTACGTCCACGGCGTACTCGATCGCCGCGGCCACCGAGTCGTCGCCGCTCTCCTCGCCGGGCAGCGGCACGAAGTTGCCGACGTTGCGCACCACGAAGAGGTCGCCGGGGCCGCTGGAGGTGATCATCGACGTGACCACCCGCGAGTCGGCGCAGGTCAGGAAGAGCTGGGAGGGCTGCTGTCCCTCCCGGGCCAGCCGGGCCAGCTCACGGCGCATCAGCGGGCCGGTGTTGCGATGGAAAGCGCTGATGCCACGGGCGAGCTCGTGTCCGGTGGGTCCGTCGGCAGCACCGGATGCACCTGTTGGACCTGTTGTACCCGTCGGACCTGTTGCACCTCTTGTGTCTCTCGTGCCGGTGGTGTTCGGGCCGGTCGCGGCGCCGAGGGTCCCGCCGGGGGATCCGTCGGTGGCTGCCTGCCCGTCCGTGCCGGGTGGTGGGGCCTTGGGCGGGCGCTCGCACTGGTGGTTGCGCCAGGGTGTCCAGGGACGGCAGCGGCAGCCTTCCTCCTCGGCCGGTTCGGAGATCCGGGTGCCGGGCCGGCGGCCGGTGATGTCGACGGAGCCGCCCTGCGCGGTGTGCGTCTTCTGCCAGTCCTGCAGCGTCTCGTACGCCGCGTGGTCCATGAACGACCCGTCCAGCTCGACGACGGCGTCCGCTCCGTGGGGCACCTGGTGCAGGACCCGGCTGAGCCGCGGCACGGCGAGGAAGGTCAACTGGCCGCGCACGTGTACGTGATGGACTCCCTCCGTGTCGTCGTGGGTGATCCGGGTGCGGGTGAGACGGTGCAGGGCGACGCCGACGGCGACGGCGATGCCCAGGGCGACGCCCTCCAGGACGCCGAGGAACACCACGCCGCAGGTGGTGACCGCGTAGACCAGCACCTCACGGTGGCGGGTCACCGTACGGATGTGGTTCAGCGAGACCATCTTGAGGCCGACGGCCATGACCAGGGCGGCGAGCGAGGCGAGCGGGATGAGCTCCAGGGCCGGGACCATCAGCAGTGCGGCGATCACTACGAGAACGCCGTGCAGCATCGTGGAGTTCCGGCTGACGGCGCCCGCCGCCACGTTCGCGGAACTGCGCACGGCCACACCGGCGATGGGCAGTCCGCCGAGCGACCCGGAAACGATGTTGGCGGCGCCCTGACCGAGCAGCTCCCGGTCGAGGTTGGAGCGCTTGACGCGGCCGGTCAGAGCGGGCCGGGCGGCGACCAGCTTGTCGACGGCGACCGCGCCGAGCAGGGACTGCACGCTGCACACCAGCGTGGTGGTGAGGACGGCGGCGACGAGACCGAGTACCGGACCGTCGGGCAGCGAGGCCAGGGCGTGGCTGCTCCAGGACGGCAGGTCGACCTTGGGCAGGCGAAGTTCGGTGAGGGCGGCGACCGCGGTGGCACCCGCGACGGCGATCAGGGCGGCGGGCAGCTTGCCCAGGACCTGGCCCGCCCGGCCGGGGAGGCGGGGCCAGAGCAGCAGCAGGGTCAGGGTCAGCACGCTCACGGCCAGGTCGGCGGGGTGGAGGTTCGCCAACTGGGCGGGCAGCGCGACCAGGTTGTCGGGCACGGAGCTCTGGGGGGTGCCGCCGAGGACGATGTGCAGCTGGGCGACGGCGATGGTGACGCCGATGCCGGCGAGCATGCCGTGCACGATGGCGGGGCTCACGGCGAGCGCCGAGCGCGCCACGCGCAGGCAGCCCAGGCCGAGTTGGGCGATGCCGGCGAGGACGGTGATGGCGCAGGTCGTACGCCATCCGTAGTGCTGGATGAGGTCGGCGGTGACCACGGTGAGCCCGGCGGCGGGGCCGCTGACCTGGAGGGGGCAGCCGCCGATCCGTCCGGCGACGATCCCGCCCACCGCGGCGGCGACGAGGCCGGCCTGGAGGGGGGCGCCGGTGGCGAGGGCGATGCCCAGGGAGAGGGGGAGGGCGATCAGGAAGACCGCGATCGCGGCCGAGACGTCGGCACCCGCGACGCGGAAGCGCCGGGGGCCGTTGGGCGGCGGGCTGTGGGGCTGGTGGACGTGCTTGGTCCGGGCCGAATCGGCGCGGGCGGGGACGCAGGCTGACATGTTCCCGTCTCCTGAGGATCCGTTCGATTACAGCGAGTAAATAGAGAGTAATTCAGAGTAAAGAAGAGGCATAGGTTTTTAGCGCGAATGGAGTAGCGCCCCGCGCATTCGAGTGGATCAGTTATTTCATCGGCTTGTCGTACTAATTCCTTCTCATTTCCGTGTCACCTTGACGGCGCTGACGGCACGGCCCGGCTCAGCACCCGACATCGCCTAGTCGGCGTTGGCCCGAGAGAAGGAAGAAGGTGGGCGGACATGGCCGCCACCCGCAGGATGGCCTCCCGCAAGACGGCCGCGCGCGCCGTGGTCGCCGCGGTCTGCGCCGCGTCGCTGGCCGGTTGCGCGATCGACAACGGCACCGGTTCCGGCGAAGGGACGCAAGGTCCGGGGAAGGAGAAGGGGAAAGCGGCACCGGCGCCCAAGAACGCGGTCCGGCTGATCGGTGACGGTTCCACCGCGTACACCGGGGCTCAGCCGCACCTGCCCCGGCCCGAACGTCTCAAGCCCGGCCAGAAGCCGCCGCAGTTCGTGGTGTTCTCGTGGGACGGCGCGGGTGAGGACAGCCAGAAGCTGTTCTCCCACTTCCGTGAAGTGGCCAAGGAGAACAACGCCACCATGACGTACTTCCTGAGCGGCGTGTACATGCTGCCGACCGAGAAGCGGGACCTGTACAACCCGCCCCAGCACTCCCCGGGCCGCTCCGACATCGGCTTCAACGACGAACAGGGCATCACCGACACCGTCAAGCAACTGCGACTGGCGTGGCAGGAGGGCAACGAGATCGGCACCCACTTCAACGGGCACTTCTGCGGCGCCGGCGGCGGGGTCGGCGAGTGGTCCGTCGAGGAGTGGAAGGAGGAGATCAGCCAGGCCAAGCAGTTCGTGAAGACCTGGAAGACCAACACCGGGATGAAGAACGCGGCGCCCCTGCCCTTCGACTACGACAAGGAACTGATCGGCGCCCGCACCCCGTGCCTGGAGGGTCAGAAGAACTTCATGAAGGCGGCGAGCCAGATGGGCTTCCGCTACGACAGCAGCGGGGTGAACAACCAGGTCTGGCCTTCGAAGAAGGAAGGCCTGTGGGACCTGTCGATGCAGCTCGTGCCGTTCCCCGGCCACTCCTACGAGCAGCTCACCATGGACTACAACTACATGGTCAACCAGTCGGGCACCGCCACCCAGGGCGACCCCGCCAAGCGCGAGTTCTGGGGCGACCAGATGCGTGACAGCCTGCTCAAGGGCTTCGAGAGGGCCTACGACGGGAACCGCGCGCCGCTGATCATCGGCAACCACTTCGAGTCCTGGAACGGCGGCACCTACATGCGCGCCGTGGAAGAGGTCGTCGAGACCGTGTGCACCAAGGAGGAGGTGCGCTGCGTCTCCTTCCGGCAACTCGCGGACTGGCTGGACGCCCAGGACCCCAAGGTCCTGAAGAAGCTGCGCACCCTCGGCGTCGGTGAGGCTCCGAAGAAGGGCTGGGCGTCCTTCCTGTCGGCCGCGCCCGCCCCGGCGCCCAAGGGCGTGCCCGGGGCGCCGGCCGCCAAGCAGTAGGGCCGGGCCGCCGGCCGCTCCGAGAGGCACGAGGACGCGGTGACCGGCGGGTCACGCGGGGGCGGCGACCTCCTCGCCGAGGACGAAGCCGGGGTCGACCTGCGCCGCCAGGTCGTCCCCGGTGCGCTCGTTGCCCCAACTGTGGGCGTTCTTCAGATGGAAGTGGACCATCTGCTGGGTGTATCGCGGCCAGTCCCGCAGCTCGTACGTCGCGTCGGCGGCCGTGTGCAGCGTGCGCAGCGCCCGGCCGTTGGTTTCCTCCAGGAGCTCGAACCGGGGCGGGCGGCCCTTCTCCATGGCGCGCACCCAGTCCGAGTGCCCGACGGTGACCAGCAGGTCGTCCCCGACCTGGTCGCGCAGGAAGTCGAGGTCGTCCTGCCCCTGCACCTTGTTGCCGACGACCTTCAGCGTGACGCCGAAGTCGCGGGCGTACTCCTTGTACTGGCGGTAGACGGAGACTCCCTTGCGGGTCGGCTCGGCGACGAGGAACGTGATGTCGAAGCGGGTGAACATGCCGGAGGCGAACGAGTCCGAGCCGGCGGTCATGTCGACCACGACGTACTCGTCACGCGCGTCGACCAGGTGGTTCAGGCACAGCTCCACCGCTCCGGTCTTGGAGTGGTAGCAGGCGACGCCCAGGTCGGCGTCCGTGAAAGGCCCGGTGACCATCAAACGGACGGTCCCGCCGTCTAGTTCCACCGGCCGGGCACAGGCGTCGTAGACCGGGTTGTCCTCCCGCACGCGCAGCAGGCGCGAGCCCTCACCGGGCGGCGTCGTCTTGATCATCGTCTCGGCGGAGGCGATGCGCGGGTTGGTGCCGCGCAGATGGTCCTTGATCAGCGAAAGGTGCTCGCCCATCGCGGGCAGCCCGGCCGCCTCCGCGTCGTCGAGACCCAGCGCTGCCCCCAGGTGCTGGTTGATGTCGGCGTCGATCGCGACGACGGGTGCGCCGGTGGCGGCGAGGTGGCGGACGAACAGGGAGGACAGGGTGGTCTTGCCGCTGCCGCCCTTCCCGACGAAAGCAATTTTCATGTTCACCAAGCGTAGTGGCTCGATAGCTGTAGGTGGCATGCGGGGCGGGTAGGGGGTGAAGAAGACCACTCATTCGTGGGGCACGGCGCCGGGTTGCGTAGGGTCTTACTCATGAGTACGACAGGCGCGAACGCCGATCCGCTCGCGGCCCTGGGCGACCTGCCCGGCGTGGCCGAGTCCGTGGAGTCCGTACGCAAGGCCGTGGACCGCGTCTACGGCCACCGGATCATGCGGCGCCGCAGCAACGAGATCACCTCCGAGGCGGCACTGCGCGGTGCCCGGGGTTCGGCGGCGCTGTCCGGGGCGGACTGGGCCCTGGAGGAGGTGCGCCGGCGCAGCGACTTCAGTGGCGATGTCGAAGCACGCTCGGTGGGCGCCGCGTTGCGGCTGACCGCCGAGGCGGGGCAGC
Organism: Streptomyces sp. NPDC001599; assembly: GCF_042893535.1. NCBI lineage: Bacteria > Bacillati > Actinomycetota > Actinomycetes > Kitasatosporales > Streptomycetaceae > Streptomyces > Streptomyces sp. NPDC001599. The sequence goes on from NZ_JBIAVA010000007.1 coordinate 259,825, forward strand.
TGCTGTCCATCTGGCGACAGTCGCCGCTGCGCGTGCTCGCCCGGCTGCACCTGGTGGCGGCCGCGGACAAGGCCGACGAGGTGGGACGGCCCCGCCAGAACGGCGAGCCGGTGGACGAACCGCTCGTCGAGCTGCCGCTGCCCGACGCCGAGGAGGCGCACGGCCGGCTGGACGGCCTGGCCGCGCTGGTCGCGGCCGGCGGTTCCGCGCCGGCGCTGGTGACGGCCGCGGTGGTGCACGGGGAACTGCTGGCGCTGCGTCCCTTCACCTCCGACAACGGCCTGGTCGCGCGCGCGGCGGAGCGTATCGTCCTGGTCGGCAGCGGACTGGACCCCAAGTCGGTGTGCCCGGCCGAGGTCGGTCACGCCGAGCTGGGGCGGGCGGCCTACCTGGCGGCGCTCGACGGCTACGTCTCCGGAACCCCGGAGGGCATGGCCGCCTGGATCGCCCACTGCGGCAAGGCTGTCGCGCTGGGTGCCCGCGAGTCGACGGCGGTGTGCGAGGCGCTCCAGCGCGGGGCGGCGTAGCACAGAAATGCGGCGGTACGAGTGTTCGTACCGCCGCTGGCATGACCACCCGGTTACCAAGCGTCCTCGATATGTGCCCATCAGGCCGGGAGCTTCGCCCGTGACCTGGTGCGGCTGGCCCGTAATCGACGGGTCGACGTCGCGTGGGTGCCCGGTGTCCATGCTCGGTCCGTGGGGCCAAATGCGTGTTTAAGGTGATCCTTTCGGATGTCCTTGGTCTCGCGGGCCGTTGAGTCCTTTGTACTACCGGTCCCGAGTAAGCGGAAGTGCTCGCCGCACTTCTTTACTTTTGCGGTCATACGCGGGTGAAAGGCTCGATCAGGCCGCCGTGGACCGTCGTCGGCTCGCGTACCAGACGAGACCCGCGGTCGCCGCCGCGGCGCCTATCGCGGCGGCGGCGACGAGCGCGGGACGCGGGGGCACGGAGAATCCCCCGATCCGCTGCTTGAGCCGCACCGGGCGATGGAAATCGAGAATCGGCCACTCGCGCGCGAGGGCTTCCCGGCGCAGCGCCCGGTCCGGGTTGACCGCGTGGGGGTGGCCGACGGCCTCCAGCATCGGCAGGTCGGTCGCCGAGTCGCTGTAGGCGTAGCAGCGGGACAGGTCGTACCCCTCGGACCCGGCCAGCTCCCGGATCGCCTCCGCCTTGGTCGGGCCGTACGCGTAGTACTCCACCTCTCCGGTGAAGCAGCCGTCCTCACCCACGATCATGCGGGTCGCCACCACCCGGTCCGCGCCCAGCAGCTCGCCGATCGGCTCGACCACCTCGGCGCCCGACGTCGAGACGATCACGACGTCGCGGCCGGCGGTGTGGTGCTCCTCGATCAGGGAGGCCGCCTCGTCGTAGATGATCGGGTCGATCAGGTCGTGCAGGGTCTCGGCGACGAGTTCCTTGACCAACTGGACGTTCCACCCGCGGCACAGCGCGGAGAGGTACTCGCGCATCCGCTCCATCTGGTCGTGGTCGGCTCCGCCGGCGAGGAACACGAACTGGGCATATGCGGTACGCAACACAGCCCTGCGGTTGATCAGCCCGCCTTGGTAGAACGACTTGCTGAACGTGAGCGTGCTCGACTTCGCAATGACCGTCTTGTCCAGGTCAAAGAAGGCCGCCGTGCGGGGCATGGAGTGAGACGCGGAGTGGGGCGAGGGGTGGTTTTCCACAACCCTGAGCATAGGCGCAGCCCATTCGGCGTAAGCTGTGGCGCGTGGGTTTGCCTGAGAGGGCTCTCGGGTACACCATGGAAGTCACGGATCGTTCGCGACCGTGCTAACCCGGTCCGACTCCTCCCCCCCCCCGAGTCGGCCGTGGAGACGACCCCCGCTCTCCCCCCCGGCGGGGGTCGTCGCATGTCCGGGTGGGTTTTCCGCTCTTCTTACGATCTGGGCCCCGTGCCGTTGCGGCGCGGGGCCCCGGCGTTGTCGCGACCACGATTCGCTACACAGCGTAGTGACCGGACTGCTCTGCGGCAGTCGCACGCGGGGTGGAGCGGAACCGGAGGAGGGTCACCGGTTCGAGTGAGTCGATATTCACAACCATCGAGTTGTCCACAGTTTTTGACCAAGATCCACACGATTTCCCGGATCGCTGCACCGTGATTCCCATGCGTCCGGGCCGTGCCGAGTTCCATGGCCGGATCTGTTTGCCGGACGCGTGATGTGGACCGCTCGTGCGGGGACCGCTTTCCGGTTCTCCACGCGGCCGCAAATCGCGGGGCCGCAGGGGCTGCGCGAGAGACCACGAGACGCGGGGCGCGGCCGCGGGAGCCGCGCCGAAGGGGGAAAGACCATGACCGGAACGATCACGCACGACCCGCCGCCCACAGCCGGAGGGCGGCAGAGCGGACCCCTGATCGTCACCGAGGACACTCAGCTCCTCGACGACCTGCTGCGCCTGTGCGCGGCAGCGGGCGCCACGCCGGAGGTGCACCACTCGGTACCCATGGCGCCGCCTTCGCCTCCTTCGACGACTTCGGCGCTGACGGCGGCGGCTTCCTCGGCGCCGCCCGCCTCCTCGGCGGCCGGGAGGCGGACCGGATGGGAGACCGCGCCCCTGGTCCTCGTAGGGGACGACGCGGCGCGGCGGGTACGCGGAGCGGTGCGGAGGCGGGGAGTGGTCCTCGTGGGCCGTGACCAGGACGACTCGGGGATCTGGCAGCGGGCCGTCGAGATCGGCGCCGACCACGTCCTGATGCTGCCCGACGGAGAGCAGTGGCTGGTCGACCGCATCGCCGACGTCGCCGAGGGCGTCGGCCGTCCGGCCCTCACCGTCGGCGTCATCGGCGGCCGGGGCGGCGCCGGAGCGTCCACACTGGCCTGCGCGCTCGCCATCACCTCCGCGCGGGAAGGGCTGCGCAGTCTCCTGGTGGACGCCGATCCCCTGGGCGGCGGCCTCGACGTCCTCCTCGGCGGTGAGACGGCCGAGGGGCTGCGGTGGCCGGCGTTCGCGGCCTCGCGAGGGCGGGTCGGCGGCGGCGCCCTGGAGGAGTCGCTGCCCCGGTTGCATTCGCTACGGGTGCTCAGCTGGGACCGGGGCGACTGCGTCGCGGTACCGCCGCAGGCCGTTCGCGCGGTGCTCGCGGCGGCCCGGCGAAGGGGCGGCACGGTCGTCGTCGACCTGCCCAGGCGGATCGACGACGGCGTCGCCGAGGTACTCGCGCAGCTCGACATCGGGCTCCTCGTCGTCCCCGCCGAGCTGCGGGCCGTCGCGGCGGCGGGCCGGGTGGCGGCCGCGGTGGGCATGGTTCTGCGCGACCTCCGGGTCGCGGTGCGCGGACCTTACGGCTCCGGACTCGACGACCGTGAGGTGGCCCGGTTGCTCGGCCTTCCCCTGGCCGGCGAAGTGCCGGTCGAGTCCGGCCTCCTGCGGGCCACGGAGAGCAAACGCCCTCCGGGCACACCCACCCGCGGCCCGCTGGCGCGCTTCTGCCGGGAGTTCTGGGAACGGGCGCTGGCGGAGACGGACGGGCGCGGCGGGAGCGGCTCGTGAGGGGCGTGGCCGGGCCGGCGGTGAGCGGTGGAAGGGGGGTCGAGACGGACATGTCGGCTGCGGTGGAGCGGGTCGGAATTCCGGGGAGGCCCGCGGGGGCGGCCCAGGGGGAGGGGACGGGCGGCCGGGCTCTTGGGACCCCAGGGACACCTGATGGACCGGACACACGGGCGGTTCCGGGCTGGGTGATCCGGCAGTCCGCCGGAACGCCTGTGGGAACGGGACCGGCTTCCGGCCCGGCGCGGACGCAGGCGCAGGGCTCCCTGCGGTCTACGGCGCCGTCCGCGCAGAACGGCCTCGGCGCCCCTCCCGGGATGCTCGACCGGGTGCGGCGGTGGCTCGCCGAGAGCGGGGCGGAGCCGACGCCCGCGCGAGTGGCGCAGGCACTGCGGGAGCAGGGTCGGGTGCTCGGGGACGCCGAGATCCTCGGTGCCGCCGAACAGCTCAGGTCGGAACTGGTCGGCAGCGGACCGCTCGAGCCGCTGCTCGCCGACCCCTCGGTGACCGATGTGCTGGTGTCCGCCCCGGACCGGGTCTGGGTGGACCGGGGCGGCGGCCTGGAGCTGGCACCGGTCTCCTTTCCCGACGCGGCGGCGGTGCGGCGGCTCGCGCAGCGCCTCGCGACCGTCGCTGGGCGCCGGCTCGACGACGCTCGGCCCTGGGTGGACGCCAGGCTGCCCGACGGCACTCGGCTGCACGCGGTGCTGCCACCGGTCGCCGTCGACTGCACCTGCCTCGCCCTGCGGGTGGTACGGCCGCGCGCCTTCACCCTCGACGAGCTGGCGGCGGCGGGCACCGTGCCGCCGGGCGGTGACCGCGTGCTGCGCGCCCTGCTGCGGGCCCGGCTGTCCTTCCTCGTCAGCGGCGGTACCGGCAGTGGAAAGACGACGCTGCTCAGCGCCCTGCTCGGACTGGTCGGACCGGACGAGCGCATCGTGCTGGCCGAGGACTCGGCGGAACTGCGACCCGACCACCCGCACGTCGTCCGTCTGGAGACCAGACCGGCGAATCAGGAGGGCGCGGGTCTGGTCACCCTGGAGGACCTGGTGCGCCAGGCGCTGCGCATGCGGCCGGACCGGCTGGTCGTGGGTGAGGTGCGGGGTCCCGAAGTGGTCCACCTGCTCGCCGCGTTGAACACGGGTCACGAAGGCGGGTGCGGGACGGTCCACGCCAATGCCGCCGCCGACGTACCGGCGCGGCTGGAGGCGCTCGGCACGACCGCGGGCCTGAACCGTGCGGCTCTGCACAGCCAGCTCGCGGCGGCCCTCTCGGTGGTCCTCCACCTGGTCCGTGACCGCGCGGGACGGCGCCGGATCGCCGAGGTGCACGTACTGGAGCGGGACCCGTCGGGGCTGGTGCGGACGGTACCGGCGCTGCGATGGGGGACGGAGGCCTTCGTGGCCGAACGCGGCTGGCAGCGGCTGCGGGAGCTGTTGCGCGGCACGGGAATCGAAGAGCGGGCGGTCGGACGGGAGGCGCGGAGGTGATGAGCATGACGGTGACCGGCACGCCGGTGACGGGCATGCCGGGGACGGGTGAGCTGTCGACGGGCGCGATCCTGGTGTGCCTGGGAGCGGCCGCCTGGTTGGCAGGAGGGTGGCACTCAGGCGTACGGCGAGCGCGGGCGGTGCTCGCCGAAGGCCGGACGCGCGCGACCGGTGGGCCGAGGGGGACTGACGGGTCTGGTGGGACGCGCGCCGCCGGTCTGCCCGCGGCGCGTCGGACGACGGACGGGTTGCGGCGTCTCAGGGGCCGGCTGAGGCCCGAGTGGTGGTCACTGGCCGCCGGGCTGGTGCTGGCGATCCTGGGCACCTCGGTGCTGCCGGTCGTCGCGGGGGCGGCCGGAGTGCCGGCGCTGCGGCGGACGCGGCTGGCCGGTCGGGAGCGGCGGGACAAGGAGCGTCGGCAGGACGCGGTGATCGCCCTGTGCGGGACGCTCGCCGGGGAAGTGCGGGCAGGGCGGCAACCGGGCGAGGCGCTCCTGTGCGCCGCGCACGACTCCGGCGGGCTCGGTGAGGCGCAGGCGGCGGTGGTTGCGGCGGCCCGGTTCGGCGGGGACGTCCCGAGGGCGCTGGCGTTGGCGGCCGGGCAGCCCGGCGCCGAGGGATTGCGCGGGCTCGCGGCGTGCTGGCGGGTCGCGGTCGATCAGGGCGCGGGGCTCGCGGCCGGTCTCGACCGGCTGGAGGGCGCGCTGCGTGCCGAGCGGGACCAGCGCGCGGACCTGCGCGCCCAATTGGCCGGCGCCCGGGCCACCGCCGTGATGCTTGCCGGCCTTCCGGTCCTGGGCCTCCTGCTCGGCGTCGCCCTCGGGTCCGATCCTCTGCACGTGCTGCTGCACACCGGTGCCGGGCTGGGCTGCCTGCTGGTCGGCGGGGTCCTGGAGAGCCTGGGAGTGTGGTGGGTGACGCGGATCGTGCGCGGAGCGGAGGCGACTTCGTGAACGGCGACTTTGTCCACAGGCTGGGGGCAGCGGTGGCGATGGTGTTGGTCGTCGGCTGGCTGACGCGCGGTCTCGGTGCCGCGCGACGGGGCCGCGCACTGCGCAGGCGGCTCGGGGGCCTACTGGCACCGCGGCCGGCGTCGGTCCGGTCCGCCGTGCGACGCGCCGAAGCGCTGAGCACCCTGCGCCCGTGGCTGCCGCTGGTCGGCACGGTGGGCGCCGGTTGGGCCCTGGTCGGCGGTGTGGTCGGGGTCCTGGTGGGGCTGGTGGGCGCGTTCGGACTGTGGCATTGGAATGCCCGGCGTTCGGCCGCGGGCACGGAGGCGGCGGAGGCCGCCGCCGCGCAGGCCGCCCGCCAACTGCCTTTGGCAGCCGATCTGCTGGCGGCCTGCATCGCGGCGGGCGCGAGTCCGGTGGCGGCGGCGCGGGCGGTCGGCGAGGCCCTGGGCGGACCGGTCGGGGACGCGCTGGGGCGCGGTGCCGCGGAGGTGCGCCTCGGCGGCGAACCGGACGGTGCCTGGAGGGGGTTGGCCGCCGTCCCGGGGGCCGTGCCCCTGGCGCGGCTGCTGGAGCGGGCCGAGGTGTCCGGTCTGCCCGCGGCGGGCCCGGTCGCCCGCCTGGCCGCCCAGGCCCGTGCCGACTGGGCCCGCACCACGACGGTCCGGGCCCGTCGAGCGGCCGTCATGGTCACCGCGCCCGTGGGGCTGTGCTTTCTGCCCGCGTTCATCGCGGTGGGCGTACTGCCGGTGGTCATCGGACTGGCCGGCGGGGTGCTCGGTCGCGGGGGAGGCGGTGGCTGACGGATCGGGGCGTCGGACGAGCAGCAGTCGAGCAACGAATGAGCAAGCGAGCAACGGAATCGAGCCTTACGGGGGTTGCGATGTATCAGAGGGTGCGGGCACGGCTGGGTGCCCTGGTGGGCGGAGTACTCGGGGCGGTGCGCCGGCAGGCCGCGCGGCGGGACACCGGAATGGTCACCTCCGAGTACGCGATGGGGATCGTCGCGGCGGTGGCCTTCGCCGTGGTCCTCTACAAGGTCGTCACGAGCGGCACGGTCAGCGCGGAGCTGCAGGGCATCGTGAAGGGGGCTCTCAATGCGCGGATGTGAAAGGGCGGTGAGAGCCGGGACGCCGGTCCGCGGTGCATGCGGACGCCGCATGCGCGGCGCACCGGACGCCGCCCGGGCGAGCACCGGGCCGGACAGCGGATTCGTGACGGCGGAGGCTGCCGTGGTGCTTCCCGTGCTGGTGGTGTTCGCGATGGCGCTGGTGTGGGGGCTGCTCGTGGTGGCCGCTCAGATCCAGTGCGTGGACGCGGCCCGGGCGGGGGCCCGCGCGGCGGCACGACAGGACCCGGAAGACGCGGTCGTCGAGCTCGCCCGTGAGGCGGCACCACGTGGAGCGCGGGTCGCGGTGAGCCGGGAGGCGGGCCTGGTACGTGTGGTCGTGGTGGCCGAGCCACCCGCTCTGCAGGGCCTGCCGTTCGAAGTACGGGAGGAAGCCGTGGCTTCGGTGGAGCAGACGGTGGGGACGGAGCCGACGGCCACGGAACCGGTGAGGGACGAACGGTGAGGGACCGAACCGGTGGGGTTCGAGCCGTGAGGGACCGAGGCGGTGGGGTTCGAGCCGTGAGGGATCGAATCGGTGGAGGCGGAGCCGTAAGGGGCAGACTCCGTGGAGGCTTAGCCGTGAAGGGCGGCGGAACCGGTGAGGACGGCGCCGCGAGGGACGGCGCCGGTGGGAGGCGAGCCGTGAGCGCCTCCGACCAGGGGTCGGCGACCGTGTGGAGCGTGGCCGTCATCGCCGTTCTGTGTTTCGTGTTCGGCATCGTGCTGGCCCTGGGGCAGGCCGTCGTGGCCCGGCACCGCGCGGCGGGCGGCGCCGATCTGGCGGCCCTCGCCGCGGCGGACGACTGGGCGCAGGGCGCCACCGCGGCGTGCGAAAGGGCGGGGCGGGTCGCGCGGGCGCAGGAGGTGCGGCTGGTGCGCTGCGTGCTCACCGGTCAGATCTCGGACGTGACGGCGGCCTCGGGCAGAGGGCCGTTCACGGTGGAGGTCCGGGCGAGGGCGGGTCCCGCCCCGCTCGAAACGGGTGCGCCCGCACAGCCGCCGCCGTCCGCACTGCCCCCGCCGTCCGCACGGCCCCTCCCGCCTGCCCCGCCTACCCCGGCTGCTCCGGCTGCTCCGGCTGCTCCGCCGGTCCTGCCTCCGCCGCCCCCCGCAGCAGCACGGTGAGGAGCCGTACCGCCCCCCGCTTGTGCAGTGGATCGTTGCCGTTGCCGCACTTGGGGGACTGGATGCAGGACGGACAGCCCGCGTCGCACTCGCAGGAGGCGATGGCTTCGCGGGTTGCGGTGAGCCAGTCGCGGGCCGTGTGGAAGGCCCGCTCGGCGAAGCCCGCGCCGCCGGGGTGGCCGTCGTACACGAAGACCGTCGGCAGCAGTGTGTCCGGGTGCAGGGGGACCGACACGCCGCCGATGTCCCAGCGGTCGCAGGTCGCGAACAGGGGCAGCATGCCGATCGAGGCGTGCTCGGCGGCGTGCAGGGCCCCGCCGAGGATCTCCGGGTTGATCCGGGCCGCGTCCAACTGGTCCTCGGTGACCGTCCACCACACCGCGCGGGTGCGCAGCGTGCGGGGAGGGAGGTCGAGCTTCGTCTCGCCCAGGACCTCGCCGGTGATCAGGCGCCGGCGCAGGAAGGAGACCACCTGGTTGGTGACCTCGACGGAGCCGTAGCAGAGGCGCCCGTCGCCCCAGGGGACCTCGACGTCGGTCTCCAGGACCGAGATCGCCGTGGTGTCGCGGGCCACCGTCGAGTAGGCGGGGGTGGCCTGCTCGACCAGCGCGACGGAGTCCTCCAGGTCGAGGGAGCGGACGAGGTACGTGCGCCCCTGGTGCAGGTGCACGGCGCCCTCGTGGACGGCCGTGTGGGAGGCACCGGCGTCCACGGTGCCCAGCAGCCTGCCCGTGCCCTCCTCGACGACCTGTACCGGGCGTCCGCCCTCGCCGCGGATGTCCGTCAGGTCGGCGGCCCGCTCACGGCGGGTCCAGTGCCAGGCCCGGGTCCGGCGGCGCAGCAGCTTCGCCGCCTCCAGCTGGGGCAGCAGCTCCTCGCAGGCGGGGCCGAAGAGCTTCAGGTCCTCCTCGGTCAGCGGCAGTTCCGCCGCCGCCGCGCACAGGTGGGGGGCGAGGACGTACGGGTTGTCCGGGTCGAGGACGGTGGACTCCACCGGCTGGTCGAAGAGGGCCTCCGGGTGGTGGACGAGGAAGGTGTCCAGCGGATCGTCACGGGCGACCAGCACGGCCAGCGCCCCCTGCCCGGCCCGGCCGGCCCGGCCCGCCTGCTGCCACAGCGAGGCCCGCGTGCCCGGGTACCCGGCGATCACCACGGCGTCCAGGCCGGAGATGTCGAGGCCGAGTTCCAGGGCGTTCGTCGCCGCCAGGCCGAGGAGGTCGCCGGAGTGCAGGGCGCGTTCCAGGGCACGGCGCTCCTCGGGGAGGTAACCGCCGCGGTACGCCGCCACGCGCCCGGCCAGGGAGCGGTCGACCTCGGCCAGACGTTCCTGGGCGATCACCGAGATCAGCTCCGCGCCACGCCGGGAGCGGACGAAGGTGATCGAGCGCATGCCCTGCACCGTGAGGTCGGTGAGCAGGTCGGCGGCTTCCGCGGTGGCCGTACGGCGGACCGGTGCGCCCTTCTCGCCCTCCAGTTCGGTCAGCGGCGGCTCCCACAGGGCGAACACCAGTTCACCGCGGGGTGACGCGTCGTCGGCGACCTCGATCACCGGGAGACCGGTGAGCCGGCGGGCCGCCGCCGAGGGTTCGGCGGCGGTGGCGGAGGCGAGCAGGAACACGGGCGACGCGCCGTAGCGCGCACACAGTCTGCGCAGTCTGCGCAGCACCTGGGCGACGTGGGAGCCGAAGACGCCCCGGTAGGTGTGGCACTCGTCGATGACGACGTACTTCAGAGCCTTCAGGAACGACGACCAGCGGGGGTGGGAGGGCAGGATGCCGCGGTGCAGCATGTCCGGGTTCGTCAGGACGTACGTTCCGTACTGGCGGATCCACTCGCGTTCCTCGAACGGCGTGTCGCCGTCGTAGACCGCGGCCCGCACGGAAGTCCCGAGAGGTTGTGAAAGTTCCTTCACCGACCGGCACTGGTCGGCTGCCAGCGCCTTGGTGGGGGCCAGGTAGAGGGTCGTGGCGCCGCGCCCGTTGGGCGCCTCGGAACCGTCCACGAGGGCCGACAGGACGGGCACCAGATAGGCCAGGGACTTGCCCGACGCGGTGCCGGTGGCGACGACCACCGAGTCTCCGTCCAGGGCGTGCTCGGCCACGCGTGCCTGGTGGGCCCAGGGGTGTTCGATTCCCGCGGCCCGCACCGCGGCCAGGACCTCCGGCCGAATCCGGTCCGGCCAGACGGCATGACGGCCCGCACGCGGGGGCAAGTGCTCCGTATGAGTGATGCGCGCAGCCCGGCTCGGTCCCGCGGCGAGCCGGTCCAGGAGCATGCCCGGTTCCGGCCGGGAGCCGGGCTCCGCCGGGGATCGATCGGGTCGGTGATTCTTGGCCATCGGCACCGAGTCTGTCACTGGCGTGACGGACAATGGGACCAAGGCGTCGTGCACGCCTGCCGGTAAGTGATTGAATGCCATCGCGGCTGGCGAACCGTCCTGGGGGCTTCAAGCCGAGGTGTCCCGATGGACGACCGCTCGATAGCAAGGTGCTGGAGGATCCGTGGACCTGTCCCTGTCGACCCGTACCGTCGGCGATCGTACGGTCGTCGAGGTCGGTGGCGAAATTGACGTATACACCGCGCCCAAGCTGCGTGAGCAGCTGGTCGAGCTCGTGAACGACGGGAGTTTTCACCTCGTCGTCGACATGGAGGGCGTGGACTTCCTCGACTCCACAGGGCTCGGCGTGCTGGTGGGTGGACTGAAGCGGGTGCGTGCCCATGAGGGCTCGCTGCGGCTGGTCTGCAACCAGGAGCGCATTCTCAAGATCTTCCGTATCACCGGCCTCACCAAGGTGTTCCCCATTCACACCTCGGTCGAGGAAGCGGTGGCGGCCACCGACTGACGACCGGTCCCGGGCCTCTTGGGGCCCGGGACAGCAAGTAGAACGAGGGGGGTCCGGGCTGTCGGCGGCCCGGACCCTCGAAAGCACGCCCGCAGTTCCGAGGGGGATGCATGGCCACCGTCGAACTCCGTTTCAGCGCGCTGCCCGAGCACGTCCGCACCGCCCGTCTGGTGGCGGCCGCGGTGGCGCGCAGGGCCGGAGTGGACGAGGCCGTCCTCGACGAGGTCAGGCTCGCCGTCGGCGAGGCCTGCACCCGAGCCGTGGGCCTGCATCAGCACGTCGGCATCACGGCGCCGGTCAAGGTGTCGCTGATCGAGGAGGAGAAGCAGTTCTCCATCGAGGTCGGTGACGAGGCGCCGCACGCGGTCCCCGGGGTCAAGACCTCGGGGGACGCCGCCGACGAGCTGGAGGCCGAGGAGGACGAGATGGGTCTCGCGGTCATCAGCGGACTCGTCGACGACGTGGAGGTCTCGGCGGGCGAGGACGGCGGACTGATCCGCATGACCTGGCCCACCGCGCCGGCGGTGCTGCCGCCGATCTGATCCCCCGCGTCACCCCCGCGTCACCCCCGCACTTCACCACTGTGTCACCCGGAGGGCCCCACCTGGTGGGGCCCTTTGTCGTGCGCGGACATACATTGGTGCCGTGCGGGCGTTAAGTGAATTCTTTCACGATCAATCGCACGGAGAATTGATCACCAAGCCGTTCTTGAAACGGATCATCGAGCGGATCAACGAGCGGATCAACGAGCGGATCACGACATTAATGCCGGAGGGCCATTACTACTTCCGGTCCCTTTGTGGTTGACAGAGCAATTCCTTTTGTCGTGCACTGTTTTGATCGGCTTCCGGTACCTACAATCCCGTCCACATCTTGAGCTCAGCCCAAGCGTCAAGGAGGACGAATGGCGGAGCTTCCTACCTCTCATCTCGCGGCCGCCGTGCTGACCGACGGGAACCGCGCCCTGGTCGCGGTCATCGCGGTTGTCGCACTGGCAGCGCTGGTGCTCGCCGGCGTCCTGGTGCGCCAGGTGCTCTCGGCGGGCGAGGGAACCGACAGCATGAAGAAGATCGCGGCGGCCGTCCAGGAAGGCGCGAACGCCTACCTGGCCCGGCAGTTGCGCACGCTCGGCGTATTCGCCGTCGTCGTGTTCTTCCTGCTCATGCTGCTGCCCGCGGACGACTGGAATCAACGTGCCGGACGTTCGATCTTCTTCCTGATCGGCGCGGCGTTCTCGGCGGCCACCGGCTATATCGGCATGTGGCTCGCCGTGCGCAGCAATGTGCGCGTCGCCGCGGCGGCCCGGGAAGCGACACCGGCCCCCGGCGAACCGGAAAAGGATCTCACTCTCGTCTCACACAAAGCGACGAAGATCGCGTTTCGCACGGGCGGCGTCGTCGGCATGTTCACGGTGGGGCTCGGCCTGCTGGGCGCCTGCTGTGTGGTGCTGGTGTACGCGGCCGACGCGCCGAAGGTTTTGGAGGGCTTCGGCCTCGGTGCCGCGCTGATCGCGATGTTCATGCGCGTCGGCGGCGGCATCTTCACCAAGGCCGCCGACGTCGGCGCCGACCTGGTCGGCAAGGTCGAGCAGGGCATCCCGGAGGACGATCCGCGCAATGCCGCGACCATCGCCGACAACGTGGGCGACAACGTCGGCGACTGCGCGGGCATGGCGGCCGACCTCTTCGAGTCGTACGCCGTCACCCTGGTGGCCGCGCTGATCCTCGGCAAGGTGGCCTTCGGCGACTCCGGGCTGGCGTTCCCGCTGCTGGTCCCGGCGATCGGCGTGCTCACGGCCATGATCGGCATCTTCGCGGTGGCTCCGCGGCGGTCCGACCGCAGCGGCATGAGCGCGATCAACCGGGGCTTCTTCATCTCCGCGGTGATCTCGCTGGTCCTTGTGGCGGTCGCCGTCTTCGTCTATCTGCCCGGTTCGTATGCCGACCTGGACGGTGTCACCGACGCGGCGATCGCGGGCAAGAGCGGCGACCCGCGGATCCTCGCGCTGGTCGCCGTCGCGATCGGCATCGTGCTCGCCGCCCTGATCCAGCAGCTCACCGGCTACTTCACCGAGACCACCAGGCGCCCCGTCAAGGACATCGGGAAGAGTTCGCTTACCGGTCCCGCCACCGTCGTCCTCGCCGGGATCTCGCTCGGCCTCGAATCCGCCGTCTACACCGCCCTGTTGATCGGCCTCGGCGTCTACGGGGCCTTCCTGCTCGGCGGTACGTCGATCATGCTGGCGCTGTTCGCGGTGGCGCTGGCCGGCACCGGTCTGCTCACCACGGTCGGTGTGATCGTCGCCATGGACACCTTCGGGCCGGTCGCCGACAACGCGCAGGGCATCGCCGAGATGTCCGGCGACGTCGAGGGCGCCGGTGCCCAGGTGCTCACCGACCTGGACGCCGTCGGCAACACCACCAAGGCCATCACCAAGGGCATCGCCATCGCCACCGCCGTACTGGCCGCCGCGGCCCTCTTCGGGTCGTACCGCGACGCCATCACCACCGGCGCGGCGGACGTGGGCGAGAAACTCAGCGGCGAGGGCGCGCCGATGAACCTGATGATGGACATCTCACAGCCCAACAACCTCGTCGGGCTCATCGCCGGCGCGGCGGTCGTCTTCCTCTTCTCGGGGCTGGCGATCAACGCGGTGTCGCGGTCGGCGGGCGCGGTGGTCTACGAGGTGCGACGGCAGTTCCGGGAACGGCCCGGAATCATGGACTACAGCGAGAAACCCGAGTACGGCAAGGTCGTCGACATCTGCACCAGGGACGCCCTGCGGGAACTCGCCACGCCCGGGCTGCTCGCCGTGATGGCGCCCATCTTCATCGGGTTCACGCTCGGCGTCGGCGCGCTCGGCGCGTTCCTGGCGGGCGCGATCGGCGCCGGGACGCTGATGGCGGTGTTCCTCGCCAACTCCGGTGGCGCCTGGGACAACGCCAAGAAACTCGTCGAGGACGGCCACCACGGCGGCAAGGGCAGCGAGGCCCACGCCGCCACCGTCATCGGCGACACGGTCGGCGACCCGTTCAAGGACACCGCGGGTCCGGCGATCAACCCGCTGCTGAAGGTCATGAACCTGGTGGCGCTGCTCATCGCGCCGGCGGTCATCAAGTTCTCCTACGGAGCCGACAAGAGCGTCGGTGTACGGGTGCTGATCGCCGTCGTCGCGTTCGCCGTCATCGCGGCGGCCGTCTACGTGTCCAAGCGGCGCGGGATCGCCATGGGCGACGAGGACGACGCCGACCCGGAGCCCAAGTCGGCCGATCCGGCGGTGGTTTCGTAGCCTCCGCTCTCCGGGGCACCAGACGGAGTCGGTCCATACACCGCTCAAGGGACGGGCGGACGGCGCGTGTTGACGCGTCGTCCGCCCGTTTCGCGCCCGCGTGCGCCGTCTCACCGTGAGCCTTCTCTCTCTTGGTGCAAATGGCTTCAATACCGTCATAACGGATGTTCGTCCGGTGGATGTCCCCCATCCGGCGTGTATGTTCCGGGGCCGAGAGCCATGGAAGGGACCAATCCGGTGAACAAGAAGCTCGCGGCCGCACTGTCCGGCGGTGCGGTACTGGTACTGGCGCTGACGGGATGCAGCAGCAGCGACGACAACGAGAAGCTGGACTCCTGGGCCAAGGACGTCTGCGAGGGCGTGCAGCCGCAGGCCAAGAAGATCGAGGCGGCCAACGCGGCCATCCAGAAGGAGACCTCGGACAACAGCACTCCCGCCGAGGTCCAGAAGACCGACGCGAAGGCGTTCCAGGACATGTCCGACGCCTACAAGGCGATGGGCGCCACCGTCCAGAAGGCCGGGCCCCCGGACGTCGACGACGGCGAGAAGAAGCAGAAGGACGCCGTCACCGAGCTGAACGGCCTCTCCTCGTCCTACGCCTCCCTGCGCAAGCAGGTGGAGGACCTCAACACCAAGGACCAGGCCGAGTTCGCCGACGGCCTCAAGGACATCGCCACCGAGCTGAACAAGCTCAGCAAGAGCGGCAGCAACGCGCTCAAGACCCTGGAGGAGGGCGACGTCGGCCAGGCGATGGCCAAGCAGCCCAGCTGCAAGTCGGCCTCGGTGACCCCGTCGGCCGCCGAGGGCTGACCGGGCCGGTCTCCCCACGCGGACGCGGGCCGGTCTCCCGCGCGGATGCTGGCCGGTCTTCCCACGCGGACGCCGGCCGCTCTCCCGACGCGGACGCGGGGCGGGGTGCTGACCGCAGGGCCACAATGGGGGTGTGAGTAACGCCAGCCTGTCCCCCCTGCCCTCCGCCGACCGCCCCGACGTCGCCGCCCGGCTGCGGGACGCCCTGCTCGGGGCGTCCTTCACCGCCGACGGACTGCTGGAGCTGCTCGGCGCCCCCGCCTACGCGGCGCTGTCGCGCAGCGAGACCGTGCCCGCGCTCCGGGCGACCCGCGGCGACACACCGCTCGAACTGCTCGTCCGGCTGTTCCTGCTCCAGCAACCCGTGCCCCACGCGCGCGTGGCGGACGTCCTGCCCGTCGACGCCTGCCTGGAGAGCGGCTGGCTCGACCGTGCGGGCGACGACGAGGTGGCGGCCACCGTGGACGTCCGGCCCTACGGGGGGTCCGACGGCGAGGACTGGTTCATCGTCTCGGACCTCGGCTGCGCGGTCGGCGGCGCCGGCGGCATCGGCAACCACGCCGAGGGCGTCGTCCTCGGTGTCGGCGGCGCCTCCACGACCCTGGCCGGCCTCACCGTCCGTACGCCCGTCTCCGCAGCCCTCGACCTCGGTACCGGCTCCGGCATCCAGGCGCTGCACGCCGCCGCGCACGCCACGCGCGTGACGGCCACCGACGTCAACCCCCGCGCGCTGCACATCACCGCGCTCACCCTGGCCCTGTCCGGCGCTCCGGCCGCCGACCTGCGCGAGGGCTCCCTCTACGAACCGGTCGCCGACGACGAGACGTACGACCTCATCGTCTCCAACCCGCCGTTCGTGATCTCGCCCGGCGCCCGGCTCACCTACCGCGACGGCGGCATGGGCGGGGACGATCTGTGCCGCTCGCTCGTTCAGCAGACGGGAGAGCGCCTGAACGAGGGCGGGTTCGCGCACTTCCTCGCCAACTGGCAGCACGTGGAGGGGGAGGACTGGACGGACCGGCTGCGCTCCTGGGTGCCGCGCGGCTGCGACGCCTGGATCGTGCAGCGCGAGGTGCAGGACGTCACCCAGTACGCCGAGCTGTGGCTGCGGGACGCGGGCGACCACCGCGGTGACCCGGCCGCGTACCAGGCGCGGTACGACGCGTGGCTGGACGAGTTCGAGGCGCGGAAGGTCAAGGCCGTCGGCTTCGGCTGGATCACCCTGCGCCGGACCGGGGCCGCCGCCCCCTCGGTCGTCGCCGAGGAATGGCCGCACCCCGTCGAGCAGCCGCTCGGCGAGACCGTGCGCGCCCACTTCGACCGGGTCGACTACCTGCGCTCCCACGACGACGCGGCCCTGCTGGAGGCGCACTTCACGCTGGCCGGCGAGGTCGTCCAGGAGCAGGTCGGGCTGCCCGGCGCCGAGGACCCGGAGCACGTCGTCCTGCGCCAGAACCGCGGGATGCGCCGGGCCACCCGGGTCGACACGGTCGGCGCCGGATTCGCCGGCGTCTGCGACGGCACCATGAGCGCGGGCCGCATCCTGGACGCCATCGCCCAGTTGGTCGGCGAGGACCCGGTGGCCCTGCGCGACCGCACGCCCGCGCAGATCCGGTTGCTGGTGGAGCAGGGCTTCCTCGAACCGGCGTAGGGCGGCCCCGTCGCCGGGCGTGGGTGCGCGCACCCATTTCTTTTTCCGCGACTGCCCGAGCCGCCCGCCCCACCCGGCGTACGCGGACCGGCCACGCCCGACGACGGCACCCGGCGGATCCGTCGGCTCCCCGTTCACCTCGGGTTCGCCTGCCCGCCGCCCGTGCGTGACAGCCTCCCGGAGGCTGGACACGCGCGGGCTGGAGAAAAGGGGCACGGGGACCATGGAGAGCGGGCCGGCGATCTTCGCGGGAGTGGTGTTCGCCCTGTTCGGGGCCGGTCTGCTGGTGTGGACCACGACACGGGTGCGGCACGGCCGGCCCGTCGCGCACGGTGTGAGCCCCGTCGCATCGGCGACCGTCGCGAGCGTCGCCGCCGTGGTCGCGCTGAGCCTCGGGGCCTGGTGCCTGACCCAGGTGTGAGGAGCCGGTTCCGCGCCCCGGCCGGGGCGCCGCCCGGGTAACCGGGGGATCGCGCTCCGGATACACGCGTCGGGGCAGGTGAGCACTCCGGGCGGCAGGAACACGGTTCGTCGGGTTACCGTTCGAGTGGCCGTTGCGGGCTTTTCCCGTTTGACACGGGGGCGGGAGGTACCGTCACACTCCGCAGCGTCACGATCGAAACACAGAACGACCCGACCCGGGACCACGCCCTGGGGAGGCCCAGCGTCGACCGGAGAGAAGAGCGAAGTTGTCCCCGACCAGCGAGACCGCGAAGGGCGGCCGACGACTCGTCATCGTCGAGTCGCCTGCCAAGGCGAAGACGATCAAGGGCTATCTCGGCCCTGGCTACGTCGTCGAGGCGAGCGTCGGGCACATCCGCGACCTTCCCAGCGGCGCGGCGGAGGTGCCGGAGAAGTACACCGGCGAGGTCCGCCGCCTCGGTGTGGACGTCGAACACGACTTCCAGCCCATCTACGTGGTCAACGCCGACAAGAAGTCCCAGGTCAAGAAGCTCAAGGACCTCCTGAAGGACTCCGACGAACTCTTCCTCGCCACCGATGAGGACCGCGAGGGCGAGGCCATCGCCTGGCACCTCCAGGAAGTCCTCAAGCCGAAGATCCCGGTCAAACGCATGGTGTTCCACGAGATCACCAAGGACGCGATCCGCGCTGCCGTCGCCAACCCGCGCGAGCTGAACCAGAAGCTCGTCGACGCCCAGGAGACCCGCCGCATCCTCGACCGCCTCTACGGCTACGAGGTCTCGCCGGTCCTGTGGAAGAAGGTCATGCCGCGCCTGTCGGCCGGCCGCGTCCAGTCCGTCGCCACCCGGCTCGTCGTCGAGCGGGAACGCGAGCGCATGGCGTTCCGCTCCGCCGAGTACTGGGACCTCACCGGCACCTTCGCGACCGGCCGCGCGGGAGACGTCTCCGACCCGTCGTCGCTGGTCGCCCGCCTCCAGACGGTCGACGGACGGCGTGTCGCGCAGGGTCGCGACTTCGACTCCCTGGGCCAGATCAAGAGCGCGAACACCCTCCACCTCGACGAGGCGAACGCCCGCGCGCTCGCCGCCGCCCTGGAGAACACGCGGTTCGCCGTCCGCTCCGTCGAGTCCAAGCCGTACCGCCGCTCGCCGTACGCCCCGTTCCGTACGACGACACTCCAGCAGGAGGCGAGCCGCAAGCTCGGCTTCGGCGCGAAGTCGACCATGCAGGTCGCCCAGAAGCTGTACGAGAACGGCTACATCACCTACATGCGTACGGACTCCACGACCCTGAGCGACACGGCGGTCTCCGCCGCTCGCGCCCAGGTGACGCAGCTGTACGGCGCCGACTACCTGCCGCCTCAGCCGCGCACGTACGCCGGCAAGGTCAAGAACGCGCAGGAGGCGCACGAGGCGATCCGCCCCTCCGGCGACCGCTTCCGCACGCCCGCCGAGACCGGACTGACCGGCGACCAGTTCAAGCTGTACGAGCTGATCTGGAAGCGGACCGTCGCCTCCCAGATGAAGGACGCGACCGGCAACAGCGTCACGGTCAAGATCGGCGGCGCCGCCTCCGACGGCCGGGACGTCGAGTTCAGCGCCTCCGGCAAGACCATCACCTTCCACGGCTTCCTCAAGGCCTACGTCGAGGGCGCCGACGACCCGAACGCCGAGCTGGACGACCGCGAGCGGCGCCTGCCGCAGGTCGCCGAGGGCGACGCGCTGACGGCCGAGGAGATCACGGTCGACGGCCACGCCACCAAGCCCCCGGCCCGCTACACCGAGGCGTCGCTGGTCAAGGAGCTGGAAGAGCGCGAGATCGGCCGCCCGTCGACGTACGCGTCGATCATCGGCACCATCCTGGACCGCGGCTACGTCTTCAAGAAGGGCACGGCCCTCGTCCCGTCCTTCCTCTCCTTCGCCGTGGTCAACCTCCTGGAGAAGCACTTCGGGCGGCTCGTCGACTACGACTTCACCGCCAAGATGGAGGACGACCTCGACGCCATCGCCCGCGGCGAGGCCCAGTCGGTGCCGTGGCTGCGCCGCTTCTACTTCGGCGAGGGCGACGGCACCGGAGGCGGCCGCGCGGCCGACGCGGGCAACGGCGACGGCGACCACCTCGGCGGCCTCAAGGAACTGGTCACCGACCTCGGCGCGATCGACGCCCGCGAGGTGTCGTCCTTCCCCGTCGGCAACGACATCGTGCTGCGCGTCGGCCGCTACGGCCCCTACGTCGAGCGCGGCGAGAAGGACGCCGAGAACCACCAGCGCGCCGACGTCCCCGAGGACCTGGCGCCCGACGAGCTGTCCGTCGAGCTGGCGGAGGAGCTGCTCGCCAAGCCGAGCGGCGACTTCGAGCTGGGCACCGACCCGGCCACCGGCCATGCCGTCGTCGCCAAGGACGGCCGCTACGGCCCGTACGTCACCGAGGTGCTGCCCGAGGGCACCCCGAAGACCGGCAAGAACGCCGTGAAGCCGCGCACCGCCTCGCTGTTCAAGTCGATGTCGCTGGACACGGTGACCCTTGACGACGCCCTGCGGCTCATGTCGCTGCCGCGGGTCGTCGGGACCGACGCGGAGGGCGTGGAGATCACCGCGCAGAACGGCCGCTACGGCCCGTACCTGAAGAAGGGCACGGACTCGCGGTCCCTCCAGACCGAGGAGCAGCTCTTCGACATCACGCTGGAGGAGGCGCTGGCGATCTACGCCCAGCCCAAGCAGCGTGGCCGGGCCGCGGCCAAGCCGCCGCTGAAGGAGCTGGGCACCGACCCGGTCAGCGAGAAGCCGGTCGTGGTCAAGGACGGCCGCTTCGGCCCGTACGTCACCGACGGCGAGACCAACGCGACCCTGCGCTCCGGCGACAGCGTCGAGGAGATCACGCCCGAGCGGGGCTACGAACTGCTCGCCGAGAAGCGCGCCAAGGGGCCCGCCAAGAAGACGGCGAAGAAGGCCGTGAAGAAGACGGCCGCCAAGAAGGCCCCGGCCAAGAAGGCGGCGGCGACCAAGAAGACGGCCGCCGCGAAGACCACGGCGGCCAAGAAGACCGCCGCCAAGAGCACCGCGAAGAAGACGACCGCCAAGACGGCGGCGAAGAAGGCGACCGCGTCGAAGGCCTCGGAGGACTGAGCCCGGCTCAGGCCCGCCCGCTCCTCCTCACGCCGCCACGCACGCTCTTCGCAAAACGAACGCCCCGGCATCATTTCGGTGTCGGGGCGCGCGTACGTTCGGCCGGGCACACCGGACTGTCGGTGGCGACCGATAGGCTGAACGCATGACGCGAGCCGAGCAGCCAACGGCCCCTCACCCCGCCCCGGACGACGCCCTGGTCGCGGACTCCCGCGAGCGCGCCGTCCGCGCCCTGCTGCGCCGCCCGCAGCTGAGGCGTTTGTGGAGCGCACAGCTCGTGGGGGGTGTCGGCGACATCCTCGCCCTCCTGGTGCTGGTCCTCCTCGTGGTCCAGGCCGCGATCGGCGCGGGCTCCTTCGGCGGGGGCTACCGCGGCGTGGCGTTCGCAGTGGCGACCGTTTTCGGCGTCCGGATCCTGGCGACGCTGCTCTTCGGCGCGGTCCTGCTGGGGCCCCTGACCTCCCTCACCTCGCAGGACGGCCCGCTCGACCGGCGCTGGACCATGGTGGGCGCCGACGGGCTGCGGGCCGCCCTGCTGATCGTCGCGCCCCTGTGGATCGACTGGACGCCCGACGACGCGCTCGCCTACCTCCTGGTGACCGCCTTCGTCACCGGAGTCGCCGAGCGCTTCTGGACGGTGTGCCGGGAGAGCGCGGCCCCCGCGCTGCTGCCCGCCCCGCCCCTGGAGGGCGCGACGGTACGGCCGCTGCCGGACCACATGGACGCGCTGCGCCGCCTGTCGCTGCGCACGAGCTTCGTCGCCATCCCCCTCGCGGCCGTCGTGCTGGTCGTCGCGGGGCTCCTGAACAACCTGCTGGGCGCCGGCGTCGACTGGTTCGCCGAGCACCAGGCGGCGCTCGGCTCGTACGTGGCGGCCGGCCTGTTCGCCGCGTCCCTGTCCGTGGTGAGCCTCCTGGAGCTGCCCGCGGTGCGCACCCCGCGGGCGCGGTCTCCGCTGGAGGGCATGCGCCGCCCCAAGAGCGGCGGCGGCGTCGACAAGGGCCGCACCGGAGCGCTCCCGCTGCTGGTGTTCGCCTGCGCCGCGGTCGCCGCGGTGGTGGCCGCCACGGTCGCCGTGGCGGTGCTGCACGCCAAGGACCTGGGCGGCGGCCCGGTGCTCTACGGCCTGGCCGTGGGCGCGCTGACCGGCGGCGTCGTCGTCGGCATCCGCACCGCCCCCGCCCTGCTGCCCTCCCTGTCCCGCCGACGGCTGCTCGCCCTGGCCATCGCCTTCGTCGGCGTCACCCTGCTGGCCGCCGGCCTCGTCCCGGACGACACCACCGTGCTGCTGCTCCTCACGCTGTCCGGCGTCGGCGCGGGCGTGGCCGCGAACACCGGGCACGCCCTGCTCGACCAGGAGACCGAGGACCACCGCCGGGCACGGACGACCGAGCACCTGCACGCGGTCGTCCGGGTCTACGTGGCGCTGGGCGCGGTCGTCGGGCCCGTGCTGGCCGCGGCGATCGGGCCGCACCGGCTGGAGAACGGCAGGTTCGTCTTCGCCCACGGCGGCGCCGCCTTCGTCCTCATGCTGCTCGGCGCGCTGCTGCTGCCGCTGGCCGCGCTGGTCCTGGCCAAGGCCGACGACCGCTCCGGCGTGCCGCTGCGCCACGACCTGCGGGACGCGCTGCTCGGCGGCGACGACCCGGTGCCGACGTCGGCGGCGACCGGCTTCTTCATCGCCCTGGAGGGCGGCGACGGCGCCGGAAAGTCCACCCAGGCCGAGGCCCTCGCCGAGTGGATCCGCGGCAAGGGGCACGAGGTCGTGCTCACGCGCGAGCCCGGCGCGACCCCGGTCGGCAAGCGCCTGCGCTCCATCCTGCTGGACGTCTCCAGCGCCGGACTGTCGCACCGCGCGGAGGCGCTGCTGTACGCCGCCGACCGCGCGGAGCACGTCGACACCGTGGTGCGGCCCGCCCTGGAGCGCGGCGCCGTGGTCGTCTCCGACCGCTACATCGACTCCTCGGTCGCCTACCAGGGCGCCGGCCGCGACCTGTCGCCGACCGAGATCGCCCGCATCAACCGCTGGGCCACCAACGGGCTCGTACCGCATCTGACCGTCCTCCTTGACGTGGCGCCGGAGGCCGCCCGCGAGCGGTTCACCGAGGCGCCGGACCGTCTCGAGTCGGAGCCCGCCGAGTTCCACGCGCGCGTGCGCTCCGGATTCCTCACCCTGGCCGCCGCCGACCCCGGGCGCTACCTCGTCGTGGACGCCGGTCAGGAGCCGGAGGCCGTCACCACCGTCGTACGCCACCGGCTCGACCAGGTGCTGCCGCTGTCCGAGGCCGAGATCAAGGCCCAGGAGGAGGCGCGCCGCAAGGCCGAGGAGGAGGCCCGCCGCAAGGCCGAGGAAGAGGCCGCGCGCAAGGCCGAGGAGGAGCGCCTGGAGCGCGAGCGCCTCGAGGAGGAGGCGCGGGTGCGCGCCGAGGAGGAGGAGCGCAAGCGGCGCGAGCTGGAGGAGGCGCAGCGGCGCGAGGCCGAGCGGCAGGCCGAGGAGGCCAGGCAGCGGGCCGAGGAAGCGCGCCGCAAGGCCGAGGAGGAGCGGGCCCGGCTCCTGGCCGAGGAGAAGGCGCGCGCCGAGGAAGAAGCACGGCTGCGGGCCGAGGAGGAGCGGCGCCGCAAGCAGGCCGAGGAGGAGGAGCGGCTGCGGGCCGAGGCCGAGGCCCGGCGCCTGGAGAAGCAGCGCAAGGCCGAGGAGGCCCTGCTGCGCGCCGAGGAGGCGCGCCGGGCGGCGGAGCAGGCGGCGGCGGCGGCCGCGGCCGGACCCAGGTCGGCGGCGCCCGCGGCTGCGGACGCGCCCCGCCCGAAGCCGGCCGCCCCGGCCCCCAACGACGCGGCGACCGTGCCCACCCCGATCGTCACCCCGACCAACGCCTCCGGCGGGCCGGTGGAGGACACGGCGGTCCTGCGGCCGGTGCGGGACACGCCCGACGACGACCGTGCCGACGACGCCGAGGACGGCACCGACGCCCGGGACGCTCGCGGCGCCGGCGGCCGGGCGTCCGGCGAGTCCGAGTCCGAGGTGACGACCGAGCTGCCCAAGCCGCCGGTGCCGTCCGGCGCGGCGGACGAGACGGCGGTGCTTCCGGCGGTGCAGCCGCGGGACGCCGACGAGACGGCGGTCCTGCCGCCCGTGCCGCCGCCCGGGGCCGCCGACGAGACGGCCGTCCTGCCGCCCGTACGCGGGGACGACCCCGCCGACCGGGTCCCGCCGGGCTACTTCCGGGAGGAGAGCCCGGCCGAGGAGGCCCAGGACCGCACCCGTGAGCTGCCCCAGATCGACCCCGACCAGGCACCGCCGTCCCGCAGGCGCCGCTCCGACTGGGCCGAGGAGACCCCGCTGGACGACCTGCCGACGCTGGCGGACGAACTGCTCGGGCCGCACGACGAGGAGGGCGGCCGGGACGACGAGGGCCGCGGCGGCCGGGGCAGGGGCCGGGGACGACGCTGAGCACCGGGACCGCCGCGTTGTCGGTGCCGCCCCGCACAATGGAGGCGCGACGCGGATCAGCGCGGCGGCCGGGTGTCACGGCTCGGTGTGACGGCTCGGTGTGAGCGCTCGGTGTGAGGGCTCGGTGTGAGGGAAGGACGGCGTGACCCATGACCGTGTGGGACGACCTCGTCGGGCAGGAGAAGGTGTGCGAGCCGCTCGCCGCCGCTGCCCGGGACGCCGACGCCTTCGTCACCGCCGCCGCGACCGAGGGCCCGCTGCCGCAGTCGACGAGCATGACCCACGCCTGGCTGTTCACCGGCCCGCCCGGCTCCGGCGTGGCACAGACGGCCCGGGCCTTCGCCGCCGCGCTGCAGTGCGTGAGCCCCGACCGCGCCCTCGGCGGCGTCCCCGGCTGCGGCTTCTGCGACGGATGCCACACGGCACTGGTCGGCACCCACGCGGACGTGAGCACCGTGGTCGCCATGGGCGCCGAGATCCGCGCCCAGGACATGCGGGACACCGTCCGCAAGTCGTTCACCTCACCCGCGAACGGCCGCTGGCAGATCATCCTCGTCGAGGAGGCCGAGCGGCTGAACGAGAAGTCGGCCAACGCCGTCCTGAAGGCCGTGGAGGAACCGGCGCCGCGGACCGTGTGGCTGCTGTGCGCCCCCTCCGTCGAGGACGTCCTGCCCACGATCCGCTCCCGCTGCCGCCACCTGAACCTCCGCACCCCGTCGGTCGACGCGGTCGCCGACATGCTCGTACGGCGCGAGGGCGTCGAACCGGACGTCGCCGCCGCGGCGGCCCGCGCCACCCAGGGCCACATCGACCGCGCCCGCCGCCTGGCCACCGACAAGGCCGCCCGGGACCGCCGGGCCGCCGTGCTGAAGCTGCCGCTGCGGGTCGAGGACGTCGGCGGCGCCCTCAAGGCCGCCCAGGAGCTGGTCGACGCCGCGGCGGAGGACGCCAAGCAGCTCGCCGAGGAGATGGACGCCAAGGAGACCGAGGAACTGAAGGCGGCCCTGGGCGCCGCGCAGGGCGGCCGGCTCCCGCGCGGCACGGCAGGTGTGATGAAGGACCTGGAGGCCGACCAGAAACGCCGCAGGGCACGCACCCAGCGCAACAGCCTCGACCTCGCCCTCAGCGAGCTGACCGGCTTCTACCGCGACGTCCTCGCACTCCAGCTCGGCTCCCGCGTGGCCATCGCCAACGCTGACGCGGAGGACGCCCTGGAGCGGCTCGCCCGCGGCAGCACACCCGAGTCCACGCTGCGCCGGATCGAGGCGGTCGCCGCCTGCGGTCAGGCCCTGGACCGCAATGTGCCCCCGCTGCTGGCGGTGGAGGCGATGACGATGGCGCTCAGATCGGGCTGAGCCCGCGCCGCCGGACCCGCGCCGGAGGCACGACCGGTTGACGCCGTAACACGTACGGGGCCACGCGTACCACGCACCGCGATGGCGCTGTCGCGGAGAGTTACGCTCGCTGAATGCACACAAGGCGCACTCACCGCAGGACCCGCACCGGCGGCACCCGTCTACGGGCCACGCTGCTCGCCGCCGCGCTGCTCGCCACCGCCTGCTCGGCCGGGGGCGCGTCGACGTCCGCCGGATCCCCCGCGGCCGAGGCGGCAGGCTCGACGGAGGCGGCCACGGCGACGCTTACCCCCCTGCCGAAGGCCACGCCCGCCGGGCTGTCGCCGTACTACGAGCAGAAGCTCGGCTGGCGCGACTGCGGCGTCCCCGGCTTCCAGTGCGCCACCATGAAGGCCCCGCTCGACTACGCGAAGCCCACCGAGGGCGACGTCCGGCTCGCGGTGGCCCGCAAGAAGGCCACGGGACCGGGCAAGCGCCTCGGCTCGCTCCTGGTCAACCCGGGCGGACCGGGCGGCTCGGCGATCGGCTACCTCCAGCAGTACGCGGGCATCGGCTACCCGGCGAAGGTCCGCGCCCAGTACGACATGGTCGCGGTCGATCCCCGGGGCGTGGCCCGCAGCGAACCCGTCGAGTGCCTGGACGGCCGCGAGATGGACGCGTACACGCGGACCGACGTCACCCCGGACGACGCGGGCGAGACGGACGAGCTGGTCGACGCCTACAAGGAGTTCGCCGAGGGCTGCGGGGCGGACGCGCCGAAGCTGCTGCGCCACGTCTCCACGGTCGAGGCGGCGCGCGACATGGACGTACTGCGCGCGGTGCTGGGCGACGAGAAGCTGACCTACGTCGGAGCGTCCTACGGCACCTTCCTGGGCGCGACCTACGCCGGCCTGTTCCCCGACCGGACGGGCCGCCTGGTCCTGGACGGCGCGATGGACCCCTCCCTGCCCGCCCGCCGCCTGAACCTGGAGCAGACGCAGGGCTTCGAGACGGCGTTCCAGTCCTTCGCGAAGGACTGCGTACGGCAGCCGGACTGCCCCCTCGGCGACAAGAACACCACCCCCGACCAGGTCGGCAAGAACCTGAAGTCCTTCTTCGACGACCTGGACGCGAAGCCCCTGTCCGCCGGGGACGCCGACGGCCGCAAGCTCACCGAGTCCCTCGCCACCACCGGCGTGATCGCGGCGATGTACGACGAGGGCGCCTGGCAGCAACTGCGCGAGTCCCTGACCTCGGCGATCAAGGAGAAGGACGGCGCCGGTCTGCTGATCCTGTCCGACAGCTACTACGAGCGCGAGGCCGACGGCGGCTACAGCAACCTGATGTTCGCCAACGCCGCCGTGAACTGCCTCGACCTCCCCGCCGCCTTCTCCTCCCCGGACGAGGTGCGCGACGCCCTCCCCGACTTCGAGAAGGCGTCCCCGGTCTTCGGCGAGGGACTCGCCTGGTCCTCCCTGAACTGCGCGTACTGGCCGGTGAAGCCCACGGGGGAGCCGCACCGCATCGAGGCGGCCGGTGCCACCCCGATCGTCGTGGTCGGCACCACCCGTGACCCGGCCACCCCGTACCGCTGGGCCGAGGCCCTCTCCGACCAGCTCGCCTCCGGTCACCTCCTCACCTACGAGGGCGACGGCCACACCGCGTACGGCCGCGGCAGCTCCTGCATCGACTCCGCGATCAACACGTACCTGCTGACCGGCACCGCCCCGCAGGACGGCAAGCGCTGCTCGTAACCCCCGCTCCGCCCCGGAGTCCACGCCTCCGGGGCGGGTTCGGAGCACCCCGGGAAACTGTGTAGACTTACCGACGTTGCTGATCGCACCATGGTGCGCAGCGCGCCGCCTTAGCTCAGATGGCCAGAGCAACGCACTCGTAATGCGTAGGTCTCGGGTTCGAATCCCGAAGGCGGCTCTCTTGAACCCCGGGTCACATAGTTCGTGACCTGGGGTTTTGTATTGCTCGTGGAGTGCGCGTCGCATGATGGGGACGCCGTAGGAACGGCTCGCGTGAGCGATGCGTGAGCGGAGGAGTTTCGCGCCCTCTTCTTCCTCGGCTTTGCACCGGAGGCGGACCGGCTTGGCGGTGGCCCCGGCGGCGTTCGTGCCGACGTAGGGAGGAGGACGCTCTGATATGTCGCGCCTGATCCGGGCGTCGCTGTGCGGGGGAGTGTCAGAGACGGCCTTCACTTTGCGGATTCGACGTACGCTGAATAACACATAGTGCTACAACACTTCACGGAGCGCGTCCGTTGCTGGCGTGCGCCCGCAAGGCCCATGCCGGAAGTCTCAGGAGGGCCGTCGCCGTACCCCACGCCGCCATCGGACGGGCAGGGGAAAAGACCGTGCGGGGCATCAGCACAGCCTCGGCGGCGCTCGTGCCGACCTTAGGCAGGACGCTCTGGTAAATATCCCGGGTGATGCGGGTGTCGCTGTGCCCGAGGGTGTCCGACAGGATCTGGATGTCTATGTCGGCGGCTAGCATGAGGGTGGCTGCGCCGTGGCGCAGGTCATGCAGCCGGATCAGTGGGAGGCCGGAGGCGGCGACGAGCCGTTCGAAGAGGTGGGTCACCTTGCTGGGGTGGAGCCATGAGCCGTCCTCCTGGGTGAGGACGTGGCCGGTCTCGACCCCTGCCGGCCCCACTCGTTGCGGTCCGCGTTCTGCCGTTCGCGGTGCCGCTTGGGGACGTTGACGGTGT
The DNA here is from genome assembly GCF_042893535.1 of Streptomyces sp. NPDC001599. NCBI lineage: Bacteria > Bacillati > Actinomycetota > Actinomycetes > Kitasatosporales > Streptomycetaceae > Streptomyces > Streptomyces sp. NPDC001599. Next base: position 287,656 of record NZ_JBIAVA010000007.1, read on the forward strand.
CGTTGTCGAGTGCGACCACGCGATACCCGCTGTCCGTCCTGGGGTCGGACGCCTCGACCTCCCAACCGTCCTGCACGAGTTGGGAGGAGACGGTCAGGACGTGCGTGTCGAGTTTCGTCTCCAACCACGGCTGCCCGCACGCCTCGCCACAGCGAAGGCCGCGGAAGGCGATCAGGTGCCACATCGCGTACAGCAGTCTTCGGCGACGAAGTCGAGGAACGCTCCGGTCTGCTGCGGCGTCCAGACCACCACTGGCTACGGCTTCTCGCCCGTCTGTTTCCACTTGGCCACCCGCTCGTCCATCCACACGAGCGCCTTCGGCTTGCGTACGGGATCGATCTCGACGTGGGCGGCGGGGATGAAGGTGATGATCTGCTGCCCGGTCGCGTCGTTCAGGGCCGCGCGGAGGGTGGCCTTGACGTGCTGGCGCGTGGCGGGACCGGTGATGCGGCGGAAGGGCGGCATTTCATCGATCGCGGTCTTCATCGCCTCGCGGCGGGCGCGATTCTCTCCGCCCTTCCACGGTATGGTCGCCAGTTCGTCGAGTGCGGCGCGCCGTTGGGCATTGTCCTCCAGGATCTGGGCGTTCGCGTCGCGGATGCCGGTGAACATCTCGCTGAGGTGGCTCACGGGGAGCCGGTCCAGGCGGCGGTTTCCGATGCGAGGCTTCAGGTGTACGCGGATGTCGGTCTCGTAGCAGTTGAGACCGGACCTGTGTATGCGCTTGCCGGCCAGCCACCAGTCGAGCCATTCGGCCACGGTCAGGCTGCCGATGAGGTCCTGGCCGGAGTTGAGACGCCGCCTCGTCTCCTCGACTGCGGGCAGAGGTGACCTTTCGCGGCTGACCTCGGCCAGCATCTCGGGGATGAGCTCGGTGCCCTCGGGGTCGTCCGACTCGGCGAGCCCGAGGAGGGCGCGTACATGGTCGAGGTCGGCCTGGCCGATTTGAGGCTGCCGTACCCGCCCCGGGTGCGGAGCGCCGGCTGCCGTCCTCGCGGGGCGAGAGCTCCTTGCCGGTCTTCGGGGCGCGGCAGGATCAGCGGCGATAGGTGGAACCCTTCAAGGGTCATTCTCCTCGGTCGTATCGGGATCGCTCCCGGATGAGTCGATCGCGGTGGCCACATCGGGCCACAGGGACGGGCGTGACGCCGCAGATGGTTGGCAGCGTCGTCGCCGTCTCGGCGGCACGGGCCTGAGAGCGGAGGGCCTCGGCTTTACGGTCGGCGTTCGGAGCGGTCTCGGCGTGATAGCGCGCGTAGTCCTCGTCGCGGCGCGCCTTCCGTAGCCGCTCTTCGGCAGCGTGGTGGGCGCGGAAGCAGCGGAGCACGTCGTCGTCCGTGCCGAGATCGGTCTCCGCCCTGGTGAACCGGCGCAGCGCGTGCAGCGAAGGAGTGGGGTGCTGAAGCGGGAGTCGCTGCACGTCTTCGACGTATCCGACCGCATAGACGAGGCAGATGGGCGGGGTGTTCAGCGCTTCGGCCAAGTCGATGACGTCGACCAAAGGCAAGTTGGAGCGGCGTCCGGACTCCGTGATCCCCGGACGTCAGCCCCGTTGCTGTGAGAGCGTCCGCCCCTCCGCACATGGGTGCACCCATCGCGCCAGCGAAGGCCCACGACAAAGTCCTCGAACTCCGTCCCCGTCATCGCGTCGACTTCGGCAATTGTTTGGTGCCCTGCCTTCACGGCCTCGGGCGATCGAGAGGCGGATCGCCGGGTTGGCCAGAATGTCTGAGCCCGAGGGTGCGGTGCCCGCCTCCAATGAGCGGGGAACCTGTCACGCGAGGTCGAGGGCCGAGGTCAGTCGTTGATAGGCGTGGGCTCCGTACCGCGCGCAGCCGGCACGGACGGTTGCACGACGTGCCGCTTGTTGCCCTTGAGGCCGAGCTCCTCCTTCTGCCTCTCGAAGTCGATGTCCGGAGTTCCGATACGGCCCACAGCCCGACTGTGCCCCGTCAACATCGCCTCCGCGAATGGGCTGTCGAGCGTGGCGACGCGGCGCAGGCCACGGGCCTCGTCCAGCGGAAGGGACGTGACGTCCTCGAAGTCCACCAGCAGATCTGGCACGTCGAGGTACTTCGGAAGCACCCGGTAGCGGTTGTGATCGGTCCGGAAGAGATCGGAGACGCGCTGCTTGTTGCCTCCATTGGCCTGCCAGTCGGCGACGGGCGGGGACGTGTGCAGCACATGGGCGCGTGCCAGTCGGACGAACTCGGCTTTGGCGCGGCGCTTCTTGGCCACTTCAGCCGTCGGCGGGTCCTCATAGAGGTCGCATGCGGGCGTGAGGACGAGCCACCAGTCCCCGGCGGGCGACGTCAGGATGTCGGCCGCAGTGACGTGATGGGTCACCGGCGGCTTGAGATAGACCCTCGCGGCGGAGGAGTGCCCCACGAGGTGTCCGCCGTTGGCCGAGATCACGGAGTCGAGCTCGCGAACCGCGTTCTCCTTCAGCCACGCGGCCAGCTGGTTGATCAGTACGAGAGGGATCTCGTGCTGGTCCGACTCCGCCATCTCCTCCCAGTTCGGGGCGATAGTGTCCCGGAGGAAGGAACGCATGTAGCGGTCGGTGATCGCTCCGAGCTGGCGTGTGAGTGAGGGGACGCCGGACTGGAGAGCTGCGCGCACGGCCTCGACCAAGTCGGGCAGGCGGTTCTTGGTCACGACGTTCACGAGCGGCGGGCGCCTGAGGCTCTCCACCCGCTGCGGGAATCCGGTGCAGAAGATCACCGGGATCCAGCACTTCTGGGAGACACGTTCGTACATGTCCCGTCCGCGCTCGTCCGCATCGTCGTCGCCCAGCGCGCCTCCGCCGTCCTTGACGTCCAGGATGGCAAGGTCGAACTGCTCACTCCCAAGGCGTCGTTCGGCTTCGGTGAAGTCGTCCTCGGTCTCGATGGTGACGGTGCCCAGATCTGCGAGCCTCCGCGTGAGCAGGCGCTGGAGACTTTCGGCGATGTCCGGTTCGTCGTCGACGATGAGTACACGGAATCCCGGTTCCGACACGGTCACCCAACTCTCCTTCGCAGCACTGCCTGGAAACACGCCCCCGGGAGGGGGCCCGACGGGAGCAGGGAGAGATCACCGTCGTAGAAGTCCTTGACGACGCTTCCCGCGATGGTCAGCCCGAGGCCGATCCCGTCGGGTTTGTCGCTGAAATACGTGTCGAAGATGACGTCTCGTATCTCCGCGCGGACCCCGGGGCCGCTGTCGCTGAAGGTGATTTCGACCTCTCCCGTCGGCGTACGTCCGGTCTCGATGAGGATGGCCCGGTCGTGGGTGTCGGGGGTGGTGGAGAGCCAGTAAATGGCGTTCCCCACGAGGTTGAGGACGAGAGTGTTCACGTCGCCAGGGGCGACGGTGACGGTTACGTCCTCGCCACCGACCTCTAGGGCGATGCCCAGCTTGGCGAGGTCCGCCTCGTGCACCTCGACGGCTGCCTTGATCTCGTCGTGAAGGGAGAGCGAGCGAGGCCGCCCCCGCCGACGCCCACTGAGTGGTTGGATCCGGGCGAAGAGATGGTCCAAGGCGGCCTGCTGGGTGCTGAAACCCGTGTGGACCCTCACCAACTCCTCGGCCACCTCAGCGTGCTCCCTGCGCAGGTTCTCGACCAGCTCCTGCAGGTCCTCGAGAACGAAGGCGATCCGGGTGAGAGCGGCCCTTCCGTCGTGGAGCACCACGTCCACGAGAGTGCCGAGGGTGGCCAGACGTTGGAACTGGGAGAGGACCTCCTGGACCTTCCTGACGCCCTCAGTGATCGTCTCGGACGCTTCCTCAACGGCACGGCCAAGCACCACGTCGTCGGGATGGCGCTGCTCGACGACCTGGCGCAGCGGATCCAGGCTGAACCCGGAGAAGAGCCCGTGTCCGGGGGGTCCGGGGGAAAGGAGCTTCTCGCCCGGCTGCTCGGGACGTCGCAGCTTGTAACGCCAGCTCTCCAGGCGACTGACGGCCTGGAGTATCCGGGCCTTGAGCTCCTCGTACTCCGGAGAGTCGATGAGTCCCTCACGGTGTGAACGGTCCTTGAGCCCCGGGTTTCCGTCAGCCGAGATGTACACGAACCCGGCAACCTGGTTGTTGGAGAAGCGCAGGGTCGGGTTGTTCACACGACGGAGGTCGAAGCCGAGCCAGTCGAACCCGGGCTCGCCGAAGGGCTGCACCCGGAAGCCATCCCGGTAGAGGGCCACGCCGCTGCTCCTGCGGATCAGCTGTCTGATCTCGGGAATGCTGCGTGCACCCACGTCGATGTTGAGCAGCTGTCGGAGGGAGGTGCCTTCGAGGTCCCACGTCCGGATGTCGAGCGTCAGCGCGCCGCAACTCGGCCTAGAGGAGTCACCGACGAGGCTGTCGTCGATGGTGGTCTCGGCGTCGCTGTGACTCGTGCGCAGCTGGAGGTGGGCCTGTCCGTCGGCGTCCACCGTGCCCATGAGGCGGTAGTGGGGATGCGCCAGCGCCTCGCTGGCGCCGACAAAGCCCGTGTGATGCTCCAGCTCGCCGGCGGGGGTCTCGATGTACACCGAGAAGTCCGGTCGGTCCGGTACGTCCAGCTCGGAAGGCGGTGCTGGCGGCAGGAGCCTGCTCAGGGACTGCTTGAGCAGGGTGACGGACTCCTCGTCCCACTGTTGCCGAAGCCCCTCCAGCCTCACCAAGGTGCCGTGATGCCCGAGGTCGTCGGGGCGCCCTTGGTCGCGAAAGTCCTGCGTGATCCTGTCGAACAGCTGCTGCGCCGGGCTGTTCGCGCCGAAGGTGCGTGGAGCCCTGGAGCCCCAGTCGACCGGCACTTGGTCGAGGTAGGCGTCGTCGTCCTTCGTGAACCTTCCCCAGTCGACTCGTACGGTGACCTCTTGCTCGTTCCTTCGGTGAGTCGTCAGGGACGTCACCTGAGCGAGGCGGGCTGCGGAGAAGCGGCCGATGCCCTTGGCTCCGAGGACCCGTCGGCCAAGCCTTTCGCTCTGAGGTGATCGGTGGCGATGGGGCGTGGCGATCTCCAGCCAGGTGCCACGCACGGTCTCCGGCGACATGCCATGGCCGTCGTCCCACACCTCGATGGAACCGCTGCCTGTCACGAGGGGCGCGTTGAATCGGACGACGACGAGGCTCGCGTCGGCGTCGTACGCGTTCTTCACCAGCTCGGTGAGCGCGACACGCTCGTTACTGATCAGCTCCTCGCCCAGGGTGCTCATGAGGCGAGCCCGAGGCCGGAGATAAGCCTTGGCGTTCTCGGAGTCCACCCGCGCCCCCGCTCCTGGTGACCTTCAGCTTGTTGCACCACGGATCGTAGTGAACTGGCTGAATTCTACAGCTGGTTCACGTGTGCACCATCTGACCCAAGGGCGCTGGTGGCCGGTAATGTTCGACGTTCTCCCGACGGCTCGAACGTGTCTTCTGCGCCCTGGTGTCGTTAGCCAAGCGGAGTGGTGCATCACTCCTGGCGAGTGAGCGGAACTCGGCGCTGGACTCCACTATGATCGATCATCTTGAGGCGTGGAACACTGGTTCGAGCCCGCTGCTGGCGGGGGTGGGTCAGCCGAGCTGGGAACTGGTCGGCGGTCCAGCTGTTCCCGATGCCCAAGGTGTCGGAATCCTTGCTTCCACCAGGAGGTCTGTGATCTCCTGGTGCTCATTCATGTCATGCGTACGGAGGGTTGTGCTGTGAAGGGGAGCGGCTACGGCGTACCTCTTGAACGCAGTGACTACCTTGAGCTTGCCCCACACGACGACAGTTGCGAATCAGAGGGTTTCCAGGACTGGCTGGAAGGCTTCGGTAAGGGCAAGCGGCTGGCCGTCGACCTCTTCTCCGGCGCCGGGGGGCTCAGTTTCGGCGTCGAGCGGGCGGGGTGGACCACTGCGGCGGCGGTGGACTTCGACGAACGCGCGCTGGAGACCCACCGGGCGAACTTTCCCGGGCTCAGCCTGCACATGGACCTTGGTGATCCCGACGAGCGCGACAGGCTCGTAGAGATCCTCGAGCCTGCCGATATCGATCTCGTGGCAGGAGGGCCGCCGTGCCAGCCCTTCAGCCGAGCCGGGCGAAACAAGATTCGTGACCTGGTCAAGAACCACGGGCGTGATCCGGAGGACCGTCGGAAGGAGCTCTGGAGCGCCTATCTCGACATCGTCAAGCGGATCCGGCCGCGCGTGGTCCTCATGGAGAACGTGCCAGACATGGGGCTGCACGACGATTTCTTCGTGATCCGGACGATCGAGGAGGAGTTGGAGGAGCTCGGGTACGCGACACAGGTGCGGCTTGTCGACGCGTGGAACTACGGCGTTCCACAGCACCGGAAGCGGCTCATTCTCCTGGCGAGGAGGGATGTCGCCGACTTCAGCTGGCGCGAACGCGACCAGAAGCACACCACCCTGCGCGACGCGATCGGCGATCTCCCAGTGTTGGATGTCGTGCCCACGGAGCGGGTCGGCGAGCGGGAGATGTCCTACCGCAAGCCGCGTAGCCTGCCGCCCTTCGCCGAGATGATGCGCGAGGACGCGCCACGTGGACGCGTCTGGGATCACATGACGCGTAGGGTCCGGAAGGACGACCACCGGATCTTCGAGCTTATGGAGTCCGACACCAAGTACTCGGATCTGCACAAGCTGCTGAAGACCGATGAAGAGAAGACGTATCAGCGCTACAGCGCGGACAAGTACACGGACAAGTACAAGAAACTGGACTGGGGAGAGCTGAGCCGCACGATCACGGCTCACATCGCCAAGGACGGCTACTGGTACATCCACCCCGAGCAGCTGCGCACCCTCACCGTGCGGGAGGCCGCACGCGTCCAGACCTTCCCTGACAAGTTCCGGTTCGCAGGCACTCGGAGTGACGCGTTCCGGCAGATCGGCAACGCTGTTCCTCCTCTGCTGGGGGAAGCTGCTGCTGAGGTGCTCAGGCCACTCGATGGTACCTCCGGTGGGACTGAGGGACTTCAGCCTCACTGGCGGGAGGTCCGGAGTGCCCTCACGGAGTGGGCGGAGCGACGCCGCGACGGAGTGGACTGGTATCAGCTTCCGCGTGAGCGTGACGGAGAGCGATTCTCTCTCCATGCAGCGGTCGTCGCCATACTTTCCGGGGCGAAGATCAAACCGGCCGCGATGGCTGAGCTCATGGACACCGTCCGGCGTTCCAAGACGCTGACGACGACGTTGTTCCTGAAGCTGCTCGAGGCGGCGCCCACGGTGCCAGCCCGGTCCCGTCTCGACCGCCTGACCCCGCTAGTGGACAAGCCATACGCTTGGCGTTGGGACAAACGGCTCGACGTTCCCGAGAAGCTGGGTATGAAGCCGGCCGAACGGTCCCTCTACCTTCTGCTGATCGGCGAGGACCTGATGCTCGTCGGACAGGCAACTCTGAGGGTCGCGGCGCGGATGAACGGCCAGGAGACGGATCACCCGAACCGGCTCAGCGAGGGGCGTGTCAACCTTGTGAAGCTCGTCGGCGCAGGGAAGGACGCCCCTCTGCGAATGGGGGCGATCCGGCTCATAGGAGCCGATTTGTGCCGGGACGAGGGGCCGGTCTGCTCTGACTGTCCGCTGATCGTGTACTGCCCCCGCCGGAAGGCGCATCCGGACGATCTGCTGACCCTGGCTGCTGTGCAGGAGTAGCCGACGGGCAACGCGGTGTCGAGGTACCCCGGTCTGCGGCCTTCACCACTTTCTGCGGCTTCCATCGCGTCTCGACGGACCTCGCACTCCCAGATCCGGACCACGGTCCACCCGGCAGCTGTGGCCTGCTCGGTGTTCCGTCGATCCCGGGCCTTGTTGGCATTGATCTTGTCCCGCCAGAGGGAGGCGTTGGGGCCTCGGAACCTCTTGGGACCGTGATCAGGGTAGTCGTGCCAGAAGCAGCCGTCCACGAACACGGCGACGTGATGGCGGGGCAGTACGAAGTCGGCGGTGCAGCGAGGGGCCACCTGCTGCTGGAGACGGAACCTGAGTCCCAGGCGGTGTACCGCTTTCCTGAGAAGGATCTCCGGCCTGGTGTTCCGCGCACGGCGGCCGCGCAGGTGTTCTCCTTCGGCAGTGGGGACCCACTGCTGTCCCGGTCTGCTGTCACCTTCGGTCATGATCAGAACCCGAGCCTGTCGACGTGGTGGGTAAGGGAGGGTGCCACACTCTCCCTACGCTCCGGGAACCAGTCGAACTCAGCGTTGATGACCATGGCCGAGTCGAGTTGCCGCTCGGGCTGCTGGCGGAGGCCGGCCTCTCACCGGGCGCCAGGCTCGTCGCCTTCAGTGACGCGGACGGTCGCATCGTGCTGAGGCGGGCAGAGGACGCGATGAGGGATCTGATCGAGAAGGGGTACCTCTGACGCGCCGGACGGGTTCGCGGCTGATGTGCGAACCCCGCTGGGGCTTCCTCTCGATCGCCTACGGGGCCGGAGTAAACCCCAGGCGTAGTGCCTCGGTCCGTGTGTGAAGTGCCTGCACGGCCTGCGCTTCGGGAACCTCCTCGCCGAGCTCGAGGCGTTTGCCCACGAAGTGAGCCAGCTGCCGCTGCCACGGCTCGAGGACGCGTGTCTCCTTGGCCCAGTCCTCGATCGCGTACCACTCGTCGGCAGGGAACTGAGCAGCCTGCTCGCCCGCTCCCGTCTCGTCGCCGGTACCGCCCGCGAGCGCGGTCTCGTCCAGCGGTTGGTCGAGCAGCTCCGACGAGAGAGCGCGCGGGACGGTCCAGGGCACCTCCGACACGGCGTCCCAGCAGGCGACCTTCTTGGCCCACTCACCGACGTGATTTCCCGCCAGAGGTGCGGTCACTGCCCGCATGACCCTGGGACAGAGGTCATGGACCGCTGACTCCAGAACCGGAGACAGCGACTGCTCCCGCCAGATCCGGTCGAGGTCGATCCGACGGTCGGTCGCCAGGGAGAGACGTGCCACGGTGTATGTGGTGATCATGCTCTTGTGGCTGCCGGCACCGTGGATCGCAGCGATGCGGTCCACGGCCTTGAACAGGATGGCCATGCCGATCACTCGTTGGCAGTACTGGAGGTCTACGCGCGGTGGTGCCTCCTCTACGCGCAGCATGAACTCTACGAAGTTCTTCTGAGCACCCCGGCTGACCAAGTGGGGCAGCCGATGCCACGAGTGGACGTACTTGGCCAGGTCTGCTTTCGTGAACTTTCTCTTTGCCGGGTTCAGCTTCTTGAACTGCCGCTGCCGGGCGGGAGTCCGAGCCTTCGCCAAGGCGTCCGTGTACTGGCCGCGGGCCCGCTCGTAGAACCAGTGAGTCTCCTGGCTACTGCCGTCCGTCGCGGGCGCCCACAGGGAGCGGGTGATCCGCTGGATCTCCACGTGGTACTCGTGGTTCGAGCTGAAGTCGACCTGGGTCACCCTGTTCTGGGTGTTGGAGTACTCCGAGATCTTCGGAACGATCTCCGCGAGCCGGTCGGGAGCGACCTCCGTCAGCTTCATCTGGACCCGCACCTCGGACAGGTCGGCCTTGTCGCGCGTGAGTGTGTGGTGGAGCGAGGCTGTGGTCTGTCCTCCGTTCACGATCTGGAGACCGTGCACCCCGGAGATGTGGGTGGGCACTCCGTCCGGCCCTCTCACGAAGTCGACCTGCGACGCCGTAGCTGTGATCCCGTTGTTGTAGGCCAGGAACCGGCCGGGCGCGTGGAGCAGGGTCTCCCGGATGCCCCGGTTGACCGCGCCCCGGGTCTGGAGGAAGGAACGCACGTTCAGTTCCAGGAGCCGGGTGTCGTACTCCGCGTACAGCTCAGCGAGCATCTGCCCGGGTATGACGGCCAGGACCACCGAGTGGTCCTCCTCCGAGCTGGGAGCCGAGACACAGGGGAGGGGCGGGGAGAAGGGAACCACGATGGGCTCGCCAAGAGCACCCGACGTGGCGTGGCGGTGCAGTCGCGCGAGGTCCCACACCTCGTAGGTCACCGGCAGGCCGTCGAGGTCCGAGGCCGGCACCTCGGTGAAGGTGGCGACCCGGTTGCTCAGCAGGAAGAGCCTGATCCGCTGGACTTCGGTGAGTGCCTTCTCGACCGCCGCGCACATGTCATACACGTCAAAGGACTCGTCGATGTGCTGCTGCAGTCCATCCCGGCACCGCACGGCAAACGTCAGGAGGCGCCGGAAGCGCGTCTCCGTCTGCCCCTTGGTGAGTTTGGTGTCCAGTGGAGTGAGCTGGAAGTCAGTCACGAACAGGTCCAGGGACTCGCCCGACTCGCCGATGCCGTAGCCGTGCACCTCGTGACCGTGCGCCTTGTGGAAGGCGGTGAAGGTGTTGGACACCACGCCTGCCTGCTCCAAGTCCTCGAAGACGCGTCGCGTGAACGTCTCCGGGGTGGTCGTCCCCTCGGCGTCGGCCGTCGCCTGGACGTCGGCCACCAGGCTTCTGGAGAACTCCGTGAGGTCGAGCTCAGCCATTTGATCCCCCGATCAGTTCCTTCACTTCGTCGACTTCGGCGCGGTACGCCCCCAGTGCCGACACATCCAGGTGGTAAGAGCAGTCGCCGACCCCGTCGGGGAGGTCGGCCTCGACCAGCCTCGGGAACTCGTCCCGTACGTGCCAGAACCTCAGGTCGCGGAGGGTGTACCGGGGTTCGTCGTACAGGTCCCGGTGCCCCGGCAGGTACCCGGCCTGGATCAGTAAGCCGTCGAACCGGGCACGCGCAGTGGGGTCGCTGAGCTGCTGACGCACGTGTTCCACCCGTCGGTTCAGGCTCTCGCCCGTGCCACCGCGCCGCTCGTCGAGCTGGACGAGGGTGAGCAGCAGCGCGGACGTGCCGGTTCCGTCGAGTTGTCGTTCGCTGGCGATCCGGATGCTCCGGGGGCGTTTCGCCGTGCTGGCCTTCGTCTCTATGGCCACGTCGGGGAGCTCGAAGTCCTGGTTGGTTCCCGTGGGGCCGGTCCACGCCTCGACGGCCTCGGGCTGGGACAGCTCGGCGAACAGGACGTCGCCCAGCATCAACAGCTCCCCGTAGAGGCCACGACGCGCCTCGACGCTCAGCCCGTCCCTGCTGACTGCACGGAGGAGGTCCTGCCATCTTCCGAACCGCTCCACGGCTGCGGACAGGGCCTCGGTGGCGTCAGGGGCAGCCTTCGCGACATCGGCGACGTCAGCGACAAGCGGGTTGAACACCTCGCTGAGGTCGTTGGCGGTCAGGATCACCTGGAGTTCGTACTCAAGGCGTGACACGGCACTCAGGTTCATCTCGATCCCGGCAGCCCTGGGCAGACGCCCGACGGAGCGCACGATCGGGTCCGCAGAGCGCGCATCAGCCCGAAGGACCAGCATGCGCTGCCGAGAGGGGTGGGAGACGGCGAGGAAGATGTCGAGCTGCGACTCCGGGTGCAAGCGGAGGCTGGACCGCCCTGGGACACCCTGCGGGCTCTCCAGCTTGTGCCACTCGTCCTCGGAGACGGTCACGCGTCGTCCTCCTCCTCGTCGATCGTGTAGATGTCCTCCTGGAACCAGACGGAGTTGGCGACGTACTCGGTCTTGGTCTGGTAGTCGGAGTGCGGGAAGCTCAGCTGGAAACCGACGAGGGGCGCCTTCGTACCTGCCTTGTCGGCGTCCGGGACCGCGAGGGGATAGATCAGCAGCAGTCCCTGGTCGGTGCGGCGCTGCCGCCGGATGTGAGGACCGGCCGGCGTCTTCGGCACAGACTGCTTGTCCTGGAGTTTCGCTGCCCGTGCTGCAGCCCTGTTCGCTGCCTCCAGCTGGTTGTCGTCGAGGCCGATCAGCTCGTCCGGCGGGCTGAGCACGCGCCGGATCGTGTACCGCCCCTCGTCCCTGAAGCGCTCGTTGAGAGCCTTGCGCTTCACCAGACCGACGGTGTGATCCCCGATCTTCTCCGGCTTCGTCGATGTCGTGCTGCCGACCAGGACGACCGTCCAGTTGCCGAGTTCGTCGACCTTCGTGCACTGCTCGATGTACTTGGCGATAAGCCGAGGACGTACACGCTGCGCCATGCGGTCGGCCTCGTAGGAATGCAGGAACTCGGTCACCGCATCAGCGGGCACGCTGTCCCACCGGACGTTGCCGTACTCGACGGGCTGGGTGGCGTCGCTGCTCTCCTCCGCACGGCGGACAAGGGTTTCAAGCGCCCCGAAGTTGTGCTCGACGGCTTTGTCGGCGAGCGTGAAGATCACGGTCTCCGGCCCTTCACCGGAATAGCTGAGCAGGATCTTCGTGCCCTGACGCATCTTGTTCGCCGCAGTCACGGTGAGGCCCAGCGAGGACGCCCGGACCTTCAGGCCGAACTCCGTCGGGGTGAGCCCGCGTGTGGCCATCTCCTCCACCTCCCGGCGTAGCTCGTCCGTGGCGGCGGTGACCTCCACGTACGCGTCCTCAAGGGCAGAGGTGGTGTACAGGCGGCACAGGTCCTCGTAACGGGGGCGGTAGCCGAACCACCGGCCCATCTGCAGGAGGGTGTCGTACGTCTTCGAGGTCCGCAGGTAGTAGCTGACCGTCAGTCCTTCGAGCGTGAGGCCGCGGGAGAGCTTCTGCCCGCCGATGGCGATCACGGAGAGCCCGTTCCTCCGGTTCTCGTAGTAGTCGAGGGCGTCCTTCGAGGTGCCGTTGACGGTCTTGACCTGGATCTTCCTGAGGGCGGGCAGGAGCTGCTCCGAGACCTGCTCCCAGGTCAGACGCTCGGCCTGGTCAGGAATGAAACAGTCCGTGGTCGGCTCGAAGTCCCTTTCCCAGAGGGCCCGGAACTCCGCCCGCATCTCGGGTGCCTTCCCGTATCGGTCCCGGATCATGTCGACGGTGAGTCGCAGATGGTCGTCGACCTGGTCGCGGACGAGGGTCTGCACCGAGGTGAAGCGGGTGACGTGCACCAACATCGAGTTGTGGACCTTCGTCTGTCCGCGAGCACGTCGAGCCGCGCAGGAGAGCACGAACGAGAAGATCGCCTCGCGCAGAGACCCAGGGAGGGTGTTCGCAGGAACGTCGCTGGCCTTGTGCTTGGCCGGCAGCCAGGCGTCTGCGTCGCTCACGTGCCGGACGAGAGGCAGGGGCTCCACGTCGGCCTCGTACTCGTCGTCCACCCGGAGCCCGAAGACCCTCTCAGGACCGAGGTAGTTCGTGGGCGAGGGAAGGCTGCGGATGAAGCTGGCGGGGAACAGGTCCTCGCCAGCTTCGGTGTGCTCGGCGTCGGGGTCGATGTAGATGTTGGCAAAGGGAGTCGCCGTGTAACCGACGTAAGCGGACTTGTCGAAGCTCTTCATGAGCTTGCGGATTGCCGCGTTCGTCTTGGTCGGGTCCGCCTCGGGGTCGCGAACTGTGTTGATCGAGGCGTTGTCGGCCTCGTCGTCGATGACGAACAGGGGAAGATCTTTGACGATCTTCTCGCCGTTCTCGTCCTCGGTCCCGTGGACGTCCAGCACCCACTTCCGGACGTACTCAAGGATCTTGTAGTGCTTCTTGACCACAAGGACGACGGGGAAACTGCCCAGGGGGAAGTTGATCGCCTTGGCCGTGGCGAGCCCGAAGTCACCCTTCTCGCCGCTGTTGGTCGGTGAGGCGATCTTCAGCTTCTTGGCTAGTGGCATCTTGCCCACGCCTATGGCCCGGGAACGTCCGTCCTCGTCCGAGCGGCTCTGGTTCTGGGTGTCGAAACCCAGGAGTCCTTCGTCGATCCGGAGCTGGGTCTGGCTGCGAAGGTCGTTGTGGATACCTGCGAGAACCACGACGAACCGGTAGCCGGCGTCGACCGCCTTGGCGGCTAGGCCGATGTACTGGCCCGTCTTCCCGGACTGCACCTGACCGATCACAAGGCCCTTACGACGCCAGGGCCCGGACCGTCGAGGATCCTCCAGCTGACTCAGCACGTCGTCCGAGGTCTGGTCCAGGCGACGCACCACCCACGGCGGCAGGCTCACCACGTCCTCGAGATACCTGCGGTACCGCTCCCAGAACTCCCAGTCGCGGTCGATCTTCGCCTCTGGAAGCCACGGCTCGTGCCCCTTGGAGTCCGTGAGCGCGAGAGACCGCTCCTGGAAGACCGCGGTCATCGCCTCGATCTCCTTGACCAACAGCTCACGGTCGAGGTCCTCGCCCTGCCCGGCCAGCAGACCGAAGATGGCGTTGACCGCGGTCTGGACCTCTTCCGCCTTCGGCTGCCGATCCTGTGGCAGGAAGCCGAGAACAAGACGCTTGGCCTTGGCCATCGAGTCGTCGGAAACGTCACTCACAGGAGACCTCCAGCTGGACACGGTCGGTATGTGTGGAGCCTAAAGGTGACCACTGACGAGGGGTCACCTGCTCCAGAAACCCTGGAGCTGGTCGAAAGGAGACATGGTTCGGAGGCGATCTCGCGCGGACGCCGGTGAACGTCCTCCCGAGACGAGCGACTCGAAGATTCGCTGTGCGACCTCGACCGCTGCGCCGTCGGCGACGCCCGGACCGCCGAACGGCTCGGGATCGTCGCTGCTGTCCGTCTCATGCATCACTCGGAGGGCGGTGACCGGGATGGTCTCTTCAAGGAGAAGCAGCAGCGCGCGCACGTCCGCGGTGCTGTTTCCTCCGGGACGCAGTGCTGCCTGCACCAGTGGATGGCTTCGGTTGATTTTGCAGACGACCCTGTCGTCGGGCCGACGTACGAGCCATGCGTACGCCAGTGGGTCGCCGTGGGTACGTGCGGCGATCTGGCCCCGACGTTTCAGGACCTCCGCGGCGGTGGCCCGCGCATTGCGTGCGTGGCGGTTGAGGTGCGAGCGGAGGCTGACCGGAGGGACGACGCTCGACTTCCTCACGTCAACACCCCACTCGGCGTCCGTCTCGGGGGGGATGTCGATGGCGATGCGCGCCAGGTTGTACTTCTCCTCGCGCCGCATGCCGCGTTGCCCGAGCCAGTCACCTGCGAGGATCAGCCGGTTGCGGCGGTAGACGTAGAAGCCCTGCTGGTCGAGCCAGCCCTCCGGACCGGCGGCCCGGTGGTACTCCTCGGAAGTCAGCCTCTGGGCACTGGGGAGGACGAACGCCTCAACTTTCACGAAGCTGCCGTTGAGGGGGAGTTCCTCGGAGGGCAGGCGCTGTACCGAGGGGTGGTTGCTCATGAACGGGTCCCAGGGCTCCACCAGGGTTCCTCGGACCTGCAGGTTGCGGCGGCGGGTTCCGGTGAGGAAGCGAGCGAAGACCATGCCGAGATGGGATTCCGTGCGGGTTGCCTCGGCGTAGAACTGCTTCTGCGTGCCTTCGTCGTCCAGGCTGGCGCTGTCCGTGCGATAGCCGTTGAGCCGTCTCCAGAGCACGATGGTGCCGTGATCGGAAGAACCTCGGAGTCTGCCGAGCACGTCCATCGTGTCGTCATCGGCCCCGTGAAGCAGCCGCCACTGGCCGGCGCCCTCGACGACATCGAGATCCCACGTCCGGGTGTGCCACTCGCCGTTCTTGGCCGTCGTGACCGTGAGCTGTCTGGCCTGGGAGAACGAGGCGGACTTGAGCCCGACGCCGAAACGGCCCAGGTCGGTGGAGGAGCGTGCGGTCGCAGGCCCTCGGGCTGCCACGGTCATGGCCGTGACGAGCTCCTCGGCCGTCATACCCCAGCCGTCGTCCACGACGGCGATCCACGAGTCGGCTCCGGCCCAGGTGAACTCGACATCGATGTTCTTGGCCTCGACGGAGATGCTGTTGTCCACGAGGTCCGCGACGGCCGCGGGGAGCGAGTAGCCAAGGGAGCTGAGCGAGGCCACCATGCCTGCCGGCTCGGGAGCTGCGATGTCGTACGCGATGGGTGTTTCCACTGCTTCCCCGTTACGGCCGCTTCTCGAAGTGGAGACTGTCCCGGAGATGCACTGGAACGAAGCGGGCGAGCACCTCTCAACAGGGGGCAGCCCTCCGCAGATGTGAGTTCCCGCCCTAAACACTGATAGTACGTGAGCCGTTACCTGTTCGGGCCGGTGTTCCGGGACTTTCATGTGCAGTGGGCAATGAACTTCGGACCCGTTCGCGGAGTCGCGGCCACTACGCTGATCCCCGGACTCACCGAAGTAGCCATCGGCTCGGGTCGACTTCATGAGGTGTTGCTTCCCGGCTGCACGTGACCATGCCAGCCGTGGCCTCGACCTCCTTGCCGGCCGAGGTCGACCTCGGCCGGGTCTGAGCTTCGCACCACCGAGCGGTGTGCCGATGTGCGTGAGCGCTGCGTGAGCGGACTGGGCGGCACGAGGGCGGATCAGCGGTCACGCCGGTCGTGGTCACAAGTCCATGACCAGCTGAAACGTCATCCAGCGTCACGCCACGGCACCATCCGTCACGATCTTGCAGGCCCTCGTAATGCGTAGGTCTCGGGTTCGAATCCCGAAGGCGGCTCAGAGAAGGGTCAGGTCAGATGTTTCTGACCTGACCTTTTGTATTTCGGGGCGGGTGGCGGCAGTCCGGGGAGCAGTGTGCGCCGGCTTGCCGCTCGGGGGTGGAGCGCGCAGCCTGGGCGTTGTGACCCTCTCCCACGGCACCCTGGCGCACCGGCTCATCGCCGGTCATCTCGTCGACGGGAGGATGGAGCCGGGCGGCGAGATCGGACTGCGGATCGACCAGACCCTCACCCAGGACGCGACCGGCACCCTGGTGATGCAGGAACTCGACGCCCTCGGCCTGGACCGGGTCCGTACCGAGGTCAGCGTCCAGTACGTCGACCACAATCTGCTCCAGGCGGACGAGCGCAACGCCGAGGACCACGCCTTCCTGCGCTCCGCCTGCCGCCGCTTCGGCATCTGGTACTCCAAGCCGGGCAACGGCGTCTCTCACCCCAGCCACATGCAGTACTTCGGTGTCCCCGGCAGGACGTTGGCCGGGTCCGACTCGCACACCTGTGCCGCAGGGGCACTCGGCATGCTCGCCCTGGGCACCGGCGGCCTGGAGGTGGCGCTCGCGATGGCCGGACGGCCCCTGCACGTGACCATGCCGGAGATCTGGGGCATCCACCTGACCGGCAGGCTGCCGGAGTGGGTGAGCGCCAAGGACGTGGTGCTGGAGCTGCTGCGGCGGCACGGCGTCAAGGGAGCGGTCAACCGGATCCTGGAGTACCACGGTCCGGGACTCGAGGGGCTGACGGCCATGGACCGGCACGTCATCGCCAACATGGGTGCCGAGCTCGGCGCGACCACCTCCGTCTTCCCCTCCGACGCAGCCGTACGCGCCTTCCTGCGCGCCGAGGACCGCGAGGCCGACTTCCGCGAACTGGCCGCCGAGCCGGACGCCGTCTACGACCGCACCGACGAGATCGACCTCTCCACGCTCGAGCCGCTCATCGCACGTCCCACCTCGCCCGGCAACGTCGTGCCGGTGCGCACGGTGGCGGGCGAACCCATCGGGCAGGCCGTCATCGGCTCCTCCGCCAACCCGGGACTGCGCGACTTCGCCGTCGCCGCCGCCATCGTCGCCCGCCGCCAGACCCACCCCGCCGTCAGCTTCGACATCAACCCCACCTCCCGCGAGATCCTCGCCGATCTGACCAAGACGGGCTCGACCTTCGACCTGATCACCGCCGGGGCCCGTATCCACCAGGCCGGCTGCCTGGGCTGCATCGGAATGGGCCAGGCCCCGGCGGCCGGCCGCAACAGCCTGCGCACCTTCCCGCGCAACTTCCCCGGCCGCTCCGGCACCGAGGACGACGCGGTGTGGCTGTGCTCCCCGGAGACCGCCGCCGTCTCCGCACTCACCGGCGAGATCACCGACCCCCGGGACTGGGCGGCCCGCGAGAGCGTGCCGTATCCGCGGCTTCGTCTGCCCGAGCACGCGTCGGTCAACCGCTCGATGCTCGAGCCCCCGCTGCCGCCCGAGCGGGCCGCGCGCGTCGAACTCGAACGGGGTCCCAACATCTCCGGCCTCCCCGAGTTCGACCCGCTGCCCGACCTGCTGGCGGGTCCGGTCCTGCTCAAGTGCGGAGACGACGTCTCGACCGACGAGATCTCCCCGGCCGGCGCGAAGGCACTGCCGTACCGTTCGAACATCCCGAGGCTCGCCGAGTTCACCTTCACCAGGATCGACCCGGACTACCCGCGGCGCGCCGCCGAACTGGCCGACGACAGCGGGAACGACGGCGGGAACGACGGCGGGCCGGGCCGGCACTTCGTCGTCGGCGGGGAGAACTACGGCCAGGGCTCCTCCCGCGAGCACGCCGCCATCACCCCGCGTCACCTGGGGCTGCGCGCCGTGATCGCCAAGTCCTACGCCCGTATCCACTGGCAGAACCTGGCCAACTTCGGCGTTCTGCCGCTCGAGTTCGAGCAGGCGGCCGACTACGACCGCATCGACGCCGGCGACCGGCTGCGGCTGGAGGACCTGCACACCGCGCTCGCCCCCGGAGCCGAACCGCGCCTGCGGCTGCGCAACACCAGCAAGGACGAGACCTACCAGGTCCGCCACCACCTCTCCGACGGCCGCCGCCGCACCGTACTCGCCGGAGGAACGATCGCGGCCCTCGCCCGCGAGGAGCAGCAGCGCCCCGGAGGCTGACCCGCCACCGCCCCGAACGGCGGACCGTGCCTGCATGGGCCACTCGGTGAGGGGCACACCGTAGACATGGAAGAGGCGCCTGTGGTCGTGCAGCCGCCGAGCCCCGACGGTGGCAGGCGGGTCGCGATCGGCGGTGAGTACGCCGGTATCGCGTATCACCTGCTCGACGTGGTCGAGTTCCTGCGCCGAGCGGGTCTGCCGGAGTCCGACACGACGCTCGACGACCCCGAGCTGATCGAGTGGCGTGGCGGCGGGCCGGAGGCCTGGGCGGCGGACGAGTGACGGGAGGGAGCGAACGTGGCACGGGTCCTCGTGAAGGACGACGACCTCGTAGTGCGCCTCTCCTGGTGGGAGAAGGCCCCCGCGCACCGCGCGACCGTGCGCGTGCCGCTGACGGCTGTACGCCGGGTGACGGTGGAATCCGACTGGTGGCGTGCCCTGCGCGGAGTGGCGCTGCACGGCGTCTGGATTCCCGGCGTGCTGAGCGCCGGCACGCGGGGCCACGCCGGCGGACAGGACTTCGTGGCTCTACGGCCCGGCAGGCCCGTGGTGTGCGTCGAACTGCGGTCCTCGGCTCCCTTCGCATTCCTGGCCGTCTCGGTCCGGGGCGACGCGCGGGCCACGGCGGAACGGTTGCGGCGTTCCGCACCGGACCTCGACGTGTCCACCGCCCGGCGGCAGCCTCTTCCCGTCGCCGAGGAGACGGAGAATTCCTGGAAGGAGCTGGACATGTACCGGAAGCACTGAGTGAGCGGTGTTGCGCCGCCGCTCCGTCGCGTCCCGGATCCCCGTGGGCGGGCCGCGGCACGCCGCACCACCCTCACTTCGCGTCCGCGTAGCACTCCACCACCGCCGTCGTGAACGGGAATCGCACCGGCGTCGTCCCGAACGTCAGCCGCCCCGCCAGCTCCGCCGCCTCCCGGATCGCCGCGACGACGGTGTCGGCCTCCTCCTCGGGACAGTGCACGATCACCTCGTCGTGCTGGAAGAAGACCAGCTCGGCCGCCATGTCCGCGCAGGTCTGCCGCAGGGCTGCGAGCAGGAGCAGGGCCCAGTCGGCGGCGCTGCCCTGGACGACGAAGTTGCGGGCGAAGCGGCCCCGCGCGCGGGCGTTGGTGGAGGCGTACCCCGGCACCCACTCCTGGGCGCGGTCCCCGGCGTCGGCGGGGTCGTCCTGCGGCAGGCCCGCCTCCTCGGTGCCGTCGGCCGCGCCGGCCGCGGGCGGGCAGGTGCGGCCCAGCCAGGTGCGCACGAGCCGCCCCTCCTCGCCCGCGCGCGCCGCGTCGTCGACGTACGCCACAGCCCTGGGGAAGCGGCGTCTGAGCGCGGCGAGGTTCTTCAGGCCGTCGCCGGACGTCTGGCCGTAGACCGCGCCGAGCACGGCGAGCTTGGCCTGGGCGCGGTCGCCGGAGAAGGCGCGGTCGGAGACGGACTGGTAGAGGTCGCTCTCGCGGCCGGCCACCTCCATCAGACCGGGGTCGCGGGAGATCGCCGCGAGTACGCGCGGCTCCATCTGGTCGGCGTCGGCGACGACCAGCCGCCAGCCCGGGTCGGCGACGACGGCCCGCCGGATCACCTTGGGGATCTGCAGCCCGCCCCCGCCGTTGGTCACCCAGCGTCCGGTGACGGTGCCGCCGGCCAGGAACTCGGGGCGGAACCGGCCGTCGCGCACCCAGTCCTGGAGCCAGGACCAGCCGTGGGCGACCCAGATCCGGTACAGCTTCTTGTACTCGATCAGCGGCTTCACGGCCGGGTGGTCCAGCGACTCCAGCTCCCACCGGCGGGTGGAGCCGACCTTCACGCCCGCCTGCCCGAACGCCTTGACCACGTCCGCGGGGAGGTCGGGCCGCACCCGGCGCCCGAACGCCGCCGACACCTCCTCCGCCAGCTCGGCCAGGCGGCGCGGCTCGCCCCCGCCCGCATACCGCTCGCCCAGCAGTCCGTGCAGGACCTCGCGGTGCACGTCGGCCCGCCAGGGCAGTCCCGCGCGGTTCATCTCGGCGGCCACCAGCATGCCCGCCGACTCGGCCGCCGTCAGCAGCCGCAGCCGGTCGGGGTGGGCCGAGCGGTCGTGCCGGCGCTGCTGCTCGGCGTAGACGGCGAGCAGGTCGGACAGGGGGAGGTGGACGGCCTCGGGCTCGAACAGCGGGGACTGGGCTCCCGGCTCGGCGGAGCGCTGCGGCGGGTCGGGCGGTACGGGGCCGCCGCGCATCCGGGCCAGGGCGGCCGCGGCCGAGCGCGGCTCCCCGTACCGCCCCTCGTGGCCGAGCAGGAGGGTCTCGGCGGCCTCCACGTCGTAGCACCGCTCCACTCGCACTCCCGCGGCGAGCAGGCGCGGCGCGGTCTCGGCGGTGGACCGCCACACCCAGCGCGCGACGTCCGGCCTGTCCCGGACGGCCTCGGCGAGACCGGCCTCCCGCCGCACCGGTCCGGCGGGCAGCCCGTCGGGGCCGAGGGGGGCGACCTCCACGCCACCCCCCTCGGCCACCGCGAGCGCCCACCTCTCGGCCATGTCGCGAGTGTCGCAGGCGGGTCTGACAACGGCCGTGGCGACGGTCGTCGCCACGGCCGTCGCCGGTGGCTCGCTCAGGCTTCCCCGGTCGACCCGCCCCCGCCCTCCGCGCCCGCCTCGGTCTTCTCGGCCTTCTCGGCCTTCTCGGTGAGGTGGATGAACTCCGCCACCGCGTCGACGACGTACCGCTCCGTCGCCTCCTTGTCGAGGCCGAGCCCGCTCAGCACACCCTCGCCGTGCTCGTGCTCCAGCAGGGCGAGCAGGATGTGCTCCGTGCCGATGTAGTTGTGGCCGAGGCGCAGGGCCTCGCGGAAGGTGAGTTCGAGGACCTTCTTGGCCGCGGAGCCGTAGGGCACCAGCTCCGGGACCTCCGCGGCGGCCGGCGGGAGCGCCGCGGTCGCCGCCTCGCGGATCGCGTCCAGGGTCACGCCCTGCGCGGCGATCGCCTTGGCGGAGAGGCTCTCGCGCTCGGTGACCAGGCCGAGGACGAGGTGCTCGGGCAGGCCCTCGGCGTTGCCGGCGGTCTTGGCCGCGTTGTGGGCGGTCATCACGACGTTGCGCGCGCGGGGTGTGTAGCGGCTGAAGCCCTGGCTCGCGTCCAGATCGGCCGATTCCTTGGTCACGAAGCGCTTCTGCGCCGCCTGGCGGGTGACCCCCATGCTCTTGCCGATGTCCGTCCAGGACGCGCCCGAACGCCGGGCCTGGTCCACGAAGTGGCCGATGAGGTGGTCGGCCACCTCTCCGAGGTGCTCGCCGGCGATGACGGCGTCCTGGAGCTGTTCCAGCGGCTCCGGATGGACCTTCTTGATCGCGGTGATGAGTTCGTCGAGGCGTACGGATGACGTGATGCTCGGGTTCGTCGTCATGTGTCAACCGTAGGTTGCGCCCTCCGGGGTGTCAACTGTCGGTTGACACCCGGGCCCCCCCCGGCCCGCCGTCACTTCGGCGATGCCACCACCAGACGCACCGCCAGCCCCGTGAACACCGTCCCGGAGACGATGTTGAGCCAGCGATTCACCCGGGCACTGCGCCTGAGGAGGCTCGCCAGCCGCCCCGAGAGCAGCCCGACGAATCCGTCCCACAGGAAACCCATCACCACCAGCGTTCCGCCGAGCACCAGCAGCTGCCCCGGGACGTGCCCGAGCGAGGGGTCGACGAACTGCGGCAGGAACGCCACATTGAAGAGGATCACCTTGGGATTGAGCAGGTTGGTGATCGCGCCCTGCCAGAAGGCCCGCCGCATCCCCGCCCGCGGTGCCGCATCGTCCCCGCCCGGCACCGACCGGTCCCGGAAGGCCTTCACCGCCAGATACAGCAGATAGGCCGCGCCCGCCCAGCGCAGCACGTGGTACAGCGTGGGCAGCGTCGTGAAGAGGGCCGACAGCCCGAGAGCCGCGGCGACCGCGTGCACCAGCATCGCGCAGGCCACTCCGAACGCGGCCATCACACCGGCCGTGGGCCCGCCCCGGCCGCCCATCGCCACGATGAACATCATGTCGGGGCCCGGTGTGATGCACAGGGCGAAGGCGGCGACGAGGAACGCCAGGTAGAGAGTCGTGTCCATCATGCGGGTCATGGTCGGCGCAGGCGGGCGCGGGCCCGGCCGAATTCCGCGGAGTGAGACGGGCCCGGTGGCCGTGGCACCATCGCCGGGTGAGTACGCCCCGCACCGTCGACCGCGCCTTCGAGACCGCCCTGTACGACACCGCCGACGCCCTGGACACCGCCGCCTCGCTGCTCGCGGCCGATCCGGCGGCGGACGCGGAACTGGCCCGCCGCGGAGAGGAGTTCGTGGCCACGGCCTGGCGGCGCGGCTGGCAGCCCGCCGACCTCGTACGGGTCGTGCGCCGCGAACTGGACGACGTGCACGTACGGCTGGTGGCCGCACTGGTCCGCGCCCAGGCGCCGCACGACCGGGCGCGAGGTCCCCGCTGGGCCGCGCAGCTCGACGACCTGCCGGGCGGGGACGGGGCGGCGCCGCCCCGCACCGACCGCTTCTCGCACGCCACCGCCGTACTGGAGCTGTACCGCCTGCTGCTGCGGCTGCCCGGTCTGGAGCCGCTGGAGGCGGGGGAGGGCCCCCGCCGGGGCCGGGAGAACCGGCCGGAGTCCCGTGCCCTCGCCCGCATCCGCGCGCTGCTCGCCAAGGCGGAGGCGACCGGGTATCCGGAGGAGGCGGAGGCGCTGAGCGCGAAGGCGCAGGAGCTGATGGCGCGGCACAGCATCGACGAGGCGCTGCTGGCCGCGCAGGCGCACGGACACGCGTCCTCGCCCGACACGCCGGGGGCCTGCCGAATCGGGGTGGAGCCGCCCTACGAGCAGGCCAAGGCCGTGCTGCTGGACGCGGTGGCCGACGCCAACCACTGCGGGGCCGTGTGGAACGAGCCCTTCGGCTTCTCCACCGTCGTCGGTTTCGAGTCCGACCTGGAGGCGGTCGAACTCCTCTACACCTCCCTGCTGGTGCAGGCCGAGGCCGCGATGACGAAGGCGGAGGCCGGTCAGCGGGCCGGCGGGCGCAAGCGCACCAAGACCTTCCGGCAGTCGTTCCTCGCCGCCTACGCCCACCGCGCGGGCACCAGGCTGCGGGCCGCGGCGGAAGCAGCCACGCAAGCGGTCGCGGAAGCAGCGACGGAAGCGGCCACGACGGGGGCGGCGGACGCGGACCTCCTGCCGGTGCTCGCCTCCCGGGAGGCCGCGGTCACCGACCGGATGGAGCACATGTTCCCGGAGACGACCACGACCCGTCTGCGCGGCTCCGTGGACGCGGCCGGCTGGACGGAGGGCACCCGCGCGGCCGACGCCGCCCGGGTCGGCCGCCACCGACCGCTGGAGCAGACCCCGGGGGCCCGGGGGCCGAAGCCCCGCTCAGGAACCGATGCCGGTGGTCGGCAGTCCCGGCGGCAGTGAGCCGCCCTCCGACCTGGTGTACGTCTCCTCGCCCAACTCGCCCTCCCAGGCCACCGTGAGCGAGTCGGCGTCGACCGCGCCGACCTTGCCGGTCGCGCGGTCGGCGTTGCCGTCGGCGCACTTGAGGCGGATCGTCCGGGTGCCTGAGGCCTCCTGCGTCGTACCGCTGCACACGGTCCCGCCGGTCGCGAACAGGGCCGCCTTGTCGCCGGTGACCATCAGGGCGACGGCCTGGCCGTCGGTGGTCGCCAGCCAGCTGCCTTCCAGCTCGCCCGCGGCACCGGCGGACGGCGATCCGCCCGCCTCGCCGCCCGGGTCCGTACTCGCGGACGCGCCGGGCGCCGTCGAGGACCTGTCGCCGCCGCCGGAGCCCTCGTCCGAACCGCCGCCGTCGGAGTCACCGCCGTCGGTGCACGCGGTCAGGGCCAGCGTCCCCGCCAGCCCGAGGGCCAGCAGCGCGGCCCGCACGGACCGCCGTGTCCGCCCTGTCCGCCGCGCCCGCCGGAGTGCGGCCTCGCCGGACCGGACATCCGTACCCGGCACGGTCGCCGTGCCCGCCGTACCCCCCGCACCTGCCGTGTTCTCCGTGCTCGCCGTGTTCCCCGCAGTCACCCACGTCACCGGAAGCTCCAAGCTGTAGCCGGACGGCCGTTCGGCCCCGAACAGCCGCAAGCTACCAGGACGACTTGCGCACCCCGGGAAGATGCCCGGCGTGCGCCTGCTCGCGCAGGTTCACCCTGGAGAGCCCGAAGACCCGGAGGTATCCGCGCGGGCGTCCGTCGATCTGATCGCGGTTGCGCACCCGAGTGGGGCTCGCGTCGCGCGGCTGCCTGCGCAGTTCCCGCTGGGCGGCGAGCCGTTCGGCCTCCGTCGACGAGGGCCGGCGGAGGATCTCCTTCAGCTCGGCCCGGCGCTCGGCGTGGCGCGCGACGACGGCCCGGCGCTGCTCGTTCTTCGCGATCTTGCTCTTCTTCGCCATCAGATCCTCACTCCCCGGGCACGGATGCGCGCCACGGCCGCCTCGACGCCGATCGAGTCGACCGTCCTGATCCCCTTCGTGCTCAGCCGCAGCCGCACGTGCCGGTTCTCGCTCGGCAGCCAGTAGCGCTTGGTCTGGATGTTGGGGTCGAAGCGGCGCGAAGTGCGCCGGTGGGAGTGGGAGATGCGGTTGCCGAAGCCGGGCCGGGCCCCGGTCAGCATGCAGTGGGCGGACACGGTGACGTACCTCTCCTCCGGACCGGACGGGTCCTAGCTGTTAATGGAATTCATTTTCAGTAAGATAGCAGCATGGCACGCAACGAACTCCGTCCGGTCATCAAGCTCCGGTCCACCGCCGGGACCGGCTACACCTACGTGACCCGCAAGAACCGCCGCAACGACCCGGACCGGCTGGTCCTGCGCAAGTACGACCCGGCGGCCGGCCGCCACGTCGACTTCCGAGAGGAGCGCTGAGCCGCCGTGCGCAAGGGAATCCACCCCGAGTACCGCCCCGTCGTCTTCCGCGACCGAGCCGCGGACTACGCCTTCCTCACCCGCTCGACCATGACGAGCGAGCGCACGGTCGAGTGGGAGGACGGCCACACCTACCCGGTCGTCGACGTCGAGATCTCGAACGTCAGCCACCCCTTCTACACCGGCACCGCCCGCGTCCTGGACACCGCCGGACGCGTGGAGCGCTTCGAGCGCCGGTACGGGAAGCAGGACGGGGCATGAGCGGGCCGGGCCGCTTCCCCGAACCACCGGTGGTGATCGTCGGCGGGCTGCACGCCGACGCGCGCAGGGCGGCCGTGGCCCGGCTGCTCGCGGACGTGCCCGGCAGCGTCGTCCTCCACCACGACCTGGCGACGGCCGCCGCGGGCACGGTCGCAAGGACCGTGCGGGACGCCACCGGCCTGCTCTCCGCCGGTGAGGCACCCCTGGTCAACGACTGCGCGTGCTGCGCGCTGCGCGAGGACCTCGTCCCCGAGCTGGTCCGGCTCGCGGAGGCCGGGGGTACCCCGCTGGCGGTGGTCGAGCTGTGGGACTCCGTCGAGCCCAAGGCGATGGCGGAGGTGGTGACGGCCGGCGGCTTCACCGTCGCCGGTGTGATCACCGCCGTCGACCCCGCGCTGGTGCTGCCGTACCTCGGCAACGGCGACGACCTCGCCGAGGGCGGCCTCGCCGCGGCGGCCACCGACCAGCGCACCGTCGCCGACACCTTCGCGCGGCAGCTGGAGTACGCCTCCGTCCTCGCGCTCGCCGAGTCCCTCCCCGGCTCGCCGGAGGCCGACGACGAGGACCGCGAGCTGCTGGCCCAGCTGCACCCGACGGCCCGCCGGGTCCCGATCGGCCACGGGAACCCGGCGGGCGCACCGTCCACGGTCCCGGACCTGGCGCGGGCCGCCCTCGCCGGGTTCGACGTGGAGGCGGCGGCCGCCGCCCAGCACCCGGCCTGCGCGCTGCTGCCCGCGGAGGCCGACGCGCACGGCGTCGCCACCCTGGTCTGGCACCGCCGCCGCCCCTTCCACCCGGAGCGGCTGTACGCGGCGCTGGAGGATCTGACCTGCGCCGCGGCCCGCAGCCGGGGTCGGTTCTGGCTGGCCGGCAAGGGGGACACGCTGCTGCACTGGGACGCCGCGGGCGGTGCCCTGTGCGTGGAGAGCGCGGGGCCGTGGCTCGCCTCGCTGCCCGACGCCGCCTGGGAACTGGTGCCGCCCGTGCGCCGTGCCGCCGCCGCGCTGGACTGGCACCCCGAGCACGGCGACCGCTGCCAGCACCTGGTCTTCACGTCCCCCGGCCTCGACCGCGACGGCCTGGAACGGCTCCTGGAGTCCTGCCTGCTGACCGACGCCGAGTACGCCGCGGGGCAGGCCGCCTGGGACCGGCTGCCGCCCGCCTTCGACACCCTCCTGGAGGTCTGACCCCGTGCCCCGACCCCGCAAGACCGACCGCACGCCCAACCGGCAGCGCCCCAACCCGCTGGACCGGGCGGGGGTGACGTACATCGACTACAAGGACACCGAGCTGCTGCGGAAGTTCATCTCCGACCGCGGCAAGATCCGCAGCCGCCGCGTCACCCGGGTGACGTCCCAGCAGCAGCGGCAGCTGGCCAGGGCGATCAAGAACGCGCGCGAGATGGCACTGCTGCCCTACGGCACGCGCTGACCCGCCCGCCGTACCTCACGCACCAGCGACAACACCGGGGACGCTCGTACCGTTCGGGCCCCGGTGTTGTCGCATGTTGTTGCATATTCTTCGAATTCGGGGGCACATGCGGGAACGACTTCCCGGGCCCCGGCGTCGTAGAGGGCAGGGCTCGGTAAAGCGGTCGTCAAAGCTGTAACCACGGGAACACCGCCCGTGCACGTGCATTTGCTCATGCATCTGCACGTGAACGAGGTTATGATCCGGATCAGTTGACCACTGCATCAATGGCCACATCAGCCAGTGCACACCGGGGAGCGACCTGTGGACCACGACGTGTACGACGTGTACAACGGCATGGCCGCCACGCAGCTGCACGATGCGGCCTGGCAGAAGAGCCGGCGCAGCAACTCGCAGGGATCGTGCGTGGAGTTCGCGCGCCTGCCCGACGGCGCGGTGGCGGTGCGCAACTCCCGCTTCCCCGACGGCCCCGCGCTCGTGTACACGCGCGCCGAGATCGAGGCCATGCTCCTGGGCGTCAAGGACGGCGAGTTCGACCACCTGATCGCGAGCTGACCCCGGACCGCCCGGCCGGCCGGGCGGCGCCCAGGACGGGCCCTAGAGGCGGAACAGCGCCCAGACCACCTTGCCGTTGAGCGTTCCGGCCAGCGGGTGCCAGCCCCAGCTGTCGCTGAAGGAGTCGACGAGGAACAGGCCCCGGCCCGACTCCGCCGAGAAGTCGTCCGTCTCGCGGGCCACCGGGCTGTCGTGGCTGGGGTCGCGCACCGCGCACACCAGCCGCTCGGTCCAGCGCATAAGGTGCAGCCGTACCGGGCCGTGCTGCTCGTCGTGGCGCGGGGTGTCGGCGGGCAGGGCGTGCCGCAGGGCGTTGGTGACGAGTTCCGAGACCACCAGGCAGACGTCGTCGAAGCGGTCGCCGGTGTCCCAGCCGTCGAGCGTCCTGCGGGTGAACCTCCGGGCCTCGCGCACCGCTTCGTACCGGGGCGGCAGGGCGCAGGAGGCGGCGTTGGACACTGCCGCGGGGTCGAGTGGCGGAAGGCCCTGCCGTAACGGCTCGAGCATGGTCGATCCATTCGTCCCCATGCGAGGCACTCCCGGGAATTCGCGGTCGTAGCGATGCGGCGCGGTGGTGCGGGACCATGGTTTCGGATGCGTACCGCAGATGCAAGGGCAGATGCACGTGCACGTGACCGAAATGGACCTGCCCGTACCGCTTGTTGGCCAATTTTTCCGTCATCTTCGCCTCCCTTTCATCTCCCGCGACGGCCGGTTCTGGCCCGCCGCGTGCATGATCCTGCACATTTCCTTTGGCTCGATTCCGTTTCCGTAACCGGACGAGTACTGCTCGGAGTGTTTTAGTGGCAGACTGCGGCCCCTGAAGACGGTTGGGGAGGCTGGCGAACGTGAGCGCGGGAGAGCCCGGATCGGTGGTGCGGCGCATGCTGCTCGGATCACAACTCAGGCGACTGCGTGAGACGCGGGGGATCACGCGCGAGGCCGCGGGCTACTCGATCCGCGCCTCGGAGTCGAAGATCAGCCGGATGGAGCTGGGCCGGGTGAGCTTCAAGACGAGGGACGTCGAGGACCTGCTGACGCTGTACGGCATCACGGACGAGCAGGAGCGCGCCTCCCTGCTCTCCCTGGCCAAGGAGGCCAATGTCGCGGGCTGGTGGCACAGTTACTCGGACGTGCTGCCCAGCTGGTTCCCCACCTACGTGGGTCTTGAGGGCGCCGCCTCGCTGATCCGGGCGTACGAGGTGCAGTTCGTGCACGGCCTCCTGCAGACCGAGGAGTACGCCCGCGCGGTCGTCCGGCGCGGCATGAAGGGCGCCGGCGAGGCGGACGTCGAGCGCCGGGTGGCGCTGCGCCTGGAGCGGCAGAAGCACCTGGTCGCGGAGAACGCCCCGGAGTTCCACATCGTGCTCGACGAGGCCGCCCTGCGCCGTCCTTACGGCGACCGCGAGGTGATGCGCGGCCAGCTCCAGCACCTGATCGAGGTGTCCGAACGCCCCAATGTGCGCCTCCAGGTCATGCCCTTCGGCTTCGGCGGGCACTCCGGCGAGAGTGGCGCGTTCACGCTCCTCAGCTTCCCCGAGTCCGACCTCTCGGACGTCGTCTACCTGGAGCAGCTCACCAGCGCGCTGTACCTGGACAAGCAGGAGGACGTCACCCAGTACGAGACGGCGCTGAAGGAACTCCAGCAGGACAGCCCGGGGCCGGACGAGAGCCGGGACCTTCTGCGGGGACTCCTCCAACTCTCCTGAAACATAAGTACGATGACGCTCGGTCAGGCGGCTCGCTCGCGGCGGCTGCGGCAGCTAAGGGGATTGAGGGAACACATGTCGTCGTACTTCACCGACCTCGCCCAGCAGTACATCGACGGCGAGTGGCGTCCCGGCACCGGCTCCTGGGACATCATCGACTTCAACCCGTACGACAACGAGAAGCTCGCCTCGATCACGATAGCCACCGTCGACGAGGTCGACGCCGCCTACCGCGCCGCCGAGCGCGCCCAGAAGCAGTGGGCCGCGACGAACCCGTACGCGCGCCGCGCGGTGTTCGAGAAGGCGCTGCGCCTGGTGGAGGAGCGCGAGGCGGAGATCGGCGAGGCGATCGTCGCCGAGCTGGGCGGCACCCGGCTGAAGGCCGCCTTCGAACTGCACCTCGCCAAGGAGTTCCTGCGCGAGGCGGTCCACCTGGCGCTGCGTCCCGAGGGCCGGATCATCCCGTCCCCGGTCGACGGCAAGGAGAACCGCGTCTACCGGGTGCCGGTCGGCGTCGTGGGCGTCATCAGCCCCTTCAACTTCCCCTTCCTGCTCTCCCTGAAGTCGGTCGCCCCGGCCCTCGCCCTGGGCAACGGCGTCGTCCTCAAGCCGCACCAGAACACACCGGTCGTCGGCGGCACGCTGGTCGCGAAGATCCTCGAGGACGCCGGGCTGCCGGGCGGGCTGCTCAACGTCGTGGTCACCGACATCGCGGAGATCGGCGACGCCTTCATCGAGCACCCGGTGCCGAAGGTGATCTCCTTCACCGGCTCCGACAAGGTCGGCCGCCACGTGGCCACGGTCTGCGCCGCGAACTTCAAGCGCTCGGTCCTCGAACTGGGCGGAAACAGCGCGCTGGTGGTCCTCGACGACGCCGACGTCGACTACGCGGTCGACGCCGCCGTCTTCAGCCGCTTCGTCCACCAGGGCCAGGTCTGCATGGCCGCCAACCGCGTGCTGGTCGACCGCGCGGTGGCCGACGAGTTCACCGAGAAGTTCGTCGCCAAGGTGACGTCCCTCAAGGCCGGCGACCCGCGCGACCCGGCCACCGTCATCGGCCCGGTGATCAACTCCTCGCAGGCCGACGCGCTCACCGGCGTGGTCGAGCAGGCGCTCGCCGAGGGCGCCACCGCCCTGGTGCGCGGCTCGGTCACCGACAACCTGGTCGAGCCGTCGGTCCTGACCGGCCTGCCCGCCGACTCGGCGCTGCTCCGGCAGGAGGTCTTCGGCCCGGTCGCCTTCCTCGTCCCCTTCGACGGGGAGGAGGAGGCCGTACGGCTCGTCAACGACACGCCCTACGGGCTGAGCGGTGCCGTGCACACCGGGGACGTCGAGCGCGGTGTCAACTTCGCCAAGCAGATCGACACCGGCATGTTCCACGTGAACGACGGCACCGTGCACGACGAGCCGATCGTGCCCTTCGGCGGCGAGAAGCACTCCGGCCTCGGCCGTCTCAACGGCGACACCATGCTGGACGCCTTCACCACCCAGAAGTGGATCTCCGTGCAGCACGGGCGCAGCGGGTTCCCCTTCTAGAGGGGCGCGGCGGGCGCACCGCGGCGCCGGATCTAGTCTGGATCCCATGTCAGCGATCCGTCTCCTCGTGCTCGGCGCCGTCCGCCAGCACGGGCGGGCCCACGGCTACCAGGTGCGCAACGACCTGGAGTACTGGGGCGCGCACGAGTGGTCCAACGCCAAGCCCGGCTCGATCTACCATGCGCTGAAGCAGATGGCGAAACAGGGACTGCTCCTCGCGCACGAGATCGCGCCGTCCACGGCGGGCGGGCCGCCGCGGGTGGAGTACGAGATCACGGAGCAGGGCACCGAGGAGTACCTCACCCTGCTCCGCGCCTACCTCACGGCCTACGACCAGCGGCCGGACGTGCTCACCGCGGCGCTCGGCTTCATGGTCGACCTCCCGCGCGAGGAGGCGCTCGCGCTCCTGGAGGAGCGGGTGCGGAAGATCGAGGAGTGGCGTGCCTCCGTCACCGAGTACTACATGCCCGCCAAGGGCCCCGGGCAGTACGGGCACATCGGCGAGATCATGAACTACTGGGTCCACTCGGCCGACTCGGGCGCCGAGTGGACCCGCGGTCTCATCGAACGCGTCCGGGGCGGCGCGTACACCTTCGCCGGCGAGGGCGAGCCGTTCGTCGGAGTGCTGGCGGAGGGCGAGGAGAATCCCTTCGCGGCGGGGCGGCCGCACTACAGGGATGCCCGCTAATCAAGTTTGACCAACCGGAGATCGGGCACTATCTTCTGGGGCAGTAGTCAAATTTGGCTAGCTTGGGCCTCTCGAAGAGGAATGGGGAGTGGCAGTGGCCGACACGGCGATCACCGTCGAAGGCGCACGCAAGAGGTACGGCGGCAAGGACGCACTGGACGGACTCGACCTGACCGTCACCCGCGGCACGGTGCACGGCGTGCTGGGACCGAACGGAGCGGGCAAGACGACGCTGGTCCGGATCCTGTCCACCCTGCTGCGGCCCGACGCGGGCCGCGTCGAGGTGGCGGGATGCGACGTCGTCGCCGAGGCGTACGCGGTACGGCTGCGCATCGGCCTGCTAGGCCAGCACGCGGCGCTCGACGAGGAGTTGGGCGGCCGGCAGAACCTGGAGATGTTCGGCCGCCTCCACCACCTGGGCGCCCGGCGGGCACGCGCGCGTGCCGGTGAACTGCTCGCGCGCTTCGACCTCACCGACACCGGACGCAAGCCGGTCAGCGCCTACAGCGGCGGCATGCGGCGCCGCCTGGACCTGGCCGCGTCCCTCATCACCGAACCGGAGGTCCTCTTCCTGGACGAACCGACCACCGGCCTCGACCCGCGCGGCCGCGCCGAGGTGTGGG
Source organism: Streptomyces sp. NPDC001599 (assembly GCF_042893535.1). Taxonomy (NCBI): domain Bacteria; kingdom Bacillati; phylum Actinomycetota; class Actinomycetes; order Kitasatosporales; family Streptomycetaceae; genus Streptomyces; species Streptomyces sp. NPDC001599. The sequence continues at coordinate 319,738 of NZ_JBIAVA010000007.1, forward strand.
CCTCGGTCCGCTCCCTGGCCGGCGCCGGTACGACGGTCCTGCTCACCACCCAGTACCTGGAGGAGGCCGACCAGCTCGCCGACCGCATCTCGGTCGTCGACGCGGGTCGGGTCGTCGCCGACGGCACGGCGGACGAACTCAAGGCCGCCACCGGCGGCGACCGCGTCGACGTCGTCCTGCGCGACGCCGGCCAACTGGGCGCCGCCGTCGCCCTGCTGCCACTCACCGGCGCCCGCGTCGACGCCGACCGACGGCTGCTCAGCGCCCCCGTCACCGACCGCATGGCCGCGCTCTCCGGTGTCGTACGGGCGCTGGAGGAGGCCGGGATCGAGGCCGAGGACGTGGCGCTGCGCCGGCCGACCCTGGACGAGGTGTTCCTGCACCTCACCGACCGTACGAAGGAGGCCGCGTGAGTACGACCGCCGTGCGGACGACCGCGGTGGGTCCCGCGTCCCACGCCCTGTCCGACTCCTGGACCATGACCCGCCGCGAGCTGTCCCGCTGGGGACGGCAGCCGGTGGCGGTCGTCGTCAACCTGGTCTTCCCGGTCATGCTGCTGCTGATGTTCGGCTATCTGGTCGGCGGCGGCCGGGGAGTGAGCGGCGAGTACGTCGACTACCTCGTCCCCGGCATGCTGGCCCTCACCATGGCCTTCGGCCTGGAGGGCACCATGATCGCCGTCACCCGGGACCTCGACAAGGGCGTCGTCGACCGCTTCCGCTCCCTGCCGATGGCCAACGGCGCGGTCCTGGTGGGCCGTTCCGCAGCCGACATGCTCCAGTCGGTGCTCGGCCTCGCCGTACTGATCGGCGTCGGCCACGCGCTGGGCTGGCGGACCCACGGCGGCCCCGGCGCCTTCCTCGGCGCGGTCGGCCTGCTCCTGCTCTTCCGCTTCGCCATGCTGTGGATCGGCATCTTCCTGGCCCTGGTGGCCGGGAAGCCCGAGCTGGTGCAGGCGGTGCAGATCCTGGTCTGGCCGGTCGGCTTCCTGTCCAACGCCTTCGCCGAGCCCGACTCCATGCCGGGCTGGCTGGGCACCGTCGTCCAGTGGAACCCGATGTCCCAGACCGCCATGGCCGTCCGCGACCTCTTCGGCGGCCCCGGCGGCGAGTCCGGCCACATCTGGGCGGCCCTCGCCTGGCCGCTGGCGCTGCTCGCGGTGTTCTTCCCGCTGGCGGTGGGGCGGTTCGCGCGGCTGAGCCGTTGAGGTGCGGCGACGCGGGCCGGCGGCGTCCGCGTCAGTGGACCGGTGCGAGGCGCCAGGCATCGAGGTGGGCGGTGAGGAAGCGGGCGGCGCGGTCGAGTGCGGCGTCCGCCTCCTCCAGGCGGCCGTGGTGGAACTGGTAGACGTGGGGGAGCCCGGGCCCCACTTCGAGCGTGACCTCGACGTCGTCGGCGCCCGCCCGCCCGGCCAGCCGCACCGCGTCGTCGAGCAGCACCTCGTTCGCGCCGGCCTGCACGAGCAGCGGGGGCAGCCCGGAGAGGTCGCCGAAGACCGGGCTGGCCAGCGGGAACGCCCGGTCGCCCGCGCCGACGTAGAGATCCGCGTACGCGCGCACGTCGGCCTCGGTGAATATGGGGTCGGCGTCCTCCTTGGAGCGGATGCTGCCGCCGGAGAGGGTGAGGTCGACCCAGGGGGAGAAGAGGACCGCGGCGGCGGGCTGGGGCAGTCCGGCCGCCCTGGCCGCGAGCAGGGTGGCGATGCTCAGTCCGCCACCGGCGGAGTCGCCGGCCACCACGATATCCCGCGGGTCGGAACCCGTCGCCAGCAGCTCCCGGTAGGCGGCGAGTCCGTCGTCGACGGCCGCGGGGAAGGGGTGCTCGGGAGCCAGCCGGTAGTCCACCGACGTCGCGCGCAGACCGGCGCGGAGGGCCAGTTCGCCGACCAGTCCCGCGTGGGTGTCCGGGGAGCCGATGACGTAGCCGCCGCCGTGCAGGTAGAGCAGCCGGCCGCGGTCGGCCGCCGTGTCCGGCTCCAGCTCCAGGGCCGGCCGCCCGCCCAGGACGGTCCTGCGGATGACCACCCCGTCCGGCACGGGCCGGGTCATGGCCGTGGCGAAACCGTCGCGCTGTTCGTCGATCGTGGGCGGCGTCTCGGAGTGAGGGGCGGAACGGAGCATGGCGTCCAGGGCGTCGCGCTGCTGTCGGGACATGAGGGGCCTCCACGGGTCGGCGTGCGAGAATTGATTCCTGGGAATCCATCTGTGTGCGCCAACCGGATTCCGAGGAAGTAGATTCCCGGGAATCCATTGGAGATCATGTGAGCCACATCACTCAGGGCTTCGTCGACCTGGTCCGCGTCGAGACCCGGCTCTACAACGCCGTGAGTGCCCGGCTGCGCGACGAACAGGGGCTGGGTCTCGGGCAGTTCGAGTTCCTGGAGATCATCGACCGGGTGCCGGGCTGTCGCGTGCTCGACATCGTCGGCGAACTGGCGATCACCGTGGGGGCGGTCAGCAAGGCGGTCGACCGGTTGGTGGCCGCCGGCTGGTGTGTGCGGGGCGCGCACCCCCAGGACCGCCGCTCGTCCGTGCTCAGCCTCACGCCCGAAGGCCGGGAACGGCTTGCGGCTTCCCGCCCCGTCGTCGAGAACGCACTGGTCTCGCTGACCGCGGGGATCGCTCCCGGCGACCTGAGCCGCGTCGCCGCGACCCTCGCCACCCTCCGCGCGAACCTGGAGGCGGGCTCCCGCGGCAGCCCCGGCTGACGAGGGGCCGGGGTGGGTCAGTGGTGGAAGCCGGTGGTCGCCCCCTTGTCCCGCGTCAGCGGGCCCGACTGGCGCCGCAGCTCCGGAAGCAGCCGCTCCAGGTCGTCCAGGAGCAGGTCCGCCATGTCGGCCGAGAAGCCGTTGCGGCACACCACCCGCAGCACGGAGAGATCCTCGCGGTGCGGGGGGAAGGTGTACGCCGGCACCAGCCACCCGCCCTCGCGCAGCCGCCGGGACACGTCGAAGACGTCGTACGCCGTCACCTCGTCGGCCGTCGTGAAGGCGAACACGGGCAGCTGGTCGCCGCGCGTCAGCAGCCGGAAGTCGCCGAGCGCCTCGACCCGCCCGGCGATCGAGCCCGCGATGTCCCGCGCGGACTGCTGCACGGCCCGGTAGCCCTCGCGGCCCAGCCGCAGGAACGTGTAGTACTGCGCCACCACCTGCGCGCCGGGCCGGGAGAAGTTCAGCGCGAAGGTCGGCATGTCGCCGCCCAGGTAGTTGACCCGGAACACCAGCTCCTCCGGCAGGGCCTCGGCGTCCCGCCACAGCGCCCAGCCGACCCCGGGGTAGACCAGCCCGTACTTGTGCCCCGAGGTGTTGATCGAGGCGACCCTCGGCAGCCGGAAGTCCCACACCAGGTCCTCGTCCAGGAAGGGCGCGACCATGCCGCCGGACGCCCCGTCGACGTGCACCGGGATGTGGAGGCCGGTGCGCTCCTGGAGGGCGTCCAGGGCGGCGCACAGCTCGGCAATCGGCTCGTAGGAACCGTCGAAGGTGGAGCCGAGGATGCCGACGACCCCGATGGTGTTCTCGTCGCACAGCTCGGCGGCGGCCTGCGGGTCCAGGTGGAAGCGGTCGCCCTCCATCGGGACCTGGCGGGCCTCCACCTCCCAGAAGTTGCAGAACTTGTCCCAGCAGACCTGCACGTTCACGCCCATCACCAGATTGGGCCGCACGTCCTTCGCCGGGTACCGGTCGGCGTTGCGCAGCGCCCAGCGCCGCTTCAGCGCCATCCCGGCCAGCATGCACGCCTCGCTCGACCCGGTCGTCGAGCAGCCCACGGCCGCCTCCGGGTCGGGCGCGTGCCACAGGTCGGCGAGCATCGCCACGCAGCGCCGCTCCAGCTCGGCGGTGCGCGGGTACTCGTCCTTGTCGATCATGTTCTTGTCCCGGCACTCGCTCATCAGCACCCCGGCCTGCGGCTCCATCCAGGTGGTGACGAAGGTGGCCAGGTTGAGCCGCGCGTTGCCGTCCAGCATCAGCTCGTCGTGGACCAGCCGGTACGCGGTCTCCGGCGGCAGCGGGGAGTCGGGCAGCCGGTGCGAGGGCGGGGCCTCGGTCATGCCGCCGAGCGGGTTCGCCGCCGCGTGGAACGGGTTCACGGCGAGCCGGCGCCGGTCGCGGTCGTCGTCGTGGGGCGGGCGGGGACCCTTGTGCAGTGACATGCAACCGACGGTAGGCCGGGGCCCCGGGCCCCGCACCCGGGGACGTACCGCGCGCGGGCTTGCACCTCACGTCACGTGAGGAGGCAGCGTGGACGGCGTCAGAGAAAGGAGCGGAAGTGAGCTACTCCGTGGGACAGGTGGCCGGCTTCGCCGGAGTGACGGTGCGTACGCTGCACCACTACGACGACATCGGCCTGCTCGTACCCAGCGAGCGCAGCCACGCGGGCCACCGGCGCTACAGCGACGCCGACCTCGACCGGCTGCAGCAGATCCTGTTCTACCGGGAGCTGGGCTTCCCGCTCGACGAGGTCGCCGCCCTGCTCGACGACCCGGCCGCGGACCCGCGCGCGCACCTGCGCCGCCAGCACGAGCTGCTGTCCGCCCGGATCGAGAAGCTGCAGAAGATGGCGGCGGCCGTGGAGCAGGCCATGGAGGCACGCAGCATGGGAATCAACCTGACGCCGGAGGAGAAGTTCGAGGTCTTCGGCGACTTCGACCCCGACCAGTACGAGGAGGAGGTCCAGGAACGCTGGGGCGACACCGACGCCTACCGCCAGTCCAAGGAGAAGACCGCCTCGTACACCAAGGAGGACTGGCAGCGCATCCAGGACGAGGCCGACGAACTCACCCGGCGCTTCGTCGCCCTGATGGAGGCCGGTGAGCCCGCCGACTCCGAGGGGGCCATGGACGCCGCCGAGGACCACCGGCAGGGGATCGCCCGCAACCACTACGACTGCGGGTACGAGATGCACACCTGCCTGGGCGAGATGTACGTCTCGGACGAACGTTTCACGAGGAACATCGACGCCGCCAAGCCGGGCCTGGCCGCCTACATGCGCGACGCGATCCTCGCCAACGCCGTCCGGCACACCTCCTGAGCGGTGGTGGGGGGGGGGGGGGGGCCCCCCCCCCCCCCCCCCCCCCCGGCCCCCCCCCCCCCCCCCCCCCCCCCCCCCCCCCCCCCCCCCCGCCCCGGGGCGGCGGGGGGGGGCCCCCCCCCCCCCCCCCCCCCCCCCCCCCCCCCACTCCCGGGTCCCGCTCCCGGATCCCGCTCCCGGGTCCCGCTCCCGGGTCCCACTCCGGGGCTCACTCCCGGGCCACGACCACCGCCGTCCCGTACGCGCACACCTCGGTGCCCACGTCCGCCGCCTCCGTCACGTCGAAGCGGAAGGACAGCACCGCGTTGGCCCCGCGCGCGCGTGCCTGCTCGACCAGCCGCTCCATCGCCTGGTTGCGGGTCTCGACCAGCGTCTTGGTGAGACCGCGCAGCTCACCGCCGACCAGCGACTTCAGCCCGGCACCGATCTGGCTCCCCAGGTGCCGGGAGCGCACGGTCAGCCCGAAGACCTCCCCGAGCACCTCCTGCACCCGGTGGCCCGGCAGATCATTGGTGGTCACGACGAGCACGTCGGGCTGCGGGCCCTGGCCGCCGCCGTATTCTTCAATACCCATGGTTCTCAGGTTTCCCCGGGGAACGTCACAGCGCACCCCAAGACGCCCCGTGGAACCTGGGGCACCGCGGCTGCGTTGTACGTTTGGGCAGCCAGGTCCAGCCCGCATCCCCCCAGCAGCAGGAGCCACAATCCCGTGACCACCCTTGCGCTCGGTCCCGAGTGGATCAGCCCGGACTACCTGATCGAGACGTTCAGTCTGCCCGGCATCCTGCTCATCGTCTTCGCCGAGTCGGGACTCTTCGCGTTCCTGCCCGGCGACTCGCTGCTGTTCACCGCGGGCCTGTTCGTCGCCCAGGGCCAGTACATCAGCCAGCCGCTGTGGCTGGTGTGCACCCTGATCGTGGCCGCCGCCGTCCTCGGCGACCAAGTCGGCTACATGATCGGCAAGTTCTTCGGCCCGAAGCTCTTCAGCCGCCCCAACTCCAAGCTCTTCAAACAGGAGAATCTGGAGAAGGCGCACGAGTTCATGGAGAAGTACGGCCCCAAGGCGATCGTCCTGGCCCGCTTCGTGCCCATCGTGCGCACCTTCGCCCCCATCGTGGCGGGCGCCGGCCGCATGAAGTACCGCACCTTCCTCACGTACAACGTGATCGGCGGCGTCGCCTGGGGCACCGGCGTCACCCTCGCGGGCTACTGGCTCGGCCAGATCGAGTTCATCCGGGCCCACGTCGAGGGCATCCTCGTCCTGATCATCCTGGTCTCGGTCGTCCCGATCGCCATCGAGTACCTGCGGGAACGCAAGAAGAAGCAGCGCGCCGCCGCGGCCGCACCCGCGACCCCGGCGCCCCAGCAGCACCAGCCCGCGTACCCGGTGATGGACGACGCCACGACCCAGCTCCGCCGGGTCGACCCGTACGACCAGCCGCAGCAGCAGTACGACCCGCAGTACGACCAGGGCTACGGCACCCAGCCGCCCTACGGCGGCCAGCAGCCCCCGCAGCAGCCGTACGCCCAGCAGTACCCGCAGGGCTACGGCGACCAGCCCCCGCAGTACGGCGACCAGTACCCGTACAACCAGGGCCGCTGAAAGCGTCCCAAGGGGCGCGGGGCTGTATCGATGTGCGGCTCCGCCGTGTGGGCGCGATCAACCACGACGTGCCCGCACCCGCCGTCGTACCGCATTCCCCGCCCCCTTGGGCGCTCTAGAAACCCCGGGTCCGCTTCGCCGCCCGCCTGCCGGCGGCACTCGCGGCGCCGGGCACCTTCAGGAACAGCCGGGAGATCTCCCCACCGAGGTTCACCCCGATCGCGATGGCCATCGCCAGGGCCACCGCGTTGGACAGCGACAGCAGCCCCGAGTCGACCTCGCCCTGCGCGATGCCCAGCAGACCGAAGTACGTCGCCGAACCGGGCAGCAGCGGCCCGATCGCGGCCGTCGTGTACGGCAGCGCCGACGCGAACCGGTACCGGGACATCAGCTGCCCGAACAGGCCCACGAGCCCCGCCGCGGCGGCCGTGGAGGCCACCGGCGAGATGTCGCCGGCGTAGTGCATGGCGCCGTACACGCACCAGGCGATGCCGCCGTTCAGGGTCACCGCGAGGACGGTGGCCCGTTCCTGCTGGAGCAGGATCGCGAAGGCCAGCGACAGCAGCATCGAGGCGAAGATCTGCACGAACGGTTCGTCACCGGTGCCGAGCTTGGCGTCCGGATTCAGCTCGGCGCCCAGCTGGACCCCGAAGTACAGCACCACCAGCACCCCGGCGACGATGCTGACGAAGAAGTACATGACCTCCAGCAGACGGGCCGCGGCGGTGATGTAGAAGCCGGTCAGACCGTCCTGCACCCCCGCGACCAGCGCCCGCCCGGGCAGCAGCGCGAACAGCCCACCGGTGATGACCGCGGACGCCTTCACGTCGACGTGCGTCACCGTCAGCACGACGCCCATCGCGGCGGGCGGCATCGCGGCCACCGCGAACTGGTAGAACTCCGGCAGCCCGCGCCCGGCGCACAGCCACGCCAGCCGGTCGCCGAGCATCGAGCCGAACATCGCGGCGAAGAACACGGTCGCCCCGCCGCCGACGAGCAGCGAGGCACCGCCCGCGAGCAGACCGCTGGCCACCGTCAGCACCCAGGTGGGGTACGGGTGCCGGTTGCGGCGGATCTCCGCGAGGCGCCGGTAGGCCTCCTCCAGGGAGATGTTCGTGTCGGGGTCGCTGAGGTCGTCCACCAGGTGGAACACGGCCGCGAGCCGCGTGTAGTCGGTGCCCCGGCGGCGTACCGTGCGCGACGCCGTCACCGGGTCCTCGACCAGGGACGGCTGGTGGGAGATCGACAGCAGGGTGAAGGTGACGTTCGGCTCGCAGCGGTCCAGGCCGTAGGAGCGGCAGACGGCGAACATGGCCGCCTCCACGTCCTCGGCGCCCTCACCGCCCGCCAGCAGCAGCTCCCCGATACGCAGCGTCAGGTCCAGCACGCGGGGCACGGCCGGGCCGGTCTCGTCGTCGTGCTTCTGCGAGGGCTCGGGCGCGGGCCGCTCGGCCACCGGCATCCGCAGCATGGCGCGCATCCGGTCCTGCCAGGGCACGTCCGTCAGGCTCACCGCGGGGAAGCCGCTCGCCGGAGTGAACGCGGCCGGGGCGGTCCACGCGCTGTGCGTACTCGGCATGGTGAACGCCGAGCCCTCGGCGTCCGCGGGCGGGGTCTGCGGCACCTCCAGACCGTCGGGGAGCGAGAACTCCGAGGTCGTCTCGGACTCGCTGCCGGTGGGCCGGGAAACGGCCAGCCCCTGCGGGATCTCGAACTCGGACGTCGTCGACGACTCGCCGTCGATCGACGCCCCGATCCCACTGGGCTGCCGGAAGGCACTGCGGGCCTCGTCCGACTGCGGTTTGGGCTCCTCCGCCTCCGTCACCTGCGCAACGCTCCCTGGTACCGACACACCCTCCTGTTGACCTCAGTATGGTCACTCAAACACGAACGGGCCGCACGCGTGTGCGTGCGGCCCGTTACGGGAGAGGCGCCTGATCAGTGGCCGCCCTGGTCCTTGAAGCGCTTGTAGGACCGCTCGATCTCGGCCTCGGCCTCGGTGCGGCCCACCCAGTCGGCGCCCTCGACGGACTTGCCGGGCTCCAGGTCCTTGTAGACCTCGAAGAAGTGCTGGATCTCCAGGCGGTCGAACTCCGAGACGTGGTGGATGTCACGCAGGTGCTCCACGCGCGGGTCGGTCGACGGCACGCACAGCAGCTTGTCGTCGCCGCCGGCCTCGTCCGTCATCCGGAACATGCCGATCGCGCGGCAGCGGATGAGGCAGCCCGGGAAGGTCGGCTCGTCCAGGATGACCAGCGCGTCCAGCGGGTCGCCGTCCTCGCCGAGGGTGTTCTCGACGAAGCCGTAGTCGGTCGGGTAGGCGGTCGAGGTGAACAGGCGGCGGTCCAGGCGGATACGACCGGTCTCGTGGTCCACCTCGTACTTGTTCCGCGAACCCTTCGGGATCTCGATCGTGACGTCGAACTCCACCGGACGCTCCTCCATGATCAGCACATAGTTCTGGTGGTTAAGTGTCCCTCACGCAGGTGTGTGATCGCGAAAGGGGCTGGTGACAGTGCCAGAGCTGAGGCCTTGGCGGACCGCGCGACCGCATGTCGCGCGGGCCGCGGATGCCGTACGTCCCCGTCTGGCCCGCTTCGTCCGGGCCGCCGGACCGCGGGTCGCACGGTTGGCACGGGCCACGGCGCCGCGGCTCACGCGGATCACGAGGCCGAAGACCTGGCAGTACACCGCCGGTGCCGCCACCGCCGGGCTGGCACTGGCCGCCGGGGTGGTGACCGTCGCCGGCCCCTGGGACTCCACGGGTCAGCGTACGGCCGAGCGGGACCGGGCCGTCGCCCTGGAGCACGCGGGTGGCGCAGATCACGGCCGCGGATCCGGGGCCTCCGGTACGTCGTCCGGATCGCCCCGCCCCGCGCCCAGCGCCGGCGCCGTACTGGCCGGTCTCGGCGGCACCTCCGCCCCCGGCGGCGTCAAGGCGGCACCCGCCGACCAGGACCTCGCGGACCTCCTCGACCCCCTGCTCAGGGACGCCCCCGGGCTCGGCGAGCGCCGCGCGGCGACCGTCGTCGACCTCACCACCGGCAAGCGCCTGTACGGCCTCGGCGACGGCACCCCGCTCACCCCCGCCTCCACCACCAAGATCGCCACGGCCGTCGCCGCCCTCACCGCCCTCGGCCCCGACCACCGCCTCACCACCCGCACCGCCCTGGAGGCCGACACCGGCGAGGTCGTCCTGGTCGGCGGCGGCGACCCCACCCTCACCGCACGCAAGGACGCCCGGGACCTGGCCGGCCTGCGCACCCTCGCCGAGAAGACCGCCGCCGCGCTGAAGAAGCGGGGCGTGCGCGAGGTGACGCTGTCGTACGACACGACGCTCTACGCCGGTACGGAAATGCACCCGATCGGGGTCAACGAGAACCTCGCCCGCGTCACCGCCCTGATGACCGACGAGGGCCGCACCGACGACTCCACCAGCGGCCCCGCCCCGCGCGTGCCCGACCCGGCCGCCGACGCCGCCCGCACCTTCGCCGGCCTCCTGAAGGAGCACGGCATCACCGCGTCCGCCCCCGGCCCCTCCAAGGCCACCGGCCGCGCCGACACCCTCGCCACGGTCTCCTCGCCCCCGCTGTCGGCCCTGGTCGAGCGGATGCTGACCAACAGCGACAACGACCTCGCCGAGGCCCTGGCCCGCCACACCGCCGTGGCGACCGGCAAGCGCGCCGACTTCGAGGGGGCGGGCGCCGCCGTCACGGCCCGTCTGAAGCAGCTCGGCCTGCCGGTGGGCGGCGCGCGGTTCCACGACGGAAGCGGCCTGGACCGCACCGACCTGATCAGCGCCGACCTCCTCACCGCACTGCTGACCGAGGCGGCCGACCCGGCCCGCCCCCAACTGCGCCCCGTCCTTACCGGCCTGCCCGTCGCCCACTTCACCGGCACCCTGGCCGGCCGTTACACGGACGGCGCAGCGGGCCTCGTCCGAGCCAAGACCGGCACCCTCACGGGCGTCAACACCCTCGCCGGCACGGTCACCACCCCCGACGGCCGCCTCCTCGGCTTCGCCTTCCTGGCCAACGCCACGACGGACCCCTGGACGGCCCAGACGACCCTGGACCGAGCGGCAACAGCGCTGGCGTCGCAGACGCCGTAGCCGCGGACAGTCGCCGGCCGCCCTAGCCGCGGGCAGTCGTGCCGCTGGGGCGGCACGGGTGGGCGGTGGGGGTACCTCCCAGGCCGTTCAGCCACTGGGGGAGGCACCGCAACGCCGGGTGCCCAGGCAACGGACCTCACCCCGGGCCGACCTGGTGCCCCGCACGACTGCCCCCCAGCGGCAGCGCTCCCGTACCGTTGACGCATGACGAGCATCGGCGCAAATTCCGGCATGGTCGACTGGAACCTCGCGGTGGCGACCGCGACCCGGCTCGTACGGCCGGGCCCCGAGGTGAGCCGCGACGAGGCCAGGGCCGTCGTCGCCGAGCTCCGCCGCCATGCCAAGTCCTCGGAGGAGCACGTCCGCGGCTTCACCCGGATGGGCACCGAGGAGACCCACGACACCCCCGTCCTGGTGGTCGACCGGCCCGGCTGGGTCCGGGCCAACGTCGCCGGGTTCCGGGAGCTGCTCAAGCCCCTGCTGGAGAAGATGCAGGAGCGGCGCGGCGGCGGCGCGGGCAACGCGGTCCTCGGCGCCGTCGGCGGCAAGGTCACCGGCGTGGAGCTGGGCATGCTGCTGTCGTTCCTGTCCTCCCGCGTCCTCGGCCAGTACGAGACGTTCGCCCCCGCCACCCGGGAGCTGCCCGCCGGCGCGAACGGCGGCGGCCGGCTGCTCCTGGTCGCGCCGAACATCGTCCACGTGGAGCGCGAACTCGACGTCGAGCCGCACGACTTCCGCCTGTGGGTGACCCTGCACGAGGAGACGCACCGCACGCAGTTCACCGCCGTGCCCTGGCTGCGCGACCACCTCGAGGGCGAAATCCAGTCGTTCCTGGCCGAGACCGACGTGGACCCCATGACCGTGCTCGAACGGGTCCGCGAGGCCGCCCAGTCGCTGGCCGGGGGCCGTCCCGAGGCGGAGGAGGACGACGGCGGCCGCTCGCTGGTGGAGCTGGTGCAGACCCCGTCCCAACGGGAGGTCCTCGGCCGCCTCACCGCCGTGATGTCCCTCCTGGAGGGCCACGCCGACTTCGTGATGGACGGCGTCGGACCGGCGGTCGTGCCGAGCGTCGGGGAGATCCGGGAGAAGTTCCAGCAGCGCCGCGCCAAGGGCGCCTCCCGCCTCGACATGGCGCTGCGCAAGCTGCTCGGCCTCGACGCCAAGCTCCGTCAGTACCGGGACGGCGAACGGTTCGTACGGGCCGTCGTCGAGGAGTGCGGCATGGACGGCTTCAACCGCGTCTGGACCTCGCCCAACACGCTCCCCACCAAGTCGGAGATCGCCAAACCGGCGGACTGGATCGCGCGGGTGCACCGCAAGCCGGAGGCGTGAGCCGCGCGGGCGGGGCGTGAAACGATTCCGGCCTACGGCAGGCGAACGACCCTTCAATCACCCGTCCGAGGGACCGTGAGCCTTCGGCAGGCGTGCGATGCTCGGGGAACGGCCCGTTTCTGTCACCATCTACACACTCTGCGTGACCGAACCTCGGGCTCACCCCCGACAACTTCATGAAGGGCACCGGACATGGGTCCCCATCCTGCGGTCGCGGCGATACGCCTGGCGGTCCGCCGCGTCCTCCACGACATCCTCACCGAACTGAACACCCCGGCCGGCGTCCCCGCCGCGACGGCCGTCGAACGTACGCCCGAGAGTGCGCCCGGACTCCCGACGGCACCGCTCGTGCTCGTGGCGTGCTCCGGCGGTGCCGACTCCATGGCGCTCGCCTCCGCCCTCGCCTTCGAGGCACCCCGGCTCGGCGTCCGGGCCGGCGGTGTCACCGTCGACCACGGCCTGCAGAGCGGCTCCGACCTGCGCGCCGAAGAGGTCGTCCTGCGCCTGCGCGAACTGGGCCTCGACCCTGTGGAGGCCACCGCCGTGACCGTCGGCCGCGGCGGCGGCCCCGAAGCCGCCGCCCGCGACGCACGCTACGCCGCGCTCGACGCCGCCGCCGCCCGCCACGGCGCCGCCGCCGTCCTGCTCGGCCACACCCGCGACGACCAGGCCGAGACCGTCCTGCTGGGCCTCGCCCGCGGCTCCGGCATCCGCTCCCTGTCGGGCATGGCCGCGGTCTCGGGGGCCGGCGGCCGTTACCGGCGCCCCTTCCTCCAGGTCGACCGCCAGACCGCCCGCAAGGCCTGCATGGTCCAGTCCCTCCCCGTCTGGGACGACCCCCACAACACCGACCCCGCCTACACCCGCTCCCGGCTGCGCCACGAGGGCCTGCCCGCCCTGGAGAAGGCCCTCGGCAAGGGCGTCGTCGAGGCCCTCGCCCGTACGGCCCAACTCTCCCGGGACGACGCCGACGCCCTCGACACCTGGGCCCGCCAGGCCGAGGCCGGCGTCCGCGACGCCACCGGCGGACTGGAGTGCGCCAAGCTGTACGCCCTGCCGCCCGCCGTACGCCGCCGGATCCTGCGCCGCGCCGCCCTGGAGGCCGGTGCCCCGGGCGGTGCCCTGTTCGCCCGCCACATCGAGGAAGTCGACCGGCTCATCACCGGCTGGCGCGGTCAGGGGGCCATCAACCTCCCCGGCAAAGTCGTCGCCCGGCGGCAGGGTGGCAGACTGGTGATTCGGCAAGGCTGAATCCGGACCCTCCACCGATCCGCACACGGATCGACGGACGCTTCGGACTGGCCGGTGGGACGACCGAAAGTGATGCGGGTGGACGCGAACGACATGGGTGCCGACCTCGAGAAGGTACTCATCACCAAGGAAGAGATCGACGCGAAGCTGGCCGAGCTGGCCGCGAAGATCGACGCGGAGTACGCGGGCAAGGACCTGCTCATCGTCGGCGTGCTCAAGGGCGCCGTGATGGTCATGGCCGACCTGGCGCGCACGCTGTCCACCCCCGTCACGATGGACTGGATGGCGGTGTCCTCGTACGGCGCGGGCACCCAGTCCTCCGGTGTGGTGCGGATCCTCAAGGACCTCGACACCGACATCAAGGGGCGCCACGTCCTGATCGTCGAGGACATCATCGACTCCGGCCTGACCCTGTCCTGGCTGATCTCCAACCTCGGCTCGCGCGAGCCCGCCTCCCTCAAGGTGTGCACCCTGCTGCGCAAGCCGGACGCCGCGAAGGTCGCCATCGACGTGGAGTGGGTCGGCTTCGACATCCCCAACGAGTTCGTCGTCGGCTACGGCCTCGACTACGCCGAGAAGTACCGCAACCTCCCGTTCGTCGGTACGCTCGCGCCCCACGTGTACGGCGGCTGACGCACCCCTGTAACGGGCTTCACGGTGTTTGGGCGGGTCACCCGGGAACCCCTCGGGCCGCCGCGCCGTTGGAGCATGCAGACGGGACGTCGGCCCGCCCGTGCGGCTGAGGGCCGCCACGCTGGGGTACCGTCAGAAGAACTGTCTTATCAAACTCACTATGGCAGGAGGGACGGGGCGACACCGCTCCGTGTGGATGGACGTGAAGCGATACTTCCGTGGGCCAATCATGTGGATCGTGCTGGCCGTCCTTGCCGTGGTCGTGTTGATGCAGGTCGTGGGCTCGTCCGGTGGCTACAAGACGGTGGACACGGGCCAGGTCGTCCAGGCGATCAACGACAACCGGGTCGAGTCGGCCAAGCTGACCACCGGTGACGAGCAGACCATCAAGGTCCAGCTCAAGGACGGCGAAAAGGTCGAGGGCAGCTCGAAGATCCAGGCGAGCTACATCGGCGACCAGGGCGTGACCCTCGCCAACACACTTCAGAACAAGTACCAGGACAAGCAGATCTCCGACGGCTACACCGTGTCGCCGTCGAAGCAGAACCCGTTCGTCGGGATTCTGCTCTCCCTGCTCCCGTTCGTCCTCATCGTGGTCGTCTTCCTGTTCCTGATGAATCAGATGCAGGGTGGCGGCTCCCGGGTCATGAACTTCGGCAAGTCCAAGGCGAAGCTCATCACCAAGGACACCCCGAAGACGACGTTCTCCGACGTCGCCGGGTCGGACGAGGCCGTCGAGGAGCTCCACGAGATCAAGGAGTTCCTCCAGGAGCCGGCCAAGTTCCAGGCCGTCGGTGCCAAGATCCCCAAGGGCGTGCTGCTGTACGGCCCGCCCGGCACCGGCAAGACCCTGCTCGCGCGTGCCGTCGCGGGCGAGGCGGGCGTGCCGTTCTACTCGATCTCCGGTTCCGACTTCGTCGAGATGTTCGTCGGTGTCGGTGCCTCCCGAGTGCGCGACCTGTTCGAGCAGGCCAAGGCGAACGCCCCGGCCATCGTCTTCGTCGACGAGATCGACGCGGTCGGCCGCCACCGCGGCGCCGGCCTCGGCGGCGGTCACGACGAGCGCGAGCAGACCCTGAACCAGCTGCTCGTCGAGATGGACGGCTTCGACGTCAAGGGCGGCGTGATCCTCATCGCCGCGACGAACCGGCCCGACATCCTCGACCCGGCGCTGCTGCGCCCCGGCCGCTTCGACCGGCAGATCGCCGTCGACCGCCCGGACATGCAGGGCCGTCTGGAGATCCTCAAGGTCCACCAGAAGGGCAAGCCGGTCGCGCCCGACGTCGACCTGTCGGCCGTCGCCCGCCGTACGCCCGGCATGACCGGTGCCGACCTGGCCAACGTGCTGAACGAAGCCGCCCTGCTGACGGCCCGCAGCGACCAGAAGCTGATCGACAACCACATGCTGGACGAGGCGATCGACCGCGTGGTCGCGGGCCCGCAGAAGCGGACCCGGATCATGTCGGACAAGGAGAAGAAGATCACCGCGTACCACGAGGGCGGACACGCCCTGGTCGCGGCGGCCTCACCGAACTCCGACCCGGTCCACAAGATCACGATCCTGTCCAGAGGCCGGGCCCTCGGCTACACGATGGTGCTCCCGGACGAGGACAAGTACTCGACCACGCGCAACGAGATGCTCGACCAGCTCGCCTACATGCTGGGCGGCCGCGCGGCCGAGGAGCTGGTCTTCCACGACCCGACGACCGGCGCGGCCAACGACATCGAGAAGGCCACCGGCCTGGCCCGGGCGATGGTCACGCAGTACGGCATGACCGAGCGCCTCGGCGCCATCAAGTTCGGCGGCGACAACAGCGAGCCGTTCCTCGGACGTGAGATGGCGCACCAGCGCGACTACTCGGAAGAGGTCGCCGCGCTGGTCGACGAAGAGGTCAAGAAGCTCATCGAGACGGCGCACAACGAGGCCTGGGAGATCCTGGTCGAGAACCGCGACGTCCTCGACAACCTCGTCCTCGCGCTGCTGGAGAAGGAGACGCTGGGCAAGGAGGAGATCGCCGAGGTCTTCGCCCAGATCGTCAAGCGTCCGGCCCGGCCCGCCTGGACCGGTTCCTCCCGCCGTACGCCCTCGACGCGTCCGCCGGTGCTCTCCCCGAAGGAGCTCGCACTGACGAACGGGGCGAACGGCGCTACGGCGGCGATCTCCACCGCCAAGAGCACCACGGTGGAGCCCGCTCCGGCACCGGAGCGAGCACCGGAGGACCGCCCGGAGAGCTGACCCCGGTCGCCTCGGACCGCCCCGGCGGCCCGACCAGGCCCGGAATGTATGCCGCGCCCCCCAGGTTCTAGCCTTGGGGGGTGCGGCATTTTCGTATGCCGTCGCAGGACGGATCAGGAACGAGGCATCACATGACCGACCCCGTGACGCTGGACGGCGAGGGCCAGATCGGCGAGTTCGACGAGAAGCGGGCCGAGAACGCCGTACGCGAACTGCTGATCGCGGTCGGCGAGGACCCGGACCGCGAGGGCCTGAAGGAGACTCCGGCGCGCGTGGCACGGGCGTACAAGGAGATATTCGCCGGCTTGTGGCAGGAGCCGGAGGATGTCCTGACAACGACGTTCGACCTAGGGCACGACGAGATGGTCCTGGTGAAGGACATTGAAGTGTTCTCCACCTGTGAGCATCATCTGGTGCCGTTCCGCGGGGTGGCGCACGTCGGATACATCCCGTCCACCAGTGGGAAGATCACCGGTCTGTCGAAGCTGGCCCGGCTCGTGGACGTCTATGCGCGCCGCCCGCAGGTGCAGGAACGTCTCACCACGCAGATCGCGGACTCGCTGATGGAGATCCTCGAACCGCGCGGGGTGATCGTCGTGGTCGAGTGCGAGCACATGTGCATGTCCATGCGGGGCATCCGCAAGCCCGGGGCGAAGACCCTCACCTCGGCCGTGCGGGGTCAGCTGCGGGATGTCGCCACGCGCAACGAGGCCATGAGTCTGATCATGGCTCGCTGAGTTCGCGGGTGCGGGTCACGCCGCTGAGGCGGCGCCCGGGTGGTCGTCGTCCTCGTCTTCCGGGAGTCTGCAGACTCGCTCCATGAAGAGGGCGGCCGCTATGACGGCGATGCCCGCGACGACCGAGGCGCCCGCGTAGATGGCCTGGTCGCGGCGGGCCGGGATGTCGAGGTACTCCAGCAGGAAGGCGCCCGTGCCGCCGTACATGCCGGCGACGAGGGCGGCCACCAGGGCGCTGGCCTGGCCGAAGACGACCGCGCGGGCCGCCATCATCGGGTCGACGCCCTTGGCGCCGGGGACGCGGTCCCGCTGGGCCTTGAGGCGGGCGCGGATCGAGAGCGCCGTGGCCAGCAGGATCACCGCGATCAGGGCGAGGACGACGGGGGCGGCCAGGGGGACGCTCGGGAGGGTCCCCACCGAGTTCCACAGGCGGGCGCCGGCCCAGGACAGGATCCCGGCGACGACGAACACGCCGACCAGCACCCTGATGCGCAACTCTTTCACGGTGTTCCGGTGTCCCTTCGGCTCCCCGGCGCGGTCGTCCCGACCTCGTCGTCCTCGTCGACCTTAACGACTACTCGGGCAGCCGGAGTTCCAGGTCGGCGCGGGGCGCGACGCCGTCTCGGGTGACGGCGGCCAGGAGGTCGGCGATCCTGCCCCGGCCGGGCAGGGCGGCCTCCGGTTCGACGTCCAGCCAGGGGGCCAGCACGAAGGCGCGTTCGTGGGCGCGCGGGTGGGGGAGGGTGAGGTGCGGGTCGTCGGAGACGACCTCGGCGTAGGCGACGATGTCGACGTCCAGGGTGCGCGGGCCCCAGCGCTCGTCGCGGACCCGGTGGAAGGCCTCCTCGACCGCGTGCGCCCGCTCCAGGAGCGAGGACGGGGGCAGCGTCGTCTTCACGATCACGACCGCGTTGAAGTACGAGGGCTGGCTGTCGGGGGCCACCCCCCACGGCTCTGTCTCGTAGACGCGCGAGACTCCTTTGACGCGCAGGCCCGGGGTGTCCTCCAGGGCGTCGATCGCGCCCTGGAGGGTCTCCAGGCGGTTGCCGAGGTTGGCGCCGAGAGCGACCACCGCGCGCTTGGGGTTGGACAGGGTGGTGTCCGCGGCGTCGACCTGCTCGATGACGGAGGCGGGCACGGGCTGTACGGTCGGGTCGCTCGGACCCTTGGCGAAGGGGGCGCTCATACACGGCTCCGGATGATGGTGACGGTCACGTCGTCGAAGGGGACGGTGATCGGCGCGTCCGGCTTGTGGACGCAGACCTCGACCTCCTCGACCCCTTCGTGCTTCAGACAGACCTGGGCGATGCGCTCGGCGAGGGTCTCGACGAGGTTGACCGGCTCGCCCTCGACGACGGCCACGACCTCCTCGGCCACGATGCCGTAGTGCACGGTCTTCGCCAGGTCGTCGTCGGCCGCGGCCGGGCGGGTGTCCAGGCCAAGGACGATGTCCACGAGGAAGGTCTGGCCGTCCTCGCGCTCCTTGGGGAACACACCGTGGTGCCCGCGGGCCTTCAGGCCGCGCAGCGCGACACGATCCACGCGAATCACTCCTGCAGTCGTCGGTCTCGGCCGGTCGTACCACGTGCGGGTGGTACGGCGGCCCCAGTCGAATCTACCCGCGTGCACCGACAGTGCCGGGCCGCGGGGGGCGGGGCTGGGTGGGGAGCGGGCAGGTTTTCACCGTGCGTTCTCCCTGGCGGTCCCGGTGGATCACGGGTTGGTAGCCGCCCCTACCCGCCGGTCCGTGATTCCAACCACTTCCCGGGTGCCGGTGGCCGCCGGCCGGGTCAGGGCGGTGTGTCCTCGCCGTCCTCGTCCTCGGTTTCCGCGAGTACGGGGGAGGCGTGGTGGGACCAGAGCTTCCAGCCGGCGGGCGTGCGCCGGAAGGTGTTGGTGGCGACGACGAGCTGGCCGACCAGCGGGCCGAGCTCCTCGCCGCCGTCGGGGGCGGGGCCGCCGCTGAGGATGTTCTCGGTGCAGGTGACCAGGGCGGTGTCGCCGGTGACGGAGACGTGCACGTCGGTGAGGAAAAACTGGATGTAGTCGGTGTTCGCCATGATCAGGGCGTACGAGCGGAGGACCTCGCCGCGGCCGGTGAGTACCGGCCAGCCCGGGTGTACGCAGGAGACGACGCCGGCGTCGGCCGGGTCGTGGTACGACTCGTCGATGCCCAGGTCGGAGGGGGTGAGCCAGAACTCGGAGACCTTCTCGAAGTCGCCCTCCTCCAGTGCCTCGTAGAAGGCGGTGTTCGCGGCCTCGACCTGTTCGACGTCGAGGTGCGGCGCGTTCACCGGGCGCCTTCGACGGCGCGGGCGACGCGGACGGCGTCGGCCGTGGCGCGGACCTCGTGGACGCGGACCGCCCACGCGCCGGCCTGCGCGGCGAGCGCGGAGACCGCGGCGGTGGCGGCGTCGCGCTCGCGCGCGGGGGGCGGGGCGGCGTCGGGGCCGGCGAGGACGCGGCCGAGGAAGCGTTTGCGGGAGGCGGCGACGAGGAGGGGGTGGCCGAGGGCGAGGAGGCGGTCGAGGTGGGCGAGGAGGACGAGGTCGTGCTCGGCGTCCTTGGAGAAGCCGAGGCCGGGGTCGACGATCACGCGGTCGGGGGCGATGCCGCCGTCGAGGACGGCCTCCACGCGCGCGTGCAGTTCGTCGACGACCTCTTTCACGACGTCGGTGTAGGTGCCTTTGACGTTGCCGTCCTTCAGGAGGCCGCGCCAGTGCATGACGACGAAGGGGGCGCCCGTGTCGGCGACGACCGGGATCATCCGGGGGTCGGCGAGGCCGCCGCTGACGTCGTTGACCAGGGCGGCGCCGGCGGCGAGGGCCTGCTCGGCGACGGAGGCGCGCATGGTGTCGACGGAGACGGTCACGCCCTCGGAGGCGAGGCCGCGCACGACCGGGACGACGCGCCTGAGTTCCTCGTCCTCGTCCACGCGGGTGGCGCCGGGGCGGGTGGACTCGCCGCCGACGTCCACGAGGTCGGCGCCCTGGGCGACCAGGTCCAGGCCGTGCTTGATGGCTGCCGTGGTGTCGAAGAAGCGGCCGCCGTCGGAGAAGGAGTCGGGGGTCACGTTGACGACTCCCATGACCGCGCAGCGGTCCCATGCGGTCAGTCCCGCGAGATGGCGTCGGCGGCGGCCGGTCTGCTTGCTCATGTGTTCAGCGTAGGCGGTGGGCTGCGGCGGGTGCGCGGGGTGCCTGCGGCGGCTGTACCGGGTGCCTGCGGGTGCCTGCGGCGGCCTGTGCGGGTTCGGTGGGGGTGCGCGTTGCGCGGTGCGTGCGGTGGGTGGGTCGGGGCCGCGCCGGGGGGTGTCCGTCCTCGGAACGGCGCGAAATCGGTTCCTTGAAAAGGCTCGGGGCGTTGACGCGCCAACCGCTGCGGGCGGACACCCCCCGACACGCCCCCTCACCGCCGTACGCGGCTTTCCCCGCCAACGCTCCGCGTCCCACCCCTCGCCGTACGCGGCTTCCCCCGCCGTCGCTGTCGGCAGTCGCTACGCCGCCACCGCCGCTGTGGCCAGTCGCCGCGCCGCCACCGCCGCTGCGGGCAGTCGCCGCGCCCCGCCGCCGCTGCGGGCAGTCGTGCCGCTGGGGCGGCACGGGTGGGCGCAGCGGCACCCCGCAACGCCGGGCCGCGTCACCCTCGCGCCCGCACCCACCCCGGGTGCCGAAAAGGACGCCGGCCCAGTGACCGTTACGCCGCCCGCGCCGGCGCCTGGTGGGCGCAGGGGCGGCGCGAGGGCGTCCGGCGCTGGAGGAAGCGGGGGAGGGAAATCGTGACGAAGCCCTCCGCCTGCATCGCGGCGAAGCCGATGCGCGGGAGGTCGGCCGAGCGGCGGTACACGACGAAGCGCGGCTCCCACCGGGGCCGGAACTTCGCGTTGAACTTGTACAACGACTCGATCTGGAACCAGCGGGAGAGGAAGACCAGCAGTCCGCGCCACGCGCGGAGGACCGGGCCCGCGCCGATCTTCTCGCCGCGCGCGAGCGCCGCGCGGAACATCGCGAAGTTCAGGGACACGCGGGCGATGCCCAGTTTCGGGGCCGCCTGGAGCGCGGCCACGATCAGGAGTTCGTTCATGCCGGGGTCGGCCGTGCGGTCGCGGCGCATGAGGTCCAGGGACACGCCGTCCGTGCCCCAGGGCACGAAGTGCAGGATCGCCTTCAGGTCGCCGTACTCGCCCGGCTCGGCGTCCTGCTTGTGCGCCGTCGCGATCAGGCAGTCGCCGTCGGCCGGGTCGCCGACGCGGCCCAGGGCCATGGAGAAGCCGCGCTCGGTGTCCGTGCCGCGCCACGCGTCGGCGGCGCGGCGCACCCGGTTCAGTTCGGCGTCGGACAGGTCAGCCACGCGCCGTACCCGGGTCTCGTAACCGGCGCGCTCGATGCGCTTGACCATCTGGCGTACGTTGCGCATCGCGCGGCCGGCGAGGGAGAAATCCGCCACGTCCACCACCGCCTCGTCGCCCAGTTCGAGGGCGTCGAGACCCGTTTCGCGGGTCCAGACCTCGCCGCCGGTCTCCGAGCAGCCCATGACGGCCGGGGTCCAGGAGTGGGCCCGGGCCTCGTCCATGAAGCGTTCGATGGCGCCCGGCCAGGCCTCGACGTCGCCGATCGGGTCGCCGCTGGCCAGCATCACGCCGGAGACGACCCGGTAGGTGACGGCGGCCTTGCCGCTGGGGGAGAAGACGACGGCCTTGTCGCGGCGCAGCGCGAAGTGGCCGAGGGAGTCGCGGCCGCCGTGCCGGGCGAGGAGGGCGCGCAGGCGGGTCTCGTCGTCCTCGGTGAGGCGGGCCGCGGGGTGTTCGGGGCGGAAGGCCAGGTAGATGGTGGTGACGGCGGTCAGGAGGCCGAGGGCGCCGAGGGAGAACGCGACCGTCCAGGAGGTGTTGCCGCGGTAGTCCACCGGGCCCTCGACGCCGAACAGGCCGTAGAGGACGTGGGTGAGGCGGTCGGCCAGACTCGGGTCGCCGAGCATGCGGTGCGGGTGGGCGTTGACGACGAGCAGGCCCAGCAGGACGGAACCGGCGCTCATGAGGACGAAGTTGGCCAGGGCCCGCCAGCGGCTGCGGGGGTCGGGGAGGGCGGCGAACTCGTCGCGGTGGCGGAGGAGGGGGATCAGCAGGGCCACGGAGATCACTGCCCCGAGGAGGGAGTGGCGGTATGTGAACTGGGCGACGGCTCCCAGTGGCAGCAGGGCGACCGCCGCCCGCCAGGCCCGGCGCTTGCGGCGTTTGAGGCCGTGGGCGAGCAGGAGGAGCAGGACGCCCGCGCTGAGCGAGAGGGCGGCGGCGAAGGGGCCGAAGGCGCCGGGCAGGACCTCGGCGAGCGCGTGCATCCGGCTGTGGCGGAAGCGCGGGAAGGACCCGGCCGCGATGTCCAGCAGGCCGACGAGCACGCAGGCGCGGCCGACGAGGAGGGGGATCCGGTCCGGGCGGGGGCCGCGCAGGGCGCGGGGTATGCGGGTGGGCCTCGTCGGAACCTCGCCCGACATTTCCTCATCTGTCCTGACAGACATCGCACCTGTGGTTCTGCGAGAGATCGTGGATCCCGGGCCCGTTCCGGGCATCCGGCGACATTGCGCCCTCTAGGACGGTGTCTCGGAGGGAGAGGTTCACTCCCCTGATCAACGGAAAGCGCGGGCGGGTAGCAAGGCATGGGTCTCACGAGCAACAAGGTGCTGGTGTTGGCGGTGGTGGCCGGCGTGCTGCTGTTCGCCGGGACGGTGTGGTTGTGGCCGCGGCTGGCCGGGCGGGGTGTGCGGGCCGTTCTGGGGAGGGTCGGTCTGCTGCTCGCCACCCAGGTGGCGGTCTTCGCGGCGGTGGGACTGGTCGCCAATCAGTCCTTCGGGTTCTACGGCAGTTGGGCCGACCTGTTCGGGCGGGAGGACGGGCAGGGCGTGGTCGTGGACCACTCGGCCGGCGCGGGCGGCGGGCCGCTGCGGGTCGTCGGGGACCGGCGGGTGACGCAGGCGGGCGGGGCGCGGCCGGACGTCTCGGGGCGAGTGGAGGAGATACGGGTCGTCGGGCGTACGTCGCGGATCGCGTCACCGGCGTATGTCTATTTGCCGCCGGAGTACTTTCAGGTGCGGCACCGTGGCCGTACGTTTCCCGCGGCCGTGGTCCTGACCGGTTATCCGGGGACGGCGGAGGCGCTGGTGGAGAAACTTCACTACCCGCGTACGGCGCTGGAGCTGGCGAAGGCCGGTCGGATGCGGCCGATGATCCTGGTGATGCTGCGGCCCACGGTGGCACCGCCGCGCGACACGGAGTGCGTGGACGTACCGGGCGGGCCGCGGACGGAGACGTTCTTCGCCAAGGACCTGCCCGAGGCCGTGGGTGCCCACTACCGGGTGGCCAAGGGGCCGCGGAGCTGGGGCGTCGTCGGCAACTCGACCGGCGGCTACTGCGCCCTGAAACTCGCCGCGCACCATCCGGAGGTGTACGCCGCCGGGGCGGGGCTGTCGCCGTACTACGACGCGCCGAACGACCCCACCACGGGCGACCTCTTCCAGGGGGACGAGGGGCTCGAGAAGCGGGCCAGTCTGTGGTGGTATCTCAAGAACGCGCCCGCGCCCGACACTTCACTGCTCGTCACCAGCAGCAGGACCGGCGAGACGAACTACAAGGACACGCTGAAGTTCATTGATCTGGTGAAGGGCAAGAGGCCGACCCGGATCTCGTCGATCATCCTGGAAAGCGGCGGGCACAACTTCAATACCTGGCGGCGGGAGATTCCCGCGACGCTGCGGTGGCTGGATGAGCGGCTGGGTGGAGGACGGGACTCTTGAATGATCTTGGAATCCGGGGGTAATTCGTCCGTCGTCGGGGGTGTGGATTCCCCGTTCCCTGTGAACACGTCGGAGATGGCCCTGTTTTTACGGGGCGGGGCGCCAAGATTCGCCTACGCGCGGTAAGTTTCTGGCCATGCCACGTGGACGTCATCGCCATTCCCCGCCTCTGCACAGGCTGCTTCCTCCGTCGGCGATCGCAGGTGTTTCGGTCGTCTGCGCCCTCGGGCCCTGGTTGTTCAGCGAGACCATGATCCTTCGCGTGCTGGCCGCGGCCGCCGCGGTGACGGCTGTGGTCGGCGCGGTCGTCATGCGGCACTGGGACGCGCAGGCGGGCCGGCAGGTCGCCGACCTCACACGCGCGCGTGCGAGCGACGAGTGGCGCTTCGAGGAACGGGTCGCCGAACTGGAGTCCGACCTGGAGGAGTCGCGCGAGCTGCGGCAGAAGCTGGAGCACCGGCTGCGGGCCAAGCGCACCGAGCTGGCGGGGCTGCGCAACGAGCACGCCTCGCTGCTGCGGCGCTACGCCACGGCGGAGACCGAGCGTGCCAGCGCGCTGGAGGGCCGCCGGCTGCTGGAGATAGAGGCCGCGCCGCAGGCACCCGCGCTGCCGGCGGCCCGCACCGCCCCGGCGGAGGAGACGCCGGTGCAGGAGACCCGGGAGCAGGAGTCGCGGGAGCAGGAGACGCCCGGAGTGGAAGCGCCGGGGTCGGACGCGGGGGCCGATGAGGTGCCCGGCGACGAGGACACGGGGGCCGAAGAGGCCTCCGCTCCCGCGGTCTTCTCGCCCGAGGGGTCCCGGCTGTTCCTGCGCGCGAACGCGGCCCTGGCCCGCTTCGACGGCGGCGCGCCCGCCGACCCGGACGGTGGCGACCGGGCTGTGGCCGCCGACGCCCCGGACGGCTCCGACGGTGACGACGACGGCGGCGGCGAGGGCGTGCCCGCGACCGACGCGGGGCAGGAGGACGAGGCGCAGGGGCAGCCCGAGGCGGCCGACGGCCATGAGCGCACCGCCGCCGCCTCCCCGACCACGACGTCCGACGAGCGGCCCGCGCAGCCCACCCAGTCCACCCGGCGGGCCGACGGGCACTTCACGGTGCCGACCGCGGTGGCCGTCGTACCGGCGGCCCCGGCGCGGCGTCCGGTGGTCGAGGGCGGCTTCGACTTCTTCGGCACCAAGCCCGTCGAAAACACGACGGGCGCGACGGGCGGGGCGGGTGCGTCCGACGCCGCTCTGGAGACCGTGCAGAACGAGGACCTGGCCGACGTGGTCGGCCAGGAGGCGCTCGCCCTGCACAAGGCGGAGGCCGAGGTCTCCTTCAAGGCGGCCGGCGAGGAGTCCCGGGGCGTGGGCCAGGTGATCGACCTGACGGCCCACGACGAGACCGAGCAGATCGACGTACAGGGGCTGCGCAGCGCGGTCTCCTGACCGCCTGACCGTCTCCTCCGGACGCCGTGGGGCGGGGGGGGTCTCAGGCCATCCAGCGGTCCGGCGGGGCGTCGCGGCGGCCGGTCCGGGAGCGTTCCGCCTGGCTCCGCAGCAGTTCCGCGGCCTCTTCGGCGTCGCGCAGGCGGGCGGTCACGGTCTTGTTCGCCCCCGTGTCCACGTGGACGTCCGCCAGCCGCAGGGCGCGCCGCCAGGGGCCCTGCGTCAGGCGGACGCTCTGGACCTTGGCGTGCGGCACGAGCGCCAGGCTGCGGCGCAGCAGGCCGTACCGGGCGGCGAAGACCGCGTCGGTGACGGCGAGCCCGTGGCCGCGCCACCACAGCGGTCTGCACCGTGCCGCCCGGCGCGGCGGGCGCGACAGCTCGGGTCCCGCCGGCACGGTCACGCCGGGCAGCACGCGCGCGACGACCGACTCGGCGATCTCGCGCGGGGCGACCGGCAGCAGCACGGAGTTCGACGACCCGGCCACGTCCAGCTCCACCCGCACCCAGCGGCGGCGCCGCCACAGCAGCGGCTCCACGAGGCGCACGGTCTGCACCCGGCCCGGCGGCACCGTCTCGTGGGCGCGGTCGAGCAGGCCGTGGTCGATGCGGAGCCCGTCCGGGGACTCGGCCACCGTCCAGTCGTACTCCCCGACGAACCGGCCGGCGCTGCTCGCGCCAGCGGCGCCCACCAGCGGCAGGGCGGTCGCCAGCACTGTCCACAGGTTGTGGGTGGCCAGCCACAGCAGCGTCGGTACGACGGCGGCGGCGAGCAGTGTGCCCCAGGTCGCGCCGGTCAGCAGGAGGGAGACAGCGAGGACGCCGGGCGGCACCCGCAGCAGCTGCCGCGCGGGGGCCTCGCCGACCTCGTGCGCGGTCTCGGGCGCGAAGCCCGCCGCGCGCGCGAGGAGCTCGGCCCGCAGCGTCCGCGCCTCGTCGGCGCCGAGGAAGGCCAGCTCGTCCTTCTTGCCGGTGCCTATGACGTCGAGCTTGAGCTTGGCTACGCCCGCGACCCGGGCCAGCAGGGGCTGGGTGACGTCGATCGCCTGGATGCGTTCGAGGCGGATGTGCGCGGTGCGGCGGAACAGCAGGCCGGTGCGGATCCGCAGTTCGGTGTCGGTCACCGCGTAGTGCGTGAACCACCAGGTGAGGAAGCCGTACAGGGCGGCGGCCGGGATCAGTACGGCGAAGCCGATCAGCAGGTGGGTGGTGGTCAGCCGGGTCAGCTGGCGCTGCGCCTGGTCGGGGTCGTGCACGGCCCACCCGACGAGCACCGCGACCGGCGCCCACGCCCGCCGCAGGGGCGTGACGGGGTGCAGGCGCCGCTCCACGACGTCGCCGCCCCGGTCCCGGCTCGCGCCGTCTCCCCTCGCCGGCGTTCCGCCGGCGCCCGCGCCGGGGGTCTCGCGGTCGGAGCCGGTCGCTTCGGGTGCGGGGGCTGCCGTGTGGCCCGAGGGCTCGGCCGCGTCGTCGTGACGTGGCTTCCTCAGTGGGCTGTCCCCGTTTGGGCCGTCGAGGTCGGTCCGGTCGGGTTCGCTTGTGCTGTTCGTCGGCGTGCCGCCGGCGTCGGGGGTCTCGGGAGCGGGGGCTGCCGTGTGGTTCGCGGGCTCGGCCGGGTCGTGGTTCGGATCGCGCAGGGGGGCGTCCCCGTCTCGGTCGGGGGCCGCCCGGCGGGGCTCGCTCGTGTACTCCGCCGGTCCGCCTGCGCCGCCCGCGCGCCCCGCGGTACCGCCCTCGGTCGCACCCCTCCCTGCCCCGGGCCCGGTCACAGGCCCGCCGATCGGGCCTCGCCCAGCTCGGTGAGGCGGTCGCGGAGGCGTTCCGCCTCGGCCGGGTCGAGGCCGGGGATGGTCGCGTCGGTCGCGGCGGCGGCCGTGTGCAGCTGCACGCTGGCCAGGCCGAAGTGGCGCTCGACCGGCCCGGAGGTCACCTCCACCAGCTGCATGCGCCCGTACGGGACGACGGTCTCCTCCCGCCACAGCACACCCCGGCTGATCAGCAGGTCGTCGGCGCGCTCGGCGTACCTCCAGGAGCGCCAGTTGCGCTCCAGCATCACCCAGCCCCAGGCCAGCAGCGCCAGCGGCAGGAGGGCCGGGGCGGCCCAGGCCGGGTCGAGGAACAGGGCGGGCAGCACACCGGCGGCGACCGCCAGCAGTCCCAGCCACACCACCAGCAACAGGCGGCGCAGGTGCAGCAGCCCCGGCGGCAGGCCGGTCCACACCGGCTCGTCCCTCGGCGCGGCCGACGGGTCGGACGGAGCCGCCCGCCCGGTCGCTTCCGCCGTGCCCGCTGTGCCCGCCGTGCCCGCGTCGTCCGGGCTCCCCGTCTCCATGGGGCCAGCGTACGTAGGGGAGACTGTGTTCATGACTCCTACGACGGAGACCACGGTCGGAATCGGCGGTGCCGCGGAGAGCACCGACATGGTGCTCAACATCGGGCCCCAGCACCCGTCCACCCACGGCGTGCTGCGGCTCAAGCTGGTTCTGGACGGCGAGCGCATCACGAGCGCGGAGCCGGTGATCGGCTACATGCACCGCGGCGCGGAGAAGCTGTTCGAGGCCCGTGACTACCGTCAGATCATCATGCTCGCCAACCGCCACGACTGGCTGTCGGCGTTCTCCAACGAGCTGGGCGTCGTCCTCGCCGTCGAGCGGATGCTCGGCATGGAGGTCCCCACGCGCGCGGTGTGGACGCGGACGCTCCTCGCCGAGCTGAACCGGGTGCTCAACCACCTGATGTTCCTCGGTTCGTATCCGCTGGAGCTGGGCGGCATCACCCCGGTCTTCTACGCCTTCCGGGAGCGGGAGGTCCTCCAGAACGTGATGGAGGAGGTCTCCGGCGGGCGCATGCACTACATGTTCAACCGCGTCGGCGGTCTCAAGGAGGACCTCCCGGCGGGCTGGACCACGCGCGCGCGTGCCGCCGTCGCCGCCGTGCGCTCGCGCATGGACGTCTTCGACGACCTGGTCCTGGGCAACGAGATCTTCCGCGGGCGTACGCGGGGCGTGGGCGCCCTGTCCGCCGAGGCCGTGCACGCCTACGGCGTCAGCGGTCCCATCGCGCGCGCCTCCGGCGTCGACTTCGACCTGCGCCGCGACGAGCCGTACCTCGCCTACGGCGAACTCCAGGACACCCTCAGGGTCGTCACCCGCACCGAGGGCGACTGCCTGGCGCGCTTCGAGTGCCTCCTGGAGCAGACGCACAACGCCCTCGACCTCGCCGACGCCTGCCTGGACCGCCTGGCCGAGCTGGCGCCGGGGCCGGTGAACCAGCGGCTCCCGAAGGTGCTGAAGGCGCCCGAGGGCCACACGTACGCCTGGACCGAGAACCCGCTCGGCATCAACGGGTACTACCTGGTCAGCAAGGGCGAGAAGACCCCGTACCGGCTGAAGCTGCGCTCGGCGTCGTACAACAACATCCAGGCGCTCGCCGAGCTGTTGCCCGGGACGCTGGTCGCGGACATGGTGGCGATCCTCGGGTCACTGTTCTTCGTGGTCGGCGACATCGACAAGTAGCGCCTCGGCGTCGACCGGCCCCACCGGCTGGAGCAGCCACCAGAAGTCGCCCAGGCCGCCGCGCGCGGTCAGCTCGGCGGCCTGGGACGCGCTCGCGAGGGCGCGCACGTAGGCAGCCGGATCGGTGGAGGCCAGCGCGAGCGGGGGGCGTGCGCCGGTGACACCGAGCGCGTGCAGGGCCTCGCGCTGGGGGCGCGTGAGCGCATTCGGGGGCGCGTGCTCCGGAGTGCACCTCGCGGTGTGGGCGGCCGCGCACGCGTCCAGAGCCACGTGTGCGGTGATGTCGCACGACCCGTCCGGCACCGGCTCCGTCTCCCGCCCCTCCCGGAAGCCCGTGAGCGTTCCGAACGGGGGGCGGGCGGCCGAGGTGTGCGCGTAGTCGGCGGCCACCGCGAGCCCGGCATCCAGCGCCGCCACGGCCGACGCCCAGGCCTCGTCGCGGGGGAGCCCGATCTCCGCGCGCCGCCCCTCCTCGGCGGGCAGCGGCCACCACCGGGCCAGCCACTCGGCCTCCGCCCCGGCCACCGGCTCCCCGAGCCGCTCGGCCCCGTCGCCCCGCACGAGCACCCGGCGCACCACGCCCGCGGCGTCCACCTCCGCCACGTCCACCGGTACGTTGTCCAGCCACTCGTTGGCGAACAGCAGCCCGGTGACGCCGTCCGGCGGCCGAGCGAGCCACCGTACCCGCCGGTCGAGGCCTTCGGGGCGGGCGGCGACCTCGACGGCGTACGCGCGCGTGCGGGCGGCCACGTCGGCGGGCAGGGCCGCCAGCACCCCGGCGACCAGCTCGCCCCGGCCGGCCGCCATGTCCACGAAGTCCAGCGAGGCAGGGCGCCCCAGCGCCTCGTCGACCCGGCACAGCAGCCGCGCCACGGCCCCCGCGAACAGGGGCGACGCGTGCACGGACGTGCGAAAGTGCCCCGCGGGGCCCGCCGTCGCCGCGCGGTAGAACCCCTCCGGTCCGTAGAGGGCCTCGTGGGTGGCCTCCCGCCAGCCCCGCCAGTCCCCCCGCGTCTCGGGAGCCCCTCTGAGCCCTGCCGTTCCTGGTGTCACAGGCCCAGGCTAGGGGCACAGAAGAGCGGTCCCTCCACCTTGCGGAGTATGCGCGGGCGATGCGGATCGGCCCTCCGGTTGACCCCTGCACCTATTCCGCTTCCCTACGCTGGGTTACGTGCAGCGCCTCTACGACTTCCTCCGCCGACACCCGACCGGTGTCGACTCGTTCTGGGCCTTCGTCGTGCTCGGAGTCTCCCTGGTCTCCGCGGCGACCCCGGGGACGCGGGCGGACGGCACGGACAGCCTGGCGCTGATCATCCCCTTCGTGGTGCTGCTCAGCGTCGTGATCGCGCAGCGCCAGCGGATGCCGGAGCGGATGCTGCTGCTCGCCGTCGCGCTGGGCGTGGGCCAACTGGTCTTCGACGTCTCGACGATGCCGGCCGACTTCGCCTTCCTGGTGATCATCTACACCGTCGCGGCGATCGGCGCCCGCTGGGCCTCCCGGACCGCGCTGGCCACGGGCCTGTGCGCGGCGCCCCTTGCCGCGCTGCGCTGGTCCGACAGCGAGCTGGGCATGGGCACCACCATCGCGGTGACGGTCTTCCAGGCGGTCCCCTTCGCCCTCGCCTGGGTGCTCGGCGACTCCATCCGCACCCGGCGCGCCTACTTCGCGCAGCTGGAGGAGCGCGCGACCCGGCTGGAGAAGGAGCGCGAGGCCCAGGCCAAGGTCGCGGTCGCCGCCGAACGCGCCCGGATCGCGCGCGAGCTGCACGACGTGGTCGCGCACAACGTCTCCGTCATGGTGGTGCAGGCCGACGGCGCCGCCTACGTCCTGGACGCGGCGCCCGACCAGGCGAAGAAGGCGCTGGAGACCATCTCCTCCACCGGCCGGCAGGCGCTCGCGGAGATGCGCCGCCTGCTCGGCGTGCTGCGCACCGGCGAGCACAAGGAGGCCGGGGAGTACGTGCCGCAGCCCGACGTCGAGCAGATCGAGGACCTCGTCGAGCAGTGCCGCACCTCCGGGCTGCCGGTCGACTTCAAGATCGAGGGCACCCCCCGGCAGCTGCCCAGCGGCGTGGAGCTGACCGCGTACCGCATCGTGCAGGAGGCGCTGACCAACACGCGCAAGCACGGCGGCGAGAACGCGGGCGCGAGCGTACGCCTGGTCTACTTCGACGACGGACTCGGACTGCTCATCGAGGACGACGGCAAGGGCGCCCCGCACGAGCTGTACGAGGAGGGCGGCTTCGACGGCCAGGGCCACGGGCTGATCGGCATGCGCGAGCGGATCGGCATGGTCGGCGGAACCCTGGACGCGGGCCCGCGTCCGGGCGGAGGATTCCGCATCAGTGCGCTGCTGCCGCTGAAACCCGCGCCCTGACCACCGGGCCCCCACGCACGTACCGCATTGACACCTGTAAGGAAGAGAAGGAAGAAGAGGCCCCGATGGCGATCCGCGTGATGCTCGTCGACGACCAGGTGCTGCTGCGCACCGGGTTCCGGATGGTGCTGGCGGCCCAGCCGGACATGGAGGTCGTCGCCGAGGCGGGCGACGGCGTCGAGGCGCTCCAGGTGCTGCGCTCGACCGCCGTGGACGTCGTCCTGATGGACGTCCGTATGCCCAAGCTCGACGGCGTGGAGACCACCAGCCGGATCTGTGTGGACCCGAACGCGCCGAAGGTGCTGATCCTGACCACCTTCGACCTCGACGAGTACGCGTTCTCGGCGCTGAAGGCGGGCGCCTCCGGCTTCATGCTCAAGGACGTGCCGCCCGGCGAGCTGCTCGCCGCGATCCGCTCCGTGCACAGCGGCGACGCGGTGGTCGCCCCGTCCACCACCCGGCGGCTCCTGGACCGGTTCGCGCCGATGCTGCCGGCCACCGGGCAGGAGCCCCGGCAGAAGGAGCTCCAGCGGCTCACCGAGCGGGAGCGCGAGGTGATGGTGCTGGTGGCGCAGGGCATGTCCAACGGCGAGATCGCGGCGCGGCTCGTGCTGTCCGAGGCGACCGTCAAGACCCATGTGGGCCGCATCCTGACCAAGCTGGGCCTGCGCGACCGCGTACAGGTGGTGGTCCTCGCCTACGAGACCGGGCTGGTGCGGGCCGGCGGCGGACACTGACGGGCCTGTGCGGAGGGCTCCGCGTCGGGCCGCGCGTCGATAGGGTCTGCGCATGCTCCTGTGGATCAACGGCCCCTTCGGGGGCGGAAAAACACAGACCGCGCACGAGATACGGCGTCGGCTCCCCGGCAGCGTCGTCTGCGACCCCGAGCACGCGGGCTTCGGGCTGCGCCGCATGCTGCCGCCCGAGCTGCGGGACGCCCGCGGCCGGAGGCCGCTGATCGACAACTTCCAGGACCTGGTCTCCTGGCGGCAGGGTGTCGTGGAGGTGCTGGACCTGGCGCTGACCAAGCACGACGGCGTGGTGATCGCGCCCATGACGGTCACCGACCCCGGGTACTTCGCCGAGACCGTCGGGCGACTGCGCGAACTGGGCCACGACGTCCACCACTTCAGCCTCCTCGCCGAACGCGAGACCGTCCTGCGGCGGCTGCGCGAGCGCGGCCTCGGGCACGCCCTGCGGTACGTGACGGGGAGGACGGGGCAGGGGAGCGGGCCGCGCCGGGAGAGCTGGGCCGTGCGACAGCTCGACCACTGCCTGGAGCGGCTGGCCGAGCCGGAGTTCGCCGAGCACCTGTGGACGGACCACACGACCGTCCCGAAGACCGCCGACCGCATCGCCGTCCTCGCGGGGCTCACCCTGAGGCCCAACAACGAGGGCGCGCTGCGCACCCGGATGCGGCAGGCGGGCGTCGGGATCCGGCACATCCGGGTCGACTGACACCGCCCCCTGGAGCGGGCGGCCCTAGCGCAGTATCCCCTCCAGGAAGTCGCTGCCCAGCCGGGCCACCACCGTGACGTCCAGCTGGTGCAGGACGTACCGGCCGCGGCGGCGGGTGGTGACCAGTCCGGCCTTCTTCAGCACGCCCAGGTGCCGGGATATCTCGGGCGCCGTCATGCCGTGCACCTGCGCCAGCTCGCCCGTGGTGTACGCACTGCGGGCCAGGTACCGGCAGATGCGCATCCGGACGGGGTGGGACAGCGCCGTCATCCGCATCGTGAGCTGCTCGACCGACGGCGGCGAGGCCAACTCGGGGGAGCCGACCGGGTAGTGCAGCACGGGCTGCCAGTCGTGCCGGTGCAGGACCATCAGGTGCGGCCAGCCCAGGCTGGTCGGGACCAGCAGCAGGCCGCCGTCCGCCGTCGCGGAACGCCCGTCGCCCAGCTTGTCGACGGTGATGCGGGCGGCGCCCTCGTCCAGGGCCACCGCCGGGGACACGGCGGTCAGCGCCTCGGCGAGGCCCTTGTGGCGCAGCAGGTCCGTCTTGCGGCGGGCGTCGGCCGCGAGCTGGTGGCGCAGCCGGGACCAGGCCTCGGCGAAGAACGCCTCGTCGCAGTCCCGGGCGAACTGCCGCAGCCAGTCCCGGATCCGCGGCGGATCGGCCAGCAGCCGCTCGCTGAAACGCAGCTGCTGCGGTCCCCGCGCGGCGGCCAGGTCCAGCGCGCGCCGGCGCACCTCGGGGTCGTCGAGCGCCGAGACCCCACCGGTGCTGTACGGCAGCGCGCAGGTGAACTCCAGGGCCGCGTCGACGAACTGCTCGTCGGACAGCTTGTCGAGCAGGTCCAGGTCGTCGGCGAGGGTGGCACCGGGCAGGGTGCTGCGGCCCGGCACCCCGGCGAACGGCATGAACAGGTCCGAGAACGTCGTCCGCCACAGGAAGTCGGCCTCGCACATCCGGTCCGCCAGGTGCGAGTCGAGCCGGGCGGTCACGCCCGTCACCCAGCCCTGAAGCCCGGGGTGGTGCCCCGGCTCGGACAGCGCGTGCAGCGCCATACCCAGCTCGGCCAGCGGAGAGGGCACGACGGCGACCCGCTCCGGCCGCAGCCCCGTGATGTCGATGCGCACGCTCATGCCCCCATGGTGCACGCCGCCACCGACAACGCCGCCGCCGATTGACCGCCGTCGTCAATCGTCGCGACGGCGGACGCGGACGGGAGCAGGCTGGACCCGTCGGGACCGTCGGGACCGTCGGGACCGTCGGGGGAGCCGGGGGGCTCTTTCCGTCCCGCGTCCTCGCCCCGACCTCCTCACATCCTCACGTTCGCGTCTCCACGTCGAAGGCGATCCGCCATGAGCATCACGCAGCAGTACCTCCTGGACACCTACCGGGCCCGGCAGCACGGCGAGCCCCCGCCGCCCGCGCCCGGCACCCACGACCGGCGCGTCGTGCGCGCGTGGCACGACCGCCGCCGGTTCCAGGCCGTGCTCGCCGGCCGCCCGGCGCGCGGGCGGGTACGGCGGGCCCTGCGCCGGTGGTGGTCCCGGTGGCCGCGCACCCTGGGCTGACCGGCCGGGCGGCCCGCGTCAGGCCGTCAGCCGGGCGGCGAAGTCGGCGACCGCCGCCCGCACCTCCTCGGCCGTCCACTCCAGTCCCGACTCGCCCACCCCGACCTCGGTGAGGGCGATCCCGGGGCCCCTCGCGTCCCAGGGCTGGGAGAACAGCATCGTTCCGGTCTCCTCGGCCTGCCGGAGCGCCGCCTCGCTCGCGGCGTCGGGGTCGCAGGGCAGCCAGACCTGGAACTCGTGCGTGTGCGGCACCTCGGGGTGCACCCGCGCCCACGGCAGCCCGGCCGCCGCGAGTCCCTCGCGCAGCGCGGCCGCCACCACGCGCGCGTGGGCCACGTACGAGGGCAGCCGGGGCAGCTCGCGCTCCAGGCCGGCCAGGGCGGACAGCGCCGTGGGGAACTGCTGGAACACCTGGCCGCCGTACCGGTGGCGCCAGGCCTTCGCCTCCTCGACCAGCGTCCGGGGACCGGCCAGGGCGGCGCCGCCGTAGCCCTTGAGGGACTTGTAGAACGAGACGTACACGCTGTCCGCCAGGCCCGCGATCTCGGCCAGGGGGCGGCCGAAGTGGACGGTGCACTCCCACAGGCGGGCCCCGTCGAAGTGGACCACCGCGTCGCGCTCCCGGGCTGCCTCGACGACCTCGGTGAGCTCCTCCCAGGTGGGCAGCAGGTATCCGGGCTCCCTGAGCGGCAGTTCCAGCATGAGCGCGCCGAACGGCTCCTCGAAACCGCGTACCTCGTCTGCGGTCGGCGGCCGTGGCGCGTCGGTCAGCCGTACGGGACGCAGGCCGCTGACCCGGCTGAGGGCGTCGCGCTCGTGCACTTCGGGATGGGCGAGCCCGTGCAGGGCGACGACCGGGTTGCCGGTGCGGCCCGCCCAGCAGCGCAGGGCCACCTGCTGGGCCATGGTCCCGGTCGGGAAGAAGGCGGCGGCCTCCGTGCCGAGCAGGGCGGCGGTCCTCTCCTCCAGGGCCGCCACGACGCCGTTGCCGTACATGTCGGAGGGCTCGTCGAGGTCGTACAGCTCCTCGGCCCCGTCGAGCAGGGCGATGCGCTCGCGCAGGGTCGTGATGAAGCCAGGGCGGGCGAGTACGCGCCGCGCGCCGCTGAGGGCGGCCACGCGTCGCGCCCGGCTGCGCCTGTTCCGCTGCTCCTCCGACTCGTCCTGTGCTGCCGACGCTTCCGGTCCGGCCAGTGCCGCCGGCTCTTCCTGTTCTGCCGTGTCGCTCATGCAGGGATCATGTCGCGCGTTCCGCGCGCGGGGCACCCGGTTTCCGCTCACTTTCCGACACGCGCGCGGGGTGTGTGCTCCGGCGCCGCACGGAAACCCACAGCCTGTGGACAACCGGACGTCGCCCGGACCGATCGCGTTAACATGACGAGAAATCGTCCGGTACCCCGAGCGGACTGGAACGGGAAGGCCGTCGTCGCGTGAACACAACCCCACAGGCAGACCCCAAGGACCGCCCCGCGCGGCTCACCGTAGGCGTCGTCGGCGCCGGGCGGGTGGGCCCCGCGCTGGCCGCGTCCCTCCAACTCGCCGGCCACCGTCCGGTGGCCGTCTCCGGGGTCTCCGACGCCTCCAGAAGGCGTGCCGCCGCCCTCCTCCCCGACGTGCCGCTCATGACGCCCGCGGAGGTCCTCCGGCACGCCGAGCTGGTCCTGCTGACCGTTCCCGACGACGCCCTGCCCGGGCTGGTGACCGGGCTCGCCGAGACGGGGGCGGTGCGTCCGGGCCAACTGCTGGTGCACACCTCCGGGCGGTACGGAGCGAGGGTCCTGGACCCCGCGCTGCGCGCCGGCGCCCTGCCGCTGGCCCTGCACCCGGCGATGACCTTCACCGGCACCCCGGTGGACGTCCAGCGCCTGGCCGGCTGCTCGTTCGGCGTCACCGCGCCCGAGGAGCTGCGGCTGGCCGCCGAGGCCCTGGTCATCGAGATGGGTGGCGAGCCGGAGTGGATCGCCGAGGACAGGCGCCCGCTGTACCACGCGGCGCTGGCCCTGGGCTCCAACCACCTGATCACCCTGGTCGCCCAGTCCATGGAGCTGCTGCGCACGGCCGGCGTGGCGGCCCCCGACCGGATGCTCGGCCCGCTGCTCGGCGCCTCCCTCGACAACGCGCTGCGCTCCGGCGACGCGGCCCTCACCGGCCCCGTCGCGCGCGGCGACGCGGGCACGGTCGCCGCGCACATCGTGGAGCTGCGCGAACACGCCCCGCAGGCCGTCGCCGGCTACCTGGCGATGGCCCGCGCGACCGCCGACCGCGCCCTGGACCACGGCCTGCTGAAGGCCGAACTCGCCGAGGACCTGCTCGGTGTCCTCGCCGAGGGCTCCACGGGCACGGACCCCACCGGCCCCGACAGCACCGGCGGCCCCGCCGACGTCACGGGAGGCCCGGTCGCGGACGGACCCCCCGGCCCGGAACGCACGCCCGGCGGAAACACGGTCTCCGACGCCGAGGGCACCCCCGGTCCGGAGGACCCCCCGAGGCCCGACGGCCCCACCGGCACCGACGACGGAGACGCCCGATGACGATCCCCACCGCTCCCGTCCTCCTGCGCACCGCCGACGAGCTGCACGCGCGCGTGCGCCGCGGCCGCCGGGCCGTCGTGATGACCATGGGTGCCCTGCACGAGGGCCACGCCACCCTGATCCGCACGGCGCGCGACCTCGCCGGACCGGACGGCGAGGTCGTCGTCACGGTCTTCGTGAACCCGCTCCAGTTCGGCGCAGGCGAGGACCTCGACCGCTACCCGCGCACCCTGGACGCCGACCTGGAGATCGCCGGAGGCGCGGGTGCCGACGCCGTCTTCGCCCCCGCGGTCGACGAGGTCTACCCGGGCGGCGAACCCCAGGTGCGCATCACCGCGGGCCCCATGGGCGAACGCCTGGAGGGCGCCTCCCGGCCCGGCCACTTCGACGGCATGCTCACCGTCGTCGCCAAGCTCCTCCACCTCACCCGCCCCGACCTCGCCCTCTACGGACAGAAGGACGCCCAGCAGCTGGCGCTGATCCGCCGCATGGTCCGCGACCTGAACTTCGGCATGGAGATCGTCGGCGTCCCCACCGTGCGGGAGGAGGACGGCCTCGCCCTGTCCAGCCGCAACCGCTACCTCTCGACGCCGGAGCGCCGCACCGCCCTGGCACTCTCGCAGGCCCTCTTCGCAGGGCTGGACCGGCATGCCGCCCAGGAGGCGCTGTGCGCCCGGGCCCGCGAGGTGCCCGCCACCCAGGCCCGCGCCGAGGCGCTCAGCGCCCTGGGCGAGTCCCGCGCGGCGGCCGACGCCCACGCCGTCGCCACCTCCGCCCCCGGCAGCGCCACGGCCGTCCGGGACGCCGCGCGCCTGGTGCTGGACGACGCCGCCCGGGCCACCCCGCCCCTGGAGCTGGACTACCTCGCCCTGGTCGACCCGTCCGACTTCACCGAGATCGGCGACGACCACACCGGCGAGGCC
Source organism: Streptomyces sp. NPDC001599 (assembly GCF_042893535.1). Classification (NCBI taxonomy): domain Bacteria; kingdom Bacillati; phylum Actinomycetota; class Actinomycetes; order Kitasatosporales; family Streptomycetaceae; genus Streptomyces; species Streptomyces sp. NPDC001599. Next base: position 357,258 of record NZ_JBIAVA010000007.1, read on the forward strand.
GTCCTCGCCGTCGCCGCCCGGGTCGGCGCGACCCGCCTGATCGACAACGTCCACCTCACCTTCGGACCCCTCGGAGCCGCCTCGTGACCAGCACAGGCATACGACTGCACGCCCCCGCGCCCGGCTGGGCCATCGCCGCGGACGTGGTGGTCGTCGGCTCCGGCGTCGCGGGCCTGACCGCGGCCCTGCGCTGCGAGTCCGCCGGTCTGCGGACCGTCGTCGTCACCAAGGCCCGCCTGGACGACGGCTCCACCCGCTGGGCCCAGGGCGGCGTCGCCGCGGCCCTCGGCGAGGGCGACACCCCCGAGCAGCACCTGGACGACACCCTGGTCGCCGGTGCCGGCCTGTGCGACGAGGAAGCGGTCCGCATCCTGGTCACCGAGGGCCCCGACGCCGTACGCCGGCTCATCGCGACCGGCGCGCACTTCGACGAGTCCACCGAGGGCGGCCTGGCCCTCACCCGCGAGGGCGGCCACCACCGCCGCCGCATCGCCCACGCGGGCGGCGACGCCACGGGCGCCGAGATCTCCCGCGCCCTGGTCGAGGCGGTACGCGCGCGAAGCATCCGCACCGTCGAGAACGCCCTCGTACTGGACCTCCTCACGGACGCCGAGGGCCGCACCGCGGGCGTCACCCTGCACGTCATGGGCGAGGGTCAGCACGACGGCGTCGGGGCGGTCCACGCCCCCGCGGTCGTCCTCGCCACCGGCGGCATGGGCCAGGTCTTCTCGGCGACGACGAACCCCTCCGTCTCCACGGGCGACGGAGTGGCCCTCGCCCTGCGCGCCGGCGCCGAGGTGAGCGATCTCGAATTCGTCCAGTTCCACCCCACCGTCCTCTTCCTGGGCGCGGACGCCGAGGGCCAGCAGCCCCTGGTCTCCGAGGCGGTACGCGGCGAGGGCGCCCACCTGGTCGACGCGGACGGCGTGCGCTTCATGCAGGGGCAGCACGAACTGGCGGAACTCGCCCCGCGGGACATCGTCGCGAAGGCCATCACACGCCGCATGCAGGAGCACGGCGCCGACCACATGTACCTGGACGCCCGCCACTTCGGCAGGACGATGTGGGAGCAGCGCTTCCCCACGATCCTCGCCGCCTGCCGCGCCCACGGCATCGACCCGGTCACCGAACCGGTCCCCGTCGCCCCGGCCGCCCACTACGCCTCGGGCGGCGTCCGCACCGACGCCCACGGCCGTACGACGGTCCCCGGCCTGTACGCCTGCGGCGAGGTCGCCTGCACGGGCGTGCACGGCGCCAACCGACTGGCCTCCAACTCCCTCCTCGAGGGCCTGGTCTACGCCGAACGCATCGCGGCCGACATAGCGGCCGCCCACACGGCCGGCACCCTCCACGCGCGCGTACCGGCCCCCGTCCCGCACTCGGACCACCCGCGACACCCCCTCCTCCCTCCCGAGACGCGCCTCACCATCCAGCGGATCATGACGGAGGGCGCCGGGGTCCTGCGCTCGGCGGACTCCCTCGCGCGCGCGGCCGACCGGCTGCACGGCCTCCACACCGAGGCCCGCGAGGCCCTGCACGAGCACGGCAAGACCTCCGAGCCCGGTGTCGACACCTGGGAGGCCACCAACCTCCTGTGCGTGGCCCGCGTCCTGGTCGCCGCGGCGGCACGGCGTGAGGAGACCCGCGGCTGCCACTGGCGCGAGGACCACGCGGACCGCGACGACACCACGTGGCGCCGCCACGTCGTCGTACGGCTGAACCCGGATCGCACCCTCGCCGTGCATACCACGGACACGCCAGAATTCCCCCCGACCGTCCACGGCGCCCAGCCGACGCACCGTCCCCAGGAGCAGTGACAGCAGTGAACCCCTCCGACCCCACCGAACTCCCCCTCGCCTCCGACGGAGGCTGCGGCGACGGCTGCGCCTGCGGCGCGGAGACCGAAGAAGAAACCTTCATGGAGTGCGGCCTCGACCCCGCCCTCGCGGCACTCCTGCTGGACTCCGGACTCGACCCCGTCGAGGTCGAGGACATCGCGAACGTCGCCATCCAGGAGGACCTGGCCGGCGGCGTGGACGTGACGACGGTGGCGACCATCCCCGAGGACGCCGTGGCCACGGCCGACTTCACCGCCCGCGAGGCGGGCGTCGTGGCGGGCCTCAGGGTCGCCGAGGCGGTGCTGTCGGTCGTCTGCACGGACGAGTTCGAGGTGGAGCGCCACGTCGAGGACGGCGACCGCGTGGAGGAGGGCCAGAAGCTCCTCTCCGTCACCACCCGCACCCGCGACATCCTGACCGCGGAGCGCAGCGCGCTGAACCTCCTGTGCCGCATGTCCGGCATCGCGTCGGCCACGCGCGCGTGGGCGGACGCCCTGGACGGCACGAAGACCAAGGTCCGCGACACCCGCAAGACGACGCCGGGCCTGCGCGGTCTGGAGAAGTTCGCGGTCCGCTGCGGCGGCGGGGTCAACCACCGCATGTCCCTCTCGGACGCGGCCCTGGTCAAGGACAACCACGTGGTCGCCGCGGGCGGCGTCGCCGAGGCCTTCAACGCCGTGCGCGAGAGCTTCCCCGAGGTGCCCATCGAGGTCGAGGTCGACACCCTGCACCAGCTGCGCGAGGTGGTGGACGCGGGCGCCGACCTCATCCTCCTGGACAACTTCACCCCGGACGAGTGCGAGGAGGCGGTCGCCCTGGTCGCCGGCCGCGCCGCGCTGGAGGCCTCGGGCCGCCTGACCCTCACCAACGCCAAGGCGTACGCGGCCACGGGCGTCGACTACCTGGCCGTGGGCGCTCTCACCCACAGCTCCCCGATCCTGGACATCGGCCTGGACCTGCGAGCGGCGGAGTAGACGCCATGCTGCTGACGATCGACGTAGGCAACACGCACACCGTCCTCGGCCTCTTCGACGGCGAGGACATCGTCGAGCACTGGCGCATCTCCACGGACTCGCGCCGCACGGCCGACGAACTGGCGGTCCTCCTCCAGGGCCTCATGGGCATGCACCCCCTCCTCGGCGACGAGCTGGGCGACGGCATCGACGGCATCGCCATCTGCGCGACGGTCCCCTCCGTCCTCCACGAACTCCGCGAGGTCACCCGCCGCTACTACGGCGACGTCCCCGCGGTCCTCGTCGAACCGGGCGTCAAGACCGGCGTCCCGATCCTCACCGACCACCCCAAGGAGGTCGGCGCGGACCGCATCATCAACGCGGTCGCGGCCGTCGAGCTCTACGGCGGCCCGGCGATCGTCGTGGACTTCGGCACGGCGACGACGTTCGACGCGGTCAGCGCGCGCGGGGAGTACATCGGCGGCGTCATCGCCCCCGGCATCGAGATCTCGGTCGAGGCGCTCGGCGTCAAGGGCGCCCAGCTCCGCAAGATCGAGGTGGCGCGCCCCCGCAGCGTGATCGGCAAGAACACGGTCGAGGCGATGCAGTCCGGCATCGTGTACGGCTTCGCAGGCCAGGTCGACGGTGTCGTCAACCGCATGGCGCGGGAGCTGGCCGACGACCCGGACGACGTGACGGTCATCGCGACGGGAGGGCTGGCGCCGATGGTGCTGGGCGAGTCCTCGGTCATCGACGAGCACGAGCCGTGGCTGACGCTGATGGGTCTGCGGCTGGTGTACGAGCGCAACGTGTCGCGCATGTAGGCACCCCGGGGTGGGTGCGGGCGCGAGGGTGACGCGGCCCGGCGTAGCGGGGTGCCTCCCCCAGTGCCTGAACGGCCTGGGAGGTACCCCCACCGCCCACCCGTGCCGCCCCAGCGGCACGACTGCCCGCAGCGGCGGCGGGGCGCGGCGACTGCCCGCGGCGACTGCCGCTACCCGCACCTCCACCACACCCGCGCAGGCCGCCGCAGGCACCCGCATCCGGGTGGGGGTATGCGCCACACCCGCGCACCCTATGCGGGGTTTGTCTGATTAGCGCGTATCGTCGCCGCATGCCCACGCCCTACGGACCCCGCGGCGGCATGGCGTTCGGTGCTCAGGAGCTTCGCGTGCTCCGGCGAGCCCTCGCCCTCGCCCTGAACCCCAGCCCGGTCTCGGCCCAGGAGGCCCAGGACTGCCTCCACCTCGCAGACTCGCTCGACGAGGCGATGCGGGAGGGCGCCCGGCTGAACGCCTTCCTGACGGCCGACCTGGCCCGGTACCGCGCCGCCCTCCCCGGCACCGCAAGCGGCTACCTCGCACTCCTGGACGAGGCGCTGGGCGCGGGCCACCGCCCCGGGGCGGACGACCTGGCCGCCCTGGGGGCCCTGCGCGGCAACCCCGCCGCAGCCGCCCTCCTGGCCCGCTGCGCCCCCGAGACGTCCACCCCGTCCGTCGTGTCCACCGTCACCCTCCCCGCCGCCCGCACCCACCTCCACGCCGTCCCCGGCGGCCGCCAGTCCGGCAAGGAGCCCCCGCAGAAGCCCGCCGCGAAACCGGCCCCCCGTCCCACCCCCGCCCCCGCCGCCCCCAAGCGCCCCGTCCCCACCCCAGGCGAGGTCTTCCCGCCCCGCAAGCCCGCCCCGCCGGCCCCGCCCGCCCCGGACACCCGGTACCACCTGGCCGCCGGCTGACGGCGCCTGGCTACCCTGGTCCCATGGACTACGTCTCCGCGCTCCTGCCCCCGGCCGTCATGGCCGTCTTCTTCATCGGCTTGATCCGGGTGATCGTGAAGACCCAGGGCGGCGCCAACAAGGCCAAGGAGGACGCGGTCGTCGACGCCGCCCTCGCACGGGCGGAGGGCGCCCGACAGCAGTCGCCCCACCCCGAGGCCTGACCGGCCGGCGAACCCGGCGTACGGCTCCCGCGTACGGCTCACTCTCCCGAGGAGCCGTACGCCCCTTTTGTGCCCGTTTTCCGGCGAAGGCGCACGTCCGGCACGCGATCGCTCCGATCTCCCACTATCGTTCGAAGCGTGCCTCGCCCATTGGGAGAACTCGAAGACTCGGTCATGACGAGGGTGTGGAAGTGGAACCGCCCCGTGACCGTTCGAGAAGTCCTGGAAGACCTGCAACAGGAACGGTCCATCGCGTACACCACCGTGATGACCGTTTTGGACAATCTCCATCAGAAGGGCTGGGTGCGCCGCGAGTCCGAAGGCCGGGCCTATCGATATGAGGCGGTCTCCACTCGCGCCGCCTACGCCGCCGCCCTCATGAACGACGCCTGGTCCCAGAGCGACAACCCCGCCGCCGCCCTCGTCGCCTTCTTCGGCATGATGAGCGAGGAACAGCGCCAGGCGCTCGGAGACGCCATCCGCATCGTGCAGGGACCGGAAACCCCCGCGCCGGGACCCGGCGCGGTAGCGGACGGCGGCGAGCGATAGCGTCCCCACATGCCAAATGCCATCAGCGTCCGGCGGGCCCGCACCAGGGATGTCCCGGACGTACGCCGACTCCTCGACACGTACGTCGGTGACCGCATCCTGCTCGACAAAGCGATGGTGACGCTTTACGAGAGCATCCAGGAGTTCTGGGTCGCGGAACGGGACGACAACGCCGAGGTGGTCGGCTGCGGCGCGCTGCACGTGATGTGGGAAGACCTGGCGGAAGTGCGGACTCTCGCGGTGAAGCCCGGCCTGAAGGGCGCGGGCGTCGGCCACAAGCTGCTGGAGAAGTTGCTGGACACGGCCCGCCTGCTCGGTGTTCGCCGCGTTTTCTGTCTGACCTTCGAAGTGGACTTCTTCGTCAAGCACGGCTTCGTGGAGATCGGGGAGACACCTGTTGACCCCGATGTGTACGCGGAGCTGCTGCGTTCCTATGACGAGGGCGTTGCGGAGTTCCTGGGGCTCGAACGAGTGAAACCGAACACCTTGGGCAACAGCCGGATGCTTCTGCATCTGTGATCGCCGCCCGGCGGTAGGCATCCACGCCCCTGGGCAGCCCTTCGCAGTCGTTCGAGGTTTATTCCACCGACGTGCCCTTCATGGGTTCCCTATGTCCGAAACGCGCATGTTTCCGGCCCGGAGTCGAGCTACCGGTCTCTGCCGGGGGTTTGTGTTTTTCCGGCAAAAGCGGTTTGCTTTCCGGCGTACTGCAGTACTGCATATAACAAGGGACGGCGATACGGCGGACGCCGACGGACCCCCGGCCCTCACGTTATCGATGAAAGGAAATCCGGTGGCACAGAAGGTTCAGGTCCTTCTTGTCGACGACCTCGACGGCGGCGAGGCAGACGAGACCGTGACGTTCGCACTGGACGGCAAGACCTACGAGATCGACCTCACCACCGCCAACGCGGACAAGCTCCGCGGTCTTCTCGATCCGTACTTGAAGGGTGGCCGTCGTACCGGGGGCCGTGCCTCGGGCGGCCGCGGCAAGGCGCGCGCCGCTTCCGGGGGCAGCCAGGACACCGCGGCGATCCGCGCCTGGGCCAAGGAGAACGGCTGGGACGTCAACGACCGGGGCCGCGTCCCGGCGAAGGTCCGCGAGGCGTACGAGCAGGCCAACGGCTGATCACCCGCCCCGCGCCACGCCCCGCGCCATGACCCACGCCACGGGCTACGCCACCGGCCGCGCCGGCGGCGGGCGGCCGGCGGTGAGCCGGACCCGGTGGCACTGCGTGGCCAGTGTGCGGACCAGCCGGGCGAGATCCAGGACGGTTCCGGCGCGGCCGAGGGCCGACAGCGCCGGCAGCGAGGACCCCGCCTCGCACCCCGGCTCCGGGGGTCGCAGCCAGACGGCGGCCCCCCGCACGCCGTCGCGCTCCGGGGGACGCGGCGGCGGCCCGGCCGGGCCGGGCTCCGGGACGACCGTGACGACCGGGACAAGGGGCGCCTCCACGAGGCCGCCCGCTCCGACCGCCGTCAGGTCGAGCGCCAGCGAGCCCCACTCCAGCCACTCCAGCAGCCCGGGCAGCTCCTCCGCGCCGCCCGCCGCCACGAGCAGCTGCATCCGCTCGCCCCGGACGGCCACCGGGAACCCCAGCGGGCCCCGTCCGGGCCGGCGGAGCCGCTCCAGCGTCGCGTACCCCGCGGCGGCCGGCACGTCCAGGACGTCGAAGCGGACGCCCGTGCGCAGCCGCACCGGCTCCCCGGGCGCCGTCGGCCACCCGAGCACGCTCTCGTACCACCACCGTGTCCGCTCCCACGCCGATCCGCCGTCCCCGGTGGGCCGGCGGGGCGACGGCACGACGGCGGACGCGGGAGCGAGGGGGACCGGGTGCGAGGCGCCAACCATGCCAAGTGCAACAGTCGAAAGAGCACTCGGGTTACGCTGGGTGGTGACATGAGTGCACAGAGTGTCGGAGGAGGGCGTCAAAAGGGGGCGTGCGGGGGTGCGGGGAGGCGCAAGGTTGTTCGCCCGTAGCGGAGGGAACCGGTGCGCGCGGCATGGAGTGTCAGTCCCCGCGGGTAAGACATCCCTAGTGGGAGGGGGCGACATGCAGATCGGGCCGTCTCGCGTTCGCCATCGGCGTACTGGCGAGTGGGGTAAGTGCCTGGCCTGCGGGAACATCGTCTCGCACCATCGGGTTGTGGCAGATGTCGGCGTCAGGGGTCAGGAGGCCATCGACGGTGTCGGCAGTTGGAATGAGCGGTCCCCGCTTGCGGGACTAAGCTGCGGAAGGACAGGGAGGGGAAGTTCCCCCCACTGCCTGACCGCTCTGAGGAGCGATTAACGATGTTCGAGAGGTTCACCGACCGCGCGCGGCGGGTTGTCGTCCTGGCTCAGGAAGAAGCCCGGATGCTCAACCACAACTACATCGGCACCGAGCACATCCTCCTGGGCCTGATCCACGAGGGTGAGGGTGTCGCCGCCAAGGCCCTTGAGAGCCTCGGGATTTCGCTCGAGGCGGTCCGCCAGCAGGTGGAGGAGATCATCGGCCAGGGCCAGCAGGCCCCGTCCGGCCACATCCCCTTCACCCCCCGTGCCAAGAAGGTTCTGGAGCTGTCGCTCCGCGAGGCCCTCCAGCTGGGCCACAACTACATCGGCACGGAGCACATCCTGCTCGGCCTGATCCGCGAGGGCGAGGGCGTCGCCGCCCAGGTCCTGGTCAAGCTGGGCGCAGATCTGAACCGGGTGCGGCAGCAGGTCATCCAGCTGCTCTCCGGTTACCAGGGCAAGGAGACCGCCACCGCCGGCGGTCCTGCGGAGGGCACCCCCTCCACGTCCCTGGTCCTCGACCAGTTCGGCCGGAACCTCACCCAGGCCGCTCGTGAGTCCAAGCTCGACCCGGTCATCGGGCGCGAGAAGGAGATCGAGCGGGTCATGCAGGTGCTGTCCCGCCGTACGAAGAACAACCCGGTGCTGATCGGTGAGCCCGGCGTCGGCAAGACCGCCGTCGTCGAGGGCCTCGCGCAGGCCATCGTCAAGGGCGAGGTGCCCGAGACCCTCAAGGACAAGCACCTCTACACCCTGGACCTCGGCGCCCTGGTCGCCGGCTCCCGCTACCGCGGTGACTTCGAGGAGCGCCTGAAGAAGGTGCTCAAGGAGATCCGCACCCGCGGCGACATCATCCTGTTCATCGACGAGCTGCACACGCTGGTCGGTGCGGGTGCCGCCGAGGGCGCCATCGACGCCGCGTCGATCCTCAAGCCGATGCTGGCCCGCGGTGAGCTGCAGACCATCGGTGCGACCACGCTGGACGAGTACCGCAAGCACCTGGAGAAGGACGCGGCCCTCGAGCGCCGTTTCCAGCCGATCCAGGTCGCGGAGCCGTCGCTGCCGCACACGATCGAGATCCTCAAGGGCCTGCGCGACCGCTACGAGGCCCACCACCGCGTCTCCATCACGGACGAGGCCCTCGTCCAGGCGGCGACGCTCGCCGACCGCTACATCTCGGACCGCTTCCTGCCGGACAAGGCGATCGACCTGATCGACGAGGCCGGTTCCCGGATGCGCATCCGCCGGATGACCGCGCCGCCGGACCTCCGCGAGTTCGACGAGAAGATCGCCGGCGTCCGCCGCGACAAGGAGTCCGCGATCGACTCGCAGGACTTCGAGAAGGCCGCCTCCCTGCGTGACAAGGAGAAGCAGCTCCTGGCCGCCAAGGCCAAGCGGGAGAAGGAGTGGAAGGCCGGCGACATGGACGTCGTGGCCGAGGTCGACGGCGAGCTGATCGCCGAGGTCCTCGCCACGGCGACGGGCATCCCGGTCTTCAAGCTCACGGAGGAGGAGTCGTCCCGCCTGCTGCGCATGGAGGACGAGCTCCACAAGCGGGTCATCGGTCAGAAGGACGCCGTCAAGGCGCTCTCCAAGGCGATCCGCCGTACCCGTGCCGGCCTGAAGGACCCGAAGCGTCCCGGTGGCTCGTTCATCTTCGCCGGCCCGTCCGGTGTCGGTAAGACCGAGCTGTCCAAGGCGCTCGCCGAGTTCCTCTTCGGTGACGAGGACGCGCTGATCTCCCTCGACATGTCGGAGTTCAGCGAGAAGCACACGGTCTCGCGTCTCTTCGGTTCGCCCCCCGGCTACGTGGGCTACGAGGAGGGCGGCCAGCTGACGGAGAAGGTCCGCCGCAAGCCGTTCTCGGTCGTCCTCTTCGACGAGGTCGAGAAGGCCCACCCGGACATCTTCAACAGCCTTCTGCAGATCCTGGAGGACGGTCGCCTGACCGACTCCCAGGGCCGGGTCGTGGACTTCAAGAACACGGTCATCATCATGACGACCAACCTCGGCACCCGGGACATCTCCAAGGGCTTCAACCTCGGCTTCGCCGCCGCGGGTGACACGAAGTCCAACTACGAGCGCATGAAGAACAAGGTCCAGGACGAGCTGAAGCAGCACTTCCGGCCCGAGTTCCTCAACCGTGTCGACGACGTGGTCGTCTTCCCGCAGCTCAGCCAGGACGACATCCTGAAGATCGTCGACCTGATGATCGACAAGGTGGACGAGCGCCTCAAGGACCGGGACATGGGCATCGAGCTCTCCCAGTCCGCCAAGGAGCTGCTGTCCAAGCGGGGCTACGACCCGGTGCTGGGTGCGCGTCCGCTGCGCCGCACGATCCAGCGCGAGGTCGAGGACTCGCTGTCGGAGAAGATCCTCTTCGGCGAGCTGCGTCCCGGTCACATCGTGGTGGTGGACACCGAGGGCGAGGGCGACACGGCGACCTTCACCTTCCGGGGCGAGGAGAAGTCGACCCTCCCCGACGTCCCGCCGATCGAGCAGGCGGCCGGGGGCGGCGCGGGTCCGAACCTGAGCAAGGAGGCGTAGCCCTCCGGGGTGAGCCGGGAAAGGGGCTGCTCCGGGACTTCGGTCCCGGAGCAGCCCCTTTCCGCGTCGGCCGTCGGCCGTCGGCCGTCGAGCGTCAGGACAACTGGCCGTCGTAGTCCGGGAGCTTGAACGTCTTCTCGGCGTGGCCGCCCGACAGGTCGGTGGCGCTGTTGCCGATGTTCGCGATGATCGTGTAGCCCTTCGACTCGATCTCGGCGCGCTGTTCGGTCTTGTACTCGGCGACGTCCTTGAACAGGTCCAGGAAGCCCCGGACGTACAGCCCCGAGGACTCGTACCCGGCGTGGGCGAGGTTCCACTCGGTGGGCGCCTCGATGATGCCGGGGCGGGCGGTCACGAAGAACAGGGCGACGCCGTGCTCCTGGGCGTACTCGGCGACCTCCAGGACCGGCCGGTTGGCGGGCTGGGGGTAGCTGAAGCCGAAGTCCGTCTCCAGGGAGGTGTTGTCGATGTCGAGGACGACGGCCTGCTTCTCACCGGGGACGGAGTCGGCGATCCGCTCCTTCAGGTACGGCAGCGCCGCGTCCATGACGGCCCGGCAGTCCCGCTGCCAGGTGGCGTAGTCGACGTCGGCGGCGGCCGCCGTCACCGCCGCGGGCGGGGTCTCGGCCGGGGCGGCGACGGACGGCGTGACGGTCGCGGTGAGCGCCGCCGCGACCACGGCGGCCGTGCCGGCGGCCCGGGTCCAGGTGCGGCGCCGGGTCTGTCTGGTCTGTCCGTTCTGAACGGTCATGGGGGGTGGGGTCCTCTCATGCCTGCCTGCGCGGATGCCTGACGGCAAAGTTGTCGCGTGCATGCTTGCCCCAGCAAGTGGCCGGACGGCAACGATTGGGTTACTGAGCAGTAGTCAGCCGTCCGACCTGCGCGTCCGCACCTGCGTCCGCGCCTGCGCCTACGCCGTGATCTCCACCCCGTCCGGCACGTTCCGCACCCGCGGCAGCCGGGGATTGACCCGCAGCACCCGCAGCCGGGGGAAGCCGGAGAGCCACGAGACGTCCGTGTCGGGCAGCTCCGCGTTGAGCCACAGGTGGGTCAGCTGGTCGGGCAGCAGTCCCGCCAGCAGCTCCTCGGCCCGCATCACCCCGGCCACCTGGATGCGCGGACGCCCGCCGAGTTCGCGCAGCGCCGCCAGCTCGGCGGTGTCGGCGACCGGGAAGTAGAGGCCGTCCGGGTCCAGGTGGGCGATGATCTCCTGGGCGTACCGCTCGGTGTCGAAGTGCCGCCAGCCCCGGGCCAGTTCGGTGCGCACCGGCAGGGCGGCACGGGTGCGCAGCCGGACCAGGTAGTCGATGGCCGCGTCGTCCTGGACGCGGGTCGCGGTGGAGGCGAGCAGCAGGGCCTGCCGGTCGTCGGGCACCTGACCCGGGTCGGGCAGCAGCTCGAGCACGATCGGGCCGACCCAGCCGAGCCCCCGGGCGGCCAGCTCCGTCGTCGGGCGCACCAGGTTCTTGGTGCGGTCGTGGACGAGCCGCTGGACGGCCGGGTCGAGCTCGGTGACGTGGTCCAGGCAGGCCGCGGCCATCAGCCTGCGGTGGTTGATCTGCGGGCGGCGCAGTCCCGGCGCGGGCGCCAGCAGCCGTTCCAGGAACTGGGCGCACTCCTCGGGGCGGGCGTGGGCGGCGGCCATGCGGATGACCTCCTCCCACTCGGACTGGTGGGCGTGGTCCACCAGCGTGGGGAAGCGGCCGCGGGCCACGATCTCCTTGGCGGCCAGGTAGTCCTGGAAGGTGCGGTGGACGAAGTCGACCGACTCGCCCGACCGTTCGCGCAACAGGCCCGTACGGTGCAGCAGATGCCGGAAGATCTCCGCACCGTCCCCCTGTGCGCGGGCGGCGGGCATCGCGGGCAGCGCGGCGTCCAGGATGCCGACCGCCCGCTCCCGGGTCAGCTCGGAGGCGTCCTCCTCCAGCATGGCGTGGGCCAGCTTCTGCAACAGCCGTTCCCTGGTGCTCTGCTGGAGCCGCACGTCGTCGGCGTACAGGACGTCCCGTTCGGGGTCGCGGCGCTGGAGCAGCATCTCCAGGGCGGCGTCGTACAGCTCCTTGCGGCCGCTGGGCAGGGAGCCCGCCCGGTCCCGGTTGAGGGCGCATATCAGGCCGCACATCAAGGGGTTGGTGGCGAGCTGGCGCAGTTCGCGGTAGATCCGTACGGAGTGCAGCAGCCGCTGCTCGTACTCGTCCAGCGTGCGGCGCTCCCGCTCGCGTTCCCGCGGGCCGGGGGAGCGGCTCTGCTCGTCGAGGCGGGCCGCCGAGTGCCAGTCCCGGATGAACCGGGTCACCCGGTCCCGGGACATGGGCGCCAGCGACAGCTCGACGAAGTCCTCCTCGGCCAGCCCGCCGCCCGACAGCCAGCCGTCGGCGACGGCGGACGGCCGGGAGGTGACCAGGCAGCCGTTGCCGGAGAAGACGCGCAGCAGCCGGCGGAGCCGGTCGCGCAGCTCGCCGCGGGTCTTCTCCGGCGCCTCGTCGATGCCGTCGACCAGCAGCAGGGCCCGGCCCGCGAGCAGGGTGCGCACCACCCACCCCTCCGGGGCCCGGTCGGCGAGCGGGTGCCGGACCGCGTGCAGGAAGTCGTCCGGGGCCGGGAAGCCCTCGCGGGCGAAGCGGCGCACGGGCAGCACGAAGGGGATCCGGGAGCCCTCCCGGGCGGCGGCCACGGCCAGCCACTGCACCAGGGTCGTCTTGCCCGAACCCGCGCCGCCGCGCAGCAGCACCCGGTCGTGGTCCTCCAGGGCGCGGTCCGCGAGCAGCACGGTGCGCTGCTCGTCCTCGGTTCCGCCCACCCCGCCGCTGCGCTCCTCCGCCTCCAGGCTCAGGTAGGTCTCCTCCAGCGGCCAACGGTCGGGCGCGTTGGGGAAGTCCACGCCGACGATGGTCAGCCAGCCGTGCCGCCGGGCCACCCACTCGGCGTACTCGGCCTCGAACGCCACGTCCTCCTCCGGTCGTTCGGCGTGCCGGGCCGCCGCCTCGGCGTCCCCCAGGTCGACCAGCTGGGCGATCCGGCTCGCCCGCCCCGGCAGTTGCCGCTGGAGGTAGGCGGAGCGCCGCACCAGGTGGTGCAGGACGTGCAGGCACACCGACACCAGCAGCGCGTCGTGGAACCAGGCCGCGTCCGGCGACAGTTCCCGGTCGGCGCCCTGCACCGCGCCCCGCAGCCGCCGCGCGTAGTCCTGCGGACCCAGCCGTACGGCGTCGGCGTCGGTGACGTCGACCTCGGCGATGGCGAGCAGGGTGCGGGCCAGGACGTCGACGACCGGGGCCAGTTCGGCGGTGGGCGCGGCATGCCGCTCGGCGGCGAGGTGCACCAGGTCGGCGGCGGTGCGGTGGACGTCGTCCGGGGTGGCCGCGGCCCTGGCACCGCGCCAGGAGACGAGGCCGGGGACCGGTTCGGAGAAGACCGGTGGGCGGGCGGGGTCGCGGAAGAGCCGGTGGACGAGGGGGGCGGCGAGACGGGAGGGCGTGCGGACGACGGCATCCATGAAGGTGGGTTACCCCTGGGGTTGGGAGGACAAAGAGGCGAACGGGCCCTGGAGCTCCACTCCGTCCGGCACCTGCCGGGCCACGGCCTCGTCCAGGTCCGCGAGCACCGACACCGTTCGCAGCCGGGGGAAGGCCGTGAGCCAGGCCAGCCCCTCGACGGGGTGCGGAGCCTCGAGCGTCAGGTGCGTGAGGCGCTCGGGGACGACCAGTTCCGTCAGGTCGTCCACCCGGTACGCGCCGCGGACGAATATGTGCTCCCAGCCGCCGAGCGAGCGCAGCACGTGGAGGTCGTCGGTCGTGGTCACCTCGACGGCCCTCTGCCGGGGCAGGTGCGCGAGGATCTCCCTGGCGTACTGTTCCCGGTCGAATCGGTTCCAGGACGTGGCGAGGAACTCCTGGACGTCGGCGCCGGTGTGCTCCCGGAACCGGGACAGGAACTGCAGCGCCGCCTCGCTGCCCACGCTGACCGCCGTGTGCACCACCCTGGCCGCGGTGCTGTCGTCGATGCCGTCCTCCGGCCCGGGCAGCAGCCCCAGCACCAGATCACCACCGGCCCGCGCCACTTCCCGCGCCGCCTCGAAGGTGGTCGGCGGAACATGGGTGGCCAGCCCGTCCTCCACCCGCCCCCGCACCGTCGGCGCGACCTCGGCCGCGTACCGCAGCCCGGCCGCCGCCAGCAGGGTCCCGCGCGGGGTTCCCAGCTCCGTGAGCCGGCGCAGCATCTGCTCCGCCTCCTTCGGCCGGGCATGGGCGAGGGCGAGCAGGATCACGTCGTCCCACTCGTCCAGGTGGGCGTGGTTGACCAGCAGGTCGAAGTCCATCTCCTGCACGGCGAGCCGGGCCCCCAGATAGTCCTGGAAGGTGCGGTGCAGGAAGTCCACCCGGCCCTCGGCGGGCTCGCGCAGCAGCCCGGAGCGCAGCAGCAGCGCGCGGTAGACCTCCTCCCCACCGGCGTCGGCCAGGTTCAGCGCGGGCAGCGCCCGGTCCACGATGCCGAGCGCCTCGTCCCGGTCCATCTCCTGCCGGCTGTTGCGGATCAGCCACCACGCCAGCTTCTGCAGCAGCTGCACCTGCGTGGCGTACGCGAGGCGCACGCCGTCGGAGCCGTGCAGTTCCCTTTCCCGGTCCCGGCGTTCCAGGAGCATGGTCAGGGCGGCCTCGTAGAGCGACCTGCGGTCCTGGGGCAGGAAACCCCGCCGGTCGCGGTGCAGGGCGCACAGCATGCCGCACATGAGCGGATTGGTGGCGAGCCCGTTCAGCTCCGAGGTGCTGCGCACGGAGGCCAGCAGGGACTCGCCGACGGACTCGGTCACCTCGGCCGCCCGGTGCCAGCGCCGTACGAAGGTGGCGACGCCGTCACGGCCCATCGGGGCGAGGACGAGTTCGCTGAAGCCCTCGGCGGCCAGCCAGTCCTCCGGTACGGCCGAGGGCCGCGAGGTGACCAGCCACAGGTTCCCGGGGAAGGCCCGCACCAGCTCGCGCAGCCAGCGCCGGGCGGCGGCACGGCGGTCCCCGGCGATCTCGTCGATGCCGTCGACCAGCAGTACCCCGCGCCGGGCCCGCAGGACGCGCTCCACCCACCCAGGCGGCTGCTCCCCGGCGACGGGGCAGCCGACCGCGCGCAGGAAGTCGCCGGGAACGGGCAGCTCGGCACCCGGCCGTACGATCCGGCGCATCGGCAGCACGAACGGCACCCGCCCGATGAGGTGGGTCAGCC
The DNA here is from genome assembly GCF_042893535.1 of Streptomyces sp. NPDC001599. Classification (NCBI taxonomy): domain Bacteria; kingdom Bacillati; phylum Actinomycetota; class Actinomycetes; order Kitasatosporales; family Streptomycetaceae; genus Streptomyces; species Streptomyces sp. NPDC001599. The sequence goes on from NZ_JBIAVA010000007.1 coordinate 372,572, forward strand.
CGTGGTCGTAGACCCGGCCGGCCGCCGTGACCGCGAGCCATTGCACGAGCGTCGTCTTGCCGGACCCGGCGACGCCGCGCAGGAACACCTGGTCGTGACCGGCGAGCACCTGCTCGGCGGCCACGACCGCGGACTCCGGGTCCCGGCGCCCGTTCCGCCCCGCCCGCGGCCGGGTCGCCTCCAGGCTCAGGTACGCCGTGTCCAGCGGCCACTCCCGGGTCCCGGCGTCCAGCCCGTAGATGGTGAGCGTGCCGTACCGGGCGGCGACGTGGTCCGCGTAGCGCTCCTCGAACCCGGCGTCCTCGGCCGACTGGGACGGCAGCCGTTCCAGCAGGACGTCGACGGCCTGGACCAGCCGGGCCAGCTGCTGCGTCTGGACGGTCTGCCGGCGGGCGACGTAGGTGGAGCGCTGGGTGAGGAAGTTCAGGATGTGCAGCGAGGCGGTGTGCAGCAGCCGCTCGTACAGCAGGGTGCCGCCCTCGCCGAGCCCGTACGGGGCCAGGGACACGCCGGCGCCCAGCTCGCGGGCGAAGCGCTCGGGGCCGAGGCCGACGGCCTCGTAGTCCTCGACGGTGATCTCGCCGAGCCGGGAGAGCGTGCGGGCCAGGGCGTCCTTGACGGCCGCCGCCTCCGCGGCGTCCACGGGCTCCTCGCCGGGTCCGGCCGAGGTCAGCGCCCTGCGGACCAGCTCCGAGGCGATCTTGTCGACGTCCTTGGGGGTGACGTTCCGCTTCTCGCCCCGGAAGGACACCAGCGCCGATATCCGCACCGGCCGGTCCACGAGCCCCGCTCCCGGCCCGTCCCGGACGAAGAGCCGGCGGACGAGCGGTGCGACCGCGCTGGAGGCGACACGGGCCCCGAGTGCTGTGACGTCGACCATGCTCCGAGCCTAGGTGAACCCCCTTGTGCGGGGGGCGGGTTAGCCGGGACGGGAGTAGCCCCCGTCACAATCACCGGCTCTTCGATCATGGCCGCCGGTGATGTGCCGCACAGGCCGATTGCCGTGTACTACGGGGAATAGTGGCCGCCACAAGAACTACGAAAACGGACATACCGGAGCACCCGGCAGGGGGCTTTCCGGGGCTCTGAGCTGGTTTTGTCCAAAATGGCCGCTCTGGTGGGAGTGGTGAAGTTTCAGCCTGAAGTACTAAATAGGGTCGTAGGTCACACCTTTGTGCGGTTCGGGGTCGCCGGGTTACCAAGGTTGAGCCCGCCCGGTGAGCGCCTTGTGCGTCCCGCCGGTGGGCATTCCTCTGCACCCGTCCCCATGAGGTTCGAATGTTTCCGCGTGTCACGTCCCGTTCTTCCCGTACGACCATCCGCACCCGCGCCGCGGTGATGGCCGCAGGCCTCGGAGCCTCGGTCGCACTGGGAGCCGGGGTCGCGGCCGCCACCGGCACCACGGCGGCCTCCAGCACCACCGCCGCCGCGAGCGCCGTAGAGGCCCAGGCCGCGGCGCAGGCCAAGGCGGCGAAGGCCGAGAAGGCCGCCGCGAGCGCCAAGAAGAGCACCACCGCCAAGAAGACGGCCACCAAGAAGAAGGCCGCCTCCTGGGTCGACCCGGTCAAGAAGTACGAGCTGAGCGCCAGCTTCGCCCAGAACGGCGGCATGTGGGCGCACAAGCACAGCGGTCAGGACTTCGCCGTGCCGATCGGCACCAACGTCGTCGCCGCCCACGGCGGCACCGTGGTCAAGGCCGGCGGCAACGGCGCCGGCGACGGCCCCGCCTACGGCAACGCCATCGTCATCAAGCACGGCAACGGCACGTACTCCCAGTACGCGCACCTGTCCAAGATCAACGTGAAGATCGGCCAGATCGTGAAGACGGGCCAGTCGATCGCCAAGTCCGGCAACACCGGCAACTCCAGCGGTCCGCACCTGCACTTCGAGATCCGCACCACCCCGAACTACGGCTCGGCCGTGGACCCGGTCGCCTTCCTGCGCGGCAAGGGCGTGACCGTCTGACGGACGGGGCCAGGGGGTGCCGTGACGGCACCCCTACGCGCCCTCGGCTCCCCGGTGGGCCTGGGTCACCAGATCGATGGCGACCTCGAGAACGGCAGCACGCTGTTCCTCGGGGTCGCCTTCGAGGTCCCGGAGCACGAACATCCCGGCGTGCAGCGTGAACAGCGCGGTGATGCAGCGGACCTGGTCGACCAGGTCCGCCTCGGGGTCCATGAGGATGTCGCGCAGGCCGAACATCCGATGCTTGAACAGCTCGCCGATCCGCAGGTCACGCACGGTGGCCTGGTTCTCCTGCATGAAGCGGAACAGCGGCGCCGCGCCGGCCAGCGCCTCGCTGTAGCGCCGGATGATCTCCTGCTTCGTCTCCAGGGTGTGCGGCTGCTCCCGCCCCCACTCGATCAGGTCCTCCAGCGGCCGGGAGAGGTCCTCGAAGATGCTGACGAGGATCTCTTCCTTGGTCTTGAAGTGGTAGTAGAGCGCGGCCTTGGTGACGTCCAGGCGCTCGGCGATCTCGCGCAGAGAGGTCTTCTCGTACCCCTGCTCCGCGAAGAGCCCGAGCGCCACGTCCTGGATGCGCTGGCGGGTGTCCCCGCGGCGTCGCTGCTGCTTGGTGCCGTTCATTGTGCCGCCCATCCTCCTACGCACCTCCTGCCCCGCGCACTTTCCGAAAAACTTACTTGACGCCCGGCTAGTTACGCGCCTACCTTTCCCAGTGTAGACAACTTGCCGGGCGGCAAGTAAGTGGGAAGCGGCACAGCGGTAGCTGGGGGAGTAGGAGAGATGGCCGAGAAAACGGAGGCGGCGGCCGGGGCCGACGCCGGAAAGCAGCCGAGGAGCGTGCGGGTCGTCCTGCTCGCCCTCATGATCGCGATGATGCTCGCGATGCTCGACAACATGATCATCGGCACCGCGATGCCGACGATCGTGGGCGAACTGGGCGGCCTGGAGCACCTGTCCTGGGTCGTCACCGCCTACACCCTGGCCACCGCGGCCTCCACGCCGTTGTGGGGCAAGCTCGGCGACATGTACGGGCGCAAGGGCTCGTTCATGACGTCGATCGTGATCTTCCTGGTCGGCTCGGCGCTCAGCGGCATGGCCCAGGACATGGGCCAGCTCATCGGCTTCCGGGCGATCCAGGGCCTGGGCGCCGGCGGTCTGATGGTCGGCGTCATGGCCATCATCGGCGACCTGATACCGCCCAGGGAGCGCGGCAAGTACCAGGGCATGATCGCCGGTGTCATGGCGCTTTCGATGATCGGCGGACCGCTGGTCGGCGGCACCATCACCGACCACTGGGGCTGGCGCTGGTCCTTCTACATCAACATTCCGCTCGGCGTGATCGCGCTGATCGCCATCAGCGCCGTACTGCACCTGCCGAAGAAGCGCAGCGAGGCCCGGATCGACTACCTGGGCGCCGCACTGCTGACCATCGGCATCACCGCCATCGTGCTCGTCACCACCTGGGGCGGCACCGAGTACGCCTGGACCTCCGCGCGGATCATGGAGCTGATCGGTATCGGCGTCGCCGCCCTGGTCGGGTTCGTGTTCTGGCAGACCAGGGCCGCCGAGCCGATCCTGCCGCTGCACATCTTCCGCAGCCGCAACTTCACGCTGATGTCCGTCATCGGCTTCATCGTCGGCTTCGTGATGTTCGGCGCCACCCTCTTCCTGCCGCTGTACCAGCAGTCGGTGCAGGGCGCGTCCGCCACCAACTCCGGGCTGCTGCTCCTGCCCATGCTGGGCGCGATGCTCGTCACGTCGATGGTCGCCGGTCGCGTCACCACCAGCACCGGCCGCTACAAGATCTTCCCGGTGGCGGGCGGCGCGCTGATGACGGTCGGCCTGTACCTGCTGTCGACCATGGACACCGACACCACCCGCTTCACCTCCGGCCTGTACATGGCCGTCGTCGGTCTCGGCATGGGCTGCCTGATGCAGATCACCATGCTGGTGGCGCAGAACAGCGTGGAGATGAAGGACATGGGCGTCGCGTCCTCCTCCACCACCCTCTTCCGCACCCTCGGCTCGTCCTTCGGAGTGGCGATCATGGGCGCGCTGTTCAACAACCGCGTCCAGGACGTCATGGCCGAGCGGGCCGCGGGCTCGGGCGCCAAGGCGACGGAGCAGTCGGCGACGCTGACGGCGGACGCGCTGAACGCGCTGCCGGCGGCGATCCGCGACGCCTACCAGCACGCGGTGTCCGCCGGCACCCACACCGCGTTCCTGCTGGGCTCCGCGGTGGCCGTCCTCGCGCTGGTCGCGTCGGTCTTCGTGAAGGAGGTCCCGCTCAAGGGCGCGGGCCCGAAGGCGGCCGACGCCCCGGCCGACGGTGACGGCGACCCGGCCGCGGCGAAGACACCGGTGACCGAGACCGTGTGACCTCGCGGCGGACCACCGCCTTCCTCCTGACCAGGCCCCCGGATGGTTCCGACCACCCGGGGGCCTCGTCGTGGCGGCGGGGCCGTGGCCCGGCCGAGCCCCGGTGCGACGAGGACGTCATGCAGAGGGCGTCATGGAGAGGACGTCATGGACGAGGACGTCATCCCCAAGCTCCGCGTCGCCGAGGCCGCGGCGGCGGTCGCCCGGTACCGGCGACTGGGCCGTTGACCGGGAAGCCGACCTCTGCCTGGATCCGTACACCCCATGGCGCGTCAGGCTACGGCCGTGCGGGGCGCACCATGAACACGTCCACCGGATCCTCGCTCTCCACGGCGAACCCGTGCCGTTCGTACAGCCGCCGGGCCGGACTGCCCCGCAGCACGTTCAGCCGGACCACCGTGCCCTCGCGGTCGCACCGCTCCAGCAGCCCGCGCAGCACGGCCGTACCGATGCCGCCGCCCTGCACCCGCGGGTCCAGGTAGAAGTGCTCCAGCCAGTGGGCGTCCCCGGCCGGCCGCAGTGCCACGCACCCGGCGAACGCGCCGCCCACCTCGATCACCCGGGTGTGCGCCGGGACGAACCCGTCCCGCAGCCGCTGCCGCACCCGCCGCGCGTCGTACCGCCCGAGCCGCTCCAGGTCCGCCCGCAGCACCAGGGCGCGCAACTCGGCCACCGCCTCGACGTCCCCCGCCGAGGCCGGTCGCACTCCCCAGTCCGCCATGATCGTCAGACTAATGTGTCGGCCCCTGGGCGAGCAGTCGCTCCACCAGCAGCAGGGCGCCGACCAGGATCATCGCCGCGCCCGAGCAGCGGGACACCGCCGTGGCGACGGCCGGGCGGGCGCCCAGGATCCGGCGTGCCGTGGCGCCGACGCCCGTGTAGACCACGGCGCAGTTGGCCGTGTGCACCAGGCCGAGCGCGACGATCTGCGCGGCGAAGGGCCAGTCCGCGTCCCGGGCGGCGAACTGCGGCAGCAGGGCGAGGAACAGCAGCAGCGCCTTGGGGTTGAGGCCGCTGATGCCCGCCCCCCTGGCCGCACGGCCCACCCAGGAGGCGGAGCCGCCTCCGTCGCCGCCCTCCTCGGCCCGGGGCGCCGCGGGGCGGGCCAGGGTCGTGGCGCCGAGCCAGATCAGATAGGCCGCGCCGGCGGCCGTCAGCGCGGTCAGCACCGTCGGCGAACCGGCGACCGCGGTCGCCAGGCCCGCGGCGACCACGGCGGTCAGCAGCACGTACCCGCCCAGCATGCCGCCGACCGCGGGCAGCACCGACCGGTGGCGCAGCCCCGCCGTGATCGCGTAGGCCCAGTCCGCTCCCGGCACGAGCACCAGCAGGAAGGACACCGACCAGAAGGCCCCGATGCCGGCCATCTCCACCGTCTCCACCTCACACTTCTTCCGGACACTTCTTCCGGCTCTCCCGAGGAAGATTAGGAAAGATTGTCCGAAAGGTGCTTTCAACTTTTCCCTCGTCGTGCCCCGCCCGTGGAAAGATCTGCTCCATGGACGACGTGGACCGGCAGATTCTTGCGGAGTTGCAGAAGGACGGCCGGCTGACCCTGACCGAACTCGCCGAGCGGGTCCGCCTCAGCGTCTCCCCCTGCCACCGGCGCCTGCGTGCGCTGGAGCGCTCCGGGGCGATCACCGGCTACCACGCCGCACTGAACGCCCCCGCGCTCGGCCTGGGCTTCGAGGCGCTGGTCTTCGTCACCATGCGGTACGAGGACCGCCAGACCGTGGCCGCCTTCGAAGCGGCCGTGGCCGAGAACCCCCACGTCCTCCAGGCCCAGCGGCTGTTCGGCGACCCCGACTACCTCCTGCGCGTCGTCACCCGCGACCTGGAGGCGTACCGACGGCTCTACGACGAACGCCTCGCCTCCCTCCCCGGCGTCCAGCGCCTCAGCTCCACCCTCGTCATGGCCAACCTGGTCGAGGCCCGCCCGCTGCCCCTGTGACCTCCGGCGTCGGTTCGCTGTCGGTGCCCCGTGCCACCATCGGCACATGGACAAGCTGCGGCAGTTGCGGCTGGCGAAGGACGCCATGGACCGCGACTGGGCCGACCCGGCGCTCGACCTGGGCGCGGTGGCCGCGCACGCCGGGTACTCCCGGTACCACTTCCTACGGGCTTTCAAGGAGACGTACGGCGAGACCCCCGGCCAGTACCTCACCCGCCGCCGCATCGAGCGCGCCGAGGACATGCTGCGCACCGCCGACCTGTCCGTCACCGAGATCTGCCACCTGGTCGGCTTCAGCAGCCTGGGCACCTTCTCCACCCGGTTCAAGGCCCGCACCGGCCTGACCCCGAGCGAGTACCGGACCAAGCACGTGGGCCGGGGCACCGCCCTCATCCCGGGCTGTTACGTCATGCACTGGGCGGGCGGGGTGCGCCGCAATTCCGGAGAAGCGGACTGACGCCGCCGCTGCCTACCGTGGCAGAGCGGGCCGCAAGGGCCGCGGAAAGAGCGGAAACGCGGACGACGGGAGTACGTCATGATCAAGGGCCTCGCCATCTCGACCGTCTGGGTCCTCGACCAGGACCGGGCCAAGGAGTTCTACACGCGGAAGCTGGGCCTGGAGGTCCGCACCGACATGACCATGGGCGAGGGCGGCATGCGCTGGCTCACCGTCGGCTCCCCGGGCCAGCCCGATGTCGAGTTGACGCTGATGCTGCCGAGCGGCCCCGCGATGGACCCCGAGTCCGCCGAGATGATCAAGAAGCTGGTGTCCAAGGGCGCCCTCGGCGCCGGCGTCCTGACCACCGACGACATCCACGGCGACTACAAGAAGCTCAAGGACCGCGGCGTCGAGTTCCTCCAGGAGCCCCAGGAACGCCCGTACGGCACGGAGGCCCTGTTCCGCGACGACTCGGGCAACTGGTTCTCCTTCACGCAGCCCCGCGAGGGCGGCCTCGACATGGACCAGGACTTCGCCTGCTAGGGACGGGCCCCGGGAGTAAAACCACTCGACCGGTACGACCCGCGCCGGAATCATGGGCACCGACCCCACGAAGGAGGATGGTGTGGAGCCGGCTGAACTCCGCCGCGCAGTCGAGGCCGGACGGACGGCCGCTTCGGACCAGGGGCTCCGGGCCGACGACGTGGTCGTCGTCCACAACTCGGACCGCGTCGTCCTGCGCCTGCTGCCCTGCGACGTTCTCGCCCGGGTCGCGCCCTCGGGGCATCTGACCGACTCCGCCTTCGAAGTGGAGGTCGCCCACCGGCTCGCCGACGCCGACGCTCCAGTGGGCGCGCTCCACCCGCGGACCGACCCCAAGGTCCAGGTGCGGGACACCTTCGCCGTCTCGCTCTGGACCTACTACGCCCCCGTGGGGCGGGACATCGCGCCGGCCGACTACGCGGACGCGCTCATGCGGCACCACGCCGCCCTGCGCCGGATCGACGTGGACGCACCGCACTTCACCGGTCGAGTGGCCGTGGCACTGGCAGGCGTGGACGACCCGGAGCGGTCACCGGAGCTGTCCGACTCCGACCGGGGATTCCTCCGCGACACACTCGGCGGCCTGAGTGCCGAGATCGGCGCCGACCGAGCAGGCGACCAACTGCTGCACGGCGAGCCGCACCCGGGAAACCTCCTGAACACACGCCAAGGCCCGCTCTTCGTCGACCTCGCCACGTGCTGCCGCGGGCCGGTCGAGTTCGACCTCGCCCATGGGCCCGAGGAAGTGGCGGAGCACTACGCGGGCGCCGATCACACGCTGACACTCCGGTGCCGCGCGCTGAACTGGGCGCTGTTCTCCGCCTGGCGCTGGCGCCGGGACGACCAGATGCCCGACCGGGACCACTGGCGGGCGGAAGGGCTCGACCGGGTCCGAGCCGCACTCGACCGAATCTGAGACCTGAGATCTGGGACCTGGGACCTGAGCGCCGAGCCCGGCGTCACGGCTTCCGGGCAGCCCCCTGGGAGGCCTCCCGGGACATGTCCCGGGCCGACGACGACGCCCCGCCCTTCGACCGGTCCGGCAGCATCGGGTAGCTCCCCGTGTTGGTCGGTGCGTGCTCCGGGAGCCACAGGACGGCGACCGCACCCTCGGCCGGTACGTGCGCGGGGGCGCCGGCCGGGCGTACGTTGCGGAAGGTGAGCCGGGCGCCCAGGACGCGGGCCTGACCGGCCGCGATGGTCAGGCCGAGCCCGTGCCCGCGGCCGGCCCGGTCCGTGCTGCCGGTGCGGAACCGGCTCGGGCCCTCGGCCAGCAGGTCCTCGGGGAAGCCCGGCCCGTGGTCGCGGACCCGGATCACCCGGCCCTCGACGCTGACCTCGACGGGCGAGCGGCCGTGCCGGGCGGCGTTGGCGAGCAGGTTGAACAGCACGCGCTCCAGGCGGCGCGGGTCGGTGGTGACCTCCGACTCGTGGATCACCCGCACCTCGACGCCGGGGTCCTTGGCGGCGACCCGCCGGGACACGAAGTCGCCCAGCATGATGTCCTGCAACTCGGCCCGCTCCGAGGCCCCGTCGAGCCGGGCCACCTCCAGGACGTCCTCGACGAGGGTGCGCATCGCCTTCGCCCGGTCGAGGACCAGCTCGGTCGGCCGGCCCGGCGGCAGCAGCTCGGCGGCCGTGAGCAGACCGGTGACCGGGGTGCGCAGCTCGTGCGCGATGTCCGCGGTGACCCGGCGCTCGGCCTCGATGCGCTGCTGCAAGGCGTCAGCCATCGCGTCCACGGCACGCGCGACGTCGTCCGTCTCGTCCCGCACGACGCCGCCGATGGCGTCCCGCACCCGGACGTCCGCCTCACCACCCGCGACCCGGTTCGCCGCGGCGGCGGCCTCGCGCAGCCGGCGCGACAGCTGACCGCCGATGAGCACGCCCAGCGCGCTGCCGCCGAGGACGACCGCGATGGAACCGATGACCAGGGCCTGGTCCAGGTCGCTGAGGATGTCCGCGCTGCGGTCGGTGAAACCGGAGTGCAGGGACATCACGTGCCCGTCCTTGAGCGGCACGGCCGCCCAGATGTCCGTCACACCGTCCGGCCGCTCGGAGACGTAGGTGGCCCGCCGCCCCGCGTCGATCTTGCGGCGCAGCTCCGGCGGCAGGGCGGGGTCGTCGATCTGGGCGTTGGGGAAGTTCTGCCGCCCGGACAGCTCGTAGTTGCGCTGGGCGATCAGGACCCGGTCGTCGGCGAGGTCGCGGGCGTTGTCGAGCATCGACACCCGGGCGGCGTTGTGCACGACCAGGCTCAGCGCGACCGCCACCAGAGCGCCGACCAGCGCGATGGCCGCGCTCAGCTTCCAGCGCAGCCCGGTGCGGATACCCCGGGCACGCAGCCCGCGCACACCGAAGACCCGCCCACGCCCGTCCGGTCCGGCGTGCTCGCCCGGTCCTGCGTGCTCGCCGGGCCCCGCATGACCGCCCGGCCCCGTGCGGTCGTACGGGTGCCCCGGCGGTGAGACGCTCCGGCGTTGTCGGAAGAACCCCCGCATATCCCTGTATCCCCGCTCAGGCCTTCAACTTGTAGCCGAAGCCGCGGACCGTCTCGATCCGGTCCTGGCCGATCTTGGTCCGCAGCCGCTGCACGTGCACGTCGACGACCCGGGTGTCCCCGCCCCAGCCGTAGTCCCACACCCGTTCCAACAGCTTGTCGCGCGAGAGGACGGTGCCCGGCGCGGAGGAGAACTCCAGCAGCAGCCGCATCTCGGTCGGCGTGAGACCCACCGGCCGCCCGGCCCGGCGCACCTCCATGCCGTCGGTGTCCACCTCCAGGTCGCCGAAGGTGAGCACGCCCCCGTTGCCCGCGGCGTCGGCCGCCTCCGACCGGTCGCTGCCCCCGGCGTGCCCGAAGCGGCGCAGCACCGCCCGGATCCGGGCGACCAGCACGGCCCCGTCGAACGGCTTGGTGACGTAGTCGTCGGCGCCCGCCTCCAGGCCGAGCACCACGTCGATGGAGTCCGCCCGCGCCGACAGCATGATCACCGGCACCGTGGACTCGTCCCGGATCCGGCGGCACAGGCTGACGCCGTCGAGGCCGGGGAGCATGACGTCGAGGAGGGCGATGTCGGGACGGTCGGCCCGGAAGGACTCCAGGCCGGAGAGTCCGTCGGGCATCGCGGTGACCGCGAAGCCGTCCCGCTCGAGGGCGAGCTGGGTGGCCTCGCGGATGACATCGTCGTCCTCGACGAACAGGACGTGGGTCTGATCTGCCATCCCGGTGCTCTCAGTCCTCAGGGTGTGGTCGGGTCGAACGGTCGAACGGGCCGCCGCTACGCGTACCGCGCTCACTGGGTCATCGGTGCGAGCGGCCCGGTCGGTTCACGGCGGTCGGGGCGGCCGACGGTTCAGCTGTCCGGCTCCGGAGCCGGGGTGGGCGCGTTGCCCGCGGCCTTGCTGTAGTCGTTGTGCGTGCGGTACTCCTCGGTGAACCGGTCCGACGCCCAGCGGTAAGTGATCACGTTCTCGCCGGACGGACTCGACACCGGGTCGCCCTTGTCGTACACCTGCTTGGTCACCACCAGGTCGCCGCGGTCGATCTCCGCGTAGACCGGGGGCTCCTCGGCCTTGAACACATTCTGGTACGCGCCGTCCTCCTCGCGGTACACGTAACTGCCCACACCCACCGCGTCACCGCACGTCAGCACGTTGACGACGACGTCGTCCGCCGAGCCGCCCGTCACCTTCCCGTACGACACGTCGACCGGGTACTCGTCGGCGACGCACGGCTTCAGCTCGCGCTTGACCTCCGGGGACACCTTGGGGTCGGCCTTGACGAGCCGCACCGCGTCGACGCGGTCGGGGGCCTTCGAGGGCGAGGGGGACGCCTTCGCCGCGGGCGCGGGGGACGACGAGGCCCCGCCGCCCACCGTGTCCGCGTGGGCCGGCCCCTCGTCCCGGGCGCCGGTGCCCCCGGTCCCGCAGCCGGCCAGGGAAACGCCGAGGGCGACGAACACGGCCACCGCCGTACTCGCCGCCTGCGTGGTTCTCCGGGTCCCCCCGGGTGTCCGACCGTCGGTCAGGCCGCGCAACGCTCCCGCTCCTCACGCTCCAGCGCCCGTGCGTCCAGATCGCGGGCGACCAGCTCCTCGCGGAGCCGGGCGAGCGCCCGGTGCAGCGTGCTCTTGACCGTTCCCGCCGACATGCCGAGGGCGGCGGCGGTCTCCTCCGTTGACATCTGCTCCCAGTGTCGCAGCACGACGACGCTGCGCTGCTTCGGGGCGAGCACCTTCAGGACGTCCATCAGCAGGGCGCGGTCCGCGTGCTGCTCGGTGGCGTCGTCCATGGGGGACTCGGGGAGCTGCTCGGTCGGCACCTCCTCCAGCTTCCGCGCCCGCCACCACTCGGTCCGGGTGTTGATCATCACCCGGCGCAGGTAGGCGTCCGCGAGCCGCTTGTCCTCGATGGTCTCCCAGCGCCCGTACGTCCGCGCCAGCGCGGTCTGCAACAGGTCCTGGGCGTCGACGGGGTCGGGGACCAGGCGCCTGGCGCTGCGCAGCAGCGCGTCCTGCCGGGTGCGGACGTACTCCTCGAACTCGAGCACCTCGCCCATGTCAACCGCCTTCCGATCCCCGTACTCCGACGGTGGTCACCGCCGGCCCACTGCCTGTGGTCCGTAGTCGTGCTGTGCCCGGGGGGCACACAAACGAAGGTAGGGAAGCGTTGTCACGGCGCTGTGCGATGCAGCCTGCGGCAAACCCTCGGCTGTCCGTCGGTTGTGTAACGGAAGTAGGAACCGGGTAAACCGGCAGCCCACTTGATGGCGACATTGGGCGATTTGTCCGGCGGGGCGGCTGTCACGGAGATGCCGCCGGAGCTGTCACGAGAACAAGCGGGCTGTGCGTCAGCTCAGCGGCAGCCGGTACAGACCGTCCGCCAGCGGCTCCACCAGACCGTCGGCCACCAGACCGTCCAGGGCACGGGCCCGCTGGACCGGCTCCTGCCAGACCTGGTCGAGGGCCGCCTGCGGCACCGGCCCGGCCGCGTCCCGCAGCACCGCCAGCAGCCGTCCGCGTACCTGCCGGTCGGTGCCCGCGTACGTCTGCCCGCGCCGTGGCGGACCGTCGTGGGCGGGCTTGCCGGCCAGCCGCCAGGCGCACTGGGCCGCGATCGGGCAGCGGTGGCACGACTCGTTCTTCGCCGTGCAGACCAGCGCGCCCAGCTCCATGGAGGCGGCGGCCCAGCGGGCGGCACTCGCCTGCTCCTCGGGCAGCAGCGCCCGCGCCAGCTTCCGCTCGGCGGCGGTGGTGGCGTTCGGCGGGTACTGCACACCGGTGACCGCGCGGGCGAGGACCCGGCGGACGTTGGTGTCCAGCACGGCATGCCGCTGGCCGTAGGCGAAGGAGGCGACCGCGGCGGCCGTGTACTCGCCGATGCCGGGCAGTGCCAGCAGCTGGGCGTGGTCGGCGGGTACGTCGCCGCCGTGCCGTTCCGTTATGGCCGCCGCCGCGCCGTGCAGGCGCAGGGCGCGGCGCGGGTAGCCGAGCCGGCCCCAGGCGCGCACGGCCTCGCCGGGCGCCTCGGCGGCGAGGTCGGCGGGGCGCGGCCAGCGGGCCAGCCACTGCTCGTAGACGGGCTGGACGCGGCTGACCGGCGTCTGCTGGAGCATGAACTCGCTGACCATCACGCCCCAGGCCCCGGCCTCGGGGCGCCGCCACGGCAGATCGCGGGCGTGCTCGTCGAACCAGTCGATGACGGGGGCGTGCAGCGGCACACCGGACGCGGCGGGGTCGGAGGGTCCGCCTGGCGAGGGCTTCGTGGGCGCAGTCATGTCCCTCCGATCCTGCCACGGGAGGACCGCCGCACGGGAACACCGCCACCCGGAGACCGTCGCGGACGTCATCCGGCCGCCGAAAGGGGCTTCTGGACGGTCTCCGGAATGATGATCCGTAAAAGTTGCGGGCCCAAACGGCGGGTGGGACAAGGGAACGCGTCGATCTCTCGTACAGTTTGCGCCGTGGGATCTCTGCGCAATCCGGTCGGGCCGCTTCCCTCCACCATCTACTGGCGACGGAGGGCCGTACTGCTGTCTCTTTTCGCCCTGTTGGCGCTATTGATCACGTGGATCGTGGTCTCCGGCGGCGGGGACGGCGGCAAGGGCCGCGAGGACGGGGCCAACGGCAAGAACCCCGCACCGTCGATCACTCCGGGCCCCTCGGGGTCCGGCCCGGCGATCAGCCAGGCGCCGGGCGGACGCGACGAGTCGGGCAGCGGCGACTCCAACGGCTCGGGTTCCGGCTCGAGTTCCGGCGGCGAAGGCTCCGGCAACGGTTCCGGGTCCGGCGACGAAGCGTCCGGCGGTGGATCGGCCGGGTCGGGAAGCGCCGGAGGCGGCGGGGGCGGCGCGGTGACCGGCGTCGGCGCGGGCGACGCGCTGCCGGCCGGGTCGAGCCTGCCCAACTGCACGCCGGGCGCCGTGAAGTTGAGCCTGCGCAGCGTCCGCAACAGCTACTCGCCCGGACAGACCCCCGCGTTCGAACTGACCGCGCGGAACACGTCCGGCAGCGACTGCAAGGTCGATCTCGGCCCGAAGAACGCGGTGTTCACCATCACCCCGGCCGACGGCGACGACGCCTACTGGGCCTCGGACGACTGCGTCAAGGGCACGGGCAGCCTGCGCTACCGGGTCGCCGCAGGCAGCGGCATCACCTACACCACCAAGTGGGACCGCAAGCCCAGCGCCCCCGAGTGCGGGACGCCGCCGGCGGGTTCGGCCAAGGCGGGCACCTACCTGGTGGAGGCCAAGGCACCCGGCTTCGAGAAGGTCCAGACGTCCTTCGTCCTCAAGAACGACTGACACGACGCGCGGCCGCCCCCTCGGGACCGCCGCGCGTCAGACGTAACGCTCCAGGATCGACGACTCCGCCAGCCGCGACAGCCCCTCCCGCACGCTGCGCGCCCGCGCCTCGCCGACACCGTCCACCGTCTGGAGGTCGTCCACACTCGCCGCGAGCAGCTTCTGCAGACCACCGAAGTGCTCCACCAGCCGGTCGATGATCGCGCCCGGCAGCCGCGGCACCTTGGCCAGCAGCCGGAAACCGCGCGGCGACACCGCGGAGTCCAGCGTTTCGGGCGACCCGGTGTACCCCAGGGCCCGCGCCACCGTGGACAGTTCCAACAGCTCGGCATGGCTGAGCTTGTCCAGCTCGGCGAGCGCCTCGTCGACCGTGCGGGACCGCTTGGCGGTCGGCTCGGGCACGTAGTCCCGCACGACCAGCTCGCGCTCCGGCTCCACACCGGCGATCAACTCGTCCAACTGCAGCGCCAGCAGCCGCCCGTCCGTCCCCAGCTCCACCACGTACTCGGCGATCTCGGTGGCGATCCGGCGCACCATCTCGAGCCGCTGAGCGACCGCCGAGACGTCCCGCACCGTCACCAGGTCCTCGATCTCCAACGCCGACAGCGTGCCCGCGACCTCGTCGAGGCGCAGCTTGTACCGCTCCAGGGTCGCCAGCGCCTGATTGGCCCGCGACAGGATCGCGGCCGAGTCCTCCAGCACCCGCCGCTGCCCGTCCACGTACAGGGCGATCAGCCGCATCGACTGCGACACCGACACGACGGGGAACCCGACCTGCTTGCTGACCCGGTCGGCGGTCCGGTGCCGGGTACCGGTCTCCTCCGTCGGAATGGTCGGATCCGGAAGGAGCTGCACCCCCGCCCGCAGGATCTTCGACAGGTCCGAGGACAGCACGATGCCGCCGTCGAGCTTGCACAGCTCGCGCAGCCGGGTCGCGGTGAACTCGACATCCAGCACGAAACCGCCCGTGCACATCGACTCGACGGTCTTGTCGGAACCCAGCACGATCAGACCGCCGGTGTTGCCGCGCAGGACCCGCTCCAGGCCGTCGCGCAGCGAGGTGCCGGGCGCCACGGCGCTGAGTGAGGCGCGCATCAGGCCATCGGCACCGGCACTCCCACCGGACTTTCCGGGAGCTGCTGCCCGGTCGTTGGCTGCCACTGCACTCCTCCGGTCGCAGGTTCTTCTGGCGCTCCCGTGTCGCACACTCGGTCGTACGGACGGGCGAGACCAGGGCAAAGTCTACCGGCGGTCCTCCTCCTCCCGTGTGGCCTCTCGCCGACGCGAGCGCGGAAGCACCCGCAGGGCGTCCCCCATGTCCGCGACTTCCAGGACCTTCATGCCGTCGGGGACCCGGCCCGGATCGGCCGGGACCAGGGCGTGCGTGAACCCCAGCCGATGCGCTTCGGAGAGCCTGCGCTGCACCCCCGTGACCCGTCTCACCTCTCCCGCGAGCCCGACTTCGCCGATCGCGACGAGGTTCTTGGGCAGCGGAGTGTCACTGGCCGCACTCGCCAACGCCAGCGCGACGGCGAGGTCGGCGGCCGGCTCGGAGAGCTTCACCCCGCCCACCGTCGCGCTGTAGATGTCCCTCTTCCCCAGCGCGCTGATGCGCCCGCGCTGCTCCAGCACGGCCAGCATCATCGACACCCGCGAGGTCTCGAGCCCCGAGGTCGTACGCCGCGGCGACGGGATCTGCGAGTCCACGGTCAGCGCCTGCACCTCGGCGACCAGCGGCCGGCGTCCCTCCAGGGTGACGGTCAGACAGGTCCCGGGCACGGGCTCGGCCCGCCGCGTGAGAAAGAGCCCGCTGGGATCGGCGAGCCCCGTGATCCCCTCGTCATGCAGCTCGAAACAGCCGACTTCATCGGTCGTCCCGTACCGGTTCTTGACCCCCCGCACCAGCCTCAGCCGCGCATGCCGGTCGCCCTCGAAATGCAGCACGACGTCCACGAGGTGCTCGAGCAGCCGCGGGCCCGCGATGGCCCCGTCCTTGGTGACGTGGCCCACCAGCAGCGTGGACATGCCGCGTTCCTTGGAGGCCCGGATCAGCGCCCCCGCCACCTCCCGCACCTGCGCCATGCCACCCGGGGCGCCGTCGATCTCGGGCGAGGCGACGGTCTGCACCGAGTCCAGAATCAACAGCGACGGCTTGACGGCGTCGAGGTGCCCGAGCACCGCCGCGAGGTCGGTCTCTGCGGCGAGATAGAGATGGTCGTCGATGGCGTGGATCCGGTCGGCCCGCAGCCGCACCTGGCTGGCCGACTCCTCACCGGTGACATACAACGTCCGGTGCTCGTCGCTCGCGGACTTGGCCGCAACGTCAAGCAGCAGCGTGGACTTCCCGACGCCCGGCTCACCCGCGACGAGCACCACGGCGCCGGGCACCAGACCGCCGCCGAGCACCCGGTCCAGCTCGGGCACGCCGGTGGAGCGGGCGGTCGCCTGACGCCCGTCCACCTGACCGATCGGCACCGCGGACGTGGTCACTCGCCCCGGCGTGGTCGTACGCACGGCGGGCGTGCCGTACTCCTCGACCGTGCCCCAGGCCTGGCATTCGGGGCAGCGGCCGAGCCACTTGGCCGTCTGCCAGCCGCACTCGGTGCAGCGGTAGGAGGGCCGTTCCTTGGCGGACTTCGTACGGGCAGCCATGCACGAACGGTAACCGCCCCCACTGACAACCGACCCCGCGGTCCGCGCTCCGGCACCGGGGGGGCGGCCCGGTGTTACCGGGGCCCCGGGGTGGGTGCGGGCGCGGGGTGACGCGGCCCGGCGTTGCGGGGTGCCGCTGCGCCCACCCGTGCCGCCCCAGCGGCACGACTGCCCGCAGCTGCGGCGGCGTAACAGGACCGGCGGCAGGATCGGGGAAAGCCGCGTACGGCGAGGGGCGGGACGCGGGGCGTTGGCGGGGGAAGCCGCGTACGGCGCTGAGGGGGCGTGTCGGGGGGTGTCCGCCCGCAGCGGTTGGCGCGTCAACGCCCCGAGCCTTTTCAAGGAACCGATTTCGCGCCGTTCCGAGGACGGACACCCCCCGGCGCGGCCCCGACCCACCCACCGCACGCACCGCGCTACGCGCACCCCCACCGAACCCGCACAGGCCGCCGCAGGCACCCCGAACGGACGACTCCCGCCCCGCCCCGGCCACGGAAGAACGGCTTCCTGTCCCCTTATGAGGGATCGTTTCACCCGTACGGATTAAAAGTGCCCAACGCGCCAGTTCGCGCCACCCATAGCCCCCTACGGTCGCCGAGTGATGAGGAGCAGTCCGGAAACCACGACCCGCACGACCGGCGCACACCGGGCGCACCGGGAAGCGCGTGACCGCACCGCGGCCAGGGCCCTGGCGCAGCCGCCGGCGCAGCGCCCACCCGCGCGTTACGCCGCGTACGACGCGTATCTGGACGGCCTGTTCACGTACTGCCTGTCCGTGCTCTGCGACCACGACACCGCGACCGCCGCCCTGGGCGACGTCCTCGCCATCGCCGAGCGCCGAGGCCACCGCGGCCCCGGCCCCGCGGCCGACCGCAGGGCCTGGCTGTACGCGCTGGCCCGCTGGGCCTGCCTGCGCAAGCTGGCCGAGGCCAAGCAGAAACGTCCGAGCAGCCACGCGGCGGGCCGCCCCGCCCCTTCCGCCACTCCCGCCACCGCCACCAACCCCAGCGCCCCCACCACGCCCGCAACCGACGAGACGCACCAGCGCCACCGCAGCGAACTCGCCCTCCTCGCCTGGCCGGAGGCCGCCGGCACCAGCCCCGAGCAGCGCGAGGCCCTCGAGCTCGCCGTGCGCCACCACCTCGCCCCCCACGAGGTCGCCGCCGTCCTCGGCATGGACCTCGCCGCCACCAGGGAACTGCTCGCCTCGGCCGCCTGCGAGGTGGAACGCACCCGAGCCGCCCTGGCCGTCGTGGAGACCGGCACCTGCACGGGCGTCGCCCGCCTCACCGGCGACAACCGCTACGTCCTCAGCAGCGCCCTGCGCCGCGAGCTGGTCCGGCACGTCGACGACTGCCCGCGCTGCCGCCGGACCGCCGAGCGCGCGATCCCCGGCCGCTGGCCCGGCACCAGCGTCACCCCCGCCGAACTGCCCGTCCTGGAGGCCCCCCGCACCGCACTGCACGTCGCCCTGGCCCACACCCCGCGCGCGCGGGGCGCCGCCCCCCGCTTCGACCGGCGCGGTTTCCCCATGGACCCCAAGGATCGCGCGGCCCGGCGGGACCGTCTGCGCGCCCGTGCCGTCACCACCACCGTCGTCGCCACGGTCGTGGCCGCCCCAGTGCTCGCCCTGTGGGCGGCCTACCGGGGCACCCCCGTCGTCGAGGGCGAGGAGGGCCGCTCGGCCAGCGCCAGCGAGGCGCAGGACCCGGACGCCCTGGAAGGCGAGTCGGCGGGCGGCGCCTACGGGTACGAAAACGCCGGCAACGCGAGCACCACCCCGGGCACCGGCTTCGGCGAGAAGGGCGAGGCCGACGTCTCCGTGGAGGTCGTCGGCGTCTCCGGCACCGGCGGGAAGGGGGCCGGTCACCTGGAGGTGACGGCGGGCCACGACGGGGACACCACGCTGGTCACCCTGACCGCGACCGGCGACGCCCCGGTGCACTGGTCCGCGTCCGTCGGCGCCTCCTGGCTCTACCTGAGCCAGTCCTCGGGGACTCTGCGCCCCGGCGAGGCCGTGACGGTCAGGGTGTACGTCGACCACCTGCGCGAGCCGTCCGGCCGGTGGAGCGCACGGGTGGCCGTCTCGCCCGCCGGCGCCGTCGTGGCGATCGAGGGCTACGGCACCGCACCCGCCCCGACCCGCCCGGGGCCGCGCCCCGGCCCGCCGGACGACACGTCGTCCCCGTCCCACCCGGGCGGTGACCCGGACCCGGACCCGTCGCCGTCCACGTCGCAGCCGCCCGACCCCACGCCGACCGGCGACCCGTCGCCGACGCCGCCCGACCCGGACCCGACGACGAACGAACCGTCCCCGACCGGCGGCACGGACGGCTCGTCCCCACCACCGGGCAACAGTGACAGCGGCGCCCCGAGCCCGTCGGACTCGTAGACCGGCACGGAACCGGCACCGGTACTGGACCCGGCACCGGAGCCGGAACCGGCCCCCGGCCTCAGCGACCGGCGGGATCCGCCGGATGCGGAGCCAGCAACGGCAGCTGCGAGGCCAGCCGCTCCTCGCACAGCTCGACCAGCCGGTCGTACCCCGCCTTGCCCATCAGCTCGACCAGCTCCGGCCGGTAGGAGACGTACACCGGGTCGCCCGCGCCGTGCGCCGAGGTCGCCGACGTGCACCACCAGTGCAGGTCGTGCCCGCCGGGCCCCCACCCCCGCCGGTCGTACTCACCGATCGACACCTGCAGCACGCGCGTGTCGTCGGGCCGGTCGATCCACTCGTACGTCCGCCGGACCGGCAGCTGCCAGCACACGTCCGGCTTGGTCTCCAGCGGCTCCCGGCCCTCCTTCAGCGCCAGGATGTGCAGCGAGCAGCCCGCACCCCCGGAGAATCCGGGCCGGTTCTGGAAGATGCACGAGCCCTGGAAGGGCCGGGTCTGCCGGGAGCCTTCGTCGTCCTCGGAGGTCCAGCCGTTCCGCGTGCCCTCGGCGTGGTGCTGCCAGATGTCCGGCGTGAGCCGCGCCACGTGCCCGGCGACCCGCTTCTCGTCGTCCTCGTCGGAGAAGTGCGCGCCCAGCGAGCAGCACCCGTCGTCCGCGCGGCCCGCCTGAATGCCCTGGCAGCCGCTGCCGAAGATGCAGTTCCAGCGGGAGGTCAGCCATGTCAGATCGCACCGGAAGACCTGCTCGTCGTCCGCCGGATCCGGAAACTCCACCCACGCGCGCGCGAAGTCGAGCCCCTTCTCGTCGCCCGCGATGTGCTTCTTGTCCTTCTTGGCCGACTTTTCGTCCTTCGCCTTTTTCGTCTTTGGCACGGCTCCAGGGTAAGTCGCCGGAGCGGAAGGACGGGACCACGGCGGGCCCCGCCCGCAGTAGCGTTCCGTACATGAGACTCGGTGTCCTCGACGTGGGTTCGAACACGGTGCATCTGCTGGTGGTCGACGCGCACCCCGGCGCCCGCCCGCTGCCCGCCCACTCGCACAAGGTGGAACTGCGCCTCGCCCAGCTCCTGGACGAGCACGGGGCGATCGGCCCCGACGGTGTCGACCAGCTGGCCGCGGTCGTCCGCGAGGCGCTCCAGGCGGCCGAGGACAAGGGCGTCGAGGACCTCCTGCCGTTCGCCACCTCGGCCGTGCGCGAGGCGAGCAACGCCGACGACGTCCTCGCGCGCGTGCGTGCCGAGACCGGCGTCGAGCTGACCGTACTCACCGGCGCCGAGGAGGCCCGGCTCACCTTCCTCGCCGCCCGCCGCTGGTTCGGCTGGTCCGCGGGCAGGCTGCTGGTCCTGGACATCGGCGGCGGCTCCCTGGAGATCGCGTACGGCATGGACGAGGAACCGGACGCCGCCGTGTCGCTGCCGCTCGGCGCGGGCCGGCTGACCGCGGCCCGGCTGCCCGACGACCCGCCCCACCCGGACGACGTCAGGGCGCTGCGCCGCCACGTCCGTACGGAGATCGCCCGGACGGTCGGCGAGTTCAGCCGCCTCGGTGCCCCCGACCACGTGGTCGCCACCTCGAAGACCTTCCGGCAGCTGGCCCGCATCACCGGCGCCGCCCGCTCCGCCGAGGGCCTCTACGTCCAGCGCGAGCTGAAGCGTGCCTCGCTGGAGGCCTGGGTTCCCCGCCTGGCCGCCATGACCAGCACCGAGCGCGCCGAGCTCCCCGGCGTCTCCGAGGGCCGGGCGCACCAGCTCCTGGCCGGCGCCCTGGTGGCCGAGGCCGCGATGGACCTCTTCCGCGTGGAGAGCCTGGAGATCTGCCCGTGGGCGCTCCGGGAGGGCGTGATCCTGCGCAGGCTGGATCACATGGGCCAGGGATGACGCGCGAGCAACCACAACGCGACCCGCCCCCACCCCCACCCCCGACCCCACCCCTCGGCCCCACACCTATGGCACTCACCCCCCGGCCCCGCACCTATGGCACTCACCACAACGCCGAACGGGCACCCCGCACCCACCCGAGCCCACCCCGTAACCTGACCCCCGTGGCAAAACCAAGCGACGCCGTCCGCACCCCGGACACGAAGGTCGCCCTGTCGACGGCTTCCGTCTACCCGGAGTCGACGGCGACGGCCTTCGAGATCGCCGCCCGCCTCGGTTACGACGGCGTGGAGGTGATGGTCTGGACGGACCCGGTCAGCCAGGACATCGAGGCGCTGCGCAGGCTCAGCGACTACCACCGCATGCCGATACTCGCCGTGCACGCACCGTGTCTCCTCATCACCCAGCGCGTCTGGTCCACCGACCCCTGGGTCAAGCTCCAGCGTGCCCGCGCCGCCGCCGAGAAGCTCGGCGCGTCCACCGTCGTCGTGCACCCCCCGTTCCGCTGGCAGCGCCAGTACGCGCGCGACTTCGTCGACGGCATCTGGCGGATGGCCGACGAGACGGACGTCCGCTTCGCCGTCGAGAACATGTACCCCTGGCGCTACCGCGACCGCGAGATGCAGGCCTACGCCCCCGACTGGGACGTGACGAAGGACGACTACCGGCACTTCACGATCGACCTCAGCCACGCCGCGACCTCCCGCACCGACACCCTCGACATGATCGACCGCATGAGCGACCGCCTCGGCCACGTCCATCTGGCCGACGGCAAGGGCTCCGCCAAGGACGAGCACCTCGTCCCGGGCCGCGGCAACCAGCCCTGCGCCGAGGTGCTGGAGCGCCTCGCGCACACCGGCTTCGACGGCCACGTCGTCATCGAGGTCAACACCAGGCGCGCGATGTCCGGCGCCGAACGCGAGGCCGATCTCGCCGAGGCGCTGGCCTTCACCCGCCTGCACCTGGCCCAGGCCGTGCCCCCGGCCCCGGGGGCCGCACACGCGGCGCGGACGGACCACCGGTGAGCGACGGCGCCAAGGGGAACGGGGCCAACGGGAACGGGGCCAACGGAAAGCGGGCCGACGGGAACGGGGCCGACGGGAACGGGGCCGACGGGCACGGGGCGCCCCGTCGTCGCGGCCGCCCGCCCCGTAAGGAGTCGGGGGACACCCGCGACCGCATCCTCACCACGGCCCGCGAGGAGTTCTCCGAGCGCGGCTACGAGAAGACGTCCGTGCGCGGCATCGCCAAGTCCGCGGGCGTGGACCCCGCTCTGGTGCACCACTACTTCGGCACCAAGGAGCAGGTCTTCGAGGCGGCCATCGAGGTCGCCTTCGCGCCCGCCATGGACGCCCCCGAGGCGATCGCCGACGGCCCCCTGGACGGGGTCGGCGAGCGCCTGACCCGCTTCATCTTCGGCGTCTGGGAGAACCCCGCCACCCGCACCCCCCTGCTGGCCATCCTCCGCTCGGCCGTGAACAACGAGACCGCCGCCACCGTCTTCCGGCGGCTGATCGCCGCCCAGCTGCTGCGCCGGGTCGCGGCCCAGCTGAACCTGCCGGACGCGGAACTGCGCGTCGAACTGGCGGCGGCGCAGCTGGTGGGGTGCGCGATGCTCCGCTACGTGATCAAGGTGGAGCCACTGGCCTCGGCCGACCCGGAGCAGCTCGTCGCCCGCCTGGCCCCGGTCGTACAGGGCCACCTCACCGCCCCCTGAGGCCACCCCCGAGGCCCCACCCACGAGCCCCCCAGGCCCTCAGGCCCCTAGACCCCCACGACGGCGTACGGCGAGACGTGCGTCCCGCATTCCGGACACCCTGTCCCGACCCCTGGATGACCGGCGTACGCTCGACGGCAGTCATAACTCTCCGAAGGAGCGAGCGACGATGCCCGAACTGAGGTCCCGCACTGTCACCCACGGCCGCAACATGGCGGGCGCCCGCGCCCTTATGCGTGCCTCCGGTGTACCCGGCGCGGACATCGGGCGGAAGCCGATCATCGCCGTCGCCAACAGCTTCACGGAGTTCGTGCCGGGCCACACGCACCTGGCCCCCGTCGGCCGGATCGTCAGCGAGGCGGTCACCGCGGCCGGCGGCATCCCGCGCGAGTTCAACACGATCGCCGTGGACGACGGCATCGCCATGGGCCACGGTGGCATGCTCTACAGCCTCCCCTCCCGCGACCTGATCGCGGACAGCGTGGAGTACATGGTCGAGGCGCACTGCGCCGACGCCCTGATCTGCATCTCCAACTGCGACAAGATCACCCCGGGCATGCTCAACGCGGCGCTCCGCCTGAACATCCCCACGGTCTTCGTCTCCGGCGGCCCGATGGAGTCCGGCCGCGCCACCCTGGTCGACGGCACGGTCCGCACGCTCGACCTGGTCGACGCGATGTCGGAGGCGGTCAACGACAAGATCTCCGACGCGGACATCCTCCGCATCGAGGAGAACGCCTGCCCGACCTGCGGCTCCTGCTCCGGCATGTTCACCGCCAACTCGATGAACTGCCTGACCGAGGCCATCGGCCTCTCCCTGCCCGGCAACGGCTCGGTGCTGGCCACCCA
The DNA here is from genome assembly GCF_042893535.1 of Streptomyces sp. NPDC001599. NCBI lineage: Bacteria > Bacillati > Actinomycetota > Actinomycetes > Kitasatosporales > Streptomycetaceae > Streptomyces > Streptomyces sp. NPDC001599. Next base: position 396,142 of record NZ_JBIAVA010000007.1, read on the forward strand.
CACCGCCCGCAAGGCGCTCTACGAGAACGCCGCCCGCACGGTCCTGGACCTGACCCGCCGCTACTACGAGCAGGACGACGACTCGGTCCTGCCCCGCAACATCGCCACCCCCGCGGCCTTCGGGAACGCCATGGCGCTGGACATCGCGATGGGCGGCTCCACCAACACGATCCTGCACCTGCTGGCGGCCGCCCAGGAGGCGGAGGTCTCCTACGGCCTCGCCGAGATGGACGCCCTCTCGCGCAGCGTCCCCTGCCTGGCCAAGGTCGCGCCCAACGTCGCCAAGGACCGCACGTACTACATGGAGGACGTGCACCGCGCCGGCGGCATCCCCGCCCTCCTCGGCGAACTGCACCGCGGCGGCCTGCTCAACGAGGACGTCCACTCCGTGCACAGCCCGTCCCTGGCCGACTGGCTGAAGACCTGGGACGTGCGCGGCGGCTCCCCCTCCAAGGAGGCGGTCGAGCTGTGGCACGCGGCCCCCGGCTGCGTCCGCTCCGCCGAGGCCTTCTCCCAGTCCGAGCGCTGGGACACCCTGGACGAGGACGCCGAGGGCGGCTGCATCCGCTCCGTCGAGCACGCCTACTCCAAGGACGGCGGCCTCGCCGTCCTGCGCGGCAACCTCGCCGTGGACGGCTGCGTCGTCAAGACGGCCGGCGTCGACGAGTCCATCTGGACCTTCGAGGGCCCGGCGGTCGTCTGCGAGTCGCAGGAGGAGGCCGTCCAGAAGATCCTCACCCAGCAGGTCAAGGAGGGCGACGTCGTCGTCATCCGCTACGAGGGCCCCAAGGGTGGCCCCGGCATGCAGGAGATGCTCTACCCCACCTCGTACCTGAAGGGCCGCGGCCTCGGAAAGGCCTGCGCCCTGGTCACCGACGGCCGCTTCTCCGGCGGCACCTCGGGCCTGTCCATCGGCCACGCCTCCCCGGAGGCGGCGGCCGGCGGCACCATCGCCCTCGTCGAGGACGGCGACCGCATCCGCATCGACATCCCGAACCGCTCCATCGAGCTGCTCGTGGACGACGCCGAGCTGACCCGCCGCGAGCAGGCCCTGAACGGCGTGTACGCCCCGAAGAACCGCGACCGCAAGGTCTCCGCGGCCCTGAAGGCGTACGCCGCGATGGCCACCAGCGCGGACAAGGGCGCGGTCCGCGACGTCAGCAAGCTGGGCTGAGGCCCGCCCGGGGGACCGGACCCGGGCGGCGGCCTACCAGGCCCCCGGGTCCCGCCCCGACACCCCGAAGACCGTCCCGTCCGGCGCCCCGGCGTACACGTGCCCGCCCGCGAGCAGCGGCGCGGGCAGTGACGCGGGCACCGTGTCGGAGTCGGCGCCGAGCCGCGGCCGGGTCTGCCCGAGGAGCCTGCCCTTGCGCGCGTCGACGCCGAGGAGCCGCCCGTCGGGCGCGGTGACGTACACGTGCCGCCCGTCGGAGACCGGCGCCGAACCCCGGCTCACGCCCGTCTCCAGCCGCCACGCCTGTTTCCCCGCCGCCATGTCGACGGCGACCAGTGACCCGCCCGCGCCCATGAGGTACACGGTGTCCCCGCGCACGCCCGCCGACGCCGACGCCTGCTCGACCGGGATCGGCAGCGTCACCCGCCGGGTCGCCCCGGTGCCGGGCGTGTAGCGGACCACGGTCCTGACGTCGCCGTAGGTCGCCCCCTCGGCGACGAGGAACACGGAACCGTCCGCCGCCGCCCCCACGGGCGTCAGCGCCCCCGCCAGCTCCGTGTCCCAGCGCACGTCCCCGCTCGCCGGCTCCACCGCGGTGACGTGGGTCCGCCGCCCGTCCCCGCTCTGACTCGTCGCGTACGCCGCCGGATGCCGCTCCCCGGCGAACGAGGTGAAGTACGGCACCGCCTGCCCGGGGATCCGGTGCGTCCACCTCGTCCGCCCCGAGGCGCTGTCCACGCCGGTGACCATCCCGTCGGCGCGGGTGAGCAGCAGCATGTCGCCGACGGTGCGCAGTCCGTCGTACGCGGGCATGTCCTCCTGCCACTCGGGCTCACCCGTCGCGGGGTCGAGCGCCTCCAGCGGGCCCAGCAGGCCGACCTCGGGCTGCACGAGCCCGCCCGACACGACCGGCGGTTCGTTCCGCACGGCCTCCTCGACGGGGTGCCGCCACAGCGTGCTCCCGTCGGCCGGATCGAGGGCGAAGACCGCGCCGGGCCGCGCGCACAGCAGCCGCCGCGCGGCGTACGAGCACTGCGGCATCCCGCCGCCCTGCGCCGCGGGCACCGCCTCCCACGCCCCGAACCCGCCCGGCGCACTCTGTGCGGTGGGCGTGCGCGCGGGCTCGGCACCGCCGAACGCCTGCACGGCCACGAGGCTCCCGATCACGGCGAGACCCACCGCCCCGGCGACGAGCGCCGACCGCTTCCCCAGCCGCCGTACGACCCGCCCGGACCGCCGTACGGACGGCTCGGCGGGCTCCTGCGGCGCGGACGGCGCACCGGCCCCGCGCGGGGTCTCCTCCCGCTCGGTCCGCGGTGCCGGTATGAACACCTGCGTGTCGTAGGCCGCCGCGACCGACCGCAGCTCCCGCATCAACTCGTCCGGTGTCGGCCGGTCCTCGGGTTCCTTGGCGAGGCACCGCAGCACCATCGGCGCGAGCGACTCCGGTACGCCGGTCAGGTCGGGCTCGTCGTGCACGACCTGGTAGGCGACGACGTAGGGGCTGTCGGAGTCGAAGGGCCCCCGCCCGGTCGCCGCGTGCACCATCAGTGAACCGAGGGTGAAGACGTCGGCGGCGGGCCCCACCTCCCGGGGCCGCCGGAACTGCTCGGGCGCCATGTACGGCGGCGTGCCGATCAACTTGCCCGTCTCGGTTCGCAGTTCGCTGTCCTTCGGCCGGGAGATGCCGAAGTCGATGACCTTCGGACCGTCCTCGGCGAGCAGGACGTTGCTCGGTTTGAGGTCACGGTGCACGACGCCGACCCGGTGGATGTCGCGCAGCGCCTCGGCGAGTCCGGCCATCAGCCGCCGCAGCTGGGGCTCGTCCATCGGCCCGTTCCGCTTCACCTGCTCCGAGAGCGTCGGACCGGGGATGAACAGCGTCGCCATCCAGGGTCGTCCGGCCTCCGGGTCGGCGTCCACGACCGGCGCCGTGAAGGCCCCGCTCACCCGCCGGGCCGCCGCCACCTCCTGCCGGAACCGCCCCCTGAACTCGGGGTCCCTGGCATACGTCGCGTGCACGACCTTGACCGCGACGCGCATCCCGGAGGTGCTGCGGGCCAGGTGTACGACGCCCATGCCGCCCGAGCCGAGGCGGGACTCCAGCCGGTAGTGGCCGGCGTACTCCGGAAGTTCCGCTTCCGCGTCCGCTCCGGCATCCCGCTGCGGCGCCATGGAACCACCCCCGTGCTGTTCGTTCGCGCGAGCGATGCTCGGAGCCTAGTCGATGGGGCGTACGGGACAGAGGCGGCCTGCCGACTCGCGTGTGCGAGTTGCGAACTGGCGTTTCATGGCTTGTTCTTGGGGTATTACCGCTGCCCCGCGAAAGTCGCGGGGTGTTCAACGGGGGGAGTTCCTTCATGTCGGTCGACCAGGTCCAGAACATCGGCGGCGGGGAAGAGGGCGAAAAGACAGAGGGCGAGGGAGTCGTCGCGGCGGCGGCCCTGCGCTCCTACCCGGTCGCGCCGGGCTACCGCCTGAACGTGCGCAGCGGCCCGGGCACCAACTACTCCACGGTGCGGGTCCTGGCCGAGGGCTCCAGGGTCACGATCAACTGCCAGCGCACGGGGCAGTGGGTCTCCGGCCCCTACGGCACCTCGAACATCTGGGACAGCATCGGCAGCGGTCAGTACGTCTCCGACGCCTACATCCTCACCGGCAGCGACGGTTGGGTGGCCCCGCGCTGCTGACCTTGTAACAGGGATGTCCTGGGGACGTACTAGGAGGTTCCCGAGGGGAACGGCGTGCCGGGCCGAGTGGCTCTTGGTGATCAGAAACGCCCGCTCGCACCGATGGGTACGGGCGGACCGGCACGCCAACCGATCCTGAGGTAGACAACGATGCGCGTTCGCAAGCTGACCATCGCCGCCATGGCCCTCGCCGCCGGTCTCTCGCTCACGGCCTGCCAGAACGACGACGACGGCACGGGCCAGAGCACCGCTCCGCCGGCCGCCTCCACCGCGGCCTCCTCGGACGGCGGCTCGGGATCGGGCGGCTCGGACTCCGCGGGCTCGGACGCCGAGGGGGAGTCCCCGAACGGGACCGGCGGCACCGAAGGAACAGGGGGCTCCGGCGGCACCGGCGGGTCCGGCGAGGACGGCAAGGCCGCCAAGTGCAGCACCGACGAGCTGGAGATCACGGCGATGGACGCCACCGTCGGCGGCGACACCGAGGGGACCGTCGCGGTCGACCTGAAGAACGGCGGCGGCCGGGACTGCTCCCTCGCGGGCTACGCGGGCGTCGACCTGAAGACGAACTCGGGCACGGTGTCCGCCGAGCGCACGGGCGACCCGGCCCCCAGGATCGTCCTCAAGGACGGGGAGACGGTGACCTTCGGCATCACCTACCCGATCAACGACTCGGGCGGCTCCGGCGTCCGTATCACCGGCCTGGTGGTGACCCCGCCCGACGAGACGAAGTCGGTCACCCTCGACTGGCCGGGCGGCGCCTCGCTGCCCGTCACGGACGGCTCCGGCACCCCGGTGCGGGTCGGCCCGCTCGGCAGCGCCGGCCAGGGCGGCTGACCGCACCGCACGCCTCAGGAGGCGCGGGCCATAATCGACCCGTGAGCACAGAGAACGGCACGAACGGCATCCCGGACACCCAGGCGGGCCCCCGCCCCGAACCCCTGCGGTTCTACGGCACGTCCTGGGTGAACCACGACGACGGCTACGCCGCCCGCCGGGTGGGCCTCGCCGTGGGCTCGCTCGCCGTGGCGGCCGCCGCCTGCTTCGTGCTCCGCGTCGCCTACCAGGGCCTCCAGATCGCCGACATCGGCAGCTTCGTCTCGCTGCTGATGATCGTGATGTTCGCGATCTGCAGCGCCCTGGCCTTCCGCCACACCTGGTCCGGCTTCACCAGCCGCCCCGACCCCGACCGCCAGGCCTCCATGCGCGGCCTGCTCGCCATCGGCTTCGTCGGCTCGCTCCTCGCCTACTTCTTCCGCACCTTCACCGAGGCACCGGGCGAGAAACTGCACCGCGCGGAGTACGACAGGGCCCGCGAGGAGTACGAGAAGCGCACCACCCGCCGCTCGGGCAACCCGATGAAGAAGCGCCGCCGGAAGTAGCGGGCCGGCGGACTGCCCGCCCGACCGACCGACCGCCTGCCTGCCCGCCCGACCGGAACCGAGGGCCCAAGGGCCCCTTCCGCGGCGCTCCCGCAAACCCCTTCGCCCCGCCGATCCGCCAGGCCACCATGGCCGTATGACGACATCTCCGCAGGCCGGCCACAGCGCCCGGGCCCATTCCTTCAACGCGGCCGCGGCCCAGTACGCCGCCAACCGCCCCTCCTACCCGCCCGCCCTCTTCGAGGCGCTGGAGGAGCTGACCGGCCGTCCCCTCAAGGGCTCCCGCGTCGTGGACGTGGGCGCCGGCACCGGCCTCGCCACCGCCCGCCTGCACGAACGCGGCGCCGACGTCATCGCCGTCGAACCCGGGGCCGGCATGGCCACCGAGTTCCGCCGGGCCCTCCCCGGCGTCCCCGTGGTGCGCGGCAACGGCAACGCCCTGCCCCTCGCCGCCCACAGCGCCGACCTGCTCACCTACGCCCAGTCCTGGCACTGGACCGACCCCGCCCTGGCCGTCCCGGAGGCGCTGCGGGTGCTGCGTCCGGGCGGCGCGCTGGCGCTGTGGTGGAACACCGACGCCCACGACGTGCCGTGGATCGCGGAGTCGTCGCGACGCGTCGACCGGCACTTCGCGGATTTGAACCTCTCCGCCGAGAAACGAAACTTCGACGCCCGCTTCGCCGACCCCACCGGGAACCTGGACTTCGTCCACCAGGAGATCCGCTGGAGCCGTCGCGTCCCTCTCGACACCCACCTGGCCAACCTGGGCAGCCACTCGGTCTTCCTGACCGACACCGAGGAACGCGCCACGGCCTTCTTCACCGAGGAGCGCCAACACCTGCTGGCCGCCTTCCCGGACGGCCTGGTCGAGGAAACCTACAACGTCCACCTCCTCCTCGCCCCGACCCCAACGACCTGACGGGCCCTTACGGTCTGGCGGCTCGGCGGCTCGGCGGCTCGGCGGCTCGGCGGCTCGGCGGCCTGGCGGCCTGGCGGTCCGGCGGCCCCACGGCGCTTGACGGCACAGGCGCCCAGGAGGAGTATTCATCACATGATGAATTACTCGACGGAGCACTCCTCCCCGCCGCCCGACGGGCAAGGCGGCGACCCCGCCCCGCCCGCCGTCCGGGCCGAAGACCTCACCGTCGTCCGCGGCCCCCGCACCGTTCTGCGAGGCCTCGGTTTCACCGTCCCGCGCGGTCGGATCACCGGTCTCCTCGGCCCCTCTGGCTGCGGCAAGTCGACGCTGATGCGGGCGATCGTCGGCACCCAGGCCAAGGTCACCGGCACCCTGGACGTCCTCGGCCGCCCGGCCGGCCACCCGGCCCTGCGTACCCGCATCGGCTACGTCACCCAGGCCCCGTCCGTCTTCGACGACCTGACCGTCCGCCAGAACCTGGACTACTTCGCCGACATCCTCGACCCCGGCCGGGCGGCCTCCGACCGCCGCCGCGAGGACGTCACCCGGGTCATCGCCGACGTCGACCTCACCGCCCACTCCGACGCCCTGGCGGGCAACCTCTCCGGCGGCCAGCGCAGCCGGGTCTCCCTCGCCGTGGCCCTCCTGGGCGCCCCCGAACTCCTCGTCCTCGACGAACCGACGGTCGGCCTCGACCCGGTACTCCGCCGCGACCTGTGGACCCTCTTCCACTCCATCGCCGCCGACCGCGGCGCCACCCTCCTCGTCTCCTCCCACGTCATGGACGAGGCCGAGCGCTGCCACCGACTGCTCCTGATGCGCGAGGGCGAGGTCCTCGCCGACGACACCCCCGACGCCCTGCGCACCCGTACCGGCTCCGAGACGGTCGAGGAAGCCTTCCTCCACCTGGTCGACGAGGCGAAGGCCAAGGCGGCGGCCCGCACGAAGGAGACCACCCGATGACCACGTCCACGGCCCCCGCCGCCCCCGCACCCGCCCTCACTCCGGCCCCCACCCGCCCCCTGAGCCTCTCCCGCACCACAGCCACCGCGACCCGCGTCCTGCGCCAGCTGAGCCACGACCCCCGCACCATCGCGCTCCTGATGCTGATCCCCTGCGTGATGCTCTTCCTGCTGCGCTACGTCTTCGACGGCAGCCCGCGCACCTTCGACAACATCGGCGCCTCACTCCTCGGCATCTTCCCGCTGATCACGATGTTCCTGGTCACGTCCATCGCGACGCTGCGCGAGCGCACCTCGGGCACCCTCGAACGGCTCCTCGCCATGCCCCTCGGCAAAGGCGACCTCATCGCGGGATACGCCCTCGCCTTCGGCGCCCTCGCCATCGTCCAGTCGGCCCTCGCCACCGGCCTGGCGGTCTGGTTCCTGGGCCTGGACGTGACGGGCAGCCCCTGGCTCCTCCTCCTGGTCGCCCTGCTCGACGCCCTCCTGGGCACCGCACTCGGCCTCTTCGTCTCGGCCTTCGCGGCCTCGGAATTCCAGGCGGTCCAGTTCATGCCGGCAGTGATCTTCCCCCAGCTCCTCCTCTGCGGCCTCTTCACCCCGCGCGACAACATGCACCCGGCCCTGGAGGCCGTCTCCGACGTCCTGCCCATGTCCTACGCGGTGGACGGCATGAACGAGGTCCTGCGCCACACCGACATGACCACCACCTTCGTCCGCGACGCCCTCATCGTCGCCGGCTGCGCCCTGCTGGTCCTGACCCTGGGAGCGGCGACCTTGAAACGCCGAACGTCATAGCCAACCAGCCCGTCCGGCGCGTGAGGACGAGGCCGTCCAGGCCGAAAGGGGCCTGGGGGAGCAGCCCCCGGGGACGGGAACGGGAAGGGGCGGCGGGGGCGAAAAGATCCAAGCCGGACCACCCACCCGCACTGCGCGCCCCGCATCCCGCGGACTGGACGCGGAACGCCCCGCCCCCAGCCGCGATGCGAGGATGACCCCGGACCACGCGCGCACCCCGGAGGGCACCGAACCCATGACCCAGAAAGTCGCAGTCCTCGGCACCGGCAAGATCGGCGAAGCCCTGCTCAGCGGCATGATCGGAGCCGGCTGGGCCCCCGCCGACCTCCTGGTCACCGCCCGCCGCCGGGAACGGGCCGACGAACTCCGCGCCCGCCACGGCGTCACCCCGGTCACCAACGCCGAGGCCGCCAAGACCGCCGACACCCTGATCCTCACGGTCAAGCCCCAGGACATGGGCACCCTCCTCGACGAACTCGCCCCGCACGTCCCGGCCGACCGCCTGGTCATCAGCGGCGCGGCGGGCGTCCCCACCTCCTTCTTCGAGGAACGCCTCGCCCCCGGCACCCCGGTCGTCCGCGTCATGACGAACACCCCGGCCCTCGTCGACGAGGCCATGTCCGTCATCTCCGCCGGCACCCACGCCACGGCCGCCCACCTGACCCACACCGAGGAGATCTTCGGCGCCGTCGGCAAGACCCTCCGCGTCCCCGAGTCCCAGCAGGACGCCTGCACCGCCCTCTCCGGCTCCGGACCGGCGTACTTCTTCTACCTGGTCGAGGCCATGACCGACGCCGGCATCCTCCTCGGCCTGCCCCGCGACAAGGCCCACGACCTGATCGTCCAGTCGGCTATCGGCGCCGCGAAGATGCTCCGCGACAGCGGCGAACACCCCGTCAAGCTCCGCGAGAACGTCACGTCTCCCGCCGGCACCACCATCAACGCCATCCGCGAACTGGAGAACCACGGCGTCCGCGCCGCCCTCATCGCCGCCCTCGAGGCCGCCCGCGACCGCAGCCGCGAACTGGCCTCCGGCACCAAGGACTGACCCTCTTGACGCCGCCGTGAGCACGGGGATACCACCACCCTGGACGGCGAGACACTCGTACTCGACGGAGTGGACGGCGCCGCGACAGCGGAAGGACCACTGGTCGACGGCACCGGTTCGTTCACCGTGAGTACGGAGGTCACGCTGGACGGAGCCGAGGTCGCCACCTGGGACGTCGGCCGTGCGGGCCAGGTCGTGAGCCAACGCGCATCCGACGGTTCCACCTGGGGCCTGTGGTACGAGGCCACCGGCACGACGACGGTCCTGGACCCGGACACGTTCGAGGAGATACTGGTCCCCGTCGGTGTCTGGCGCTTCGGCCGCCTCAATGCCGACGGCACCCACGTAGCGGTCACCTCCGACGAGGCCGCACGACCGGACGAACCCGTCAGGCTGACCGGCGTCTACGACGCCCAGGACCAAGTGGTCAAGCTCTACGTCGGGACCAGTCAGAACGGCGACGGGCGTGTCGTCCCGAGCCCGCCCGGCTCGGGCGTCTTCACCGTCGGAGGGACGACGGACGGCGAGAGCTGGACGCGGCACCTCCCCGGACGCATCCACGACGTCCGAGTATGGGCCGGTGCCGCGGCCTCGTCCCAGCAGATCAGCGAGCTGACCAGCGACTGACCGACCCTGTCCGCGCGGTCGGCGCGTCCATCACGCCGACCGCGCGACGGCCATGCTCGTCCCGCCCCGCCCGGGCGATGGTTCACTTCGCCGCCGCGACCACGTCCTGCGTCGTCACCACCCGGGCGAACCCGCCCCCGTGCAGCGACACCGCCGACGCCCGCGCCAGCTCGTCCGCGCTCTGCCGCCAGCCGAAGGGCCCCTCCAGGTCGAAGGTGTACGTCGCGTCCAACGGGACCACCACCTCGTACCCGAGGTTCCCGCCCATCCGCGCCGTCGTCTCGACGCACATGTTCGTCTGGATTCCGGCCAGCACGAGCTGCCGGATCCCCGCCGCCCGCAGCCAGGCGCCCAGGTCCGGCGCGCCGAGGAACGCCGAGTTCACGCTCTTCGTGACCAGCAGCTCGGCCCCGCCCCCCTTCCCGCGCCGCTGCTCCACGTACTCCTTGAACCCGTTGCCCTCGTACCCCTCCCGCAACGGCGACCCGGCCTTCACCGAGTCGTGCCGCACGAAGACGACCGGCCGCCCGGCCGACTGCCACGCGTCGATGAGCGCGGCGATGTTGTCGTCCGCCCCCGGGTTGTTGCGCGTACCCCAGAAGTCGGACTCCTCGAAGCCCTTCTGCACGTCCACGACCACCAGTGCCGCGTTCTCAGCGATGTCCATGCCTCAGATCGTGCGGCCAGGCGGTCCGAACTCCCAGAAGTCCAAAAGCCAGCGATCGATGATTTACTGCCACCCATGCCCGGCGCAACAGAAGCAACACGAGCAGTACGAGCGGCAGAGCCCCCCTACCGCGTCGCCCTCGTCGCCTTCCCCGGCATCCGGGCCTTCGACGTCGCCGTCATCACCGAGGTCTGGGGCACCGACCGCACCGATCGCGGCGCCCCCGCCTTCGACCTGCGCCGCGTCGCCGCCGACGGCACCACCACCGTCCCGATGCGCGGCGGCCTCGCCCTGCACCCCGACCGTTCCCTCGACTGGCTGGCCGAAGCCGACCTCGTCGTCGTCCCCGGCCTCGACGACCACCTCACCCCGGCCCCCGCCCCGGTCCTCGCCGCCCTCCGCCGCGCCCACGCCCGCGGCACCACCGTCGCCGCCCTGTGCGGAGGCGCCTTCACCCTCGCCCAGGCCGGCCTGCTCGACGGCCGCCGCGCCATCACCCACTGGCGCCTGCTCGACCTCCTGCGGACCCACCACCCCCGGGTCACCGTCGTCCCGGACGCCCTCTTCATCGAGGACGACAACATCTGGACCGCCGCCGGCACGGCAGCCGGCATCGACCTCTGCCTCCACCTGGTACGCCTGGCCCACGGCGCCGAAGCCGCCGCCACCATCGCCCGCTCGATGGTCACCGCACCCTTCCGCACCGGTACCCAGGCCCAGTTCATCGAGCACCCCACCCACCACGCCGACCGCGACGCCGACGCCCTCGCCGCCGTTCGCGAACACGCCCTGCGCCACCTCGACGAGCCCCTCACGGTCGCCGACCTGGCCGCCCGCGCCGGCATGTCCCCGCGCTCCTTCGCCCGCCACTTCGCGGCGGCCACCGGCACCACGCCGCTGCGCTGGCTCCTGGACCAGCGCGTCGCCGCGGCCCAGAAGCTCCTCGAACGCACCGACCTGCCCATGCCGGAGGTGGCCCGCCGGGCGGGGTTCGGCAGCGAGGTCATGATGCGCCAGCACTTCGCAGCACGCCTCGCCACCAGCCCCCGCGCCTACCGGGCCGCGTTCACCGGGGGCAGCAGCCCGATCGCCCGGTAGGCCGCGTCCACGGTCGGCCGTGCCATCGCCCGGGCCTTCTCGGCCCCCTCCCGGAGCACACCGTCCACGTACCCGGGATCGGCGGACAGTTCCATGTGCCGCTCCCGCACGGGCCGCAGCATCTCGACGACGGCCTCCGCGGTGTCCTTCTTCAGCGCGCCGTACGAGTCGTAGCCGTCCGCCAGTTCCGCCGGATCCCCACCCGCGCAGGCGGCGAGAATCTCCAGCAGGTTGGCGAGCCCGGCCCGCTCCTCCCGGTCGTACACCACGTCACGCCCACTGTCGGTCACCGCCCGCATGACCTTCTTCCGCACCACGTCCGGCTCGTCCAGCAGATAGACGATCCCCGGCCCGGTGTCGTCGCTCTTCCCCATCTTCGACGCGGGTTCCTGCAGATTCATGACCCGAGCCGCCACCGTCGGACTGGTCGCCCGCGGCACCACGAACGTGTGCCCGTACCGCTGGTTGAACCGCACCGCGAGATCCCGCGCCAGCTCGACATGCTGCGTCTGGTCCTCCCCGACCGGCACCTCGTCCGTCCCGTAGGCCAGGATGTCGGCCGCCATCAGTACGGGATACGTGAGCAGCGACAGCCGCACACTCCCGCCCCTGACCCGCTCCCGCGCGGCCTTCTCCTTGTACTGGATCATCCGCCGCATCTCGCCGTCGGTCGCCACGCACTCCAGTACGTACGACAGCCGGGCGTGCTCGTCCACGTGACTCTGCACGAAGACGGTGCACAGCTCGGGATCCAGCCCCGCCGCCAGCAACAGCGACGCCGCCTGCCGGCTGAGTCTGCGCACCCGCGCCGGATCGTGGTCCACGGTCAGCGCGTGCAGGTCGACGACGCAGAACAGCGCGTCGGACCGGTGCTGGTCCACCGCGGCCCACCGCCGCATGGCGCCCAGGTAGTTCCCCAGCGTCAGGTGCCCGGTCGGCTTGACCCCACTGAAGACCCGTGTCATCTCTCCACCTCCTGGTCAGGGCCGCCGCCACCCGTCGGCCGCCCCTCCTGGAAGGAGATACGAGAACGGCCGCCGAAGCGGCGGCCGTCGAGTGCATACGTGTGTGCGGCCGCCGTCAGGCGGCCCGCCAGAGCTGGGTACACGTACGCGTCATCACGCACGCCACACTACGCCTCCGGAGGCCGTACGACCCGGGATTTGACACGACCCTCCCACCCTCCTAGTGTTCTCCGAGTTGTCCGACGTGAGCGCCGACCCCGGTCGGTCCCCGGACAGCGATTCCGCAAGTACTCACCACTCTTCGACGAACAGTCGCGTAGTTCGGCGTCGTCGATCTGTCGGTGCGCGTATTAACGGAATGAGGAATCCACGTTCGAAAGAACGCGGCCCCCGATTAGCTCGGGAGCCGGGAGTCCGCTAGAGTCTCACCTCGTCGAAACGGCTCAAGGGCCGCGAAGACAGCCCCCTCTGACGGGGAATCAGAGCCCGAAAGGATCTGATAGAGTCGGAACCGCCTGAAAGGGAAACGCGAAAGCGGGAACCTGGAAAGCACCGAGGAAATCGGATCGGAAAGATCTGATAGAGTCGGAAACGCAAGACCGAAGGGAAGCGCCCGGAGGAAAGCCCGAGAGGGTGAGTACAAAGGAAGCGTCC
>NZ_JBIAVA010000008.1:0-402699 GCF_042893535.1 Streptomyces sp. NPDC001599
CCTGAGGGGGCCTCGTCATTCAAGAACCCCGGGCGGTCCACCCGTACCCGCCCGCCTTCCTCGGCCCGGGTCCCTTTGTGGGGGCCCCGGGGGCCCCCCCCGGGGGGGGGCGCCCCCCCCCCCGGGGGGGGGGGGGCCCCCCGACGCGCGTGCGGGCCCCCGGGTCAGCTCACTTCGGCACCGTGCAGTCGAAGGCGTGCAGGTACGGGTTGACCGGGCGGATGTCGTCGATGACGAGGCCCGCGTCGGTCAGCCGGCCGACCATGCTGTCGGTGGTGTGCTTGGCACCGCCGACGTTGAGGAGCAGCAGCAGGTCCATGGCGGTGCTGAACCGCATCGACGGGGTGTCGTCGACGAGGTTCTCGATGACGACGACCCGGGCGCCCGGACCGCCGGCCGCCATGACGTTGCGCAGGGCGCGGGCGGTGCTGTCGTCGTCCCACTCCAGGATGTTCTTGATGACGTAGACGTCGGCCCGCACCGGGATGGCCTCGCGGCAGTCGCCCGGCACGATGCTGACCCGGTCCGCGAGCGCACCGCCCTCGCGCAGCCGGGGGTCGGCGTTCTCCACCACCCGCGGCAGGTCGAGCAGGGTGCCCCGCATGGCCGGGTACTTCTCCAGCAGGCTCGCCACGACATGGCCCTGGCCGCCGCCGATGTCGGCGACCGAGGTGCTCGCCGACAGGTCGAGGAGGGCTGCGACGTCCTGGGCCGACTGCCGGCTGGACGTCGTCATGGCGCGGTTGAAGACCTCGGCCGACTGGGGCGCGTCCTCGTTGAGGTAGGTGAAGAACTCCTTGCCGTACAGGCCCTCGACGACGTTCGAGCCGGTGCGCACCGCCTCGTCGAGCAGCGGCCAGGCGTCCCAGGTCCACGGTTCGGTGCACCACAGGGTGATGTTGCGCAGGCTGTGCGGGTCGTCCTCGCGCAGCAGGCGGGACATGTCGGTGTGCGCGAACGTCCCGTTCTTGTGCTCGGTGAAGACGCCGTAGCAGGTCAGGGCGCGCAGCAGCCGGCGCAGCGGCCTGGGTTCGGTCTTCACCGCGGCCGCGAGGTCCTCCACGGCCATGGGGTCGTCGCCGAGCGCGTCGGCGACGCCGAGCCGTGCGGCCGCGCGGAGGGCGGCGGCACATGCCGCCCCGAACACGAGCTCCCTCAGCCGCATGGGCGGGGGTGGGGCAGTCTGTGCGGTCGTCATGTGCCGCTTTCCTTCCTTCTTCGGTCCATGGGCCTTGTTCGGTCCACGGGTGGTTACGGCCGGCTCAGCACAGGCCCGCGGGCTTCGAGGCGCCGCAGGTGTTGCCGGTGAAGGTGTTGCTCTTGCCGGTGTCGCCGGTCCCGGCGTTGACCAGGTCGGCGGGGGAGTTCTGGCTCAGCCGGTTGCCGTTGACCTCGTTCTTCGAGTTGGCGGTGCCCACCATGCTGGAGGCCAGGACGATGCCGCCCGACATCGAGGACTTGCCCGAGTTGCCCTCGACCGTGTTGTCGGCGACCAGGACCTTCTCGACGCCGGTCAGGACGATGCCGGAGCCCTGGAGCGCCTCCAGCCGGTCGGTCTTCGGGCAGGACTTGTTGTTGCGCAGCACGCGGTTGTCCCGCACGACCAGGTCACCGGCCTTGGGCGTGTTCTCGTCGCCGACGACGAAGACGCCCGCGCAGTTGCCGGTGATGTGGTTGCCCGCGACGGCGAGGTTGCGCAGGCGCCGGACGGTGACGCCGATCCGGTTGCCCTCGAGCCGGTTGTGCGCGACGAGGGTGCCCTCGGTGTCGGCGGCGCCTTCCTCGGCCTTGATGTTGTTGGCGAGGAAGATGCCCGCGTCGCCGTTGTCGCGGGCGGTGTTGTGGCGGATGATGCCGTGGACCGACCGCTCCTGGGCGATGCCCCAGACGCCGTTCTTCACCGCGTTCACGTTCCGGACCGTCAGCCCGTCGGTGGCCATGGAGAACACACCGGTGCGGGTGAACCCGGTCACCGTCAGGTCGGAGACGGTGATGCCCTTGACGTTCTCGTCCTTGGTGCCGATCACGCAGATGCCGTTGCCGCCCTCGGCACAGGTGTTGTCGGCGGCCTTCCGGGTGCTGGGCCTGATGACCGTGGAGCGGCCCATGCCCCGCAGGGTGAGCCCGGGGGTGCTCACCTTGACGCTCTCGCGGTAGGTGCCGGTGGTGACGAGGACGGTGTCGCCCGCCTTGGCGGCGTCCACCGCCTTCTGGATCGACTCCCCGGGGTGGACCAGATGGGTCACGGGGACGGAGGACGCCGGGGCCGCGCCGAGCCCCGTCCCGATCATGGCTGCGGTGCACACCAGGTACACGACATGGCATTTCTTCATATTGCGCACGTTATGCCGGAATTATTGGACCATGGGCGGGATGAGCCATCCGACGGCGTGTCATGAACGGCCGCCGAACCGTCGTCCGGTGGCAACCTGGGCGGCATGGGCAAGACCGCGCTGATCGTCATCGACATGATCAACACCTACGACCACCAGGACGCCGAGTCCCTGATCCCCGCCGTGGAATCCGTGCTGCCGAACGTGACCGGCCTGCTGGACCGGGCGCGGCGGCAGGGCGTCCCCGTGATCTACGTCAACGACAACTTCGGGGAGTGGCGCTCGCACCACGGCGAGATCCTCGACAAGGCCCTCTCCGGGCCGCACTCCCGTCTCGTCGAGCCGCTGAAGCCCGACGAGTCCTCCCTCTTCGTGGTCAAGGCACGCCACTCGGTGTTCTTCGAGACCCCGCTCACCTATCTGCTCCACCAGCAGGGGATCGACCGGCTCGTGCTGTGCGGGCAGGTGACCGAGCAGTGCGTGCTCTACTCGGCGCTGGACGCCCACATCCGCCATCTGAAGGTCATCGTTCCGCGTGACGCGGTCGCCCACATCCACGCCGATCTGGCGGACGCGGCGCTGCGCATGATGGAGCGGAACATGGGCGCCCGGGTGTGCGACAGCGGCGAGTTGTGGACGTGAGACGACCCGCCGCCGGGCCGGCGGCGGGTCGCGTGCCCGGCCTCAGCCGCGCAGGCTCCGTACCGGCAGGACGACCTGCGCCGCGGAGGAGAGCGTGTCCGCGTGGTTGGCGAAGGCGGCGACCGCCTCGCCGTCGCCGGGCTCGCCCCCGGACCAGGGGCGGGTGGCGAAGATGAGGCAGGCGTACCCCCGCCGGTCGACCGCCGCCCGCCACTGCGGGGTGGGCACGAACTGGGCGTTCACCCCCGGCATGGTGAGGGCCGCCGCACCCGGTACGACGAGCAGGCCGACCGGCAGGCCGGGCAGGACGGTGGCGTCGAGGACGGTGTCGCCGCCCACCGCGAGTCCGGAGCGGCTCAGCAGCCCTTCGACGGCGGCCGGGGCCGCCTCCGGGCCGCCCTCCCCGTCGCCGAGCGAACAGGCGAGGAGGAAGGGGACGTCGCCGTCGGGCGTCTCACGGCTCCAGGACATGATGACGAGGGTGCCGAGGTCGGCGGTTCGCAGGGGGCGCGGGTCAGTGGAGATCGAGGTCACCGCGAAACCGTATGCGCGCACGGCGACGCGCCCGCCCGGCTGTCACCCGACCGGGCGAAACCCTGGCCCTTCTTCATACGAATCTTCACACGAACGAGGGGCCGCGGGTGTCTCGCCCGTCAGTGCTGGGACAGCCGTCCGCGGATGTCGTCGAAGTGCCGGTGCACGGCCGTCTCCGCCGCCTTCGCGTCACCCGCGCGCACGGCCTCGACGATCCTGGCGTGCATCCGGGCCAGTTCCTCGCCGTCGGCCGCCGCGCCGATCCCCTGCGCCTGTGTGCGCACCCGGTGGAAGGCGCTCCAGAAGGCGTCGAGCAACTCGCTGAGCAGGTCGTTGTCCAGCGAGCGGTGCAGCGCCCGGTGAAAGGCCCGGTCGGTGCGCGCCGCGATCTCGCCCGCCTCGCGCACCTCGGTGTGCATCGTCTCCACCAGCGCGTCCAGCTCGGCCAGGTCCGCGGCGGGCAGCCGGCCGGCCAGCTGGTGCATGAGCCCCGCCTCCAGCGCCTCGCGCAGCTGGAGCAGTTCGAGCAGGCTGCCCTGCCCCCGCCGGTGCCCGACCACCGTGCGGAAGGCCATGGCCTCGGTCATCGGCTCCAGCGACATGGACCCGACGTAGGTCCCGAAGCCCCGCCGGATCTCGACGATGTGCATGGCCTGGAGGGACTTGAGTGCCTCGCGCAGCGAGTTCCGGCTGACGCCGAAACGCTCCATCAGCTCCGTCTCGGTGGGCAGCGGGTCGCCGGGGCCGAGGCCCTGTTCGACGATCAGCTCCTTGACCTTCTCCTCGGCGTCGGCGGCGACCGAGCGCATGTGACGTCCCCTCTCGACCCTTGACATCCCCTGCTCTGCCATGTGTCACTCTAACAGGACGTGGGACATCCTACGTCCCCCGTCACCAGGGCCTCGGCACGCTGCTGCGCGCCGCCGTCCCGGCGGCGAGAACAGCACGACCTGGAGTACCGCATGCCCATCCCCACGCCGCTGAGCGGCGTCGTCCCCCCGGTCATCACCCCCCTCACCCCGGCGGGGGAGGTGGACACCGCCTCCGTGCGGCGGCTCACCGAGCACCTGGTCACGGCCGGTGTGCACGGCCTGTTCCTGCTGGGGTCCAGCGGCGAGACCGCCTACCTCACCGACGCCCAGCGGCTGACCGCCCTGGAGGCCGCCGTCGACGCCGCCGCGGGCCGGGTCCCCGTCCTCGCCGGGATCATCGACACCACCACGGCCCGGGTCCTGGACCGGGCTGCCGACGCGGTCCGGGCGGGCGCCGACGCGCTCGTGGCCACGGCGCCCTTCTACACCCGCACCCACCCCGTGGAGATCGCCGACCACTTCCGGCGCGTGCGCGAGGGCGCCGGACTGCCGCTGTTCGCCTACGACATCCCGGTCGCCGTGCACACCAAGCTGCCCCGCGAGGTCGTCCTCGAACTGGCCGGGGACGGTACCCTCGCCGGGCTCAAGGACTCCAGCGGCGACGAGGGCTCCCTGCGCCGCCTGCTGGCCGCACTGCGCCGCCGCACCCCCCGCTTCACCGTCCTCACCGGCTCCGAGCTCACCGTCGACGGCGCGCTGCTGGCCGGCGTGGACGGCGTCGTGCCCGGGCTCGGCAACGTCGACGCCCACGGCTACGTACGCCTCTACGAGGCCGCCCGGGCCGGTGACTGGGCTGCGGCCCGGGCCGAACAGGACCGGCTCGCCGCCCTGTTCGCCCTCACCGACGCGGGCGACCCCGCCCTGATGGGCGGCAGCTCCAGCGCGCTCGGCGCCTTCAAGGCCGCCGCGCACCTGCTGGGCCTCATCGACTGCCCGGCCACCGCCGCACCACAGGTGCCGCTCGACGCGCCGGCCGTCGCCCGGGTCCGTGCCCGGCTCGCCGAGGCCGGACTCCTGTGACCCCCGGGCCGGGCCGGTGACCGCCGGACCCGGCCCCGCCCGCCCCGTCTCCCGCCCCGGCCCCCGCTCTCGTCCCCGACCGCCCTCGTCCCCGACGCGCGTCTTCCCACCCGCATAGGATCGCCATGTCATCTGCGCGCACCACCCCGACCTCCCCGCCCTGGTACCGCGAGATCACCCGGGAGAAGTGGAAGGCCTTCTTCGCCGCCTGGATCGGCTACCTCCTCGACGGCTTCGACTTCGTCCTCATCACCCTCGTCCTGACCGAGATCGCCGACGACTTCGGGCTGTCGACCGTCGAGTCCGCCAGCCTCGTCTCCGGAGCCTTCATCACCCGCTGGCTCGGCGGCGCCGTACTCGGCGCCCTCGGTGACCGCTTCGGCCGCAAGAGCGCCATGGTGGCCAGCATCCTGCTGTACTCGGTCGGCACCTTCGCCTGCGGCTTCGCCTGGGACTACACCAGCCTGTTCACGGCCCGTCTGCTCATCGGCATGGGCATGGCGGGCGAGTACAGCGCCAGCGCGACCTACGTCCTGGAGAGCTGGCCCGCCCGGCTGCGCAACCGCGCCTCCGGCTTCCTCATCTCCGGCTTCTCGCTGGGCGGCGTCCTGGCGGCCGAGGTCTACGAGCACGTGGTGCCCGGGCACGGCTGGCGCTGGCTGTTCTACATCGGACTGTTCCCCGTCGTCGTCGCCCTGTGGGTACGCCGGGCGCTGCCGGAGGCCGACGACTGGGAGGCGCGGGTCGGGGCGAGGGGCGAACGGCCCAATCCCTTCCGGCCGCTGTTCGCCGGCCGCCGCCGGGCGACGGTCAACACGGTGCTCGCCGTCGTCGCCACGGGCTCGCTCTTCGCGGTGTTCACCCCGCTCGGCGCCGGTGCGGTGCCCCTCCTGTCCGTCCTGGCGACGGCCTGCCTCGTCGCCTTCGCGGTACAACTGGGCGGCCGCAAGCGGTGGGTGCTGTTCCTGGCGCTCTGCGTCACCGTCTTCTGCGCCTTCCTCTACAGCTGGCCGGTCCAGGCACTGCTGCCCACCTACCTCAAGACCGAGCTGGGCTTCAGCCCGGCACAGGTGAGCGACGCGCTCTACTACGCCGGGTTCGGCACGATGGCCGGCTGCATCGTCACCGGCTTCGTCGGCGACCGGTTCGGCACCCGCAGGGCGTACGCCTGCACCCTGGTGGTGGGCATCGCCTTCGTCTTCCCCGTCTTCGCCATCCGCGACAGCCAACTCCAGCTGGGCATCCTGCTGTTCCTGATGCTGGCCTGCATGCAGGGCATCTCCGGGCTGCTGCCCAAGTTCATCGCCGGGCACTTCCCGACCGAGACCCGGGCCGCCTCCCTGGGCTTCACCTACAACGTCGGCGCGCTGGGCGGCGCGGTCGCCCCGGTGCTCGGTGCCAGGCTCGCGTCGACCATGTCGCTGGGCCAGTCGCTCGCCGTGCTCACCTTCTCGCTGACCCTCGTGGTGATCGTGCTCATCGGCTTCGACGTCCCGAGCCGGCTCAACCGGCTCGTCGACAAGGAGGCGGTCCCCGACTACCTCGCCGCCGAGGCGGCGGTGCCGGACGGCGCGGGGCGCATACGGTCGGCGCCGTGAGGCGGTGACGGGCGGGGGAGGGCGCGTGCTCCGACTGGCCCAAGGCGCGCCTGCCGGTGCGGCGACCGGCGGTCACCTGGTGTAACAGTCTTCTTATGATCTGTAGACGAAATGATCGTCAGAGCGACGTGCGCGGTTCGCGTGGCCTCAGGATCCGCACCGCCGCGGTGACCCTGGTCGCCGCGACCGCACTCGGGGCGACCGGCGAAGCGGTGGCCGCGCCCTCGGCGCCCCTGCGCACCGACTGGGACGCCATCGCCGCGTGCGAGTCCAGCGGCAACTGGCAGGCGAACACCGGCAACGGCTACTACGGCGGCCTGCAGTTCGCACGGTCCAGCTGGATCGCCGCCGGCGGCCTCGAGTACGCCCCGCGCGCGGACCTCGCCACCCGCGCCGAGCAGATCGCCGTGGCGGAACGCCTCGCCCGTCTGCAGGGGATGTCCGCCTGGGGCTGCGCCTGACGGCGGCCTCCGGCCCCCCGCCCGCGCCGGGTTGACCGGCGTAACCCGTGCGTGTGCACGTGCCGCCGGTCACCGCCGCGTCCCGTTTCCCCCGAGCCGTGTACGGGCAGTCCCCGGCGGGGGAGCCGAGCGGCGGCCCCGGACGTCGCGTACGCCGATACGCCCGGGGCCGCCCTCGCCCCGTCACGGTCGTGTCAGCTGCCGGAGACGCGGCGGCCCGAGTAGGCCGACCAACGGCCCTCGCGCCGGGCCACCGTGATGTCCCGGCCGAAGCAGGACGTCAGCAGGGAGTCGGTCAGGACCTCGTCCAGCGCACCCCGGGACAGGACCCGGCCCTCGCGCAGCAGCAGGGCGTGGCTGACGGCCGGGGACAGCTCCTCCAGATGGTGCGTGACCGTGACGGTGGCCAGCCGCGGCCTGCCCTCGGCCAGTTGGTGCATGGCCTCGACCAGGTCCTCGCGGGAGGGCAGGTCCAGAGCGTTGAACGGCTCGTCCAGGAGCAGCAGGGCCGGGTCGGCCATCAGCGCCCGGGCGATCAGGACCCGCGCCCGCTGCCCGCCCGAGCAGACCCCGTACGGCCGGTCGGCCAGCTCCTTGACGCCGAGTTCGGTCAGCAGGTCGCGGGCCCGCAGCCGGACCTCCTCGTCGTACGTCCGCCACAGGGGTTGCACGGTGCCGCTGTGGCCGGTGAGCACGACCCCGTGGGCGGTCAGGTCCTGCGGCACCCGCTGGGCGGAGTTGACGTGGCCGATGCGCGCCCGCAGCTCACGGACGTCCACCCGGCCGAGCCGGCTGCCGAGCACCTCGACCGTGCCCGTGGTGGGGTGCATGAGCGCGCCGAGCAGCCGCAGCAGGGTGGTCTTCCCGGCGCCGTTGGCACCCAGCAGCGCCCAGTGCTCGCCCGGCCGGACCGTCCAGTCGATGCCGTCGAGGATCAGCTGATCCGTGGTGAAGCGGCGCACCCCCACGTCCCGGAGCCGGAGCACGGCCGCCTCGTCCTCGTCGGCCTGGGAGCGGGCTGTCTGGGCGGTCATGCCGTGACTCCTTCACGCGCGGGGCACCTCTCGGTCACCGCGAACACTAGATGTACTCACCACGCGCCTGCCCCGGCCGTCCGCTTCCTGGACGGTGGGCCGCGGCAGGCGCGGCGGCACTCAGGGCACGGATGAGTCCTCGTACTCATCCGTGGTGCCGGGCCGAGCTCCTATCGTGGCGCCGTCGGTGGGACACGGAGGGGGAGTCATGGGGCGTCGGGGCACTGCGCGGGGGAGCGGACGGCGACGGACGGGGCGCGTCGGTGGTGGCCTCCTGGCCCTGCTGGTGGGGCTGCTCGCCACCGGCTGCGCGGCGTTCGACACGGAGGACGACGTGCGGCGGGCCCGGGAACTGGCCGAGGAGTTGTACCCCGGGCAGCTCGAAGTCGTCGACGCCCGGATCCTGTTCCCGGAGACCACCGGCTCGGAGGTCACCCTGTCGGTCGAGGACGACCCGGACGCGGCCGTCAGGTTCCGGGTGGACGCGGACAAGGACCGCTGCGACGGCGGCCGGGACTGCACGGACGCCCTCCGCAAGGCGGTGGACCGGGCCCGGCGGGAGGCCGGAGACCTGCGCGCCGTGCGCACCGCCTTCGACGGCTGCGGGCAGCCGCTCCTGGCCACGGACGAGAAGCTGACGGCCCCCTGGATCGAGGCACGGTTGACCGATCGGACGGTGCACGACGTGCTGGCCCGCGTCGGCGTCTGTGTGCAGCGCTGGGTCACCGCTCGCGCGGAGCGGGATCCCGGTGCGGCGCCGAAGTGGGTCACCGTCAACCTCGCGGCCCCGGGTGCGGCGGAGGGCCTCCCGGCGGCGAAGCGCACGTTGCCCGCCGTCCTGCGGTTCACCCATGGTCCCCGGCTCGCCGCCCTGGCGCGCGATCCGTACTACGTGGCCGCCTACCCGGTCGGCCGGGACGCGGACCGCACCGTCGACGCCGCCTCGGCCGGCCTGCGCATCGTCTCGCCCTTCGAGGAGCGGCAGGCCTTCTCCCGGCGGATCGACGCGTCGGTCCTGCCCGCACTGCGCGCGACGTACCCGGATGCGGTGACCAGCGGCGGGGCGGGGACGGGGGTGTGGCGGCTGGAGCCGGGGACCGTCCGCCGTATGCGCGGGTACGTGCTGTTCTGCGAGCGGCCGCCCGCGGACGGCAAACGCTGCCTCGGGGACCTGGCGGCGCTGGTGACCTCGGACCCGGAGGGCCGGGACGCCGAGGTGGTCGACATCCTCACGGACATCCGCGACGAGCACGGGGTCCTGCGCCTGCCTCCGCGGTGACGGAGACGGGCGCAGGACCGGCGCCGGAGGGCGGCAGGAGTCAGACGCCCGCCACCGACTGGATCCAGGAACGGTAGGCGGTCACGTTGGTGTACGCGGTGGTGGTCTGCCGGTCGCTGGTCGAGGCGACGCCCACCTGCACGCCGCCGGCCGTCATCGGACCGCCGGAGTCGCCGCCCGCGGTGATGCCGTCGCCGGGCCGGGCGCATATCGCCTGGCCGTAGTAGGCGTCGTAGCACCCGCGCGTCACGCTCAGGTTGGCGACCTTGAGGTACTGGGACTGGCAGTTGATCTCCGAGCCGCACCGGGAGGTCGCTCCCCAGCCGTAGACCTGCACGGTCTGGCCGACCCGCACCGTACCCGGCTGCCCGAGCCGTGCGTAGGAGGCCGAGACGGAGCGGTCGAGCCGGACCAGCGCGAGGTCCGCCGAGGGGCTGGTGACGGTCTGGACGCCGTTCGCCACCGTGCCGCCGGAGCCCTGGTCGAGGCTGCCGATCCGGAAGGACAGGTTGCCGCCGCTGACGCAGTGCTTGGCGGTGAGGATCCAGGTGGGGGAGATGATGGTCGAGGTGCAGGTCTGCTGTCCGTTGGAGAACAGCCTGGCCGCCCAGGGCGCGTTCTGCGCGTAGCCGCCGCCGATGATCGGCTGGGGGCCGCCGTCACCGGGCCGGGGCTCCACCGCCGAGGCGGACGGCGCGAGCGTGAGGGCGGACAGCAGCGCGGCCACGAGGGCGGCCAGCAGGGTGGGGACGAGTCTCGTTGTTCGCAAGGCTCCTCGATTCCGACGACACGCGCGTGGGCGCGTGCTGATGTGTGGGGGCGCCCACAGCATGTCGGGCCTCGCCACCGGCCGAACAATCCCGGCTTCGCATAACGCCGTGTTATGCCTGAGGGCCGGACGGGCCCTAGCGGAGCAGCAGTTGTACGAGGGCGACCGTGCCGACCGTCACGACCAGTATCCGCAGGACCGTGGGGCTGAAGCGGCGGCCCACCTTGGCGCCGACCCAGCCGCCGAGACCGGAGCCGACCGCGAGGAGCCCGACGGCGGTCCACTCGAAGTCGGCGGCGAAGAGGAAGAAGAGCGCGGCCACGGTGTTGACGACGGCGGAGAGGACGTTCTTGACGCCGTTGAGCCGTTGCAGGGGTTCGTCCAGGAGCATGCCCATCAGGGACAGGTAGATGATCCCCTGGGCCGCGGTGAAGTAGCCGCCGTACACGCTGGCCAGCGTCAGGCCGGTGAAGAGCAGCGGACCGCCGTCCCGGCGGGGGGAGGTGCCGGTGCGGGCCCGGCGGCGCTGGACCAGCCTGACGATCTGCGGCTGGAACGCCACGAGCAGCAGCGCGAGGCCGACCAGGACCGGCACGATCGTCTCGAAGGCGTCGGCGGGCAGCGTCAGCAGGAGGGTGGCGCCCGCGAGGCCGCCAAGGAGCGCTCCGGAGCCGAACTTCAGGACGCGCCTGCGCTGCCCGCGCAGTTCCTCGCGGTAGCCGATGGCCCCGCTGATGGAGCCGGGGATCAGGCCGAGCGCGTTGGAGACGGTGGCGGTCACCGGCGGCAGCCCCGTGGCCAGCAGCACGGGAAAGGTGATGAGCGTTCCGGAGCCGACGACGCTGTTGATGGCGCCGGCCCCGACGCCGGCCGCGAACACCGCGGCCATGGCCTCCGGAGTCACCCCGTGCCGCCCCGAGCCGGACCCGTACTCGCCCGGAAGGTGTCTTGTGCATCTTTCACGGGGCCGACTGTACCCATCGCTCCGGACCGCGTGTTTCCCGGTCTCAACCGGTCTTGCCTGGGCACTTCTTGACGTTAATTCACCTGATCATGCGGTGATACGATCACCGCGTTTGCGGAGCGGGCGGATGGGTGAAAGACGGCATCCCCGACATGAGGGGCAGCCCGGGCAGCTACCCCCGGCGCGGGCACTCCACCGGGCCGCCCGCACGGACGGGAATTCAGCAAGCCGGCTGTCAGTCGCCTGAAGAGAGTCTTATGACGGAATACACAGGGAACCCCTTGCTCTGGGTCGCCCTCGTCGCCCTCGTCGCCGCCGCCGTGCTCATCAGCCGCCAGCGCAAGGCGGCACGGGCGTTGCGGCAGCAGGTCCAAGGGCTCAGGGACCACTACACCGAGCTGGAGAACGATTACGGGAAGTCCGTACAGGCCGCCCAGGAGCGGGCCGAGGACGAGACGAAGACCGTGCTGAAGTCCGCGATGCGGACGCTTCAGGGCCTCGCGGCCGAACAGCAGCTGGTGCTCTCCCGGCTGCAGACCAAGTACGGCGACTCGGCCCTCCTCCAGGACCTGCTGGAGATCGACCACACCAACTCGCAGTTCGGTCGGCGGGCGCAGTCCATCGCCGTACTCTGCGACGGCTGGCTCGGCGGGCGGCGCGACACCGCCTCGGTCTACGACGTGGTGCGCAGCGCCCAGGGGCGCATCCGCCACTTCCGCCGGGTGGACATCCTCTCCCAGGTCGACTTCGGCATCACCAGCCGGGCCGTCGAACCCGTCGCCCTGGCCCTGGCCGAGCTGCTCGACAACGCCACCAGCTACTCCAGCCCGGACACCGTCGTCGAGATCAACATCCGGACCGTGCCCAAGGGCATCTGCATCGTGGTCGACGACGCCGGTGTCGGCATGAGCGACGAGGAGCGGGCCCGCGCCGACAAGCTGCTCGCCACCGAGCGCGCCTCGGGCGTGGCGGGGCTCGGCAACCCGCCGCAGTTCGGCTTCGCCGTCATCGGCCTGCTGTGCGAACGATTCGGTTTCGAGGTGTCGGTGGACTCCTCCTCTCCCTACGGAGGTGTACGGGCGGTGGTCCTGCTGCCGCACGAACTGCTCACCGCCATGCCGGAGAAGAAGGCACCCGCCCCCGCCGCCCCCGCGGCCCGCGGCGCGGCGCGGCCGGTCCCGGACGGCGGACCGGAGGCCGCGCTCTCCTCCTCCCAGACCGGCGACGGCCTGCCCCGGCGCCGCCGCAAGCGGCCGATGGCCATCGTGCCCGGCAGCGCGTCCACCCCCCGTGCCGCAGGCCGCTCCGACTCCGAGCAGGCACAGGTCATGGGCGCGTTCCAGCGCGGAACGCAGTCCGGCCGGGTCACCGGACCGGACAGCCCGGACGACGCCGGCCGGACGAGCGACACACCTGGTGCAAGCAGCGAAGGACATGAGGTCCCGTGAACGACGATCTGTCATGGATGCTCGACAGCGCCCTGGAGATTCCGGGCGCCCTGCACGCGGTCCTGATATCCGCCGACGGCCTCTTGATGGCCCGGACGCAGGACTTCGACAAGGACGACGCCGACCGGGTCGCGGCCGCCATGAGCGGTGTGCAGTCGCTCAGCCGCACCCTGGCCTTCTTCTGTGAGGACCCCAGCCAGACCTGGCGGCAGACCCTGGTCGAGTTCGACGGCGGCTGGGTCTTCCTGATCTCCGCGGGCGAGGGCGCCTACCTCGGCGTGTCCGCCTCCCCGGAGGTCGACATGGCGGACATCACCTTCCGGATGCAGCAGCTCGTCGCCCAGCTCGGCAAGCGGCTGACGACACCGCCGCGCGAGAACCTGGGCGCCCGCTCATGACCGGCCACGACGGCTGGCAGCCCGAGGCGCCCGAATTAGTGCGGCCGTACGTCATCACCAAGGGCCGCGGCCTGCCCGACGAGGACGACCTCTCCCTCATCACCCTGGTCACCGCCTCCGCCGCTCAGCCGCAGCGGCCGGCCCGGCTGTCCCCCGAGGAGCAGAGCCTGCTCGACCTCTGCTCCGCCGGCTACCTCTCGGTCGCCGAGATCGCCGGACACACCCACTTCCCGCTGGGCGTCGTACGGATCCTGCTGGCCTCCCTGATGGAGGGCGGACATCTCATGACCCGCCCGCCGGTGGCCCGCGCCCGCCTCGCGGACAAGGAGATACTGGAGGAGGTGCTCAATGGGCTCCGCGCCAAGTTTGGATGAGCGGGACTACGTCCGCGAGGGAGCGACCCAGACGGCGGTCAAGATCCTCGTCGTCGGGCACTTCGCGGTGGGCAAGACCACCCTCATCGGCTCCATCTCCGAGATCGAGCCGCTGTCCACCGAGGAGACGATGACGCAGGCCGCCGAGTCGGTCGACGACCTCAAGGGAGTCCAGGGCAAGACCACCACCACGGTCGCCATGGACTTCGGGCGTCTGACCATCAGCGACCGCGTCGTGCTGTACCTCTTCGGCACCCCCGGCCAGCAGCGCTTCGTGCAGATGTGGGAGGACATGGCGCGCGGCGCGCTCGGCGCCCTGGTGCTGGTCGACCCGGAGCGGCTGGCGGACTCCTTCCCCGTGATCGACCTCATCGAGCACTACGGACTCGACTACGCGATCGCCGTCAACCACTTCGACGGCGCGCCGCTTCGCGACGAACGGGCGCTGCGCGAGGCGCTCGACCTGCTCGACGACACCCCCGTCGTCACCTGCGACGCCCGCGACGAGAAGTCCTCGGCCGCCGCACTGACCACCCTCGTCCGCTACTTGCTGGACCGCACCCGCTAGGAGCTGGGAGCAGACATGAACGCCCACGACACCGCCCCGGTGCCGCCGCCCGGCTGCCCGGCCCACGGCTCCGGCGCCCGGGTGCCGCTGCACGGGCCGGAGTTCGCCGCCGACCCGCAGGCGTACTACGAGTACCTGCGCCACTACGGAGCCGCGGCCCCCGTCGAGCTGGCCCCGGGCGTCGAGGCGACCCTGGTCACGGACTACGCGGCGGCGCTCCAACTGCTGCAGGACTCCGGCACCTTCCGCAAGGACGCGCGCCGCTGGCGGGCCTTCAACGAGGGCAGGATCAGCCCGGACAGCCCGGTCGCGCCCCTGCTGGCCTACCGGCCCAACTGCATGTTCGCCGACGGAGCCGACCACCTCAGGCTGCGCCAGGCGGTCACCGACAGCATGGCGCGGGTGGACACCCGGCGCCTGAGCCGCAGCACCGAGCAGATCTCCGGCTACCTCGTCTCCCAGTTCGGCGCCCGCGGTTCGGCCGACCTGCTCGGGGACTACGCCAAGCAGTTGCCGCTGTTCGTCTTCAACGAACTCTTCGGCTGCCCGGCGGACATCGGCGACCGGGTGCTGTTCGGCATCACCGGCATGTTCGACGGCGTCAACGCCGAGAAGGCCACCGCGGTGCTCTTCCAGGCGGTGGGCGAACTCGTCGCGCTCAAGCGGCGCAAGCCCGGGGACGACGTCACCTCCTGGCTGATGCAGCACGAGGCCCGGCTCGACGACGAGGAGATGGTCCACCAGCTCGCCCTGCTCCTCGGCGCGGGCGCCGAACCCCTGCGCAACCTCCTCGGCAACACCCTGCACCGGCTCCTCACCCACGAGCGGTACGCCCGTGAGGGCGGTCTGATCGACGAGGCGCTCGACGACACGCTGTGGGAGAACCCGCCCATGGCCAACTACGCCCCGCACTACCCGGCCGCCGACACCGAACTGGCCGGTCAGCAGCTTCAGGCGGGCGACCTCGTGCTGGTCAGCTTCGCCGCGGCCAACACCGGCCCGGCCCTCAAGGCCTCCCGCCAGGCGGGCAGCAACCGCGCCCACCTCGCCTGGAGCGCGGGCCCGCACGCCTGCCCGTCCAAGGAGCCGGCCCGGCACATCACGGTCACGGCCGTCGAGCACCTGCTCAACGAGCTGCCGGACGTCGAACTCGCCGTTCCCGAGGACAGCCTGACGTGGCGTCCGGGTCCCTTCAACCGCGCCCTGGCCACGCTTCCGGCGCGCTTCACCCCGGTGCGCCCCGCACGGCGGGCCGAGCCGGCAGCGGCCGCCGCGGGCGAGCGGGAACCGGCGGCGAACCAGGCCCGTCCGGCCGAACGCGGCGGCATGTGGAGCCAGTTCCTCAACTGGCTCACACGGTGATCTGCGCAACACCTCCACAACCCGCACCATTCGCATGAAGATCGAACGGCACGGGTAGTGAGCAACGCGGTACTCAAGTTGCTTACGAGTCAAAGGAGGTGTCGTGGACCACATATCCACGAACGCCGCTTTCCCGGCGCCGGACCCCCTGATACCCGCCTCCCGAGGCGGGTATCGCTCTGTGCGGCTCCGGCCGGGGACGGGACGGTGACCGCCGCACCGACGGGCCCGGACCCGCGGGGCACACCCACGCTCGGCTCCCTCACCGGCGGCCAGTTGCGAAGACTGGGCGCGGTGGCGGGCCTGTCCCGGGCCGACGTCGACACCTACGCGGGGGTCCTGACCGACGCCCTGGGCCCGGTGGCCGAGCGGCCCCTGAGCCTGGCACCGCCCACCCGGACCTTCCTGTCCGACGACCACACCCCGGTGGAGTTCTCACTCTCCTTCCAGCCGGACGCAAAACCCTCCCTGCGGCTCCTCGTGGAACCGGGCTGCGGCGCAGACAGCCTGGTTCGCAACGGCCGCAAGGGGCTCGAGGCGATCCGGGCCATGGCTCGGCGCTGGGGCTTCGCCACCGACGTCCTCGACGAGCTCCGGGACCTCTTCCTGCCGCCCGTCCCGCGGGGCCCCCTCGCCCTGTGGTGCGCGCTGGAGCTGAGGCCCGGCGGGGTACCCAAGGTCAAGGTCTATCTGAACCCGGCGGCGGGCGGGGAGGAACGTTCCGCCACAACGGTGCGCGAGGCCCTGCACCGGCTCGGCCACCGGCAGGCCTTCGACAGCCTGCCGCAGGGCAGCGGCTACCCGTTCCTCGCCCTGGACCTCGGCGACTGGGCTCAACCCCGGGTGAAGGTCTACGTGCGGCACGACAATCTCACGGCCGGGCAGGCCGGGCGCCTGTCCCGGATGGACGCGGGCCCCGGACCCGCGGCGGTCGAGGGCTTCTTCCGCACGGCCGCGGGCCTCGGCCCCGACGCGAGGGTGCTCGGCAGGCGGCCTGGCCTGTCCTGCCACTCCTTCACCGACACGGGCACCGTGCGGCCGAGCGGATTCACCCTGCACATCCCGGTCAGGGACTACGTCCGGCACGACGGGGAGGCCCTGGCCCGGGCATCGAGAGTGCTGGGCCACCACGGCATGGACGCCTCCGTCCTCGACCGGGCCCTGGCCGCCCTCACCGAGCGGCGGCCCGAGGACGGGCGGGGTCTGATCGCCTACCTGGCGCTGGCCCACCAGCGGGACCAGCCGCCTCGGGTGACGGCGTACCTCTCCTCGGAGGCGTACGCGGTGCGGCCGCCGGTCGTGGAGACGGTCCGCCGACCGGTGCCGGTGTCCTGACCGGCCCCGTCCGCACACGACAGGGCTCCCGGCGCGACTCACCGGGAGTCCCTGTCATGGACGGGCGCCTGCCACGGGCGGGGCCGGGCACCGTCGCGGACCGTGCGGCGGCGCCCGGAACACTCACACGGGCAGCGACTCCCGGAACTCGGCCAGGTACGGGCCCACGTCGACCTGGATCGAGGCGCCCTCGGTGCGGCCGTAGCGCTGGACGATGCCGGTGAGGTACGTGCCGATCTCCTCGCGCATCTCCTCGGCGGCGGGCAGTGCGGCGGCGCCGTCGACCAGGCGGGCCACCCACTCCGCCTGGGCCTCCACCAGCCGGGTGATGGCGCCCACGGGCCGCACCAGTCCGACGAAGTACAGGCCGGGCCGGTCCGCCGGGGCGACCCGTCGGTACAGCTCGACGGAGCCGTCGGCGGCCACCGGGCAGCCGGGGGGCAGGAAGGGGAAGGTCATGTGGAAACCGGTGCAGTAGACGACCGCGTCGGCGGTCTCGGAGCTGCCGTCCGCGAACACGACCCGGTCGCCCGCGAAGGAGGCGATCGCGGGCTTGGGGGTCACCGCCCCGTGCCGGATCCGGCTGAGGATCTCGTCCGAGAGGGTCGTCGCGGAGGAGAAGACCGGGTGGTCGGGCTCGGGCAGGCCGTAGTCCGACAGACGGCCGCGCGCCACCAGCAGGGCCTGCTCCACCCACTGGCGCCGCTCGGCGAAGGACATCTCGTTCCACCAGGGGGCCTCGGCGATCTCGTCGACCGACATGCCGAAGAGCTGCTTGGGCACGATGTGCAGGCCCCGGCGCACCGACAGCAGGGTCCGCTCCGCGTGCCGCGAGAGGTCCGCGGCGATGTCCACCGCGGAGGCGCCGAGGCCCACCACGACGACGCGGCGGCCGGCGAAGTCGGCGCCGTCGCGGTAGTCGAGGGAGTGAAGAATCGTTCCGGCGAAGGACTCCGCGCCGCTCGGAAGGGGGTCGGGCAGGGCCGGGTCGGTGTGGTGTCCGGAGGCGACGACCACCTGCTCGAACCGGCGGGAGCTCCGCACGCCGTCCGCGGCCATGCTGACGACGGTCCACATGCCGTCCGCGTCCTGGCGGACGGACACCACCTCGGTCCGCAGCTCGACGTGGCCGAGCAGACCCGCCCACTCGGCGAAGGACCGCAGATAGGCGGCGACCTGACCGTGCGAGGGGTAGAGCGGGTACGAGGACGGCATCGGGAAGTCCGCGTAACCGGTCAGCTGCTTGGCGGTGTTCAGGTGCAGGGACTGATAGCCCGGACCCCGCTCACCGGCCCCCGGCTGACGCCAGATCCCGCCGACGTCGGGTGCCTTCTCCAGGCAGACGAAGGAAATACCGCGCTCCTTCAGGGCATGGCCCACCGCCAGCCCCGACAGGCCTGCACCGATCACACACACACGCACGGGATGTCCCCCCAGGATGTACTCAACCTCCCCCGATCATGCCTTTACTGCCCATCCGTTTCTTCCCGCACACCAGCACGACCGGCGAACGGACGTGTCCGTGCTCACGTTTCAGGCGCCCCGCAGGTCCCACACCCGGCGGATCTTGCCGAGCGAGCGCTCCAGGGTCTCCGGCTCGACGACCTCCACCTCCACGGTCACGCCCACACCGTCCTTGACGCCCTGGGCGATCGCCCTCGCGGCGGCCTCGCGCTGCTCGGGAGCCGCGTCGGGCCGGGCCTCCACCCGCACCGTCATGTGGTCCATGCGGCCGCGTTCGGTGAGCCGGATCTGGAAGTGCGGGGCGACGCCGGGCGTGCGCAGCACGATCTCCTCGACCTGGGTGGGGAAGACGTTCACCCCGCGCAGGATGATCATGTCGTCGCAGCGGCCGGTGACCTTCTGCATCCGGCGGAAGGCGGGGCGTGCGGTGCCCGGCAGCAGACGGGTCAGGTCGCGCGTGCGGTAGCGGATCACCGGGAGCGCCTCCTTGGTGAGGGAGGTGAAGACGATCTCGCCCTCCTCGCCCTCGGGCAGCACGGCGTCCGTGAGCGGGTCCACCACTTCGGGGTAGAAGTGGTCCTCCCAGATGTGCAGCCCGTCCTTGGTCTCGACGCACTCCTGTGCCACGCCGGGGCCGATCACCTCGGACAGGCCGTAGATGTCGACGGCGTGGATGTCCATGCGCTCCTCGATCTCGCGCCGCATCTCCTCGGTCCACGGCTCGGCGCCGAAGATGCCGACCTTGAGGGAGCTGGTGCGCGGATCGACGCCCTGGCGCTCGAACTCGTCGAGCAGGGTGAGCATGTAGGACGGGGTGACCATGATGATCTCGGGCCGGAAGTCCTGGATGATCTGCACCTGACGTGCCGTCATGCCGCCGGAGGCGGGGATCACCGTGCAGCCGGCGCGTTCGGCGCCGTAGTGGGCGCCGAGACCGCCGGTGAACAGGCCGTAGCCGTAGGAGATGTGGACCTTGTGGCCGGGACGGCCGCCCGCGGCGCGGATCGAACGGGCTGTCACGTCCGCCCACATGGACAGGTCGTTCTCCGTGTACCCGACGACGGTGGCGCGGCCGGTGGTGCCGCTGGAGGCGTGCACGCGCCGCACGTCGGACATCGGGACGGCGAACATGCCGAAGGGGTAGGTGTCCCGCAGGTCCGCCTTGGTGGTGAAGGGGAACCGGGACAGGTCGGCCAGGCTGCGGCAGTCGTCGGGAGTCACTCCGGCGGCGTCGAACTTCTTGCGGTACAGCTCCACGTTGTCGTAGGCGTGCCGCAGGGTCGCGCGCAGGCGGTCGAGCTGGAGCTCGCGGAGCTGCTCGCGGGACAGGCGCTCGGCGTCGTCCAGCAGGTCGTGGGGGAGGGGCTCGCCCGGTCGGGGTGCCGGGGCCGCCCCGGTCGTCGGCTCGCTGCTCATCGCGACTCCTTCGTCGTCGTCCCCGGCGTCTCGCGCGCCGTGTCCTGCCGCGCGTCGCGGCTGCCTCCGTCGTCCCGCGCACTCCGGTCGCGCCCGTCGCCCCGCACGCTGCGGCTGCGCCCCCGGAACTCCGCGACCACCTCGTCGCCGCGCCGCACGCTCACGTCGTAGATCCCGCTGCGTCCGTACCGGGCCCGCTCCTCGGCGCGGGCCTCGAGCACGTCGCCCTCGCGCGCCGGGGCGACGAAGACGATGTCGGCGCCGGCCGCCACGGTCACCGGACCGTGGCTGTTGCAGGCGCAGGCGAAGGCGGTGTCGGCCAGCAGGAACAGGAATCCGCCGTGGGCGATCCGGTGTCCGTTCACCATCGCCGGGGTCACGGTCATGCGGACCAGTGCGGTCCCCTCGCCGTGCTCCACCAGCTCGATCCCGAGCCCCCGGGAGGCCTCGTCCGCGGAGAACATCGCCTCCGTGGGCGTCTGCTCAGCGGCCTGCGACACCGTATCCACCACCTTGTCTCCCGACCGACCATTCGGTTAGCACGCGGCAGGGCCAAGTAATCCAGCCACGCTGCGGCGCTGTCAAGAGTGTGACCGGCGAGGTCCGGCTCTTGCCCGGCGCACGGAAACACGTCACACTGATACCGAACGAATGGTCGGTTGGGAAGCTGGTGACGATGACCACGACACACGCCGCCGAGGCGCCGCCCCCGGACGCGGACGGGCTCCAGGAGCACTTCGACGCGACGATCGCGCGCGACCAGCGCATCGAGCCGCGGGACTGGATGCCCGACGGCTACCGCAAGACGCTGGTCCGGCAGATCGCCCAGCACGCGCACTCGGAGATCATCGGCATGCAGCCCGAGGGCGAGTGGATCACCCGGGCCCCGTCGCTGCGTCGCAAGGCGATCCTGTTCGCCAAGGTCCAGGACGAGGCCGGGCACGGGCTGTATCTGTACTCGGCGGCCGAGACGCTCGGCGCGGACCGCGACGACCTCACCGAGCGGCTGATCGAGGGACGCCAGAAGTACTCGTCGATCTTCAACTACCCGACCCTGAGCTTCGCCGACGTCGGAGTGATCGGCTGGTTCGTGGACGGCGCCGCGATCTGCAACCAGGTGCCGCTGTGCCGCAGCTCCTACGGGCCCTACGCGCGCGCGATGGTGCGCATCTGCAAGGAGGAGTCCTTCCACCAGCGGCAGGGCTACGAGCTGCTGATGACGATGATGCGCGGCACCGACGCCCAGCGCGAGATGGTCCAGGACGCGGTGAACCGCTGGTGGTGGCCGTCCCTGATGATGTTCGGCCCGCCCGACGACGCCTCGCCCAACTCGGCGCGGTCCATGGCCTGGAAGATCAAGCGGCACAGCAACGACGAGCTGCGCCGGCGTTTCGTCGACATGACCGTCCCGCAGGCCGAGAAGCTCGGCGTCACCCTCCCCGACCCGGAGCTGCGCTGGAACGAGGAGGCCGGGCACCACGACTTCGGCACCCCCGACTGGGACGAGCTGATGCGGGTCATCAAGGGCGACGGCCCCTGCAACGACCGGCGGATGGAGCGGCGGCGCACCGCCCACGAGGAGGGCGCCTGGGTGCGCGAGGCGGCCACCGCCCACGCCGCCAAGCAGGCCGCCCGCGCGGAGAAGGGAGCGGCGGCATGACCCCCGAGAAGGCCCAGCAGCCCGACAAGCGGGGCTGGCCGCTGTACGAGGTGTTCGTGCGCGGCAAGCGCGGCCTCAACCACGTCCACGTCGGCTCGCTGCACGCCGCCGACGACGCCATGGCCCTCACCCACGCCCGCGACCTCTACACCCGGCGCAACGAGGGCGTGAGCATCTGGGTGGTGCGCTCCGAGCACATCGCCGCCTCCACCCGCGACGAGAAGGACCCCTTCTTCGCCCCCAGCGCCGACAAGGTCTACCGGCACCCGACGTTCTACGACATCCCCGACGACGTCCCGCACATCTAGGAGCAGGGCATGAGTGACGACCACGTCTACCTCACCCTGGCCGAGGGGCACGAGGACGACACCCGCTGGGCCTACGGCACCGGCTTCGAGGACCCGCTGCACGGCGTCGACACCACCGTCCCCGAGGGCGTCGACGCCGCGGCGCTGGCCGCGGAGTGCGTGGCGCTCGCCGACGACGCGCTGGTCAGCGCCCAGCGGCTCGCCGAGTGGGTCACCCGCGCGCCCGAGCTGGAGGAGGAGGTGGCGCTGGCGAACATCGGGCTCGACCTCCTCGGCCAGGCCCGGCTGCTCTACTCCCGCGCCGGCCAGGCCGACGGCACCGGGCGCGGCGAGGACGCCTACGCCTACTTCCGGGACGCCGACGACTTCCGCAACGTCCGCCTGGCCGAACTCCCGGGCGGCGACTTCGCGTTCGCCGTGGTGCGGCTGCTGGTCCTCTCCAGCTGGCGCCTGGCCCACTTCCGGCGGCTGGAGACACACCCCGATCCGGTGCTCGCGGCGGTCGCCGCCAAGGGCGTCAAGGAGCTGACCTACCACCGGCAGTACGCCGCCGAGTGGTGCGTGCGCCTGGGCGACGGCACGGACGAGTCGCACCGCAGGACGCGCGCCGCACTGGACGAGGTCGCCCCCTACCTCGGCGAGCTGCACACGGCGTACGACGTGCAGGGCGAGGTGGCCGACGACCTGCGCCAGGTCACGGAGGCCGCCGGACTGACCCTGCCGGTCCACCGGCCGCTGCCGGGGTCGGGCCGTGCCGGCGAGCACACCGAACACCTGGCGCCGCTCCTCACCGAGCTGCAGGGCATCGCCCGCGCCCACCCGGAGGCGACATGGTGACCGGAACCCCCGCACTGCTGGACGCCCGTCGCGCCCGGCGCGTCGCCGAGCAGGTGCCCGACCCCGAGCTGCCCATGCTGACCCTCGCCGACCTCGGTGTCCTGCGCGACGTCGAGGTGGCCGGGGACGGCACCGTGGTCGCGAGCCTGACCCCCACCTACTCGGGCTGCCCGGCCATGGCCGAGATGCGGGCGGACGTCGCCGCGCGGCTGCGCGCGGCGGGATACCCGAAGGTGGAGATCCGCACCGTCCTGGACCCGCCGTGGACCAGCGACTGGATCACCGAGTCGGGCCGCGGCAAGCTCGCCGAGCACGGGATCGCGCCGCCCGGCGCCGCGCCCCGCGGCCCGGTCTCCCTGGTGCTGTCGCCCACCCGGCCCGCGGTGCCCTGCCCCCGCTGCGGCTCGGCGGACACCGAGGAGACCTCCCGCTTCGCCGCCACGTCCTGCAAGGCGCTGTGGCGCTGCCGGGCCTGCCGCGAGCCGTTCGAGTACGTCAAGGAGATCTGATGGCCCCGACCGCCCCCGTCCCGGCGGCCCCGGTGCGCACCCGCCGCCGGCCCGCCTTCCACCGTCTGCGCGTCGCGGCCGTCGAGCGGCTGTGCGCGGACGCGGCGGCCGTGAGCTTCGAGATCCCCGACGAGCTTGCCGGGGAGTTCGTCTTCGCGCCCGGTCAGTCGCTCACCCTGCGGCGCGAGGTGGACGGCCGGGACGAGCGCCGCTCGTACTCGATCTGCGCACCGGCCGGTTCGGCGCCGCGCATCGGGGTCCGCGTGGTGCCGGGCGGACTGTTCTCGGCGTGGCTGGTCGGCGAGGTGCGGCCGGGCGACACCGTGGAGGTGATGGCGCCCACCGGCCTCTTCACGCCCGACCTGACCACCCCTGGGCACCACGTCCTGATCGCGGCCGGTTCGGGCATCACGCCGATGGTGTCCATCGCCGAGTCGGTGCTCGCCGCCGACGACCGCTCCACCGTCACCCTCTTCTACGGCAACCGCCGCACGGACACCGTGATGTTCGCCGACGAGCTGGCCGACCTGAAGGACCTCCACCCGACCCGCTTCCACCTCGCCCACGTGCTCTCCCGCGAGCCCCGCGAGGCCGAGGTGCTCTCCGGCCGTCTGGACGCCGGACGGCTCGCGGCGCTCATCGGCTCCCTGGTGGACGTGGAGAGCGCGGACCACTGGTGGCTGTGCGGACCGCAGGGCATGGTCGCCGACGCCCAGCAGGTCCTGACCGGCCTCGGTGTCCCGGCCGGGCGCGTCCACCGGGAGCTGTTCTACGCCGACGACGAGCCCGTGCGGGAGGTGCGCCACGAGGAGAGCGGTCCCGTGGGCCCCGTCAGCGAGGTCACCATCACCCTGGACGGCCGCTCGACGACCTCCTCGCTCTCCCGGGAGCGGTCGGTGCTCGACGGGGCCCAGCAGACCCGCCCCGACCTGCCCTTCGCCTGCAAGGGCGGGGTCTGCGGAACCTGCCGGGCCCTCGTCACCGACGGCAGTGTCGACATGCGCCGCAACTACGCGCTGGAGGCCGCGGAGGTCGACGCCGGCTACGTCCTGACCTGTCAGTCGTACCCGGTCTCCGAGAAGCTGACCGTCGACTACGACAGCTGAGGGCACATCACCCCTGCTCCGCTCAGGCGGGGTTGTCGCCGTGGGTGAGGGTCTCCCAGGCGACGAACAGGTTGTTCGTGCCGGAGGGACGAGTGCGTTCGGTGAGCGCCTCGGTGCTGTCCATGGCGAAACCGAGGCGGTTGTGCAGGGCGTTGTAGCCGACCTCGGTCACCGGGCCCAGGCCGAGGTCGACCTCGCCCCCGCACAGCCAGCTCGGGACGGCCGCGCCCTGCTGGTACCTGGCCTGGAAGCCGAGCGCGTGCCGCAGCCGCTCGCCGACGTCGGTGCCGTACAGGTCCTGGCCCTGGATCCGGCTGGTCTCGGCGACGTGCGAGATGGACGAGATGCCGTATCCGGTGTGGGTGAAGTCCCGGCAGGTCTCCTGGGTGAGCCCGGTGACGAAGGTGGACTGCCCCTGCCAGTACTTGACGATCTTGTCCCGGGTGTCGAGGTGCTGGCTCGGGACGGTCTTCGGCAGGGCTCCGTCGGAGTCCAGGTACACGTACGCGGCCGTGCGGGTCCGGAACCTGGCCATCGCCCTGTCGTAGGAGGCCCGGTCCTCCAGGAAGACGGAGATGCCGACGGCGGCCTCCGTCATGGTCAGCTCCCAGTTGCCGTTGGAGTTGGAGCCGTTGACGATCTCGGGCAGGTAGACGTCGCGGAGCATGCCGGCGAAGCGGCCGGAGTTCGCCCAGGAGCCGCCGTACGTGTACTTGATGATCTCGGCGGCCTTGGGCCAGGACGAGCCCGCCCACCCGGTCTGCAGCGGCGCGTTGCTGTTGGTGTGGTCCCGGAGCACGGCGGACCAGGCGTCCATCAGCTCGATGGACTTGCGGGCGTAGCGCTCGTCGCGGGTGAAGTACCAGGCCAGCGCGTTGGTGTAGGCCGCGATGGCGTCCTCGCGCTCGTCGGTGCAGCCGTAGTTGGGGTTGGAGTAGGAGCCGCACTCGACCACCGCGCGGGGCTTCGGGACGCGGTTCAGGTCCGCGTAGCGGCTCGCCATCATCTGGTCGAAGGCGCCCTTCCAGGGCTGGGCCCCGGCGTCGACCTTGGCGCGGGCGAAGTCCAGTTGCCCCTGGGAGACGGTGACTCCGGGGTGCGTGAACGCGGCCGGTGCGGCGTCCGCGCGGGTGGCCGAGCCGGGTCCGGCGAGCAGGCTGCCGACGAGTGCGGCGGTGAGGGTGGCGAGGAGGACGGCGCGGGATCTGCGGTGACGGCGCGTGGGAGCAGAGGACATGTGGGGGGTCCATCCGTTCGAGTATGTGAACGTTGAGTGCTGTTCTGAACGTTCGACTGGGCGGTGACGATAGGTAGAGACCAATGGGGCGTCAAGAGGCCACGCAGGAACGCGCACAGGTCCGGGCGGGCGGGGCTCGGCGAACACTATGAACGCAACGGCCGAAGGGGTGGCTCCGGATCCGGGGGATTCCTAACATCCCCGCTCGCAGCGCAACTTCGCGCCGGTCCGCAGCACGTACAGGAGCCGCACCTTGACCACACCCCCCGCTCCCAGGCACGACACCCGGCCCACCCACCGCAGAAGCCGCCCGGCAGTCGTGGCCGCCGCGCTCGCCGCCGTCTTCCTCGGCACGCTCGGCAACGTCTCCGCCGCCCCCGCACGGGCGGCCGGACAGCCGCCTGCCGGACAGACGGCGGCCGGACAGCCGTCGGCCGCCGACTGCCCGCCCGCCCTCGCCGGGAAGGCCACCTGCTACACCGGCCGGGACGCCAACGGCGCCTACTACGCGATGGCCGTGCCCCACCGCTGGAACGGCTCCCTCGTCGTGCACGCCCACGGCGGCCCCGACCTGGGCGACGCCTCGGACCCGGCCCGCAGTACCGAGGACCTGGAGCGCTGGGCGGTGATGGTCGACCAGGGATACGCCTGGGCCGCCTCCTCCTACCGGCGCGGCGGCTACGGGGCCCGCATGGCGGCCGCCGACACCGAGAACGTGCGCCGCCTGTTCACCGACCGGTTCGGCCGGCCCGAACACACCTACCTGCACGGCCAGTCCTGGGGCGGGAACGTCGCCGCCAAGGTCGCCGAGACCTACGGCCGGCGCCCCGGCGCCTACGACGGGGTGCTGCTGACCAACGGCGTGCTCGGCGGCGGTTCGCGCGGCTACGACTACCGCGTGGATTTGCGGGTGGTGTACCAGTACTACTGCCACAACCACCCGCGCCCCACCGAGCCCCAGTACCCGCTGTGGCAGGGCCTGCGCCCCGGCTCCACCATGACCACCGCGGGCCTGCGCGCCCGCCTCCAGGAGTGCACGGGCTACGCCCTGGACCCGGCGGACCGCACCGCGCCGCAGCAGCGCAACCTCGACGACATCCTCGCCGTCACCGGCATCCCCGAGCGCACCCTGGAATCCCATCTGCGGTTCGCCACCTTCACGTTCCGGGACATCGTGACCAACCGGCTCGGCGGGCGGAACCCCTGGAGCAACCGCGGAGTGCGCTACTCGGGCTCGCACGACGACAAGGCCCTCAACGCGGGCGTCGAGCGCTTCTCGGCCGACCCCACCGCACGCCGCGACCTGTCCTGGGACAGCGACCTCACCGGCCGGGTCTCCCTCCCCGTGCTCACCCTGCACGCCATCGACGACCCGACGGCGTTCGTGGAGCACGAGGCGGCCTACCGCGCCACGCTCCGGGGCGCCGGCCGGGACCGCAACCTCGTCCAGACCTTCACGCGGGAACACGAGCACAGCTCGCTGAGCGACTCCGAATACGCGGGCTCGCTCTCCGCGCTGGACTCCTGGGTGCGCACCGGCCACCGGCCGAGCCCGCGTTCGATCGCCGCGTCCTGTGCCGCCTTCGACGCCGAGTACGGCGAGGGCTGCTTCTACGACCCCGGCTTCCACCCCGCGCCGTACGCCGCCCGGGTGCGGCCCCGGCCGGGCGGTCTCGCCTGGCCCGCCATGACGGCCGCGCAGGAGCGGGCATGGAGCAGGATCGAGGGCGTGGGGATCGCGCCGTAGGCCGTGGAACCCGGCGGAGGCCGGAGGGCGGCCGCTGCCCTATCGGCCCTCCGTCTCCGTCAGCACCGCCCGGATCACGTGGCGGGCGTTGCCGGCCATCGCGGGGTTGGTCTTCCGGTAGTACGGCAGGGCGATCAGCGCCTGGGAGAGGGTGCGGCCCCGGCCGCGCCGCCAGGTCGCGTCGTCCACGCCGAGTGCCTCGCGGAAGACCTCCCTCGCGCCGGGCGGCAGCAGATTCCACGCCGGGAACAGGTCGCAGGCCGGGTCGCCCACACCCATGCACCCGAAGTCGATCACGGCGGACAGCCTGCCGCCGTCCACCAGCAGGTTGCCCGGCATCAGGTCCGCGTGCAGCCAGCAGGGCGGCCCCTCCCCGCCGGGGGCGCCCAGCGCGTCCTGCCACACGCCGGCCAGCGCGTCGCAGTCGACGTCCTCTTCGGGAAGGTCGCGCAGCTCGTCGAGCGCGGCCCGCGTCGGCGCGTCGAGCGCGGCGAGCGGCCCACCGCGGTACGCCTTCGGCGCGTCGGGCAGGGAGACGCCGCGCATCGCCACCACGAAGGCGGCCAGATCCTCCGCCAGCCGCACGGGGTCGGTCAGCGCTCCTGCCTCGGGGATCTGCCCGGGCAGCCACCGGTAGACGGACCAGGGCCACGGGTACCCGTCGCCCGGCACCCCTTCCCCGAGCACCTCGGGCACCGCGGTGGGCAGCAGGGGCGACAGCCGCGGCAGCCACGCCCGCTCCCTCGCCACGTCCGCCACGCCGCCCTCGATCAGCGGCAGCCGTACGACCATGTCCTCGCCCAGCCGGTACATCGCGTTGACCGTGCCGCCGGAGGGGAAGCGCTCGACCGACAGCCCCGACCACCGCGGGAACTGGCCGTCGACCAGGCGCCGTACCAGACGGTCGTCGACACGGCACCGGTCCGGATGCGTCTGCCCTGAACTCATGGCTCTCATCCGACCTTTCGACGTGGACGGCCGTCAAACGCTTTCCGGCCGAGGGCCAGTGCCCCGCCCGCCGCCGTCCCCGCCGCCAACGTCAGCGTGCCCGGCAGCGACCACGCGGCGAGCGGGCCGGCGACGGCCACGCCCAGGGCGAACGCGGTGATCTTGAGGCTCGCCCCGGTGGTGAAGACCTGGCCCCGCAGGTGCTCGGGGGCCTCCCGGTGGCGTACCGCGAAGAGCGCGGTGAGCTGAGGGCCCTCGCCGACGCCCAGGACGAGCACGGCGACCACCAGCGCCACCGGCCGGCCCGTCGCCGCCAGCGCCAGCGCGACCGCCTGGACCAGGGCGCCCGCCCGGACGACCGTGTCGGGGGCGACGGCGAGCGGGCGCCGGGCGAGGACGGCGTTGGCCACCAGGGCGGACACCGCCGCGCCGGAGAACAGCAGGACACCGCGCCCGGCCGCACCGAGCAGTTGTGCGCCGAGGAGCGGGACGCAGGCCGCCAGCATCCCCTGGGCGGTGCAGGAGGCGACCGACGTGAAGGTGGCCCGGGCCAGGAGCGGGCGCCGCAGGACGACCCGGAAC
Organism: Streptomyces sp. NPDC001599; assembly: GCF_042893535.1. NCBI lineage: Bacteria > Bacillati > Actinomycetota > Actinomycetes > Kitasatosporales > Streptomycetaceae > Streptomyces > Streptomyces sp. NPDC001599. The sequence goes on from NZ_JBIAVA010000008.1 coordinate 28,806, forward strand.
CCGGCGGCGAGGGCGCCGGTCACCGGGACCGGCCGGGTGTCCCGGCCGGGGGCGCCGCGTGCGGGCAACCGCCACGCGGCGGGCACGGCCGCCGTGATCAGCGCCGCGGCGAGCGCGAGCGCCGTGGAGGCTCCCAGCAGCTCGGCCACGCCACCGGCCAGGGCCGGACCTGCCAGGCTCGCCACGCCGAAGGTCATCGCGTCCAGCGCGTTGGCCCGGGGCAGCCGCGCGGCCGCCGCCACGCGGGGGAGTTGCGCGGTCCAGCCGCCCGACAACGCAGGGCCCAGCAGCCCCGTGAGCACCGCGAGCGGGAGGGTGCAGGCCAGGGGGAGGCGGCCGAGTCCCGCGAGGATCACCATCAGCCCCGTCGCGTACAGCGCGAGCGCGCCCGCCAGCAGGCGACCCGGTCGTCCCGCCCGGTCCAGGAGCGCCCCGAGCAGTGGCCCGCCGACCGCGGCGGAGACCGTGATGCCCGCGAGCAGTGTCGACGCGTTGGCCGTCGAACCGGTGACGGCGAGGCCCGCCAGCAGCAGCGCCGGTCCGGACATCTCGTCCCCGGCGCGCGCCGCCGTCGCCCCGGCGAGGTAGAAGCGTATCGAGTAACCCTTCAGCACCGGGAAGACGTTACGGAGGTAACTCAAAACTCCGCAATATGCGTTACATTCGGCCCGTGTCCACTCCTCGCGACGCCCACGCTTTCGACGACGACTGGTCCACGAGGCACTCCGTCCTGTCCACGGCGCGGCGCACCGCCGCTCTCGTCAACGTGCTCTCGGCGGTACCTCCCGGCGACGGTCCGGCTCCCGGCCCCGACGCGGTCGCGGAGGTGCTGCGCGCCTACGGCGAGAAGGAGCCCTTCGACCTCACCGCCCGTGACGTGGAGGGGATGCGCGAGGCCGCCGTCCTGCTGCGGGAGGTCTTCGCGGCGGAGTCCGCCGACGCCGCCGCGCACGTCCTGAACCGCCTCCTGGGCGCACACACCGGACGCCTGCGCCTGACGTCCCACGGGGGCGGAGCCCCCTGGCACCCGCACCTCGACGGTGACGACGACGCGCCCTGGCCCGAATGGTTCCTCGCCTCGTCCTGCATGGCGCTGACGGTCCTGGTCTGGGACCGTCAGCGCCCGCCCGGCAGGACCTGCGTCTCCGGCAGCTGCCGGAACGTCTTCATCGCCGGGGGCAGCGGTCCGGAGCGCCGCTACTGCTCACGCCGCTGCGCGACCCGGGAGCGAGTCGCGCAGCACCGGCGCCGGGGCGACGGGTGATCAGACGCCGAACTCCGAGGGCGGGATGTTCAGCGCGGTGCAGGCCTCGCGGATGGCGTACTGCTCGGACGGCTCGAAGCTCCCGTCCGCCCCGGCGACCACCATGCCGGTCTGGACCACCGCACGGGCCTCGGCGGGCTTCTTCGCGGCCTTGGCGATCACCTGGAGGGCCTCGGTCCTGCCCTGCTCGAAGTTGGCGAGGAGCCGGTCCACGTGCTGGTTGAACCGCTGGCGGAGCTGGTCCGCGGGGAAGTTCTGCAGCACCTCGTTGGAGACGATCAGCTCCTCCACGCGCTGCCGCTCCGCCGGCTCCACCCGGCCGTCGGCGGCGGCGACCAGAGCGCACATGGCCATGCTGGCGTCCCGGTAGGCGCCGCTCTTGAGCTCGTTCTTGGCCGAGGCGAGCTGGGACTTGAACATCCCGATCAGCTGGGCCTTGGAACCGCCGGAGGACGAGCCCGGCCTGCCGCCCGTCGAGGGTCCGTGCGATCCCTGCCCGGATCCGCTCGCTCCCCGAGTGCCCTGGGACTGCTGGAAGGTCTTGGCCTGGTCCTTGATCTTGTCCCACATCGCCACTCGTGCCACCTCGGCTTCTGTCGCTGTGCATCGGTCTGTCCTCGGCCGCGATTTCCCGCGGTCACCACGATGAACGCGGCCGGGAACCACAGGGTTCCCGATGGGCAAAGAAAAGGCAAAGCGCCTGGTGGTGTCGTAGTACGCTGCGCCACCGGGGAGTTCGTCGACGGATCGGATCGGTGGGACGCGCGATGTGGTCGCGGGAGGTCGGCTGGTTCGTCGCGATCGGTGTCGCGTCGACCGCGGGCCAGGCGCTCCTCTACTGGGGACTGCGCCCGTGGTCGCCCCCGGCGGTCGCCAACCTGGTCTCGCTCCTCGTCCTGACGGTGCTGAACACCGAGGCGAACCGGCGGCTGACGTTCCGGCACGCCGCCACGGGACCGGCCCGCGCGCACCTCGGAGCGGGCGGCCTCTTCCTGCTCGGCTACCTGGTCACCTCCGGTGCCGTGCTGTGGTTCACGCACCGGCGGCCCGACGCCTCGCCCGCCGCCGAGACCGCGGTCCTCGCCGCCACGTCCGTCGCCGTCACCGTCGTACGCTTCGTCGTCCTGCGCCTGGCCGTCTTCCGCGGCCCCCACCGCCGACGCGCCTGATCCATGCCGCGCGACCCGCTGAACTGTTCGGTCACCTTCAGGTGCCCCGGTCACTGAAAAGTGCGTTCTTCCATGTCAGCGGTCACTCTCCTACGGTTCCCGGGTAACCACAAGAGAGCACATGGGCAAGGAGAAAGAAGTCATGGCCATCACCCTGGTGAACCCCGGCGGGCTGCCCGAGATCGACGTCTACCGACAGGTGTCGATCGCGACCGGATCGAAGCTGGTCTTCGTCGCCGGGCAGGTCGCCTGGGACGCCGACGGCGTCACGGTGGGCGAGGGAGACCTGGCCGCGCAGGCCGAGCAGTGCTACCTCAACGTCGCCACCGCACTGGCGGCGGCCGGTGCCTCCTTCGCGGACGTCGCCAAGCTGAACGTCCACGTCGTCGACTGGACGCCCGACAAGATGCCGCTGCTGCTGGCGGGCATCGAACGGGCGGCCGCCCGGCTGGGGGTGACCCCGGCCGCACCGGCCACCCTGCTGGGCGTCGCGGCACTGGACGTGCCCGAGCATCTGATCGAGGTCGAGGCCACCGCCGTCCTCGGCCGACCCTCCTAGCCGTACACGACCCGGTCCAGCAGGCTCTGCAGGTACAGGCCGCGTCCGGCGTCGACCGGCGTCGGCGTACGGGTGCGGACGGCCGTCGCGAAGTCGCGGCGCAGGACGGGCCAGCACTCCTCGTGGTCGAGGCCGGCCGTGTCGTAGACCAGGGGCTCGGCCGGACCGAAGAGTTCGACGCGGGTCAGCGCGCGGGGGACGGCCACGGAACCGGACAGCGAGGCCTGGCTCACGGCGCCGTTCTCGTGCTCGCAGGTCAGTTCCACCCAGCGGCGCGGGTCGCCCGCGGCGCGGACTGCGGTGACCGGGCCGACCGCGGCGTCCAGCAGGTCGAGCAGATGGGGGCCGAGGTCGAGCAGGGCGCCGTGCTCCAGACGCCAGCCGGTGGCGAACTCCCCTCCCAGGAAGGCGCCGTGGAGGTAGCAGGAGCGCGCCCCGGCCGCCTCGAAGGAGCGGGCGGCTTCGAGGAAGGCCCGGGTGGCCGGGTGGTAGCGCTTGGTCAGCACGAGCTGGGAGACGACCCCGGACTCGGCGACCGCGTCGGCCACCCGGCGGGCCGCGGCCAGATCGGGACCGAGCGGCTTCTCCAGCAGCAGGTCCTTGCCCCGCTTCGCCGCCAGCGGCGCCAGCTCGGCCTGGATCGCGGGCGGCACCGCGAACGCCACGGCCTCGCAGTGGTCCAGCAACTCCTCGAAGCCGGCGGCGACCTGAGCGCCGTAGGGGGCGGCGGTCTCGCGGGCGGCCTCCGTGCGGCGGGCCCAGACCGCGGCGAGCCGGGTCTCCGGTCCGGCGGCGAGCACCCGGGCGTGCATGGCGCGGGCCCAGGGGCCGGCACCCACGAGCCCGACCTCGACGGGCCGGTCGGTCCAGGGGGCGGGGTCAGCGGTCACGGCGTTCCTGTCTGCGAAGGTCTCCCGGCGACCGGCCGGGGACGACGGGCGGCGGTCACGAGGCGAGGCGTTCCAGCCGGGCGTCGGCGCCGGCGGGGGAGTAGAGGTGTTCGACGACCATGGCGGCGGCTCCGACGAGGCCCGCGTGGTCGCCGAGCCGGGAGGTGACGACCTGGAGGTTGGCGGTCGCGCGGGGCATCGCCCGCTGGTAGACCAACTCGCGCACACCGGTGAGGAAGGGCACCCCGGCCAGCTCCCCGGCGATCATGAGGACCCCGGGATTGAGCAGGGTCACGACGGTCACCAGGACCTCGCCCACCCGCCGTCCCGCCTCGCGGGCCAGCCGGACCGCGTCCGGGTGCCCCTCGTTGAGCAGCCGCCTGACATCCCGTCCGGAAGTGGTGTCCTGGCCGAGGGCGGCCAGTTCCCCGGCGATCGCCCGGCCACTGGCCACGGCCGCGAGACAGCCGTGGGAGCCGCACATGCACAGCGCGTCGGACCGGTCGTGCAGGCGGATGTGCCCGATGTCGCCCGCCCCGCCGTCGATGCCCCGGTAGAGCCGGTCCCCGATGACGACCCCCGCGCCGATGCCGGTGGACACCTTCAGGAGCACGAAGGAGGCGCAGTCGCGGTGGTTGGCCTGGTGTTCGGCCAGGGCCATGAGGTTGGCGTCGTTGTCCACCAGGACCGGCACGGCCTCGGCGGCCGCCGGGTCCAGGTCCAGCCGGGCCGCGTACGCCTCCTGGAGCCGCTCCCGGATGGGGTAGCGGTCCCAGCCGGGCATGATGGGCGGCTCGATCACCTGCCCGGACTCCCAGTCGACCGGACCGGGCACGGACAGGCCGATGCCCGCCACGTGGGACGCCGGGACACCGGCCGCGGCGATCAGGTCGGGGAACCAGTCGGCCAGCCCCTCCAGGACGCGGTCGGGGCCCGCGCCGACGTCCATCGGGCCGGTGTGCTCGGCCAGGATGTTGCCGGCCAGGTCGAGCACCGCGGCGCGGGCGTGCCGGGTCTCCAGGTCGAAGGCGATGACCGAGGCGTGGCCGGGGTCGAAGGCGATCCGGTGCGAGGGGCGTCCGCCGGTGGAGCTGCCCGTGCTGTGGCGCAGCCACCCGGCGCGGTTGAGCAGGTCGAGGCGCTGTCCGACGGTGGAGCGGGACAGGCCGGTCGCCTGCTGGAGGTCGGCCCGCGTGTTGGCGCGGCCGCTGCGGATCAGGTGCAGCAGTTCGCCGGCGCTGGCCTGACTTGACGTCATCATGGTGTCCCTCACGGCTCAACTCTTGTCGGCGCCGCTGGTCAGCCCCTCGGTGAGCAGGCGTTCGGCGGCGAAGAACAGAAGTACCACGGGGATCGTGAGCACCACGGAACCGGCCATGAGGACGGTCTTGGGCACCTCGATGCCGTTGGAGAGCTGGGCCAGGCCCAGCGACACGGTCCACTGGCCGGGGTCGGCGGCCAGGAACAGCAGCGCGAAGAGGAACTCGTTCCAGGCGATCATGAAGACGTACAGGCCCGTCGCCATCAGGGAGGGCAGGGCCAGCGGCAGGATCACCTTGCGGACGGTCTGCAGGCGGGAGCAGCCGTCGAGCGCGGCCGCCTCCTCGATGGAGGCGGGGATGGTGACGAGGTAGTTCTTCAGCATGTAGATCGACACCGGCACGGTCTGCGCGACGTACACGACGGCGAGACCGACCAGGCTGGAGGAGAGACCGATCTTCGCGAAGATGACGAAGAGCGGCACGGCCAGCAGCGTCGCCGGGAACATGTAGACGGCCAGGAAGAGGGCGCTGACCTGGCGGTGGCCGAAGAACTTCAGCCGGCTCACCGCGTAGGCGCCGGGCACGGCGGCCACGAGGGTCAGCGCCACCGTGCCGAGCGAGACCAGGGCGGAGTTGCGCAGGAACTTCAGGAAGCCCTGGCCGCCGTCGTCGGTGGAGCGCAGCACGTCCTGGTAGGTGGAGAGGGTGAAGTCCTTGGCCGAGATCCACAGCGAGCCCGGGTCGAGCAGGAGCGCGTCGATGGGCTTCAGCGACAGCAGCACCATGTAGTAGAACGGCAGGAGGGTGATCACGGCGAGGAACGCGATGACGATCCAGCGCGCGACGCCGAAGAACCTCTCCTCGAACCGGGCCCGGGTCAGGGCCGTCTTGCCACTCACGCTTCCTCCTGGACCTTGTTGCCGAAGAACTTGAAGTAGAGGCCCAGCAGGATCATCAGCGAGAGGGCCAGGACGAGTGCCTGCGCGGCCGCCGCTCCCACGTCGTAGCGGGCGGTGAGGAAGTCGTAGACGCGCACGGCGGCCACGTCGGTGCCGGCGCCGCCGCCGGTGAGCAGGTAGACGTCGTCGAACTTGTTGAACGTCATGATGAAGCGCAGCACGCACAGCAGCGCGATCACCGGCATCAGCTGGGGCAGCAGCACGTGCCTAAAGCGCTGGGTCGGCGTGGCGCCGTCGACCAGCGCGGCCTCCTCCAGGGTGTCGGGCACCGCCTGCAACCGCGCCAGGATGAACAGGAAGGCGAAGGGGAAGTACCGCCAGCACTCGAAGACGATGACGGTCAGCAGCGCCAGCGGGATGTCGAAGTGCAGGCCCAGCAGGTCGACCTCGTACTGGCGGGTCGACAGGAAGGCGATCGGGTCGTCCCAGCCGAACAGCCGCCGGCCCCAGTCGTTGACCACGCCGTACTGCGGGCTGAGTGCGACCTCCCAGACGAAGGCCACGGCGACGACCGGTGCCACGTACGGCAGCAGCATGGCCGCGCGCAGCAGCCCGCGCCCCTTGAACGGCTTGCGCAGGGCGAGCGCGGCGACCAGGCCGAGGACGACGGAGCCGAGCGTGGCGCCCGCCGTGTACAGCAGGGTGGTGCCGAGGCTGGACCAGAAGCCGGCCGAGTCGAAGACCTGCGCGAAGTTGTCCAGGGACCAGTTGCCGAACAGGCCCATGCCCTGGATGTCGACGAGCCTGGCCTTCTGGAAGGCCAGCAGTACGGTCCAGGCGATGGGCAGCACGACCACCACGAGGACGACGAGGAAGGTGGGGGAGACGAACGCGAGTCCCGCGCGGTTGGCGCGCCGGCTCGCGGTGAGCGGGCGCCGGCCCGGGGAGGGGGACCGGCCCCCGGACGGGTCCGTGGACCGGCGGCTGGTGTCCCGGCGCTGCGGCGCGCCGGCTGGGGCTGTGGGCATGAGAGACCTTCGTGATGTGCAGGCGGCGGGCGGCTACTGAAGGGACTTCTTGAGTGCGGCGACCTCTTCGTCGGCGTCGCGCGCCGCCTCGGACGGTGAGCTCTGACCACTGGTCATGGCGCCGATGGCCTTCGGAACGGGCAGTTCGCCGTTGGTGGCGCCGACGAGCGCCCCCTCGCCCTGGGTGATGCCCCAGCGGCGCATGTTGCTGACCCCGTCGGCGAGCTGGTCCAGCAGGGACGTGGGGAAGACCTCGTCCAGGGGCTTGCGGGTGTCCACGCCGATGTCACTGTGCCGCCAGGCGTCCAGGTAGCGCTCGGGCGCGGCGGCCGTGCCCTTGCGCACCGGGATCTTGCCCTCGGGTGCCATGCCGAACCAGGACTCGTAGCCGGTGCCCATCATGTACTCGATGAACTCGCGGGACGCCGCCGTCTCGGCCGTCCTGGTCGTCACCCACGAGGTGATCTCGCCGAACTGGGCCGCCTCCTTGGCGTCGGGGCCCTTCATGGCGGTGACGATGCCGCTGTTGTCCGACAGGTACCGAGGGTCCTTCGCGCACTGGGGGCAGCTGGGCAGGGCGTCCTTGCGCAGCCCGGCGAGTTCGTCGAGCAGGAACGAGGACCAGATGACCATGGAGGACCGGCCCGCGAAGTAGGTGGCGCGGGTGGAGTCCACGGTCTGGGTGCCCGGGGCGCCGTAGGCGCGGGCCAGCTGGTCGTAGGTGCGGAAGGCCTCCTGGCAGCGCGGCGACTCGAGGGCGACCTCGTGCCGGCCGTCGACCAGTTGGCAGTCGTTGGCCAGGGCGAGGCTCTCGAAGCTCTGGGAGGTGAAGGCGTCGCTGGGGTCGGTGGCCGCCGAGATGCCGTCGTGGCCCTCGGTGGTGAGCGCCTTGGCGGCGGCCAGCGCCTTCGCGTACGTGTCCGGAGCGGGCAGGCCCTTCTGGCCGAACTGGTCCTTGCGGTAGACCAGCAGCTGGAGCCAGGCGTCGGAGGGTACGCCCAGGCTGGTGGCGCCGTCGGAGGTCAGCTCCAGCGCGTTGGCGTTGAAGGTGTCGCGCCCCAGCCCGTCGACGATCCGCTTCGGGATGTCGGTGTTCAGCAGGCCGTTGCTGTACATCTGCCAGACCTGGCCCATGGGGGCGGCGCCGATGACGTCGGGCAGGGTGCCCGAGGCCGCCGCCGACATGATGAGCTGCGGCATCTGCTTCTCGTCGACCCCGACGAGCTTCACCTTGACGCCGCTCTTCTTCTCGAACCCGTCGATGACCTTCTGCGTCGCGGCGACGCGGTCGGGCAGGTTCTCCTGCGACCAGACCGTGATCTCACGGTCCGGCCTGCCGGGCCCGGTGCTGCTGGCGCAGCCCGAGAGCAACCCGATTCCCAAGGCTGCCGTGACGCCGACCGCGATCGTCCTCGACCGCAGGGTCCTGATGCGCATTGAGTGTCCTCGTTCCGGCTTACGTCTGCTCGCCACGCATCACAGCATCACTTTTGCTTGTTGACAAGACATAAGTTGCGGATATTGTCGACGCAACCGCATCAGCAACCCTTCCGGAGCCGTCCGTGTCATCCGTGCCGCCCGTGCCGCCCGTACCGTCGGTGTCATCCGTGCCGTCCGAGTCGTCCGCGTCGTCCGTGGAGCGCGTCGTCCAGTTCACCGGGCCCCGCCAGGTGGAGGTGGCCGAGCACTCCCGGGCCGACCTGCCCCCCGGCCACCTGCGGGTCCGCACCCGCTACTCGGGCATCTCGGCCGGCACCGAGCTGACCGCCTACCGCGGCACCAACCCGTACCTGACCCGGACCTGGGACCCCGAGGCGCGCCTCTTCCGCGACGGTGCGCCCGGCATCGAGTACCCGGTGGCAGGCTGGGGCTACTCCGAGGTCGGCGAGGTCGTCGAGGTCTCCCCGGAGCTGGCCGGCACCCCGGGCCTGCCGGTCCCCGGCGACCTGGTGTGGGGCATCTGGGGCCACCGCAGCGAGGGCATCGTCCCCGCCGAGCGCATGGTCGGCCACACCCTGCCGGCCGGCCTCGAACCGCTGGCCGGTGCCTTCGCCCGGGTCGGCGCCATCGCGTACAACGCCGTCCTGGCCGGTGACATCCACCTCGGCGAGGACGTCGCCGTGTTCGGGCAGGGCGTCATCGGCCTGCTCACCACCCGGCTCGCCCGGCTCAGCGGCGCCCGCGTCACCGCCGTCGACGCCCTCGACGGCCGTCTGGAGACCGCGAAGCACTACGGCGCCCAGCACACCCTCAACGCCCGCACCGACGCCGTCGCCGAACGCGTCCGCGAGGCCACCGGCGGCCTCGGCGCCGACCTCGCCATCGAGATCAGCGGCGCCTACCCGGCCCTGCACGAGGCACTGCGCGCGGTCGCGGCCGGGGGCCGGGTGGTGGCCTCCGGCTTCTACCAGGGCGACGGCATCGGCCTGCGCCTCGGCGACGAGTTCCACCACAACCGGGTCCAGCTGATCTGCTCCCAGATCGGCGGCGTCCCGCCCCAGCTGTCCAACCGCTGGAGTGTCGAACGCCTCCAGCAGACCTTCCTGCGCCTGGTCGCCGAGGGCCAGGTCGACGTCGACTCCCTGGTGAGCCACGTCGTCCCGGTCGCGGACGCCGCCGACGCCTACGTACTGCTGGACGAGCGGCCCGCCGAGGCGCTGCAGGTCGTCCTGGAATTCTGAGAGCCCCGAAAGGCAGAGGCACCCCCATGCTCAAGACCGCCGTCCAGGAACAACTCCTGCCCCAAGGCACCCTCCAGGCCAAGTGGGACTTCGCCCAGCAGGCCGGCTACGACGCGATCGAACTGCGCGGCAAGGGCGACTTCCACTTCGCCTCCCGGCGCGAGGAACTGCGGCAGGCCCACAAGGACGGCGTCGTCATGCCGACCGTCTGCGTCGACATGCTGCACTTCCTCGGCGCCTTCGACGAGGAGCTGCGCCGCGACGCCGTCGCCCAGATGAAGTCCCAGCTCACCGTGATCGCCGAGATCGGCGGCGTGGGCGCCCAGACCCCCGCCTCGTACGGCATGTTCTCCCGGCGCCTGCCGCCCTTCGAACCGCCGCGCACCGAGGAGGAGGACCGCGAGGTGCTCCTCGCCGGGCTCACCGAACTCGGCGAACACGCCGGCAAGGAGGGCGTCACGCTCTTCCTGGAGCCGCTCAACCGCTACGAGGACCACATGGTCAACCGGCTCGACCAGGCCGCCGACCTGATCCGCGCCGTCGGCCTCGACTCGGTCCGGATCGGCATCGACAGCTACCACATGAACATCGAGGAGACCGACCCGGCGGCCGCGATCGTCGCCCACGCCGACGTCATCGGCCACGCCCAGGTCTCCGACTCCAACCGCTTCCAGCCCGGCGCCGGACACCTCGACTGGCCCGCCTGGCTCGGCGCCCTGCACACCGTCGGCTACGACGGCCACCTCGCCCTCGAATGCCGGCTGACCGGCGATCCCGTCCAGGCCGTGCGGTCCGTCCCCGCCTTCCTCAAGAGGTCGGGCGCGTGAACTCCCCCCTGGACCTCCTGGACCGGCCCGCGCCCACCGCGCCCGCGGACCTGACCCTGCGGCGCGGTGCGGCGCGGGTCCTCATCGACAACTGGACCGGCGCCTCCACCGTCCCCTCCCGCACCCTCTACCCGCACCAGTGGAGCTGGGACTCCGCCTTCGTCGCCGTCGGACTGCGCCACCTCTCGGTGCGCCGCGCCCAGCGGGAACTGGAGTCCCTGCTGGCCGCCCAGTGGGCCGACGGACGCGTGCCCCACATCGTCTTCAACCCCGCCCTGCCGCACGACGCCTACTTCCCGAGCCCCGACTTCTGGCGGTCCTCCACCGCGGGCCGGACGGCCGGCGCCCCCTCGTCCGTCGAGACCTCCGGCATCGTCCAGCCGCCCGTGCACGCCCTGGCCGCCTGGCTCGTCCACCGGGCCGACCCGGCCGAGTCCCGGCGCCGAGGCTTCCTCGCCCGCGTCCGGCCGAGGCTCGCCGCCTGGCACGACTACCTGCTCGGCCGCCGCGACCTGGGCGGGGGCGGCCTCGCGGCCGTCGTCCACCCGTGGGAACCCGGCATGGACAACAGCCCCAGCTGGGACCGGGCCCTGAAGCGGGTCGAACCCAGCCCGCCCGACACCTTCCGGCGCGCCGACCTCGACCACGGCCACCCCGCCGACCGGCCCACCGACCTCGACTACGGCCGCTACGTCCGGCTGGCCACCGAGTACCGGGAAGCGGGCTACGACGACCGCGTCGTACGGCACCGGTTCGCGGTCGAGGACCCGGCGTTCAACGCGCTGCTGATCGTGAGCGAGCTGGCCCTGGCCGCCATGGCACGGGAACTGGGCCTGCCCGGGCGGCGGCACACCGAGCGGGCCGCCGGGCTGACCCGGGCGCTGGTGGACCGGCTGTGGGACGAGGAGGCCGGGCTGTTCCGGGTGCGCGACCTGCACACCGGCGCACCGGTCGACGAGCGGACCGTCAGCGGTCTGATCCCGCTCCTGGTCCCGCAGTTGCCCGAGGACATCGTCCGGCGCCTGCACACCACGCTCACCGGACCGGGCTTCAGCGCCCCGGCCACGCGCCTGGTCCCGAGCTACGACCTGACCGGCCACGCCTTCGACCCCACCCGGTACTGGCGCGGACCGGCCTGGTTCAACACCGCCTGGCTGATCGAACGGGGCCTGCGCACCCACGGCTTCCAGCGGGACGCCGAGCGCCTGCGCACCGGCTTCCTCGGGGAGGCGGGACGCTCCGGGTTCGCCGAGTACGTCGACCCCGCCACCGGCACGGCCTGCGGCACCCGGCACTTCTCCTGGACCGCAGCCCTCGCCCTCGACCTGCTGAGCACCGACCCGAAGGAGGCCGGACCATGACCGCGGCCGACCCCCGCGTCCAACTGGTGCGCGACGCCACCTTCGTCCGCCTCCACGGGGACGGGGAGATCAGCGGCGACCGCGGAGCGGCGCCCGACGGGCTGTTCGTCCAGGACGCCCGGCACCTCAGCCGCTGGCGCCTCGCCGTGGACGGCACCGCTCCCCTCGCCCTCGTGCCCGCCACGGCGGACACCGACGACACGGCCGCCGGTGTGCTGACCCCCGAGGGCACCCGGGACAACCCGCCCGCGTACACCGTCTTCCGACGGCAGAGCGTCACCGCCGGCACGTTCACCGAACACCTGAGCCTGGTCAGCAACCGCCCCGACGCCGTGACGGCCCGCCTCGACCTCACCGTCGACGCGGACTTCGCCGACCTCTTCGAACTCCGCGCCGACGACCGCCACTACGCCAAGCCCGGCGCGGAGTACGAGAGCCACGACACCGCCGACGGAGTGCTCTTCGGCTACCGACGAGCCGACTGGCACGCCCGGACGGACATCACCAGTGATCCCGCCCCGGACGCGGTGGCCCCCGCACCGGCCCGGCAGAGCGACACCGCCCGGACCCTCACCTGGCACCTGCCCCTCGGCCCGCACGGACGGGCCGACCTGCGGCTGACCGTCCGCGCACACCCGCACGGACGCACCCTGCCGCCCGTCCCCGTCCCCGCTCCCGCCCCCACCGTCGTACGACGCCCTGACGGGGCAGACAGCGCGACGGACGACCTCACGCGCACCTGCGAACGCGGTCTCGCCGACATCGACCTGCTGACCATCCCGGTACCCGGCGTCGACGGCGAGGACGTGCGCGTCCCGGCCGCCGGCATCCCGTGGTTCCTCACCCTGTTCGGCCGCGACTCACTGCTGACCGCCTACTTCCTGCTGCCGTACCGGCCCGCGACGGCCGCCGCCGTCCTCAGCGCGCTCGCCGCCACCCAGGGCCGACGGCACGACCCGTTCAGCGGCGAACAGCCCGGACGCATCGTCCACGAGACCCGGCACGGCGAACTCGCCCACTTCCGGCAGGTCCCGTACGGCCGGTACTACGGCGCCGTCGACGCCACCCCGCTCTTCCTCGTCCTGCTCCACGCCCACCACGAGACGACCGGCGACCCGAGCCTGGCCAAGCGCCTGGAACGGCACGCCCGCCGGGCCGTGGACTGGATGCTCACCGACGGCGGCCTGGAGAAGCACGGATACCTCGTGTACGACCCCGACCCGGGCGGACTGGTCAACCAGAACTGGAAGGACTCCGCGGGCGCCGTCTGCTTCCGCGACGGAACCCAGGCCGAGGGGCCCGTCGCCGTCTGCGAGGCGCAGGGCTACGCCTACGACGCGCTCCTGCGCACCGCCGAACTCGCCGACGGCATCTGGCGGGACGAGGCCTACGCCCGCCGGCTCCGCGTCAGCGCCGCCCGGCTGCGGGACCGCTTCACGGCGGACTTCTGGATGCCGGACGCGGACTTCCCCGCCCTGGCGCTGGACGGCGACGGCCGCCAGGTCGACGCGCTGGCCTCGGACGCCGGGCACCTGCTGTGGTCCGGGATCCTCGACCCGGAACGCTCCCGCCGGGTGGGCCGGCGACTGCTGGAGCCGGACTTCTTCTCCGGCTGGGCGATCCGGACCCTCGCCGCCGGCCAGCGGCCGTACCACCCGCTGTCGTACCACCGGGGCAGCGCCTGGCCGCACGACAACGCGGTCGTCGTCCTGGGCCTGGCCCGGCAGGGCCTGGCGGCGGAGGTGCGCACCGTCGCGGAGGGACTCGTCGCGGCGGCGGTCCACCACGGCCACCGGCTGCCCGAGGTCCTCGCGGGATACGACCGCTCGGCAACCGCCGCGCCCGTTCCCTACCCGCATTCCTGCTCGCCGCAGGCCTGGGCCGCCGCCACCCCACTGGCCCTGCGGACGGCGCTGGGGAGGGGGCCCCTCGGCCCCTGACCCCGCTACTGCGGGGCCGGCCGGGCGCGGCCCTGGTCCGGGGCACCGGTGTGACGACGGCAGCCCGCGTCGTGCCGCGCGCCGAGCGAGGTCCACCACCGCTCGCAGCAGTCGTCGGGGAGGGAGACGCGGGCGGCGGCGGGACGGGTGCACTCCGAGCCGTGCACGACGCCGTCGGAGTGCCGCCAGAACGCGCAGCACGGCTCGAGCCCGTGCGCGAACGGATCCCGCAGCCGGGGCCGGGCCAGCAGTTCGGCCCGCTCGGCCAGGAGGGCCCGGCGCCGGTGCTCCGCGCCCTCCCGGGCGGCGCACCAGGCAAAGACCGCGGCGACGTACAGGCCGGGCAGGGCGAGCCAGGAGTGGCGGGTGGCCGCGTACGCGGCGGCGGCGACAAGGAGCGCGGCGGCGGCACGGCACGCGCGGGCGGTGCGCAGGCTCGGCGTCACAGGGAACTCCCGTGGGTCGGCGGGGGAGAAGGCCTTCGGACATTCGTATGCCCCCGGTTCGCCGTCGTACGTCATTCTGTCGCCTCCGGCGGTGGACACCCGGGAGGCCGTGCTCGGCTGACGGCGTCTCACACCACCATCGCGAGGGCCACCGCCCCGAGCAGCGCGACGTACGTCCAGGCGTAGAGGCGGTCGGGGATGTGCGGCGGGCGCCGGCGCAGCACCGCGATCACCGGCAGGGCGCCCAGGAGCAGTGCTCCGGCCGCGCGGAGGTCGACGAGCCCCACCAGGGTCACGTGCGCGTGGGCACCGGCGGGGTCCTCGGAGCCGCCCAGGAAGACGGCGGCGGCCGGGAGCGCGATCGCCAGGGTCAGCGGGTTGGCCAGCGCGGTCGCCACGTGCATCGTGTGCCCCGCCCGCCGCATCGCGGGGACGGTCATGACGCTGCCGCCCACACCGAGGAAGGCGGCCACCGCGCCGACGGGCGCACCGACGACGGCCGGCAGCGGACGCGGCGCGCCCGGGGCCACCGCGGCCGGGGCGCGCGGGCGCAGGAAGCCGGGGCGCAGCAGCAGGTCCACGACGGTGAGGGCGACGTACGCGACGAACGCCCAGCGGATCAGCCCGGCCGGGGCATGGCGCGCGGCGAGCGCCCCGGCCGAGGCACCGACGCCCAGCAGGACGAGCAGCGGGGCGCCGCCGCGGAGGGCGGCCAGCACCCGGCGCGGCGTGACCGCGGTGGCGAAGGCCGCGTTCACCACCATGACCAGGGCCGAGGTGGCCGTCGCCACCCGCATCGCGTCCGCGCCCAGGGCGGAGTCCGCCCACACCACGACGGGCACGGCGACGAATCCGCCGCCGAAGCCGAACAGAACGGTGGTCACACCGGTGAGGAGCCCGATTCCGAGCAGAGCCACAAAGTCCACGCAGGCCACTCCACCAGCCGGGCGGGGCTGCCCGCATTCGATGCCCGGCCCCATTTCTTCGCGACCCGGCCACACCCGCCGTAGAGTGGCCCGGTGAAGAACGTCCCCCTCGCCGACGTCGACCACGTGGACCGGGCCGTGCTGCCGATCGGCACCGACTACCCGCCCGGACACGTCCTGGACTGGCACGAGCACCGGCGCGCGCAGTTCCTGTACGGCGCCACCGGGGTCATGGTCGTCGACACCGGCGACGGCACCTGGACCGTACCGCCCGAGCGCGCGGTCCTGATCCCGGCCGCCACCCGGCACCGGGTGCGGATGCTGGGCGTGAGCACCCGCAGCCTGTACATCGAGCCGGAGGCCGTACCGTGGTGGCCGGGTACCTGCACGGTCGTGGACGTTCCGCCGCTCCTTCGCGAACTGCTCCTGGCGGCCGTCGAGTTCGAGGCGGACTACAGCCTGTCGGGGCGTGCGGGCAGCGTCGCCGACCTCCTTCTGCACGAGATCGCGGCACGCGCCCCGCTCCCGTTCCACGTCCGCATCCCGGCGGCCGCCGACCTGGCGACGCTGTGCCGGGCGTACCTGGCCGCCCCGGACGCCGGGGTCTCCAATGCCGCATGGGCGGCGCGGACGAACATGAGCGAACGGGCCTTCACCCGGCGCTTTCGCGCGCAGACGGGCGACAGCCCCGCCGTCTGGCGGGGCCGTGCGCGCCTGCTCGCGGCCGTGCCGCTGCTGCGGACCGGGTCGGTCAGCGAGGTCGCCGGCCGGCTCGGCTACGCCTCTCCCGCCGCGTTCACCGCCGCCTTCACCCGTACCTTCGGCATTTCGCCGTCCCGTTTCGCGGGGGGCCACCAGGGGCGGCCCGGCCGAGGACGCTAGGACCTCTCCTGCGCGTGGTGCCCCAGGGCGGCGCTGCGGCTCGTCGCCAGATGGTGCAGGACCAGCTCCTGGACACGCTCCACGTCCCGGGCCGCGATGGCCCGGTAGAGGGCGTCGTGCTCGAGGGCGACGGCCAGCAGGTCGTCGTGCTGGCCCAGGAGCCAGCGCAGCCGGCTGCGCAGCACCCGTTCGAGCTCGTTGAGCAGTTCGTTGGCGGCCAGGGAGACGACGGTCTCGTGGAAGTCGGCGGCCGCCCGGCGGGCCCGCACCGCGTCGTCCGCACGGGCCGCGTCGAGTTCGGCGTCCACCGTCGCGCGCAGCCGCTCCAGCCCCTCCCGGGTGTGCCGTTGGGCGGCGAGCCGGAAACCCAGGGTCTCCAGTCCCGAGCGGACCTCGTCCAGGTCGGCGATGTCGCTCGTGGTGAACTCCCGCACCACCGCCCAGCTCCGCGGCCTCGGGGTCACCAGCCCCTCCGACACCAGCGTCCTGAGGGCCTCGCGGACGGGCAGCCGGCTCACCCCGAGCGACTCGGCCAGCTCCCGCTCGACGAGGCGGCTGCCCGGGGCCCGCACACCGTCGATGATCTCGTCGCGCAACCGCCGCGTGACCCGCTCGGACTCGGGCGTGAAGCCCACTGACGCAGCCATCGCCGTCCTTCGTCTGTCATCCCGTCCCGTCCCGGCCCGCCGACCGCGCCGTGCGGAGCGGCGGTCGGGCGGCCCGTCAGAATACCCCGGGGCCCGCGGGCGCCCGGGCCGGAATGCCCCCGGGCCCGCGGGCGCCCGGGCCGGACGGAGCGAGGAGGCGTCAGCCCGCCCGCGGGGGCCAGTTGACGATCCGCTTGGGACGCGGGCGGGCGTAGGTGCGCACCTTGGACGTGGACAGACCGAGCCGGACCAGCGACTCGGCGACCGTCACGGCGGCGGCGACCCCGTCGACCACGGGGACACCGGTGCGTTCCACCACGCGTTCGGCGAGGCCCGCCATGCCTCCGCAGCCCAGGCAGATCACCTCGGCCCGGTCCTCCTCCACCGCGCGGGCGGCCTGCTCGGTGATGGCGTCCACGGCGGCCTGCTCGTCCCGCTCCAGTTCCAGTACGGCGAGCCCGCTGGCCCGCACCGAGGCGCATCTGGCGCTCAGTCCGGCCACCTCCAGCCGCTCCTCGATCAGGGGGACCGTGCGGTCGAGGGTGGTGACGACGGAGTAGCGGCGGCCCAGGTACTGGGCGGTGCTGGCGGCCGCCTCGGTGATGTCGACGACGGGTACGTCGAGCAGTTCCTGGAGCCCCTCCCGGCCGTGTTCGCCGTACCCGGCCTGGATCACCGCGTCGAAGGGCTCCGGGTGGGCGCGCACGGCCTCCATCACGGCGACGGCGGCGAGGTAGCTCTCGTAGTTGCCCTCCACGGACTCCGCGCCGAAGGCCGGTGTCAGCGGCACGATCTCGGTGCCGGGGGACGCCGCGCCGGCCGCCTGCTTGCCGATCGCGTCGGTGATGGACTGCGTGGTGTTGACGTTGACCACGAGGATGCGCATGGGTGGGCCTGGGCCTTCTGCTCGGACGGGGAAGGGGGCGACGGCGACGGGCGCGCGGGACTATTCGGCGGCGACGGCGATGGCCTCGCCGTCCACGTCGCGGATCGGCGTGGCACGGTCGGCGACGAGCGCGTACAGCACCGCGGCGATGACGGCGCCCACGAACCAGGAGAACCCGGCCGCTGCGTGGAAGAAGGGGACGAGCGCGGCGATGACGGCGATCGCGGCGGCGGGGACGAAGGCGGCGACCGCCCGCGGGTTGTAGCCGCGCCGGTAGTGGTACTCGGCGCCCGCGTCCTCGGTGTAGAGGGCCGGCACGTTCACGCGGGACTTCCGCAGCAGCCAGTAGTCCGCCATGATCACCCCGAACAGGGGGCCGAGCAGCGCGCCGAGCCCGCCGAGGAAGTAGTTCACGACGACCGGGCTGTTGTAGAGGTTCCAGGGCGTGATCACCAGGCCCAGGACCGCGCTGACCAGACCCGCGCGGCGGAAGTCCAGCCGGTGCGGGAAGAGGTTGACCAGGGCGTAGATCGGCGCGACGAAGTTGGCCAGCAGGTTCACCGCCACCGTGAGGGCGATCAGACACAGCGAGGCGACGGCCAGCAGGAACATGTTGGGGATGGTCCTGACGATGTCCGTCGGACTGGTGATCACGTGCCCGTCGAGGGTGAACTGGGCTCCGCTGAGCACCGCCACGATGACCGCGAAGAAGAGCATGTTCACCGGGATGCCGATCACGTTGCCCCGGACGATGGATCCGCGGCTGCGCGCGGACCGGGTGAAGTCGCAGAAGTTCAGTACGAAGGTCCCGTAGATCACCACCCAGAGGGCGGCGGCCTGGAGCACCTGGAGCCACATCGCGCCGCCGGTGAGCGGATCGTCGATGGACACGGAGACCGATCCGTCGGCCCGGACGAACATCCACACCGCGAGGGCGCACATCGTCAGCAGGGTGGTCGGCGCGGCGAAGGCCATGTAGCGGCGGATCATCTGCATCCCGTAGCTGACGATGAGCACCTGGAGGGCCCACAGCACGAGGAAGGTGATCCAGCCGAGCGTCGACTGGCCGAGCAGGGAGTTCGTGTCCAGGGAGGCCAGGGAGGGGAACATGGCCACCAGGAGGGCGCTCAGCACGACGGACGCGAGATAGGTCTGGATACCAAACCAGGCGATGGCCACGGCTCCGCGCACGACGGCCGGAATCTTCGCTCCCCGGATACCGAAGGCGATGCGGCTCATGACGGGGAACGGGACGCCCGTCTTGTGACCCATGAACCCGGAGAGCGTGAGCAGGAGGAAGAGCAGGACCGAGGCGAGTGCGAAGGCGGCGAGGATGCCCCACACGTTCAGCCCCAGGGCGAACAGGCCGATGGCGAAGGCGTAGTTGCCCAGGCTGTGCACGTCGTTGGCCCAGAGGGTGAAGACGTTGTAGGCGCCCCAGCGGCGGCCCTCCCGCTTCGTCGGGGCGAGGTCGTAGGTGTAGAGGCCTGAACTGGTGGCGGTGTCGCCGGTCCCGGCGGACGAGCGGCGGTCTTCCAGGGCAGTCATACGGGACTCCTGGGATCAGGTGCGGGGAGTTGGAGGGTTCCACAAAGCGGAAGTGGCTTTCCGGTGCACAGAACGTAGTTTTCGCCAAACCGCACCGTCAAGAGGTCTGCGGCAAATGGAATACCATTTTTGGTCCTGTTGACAGTCCTGTGAGCCGTCTCTACCCTGACGCCCCGTCATTACATCGATGTAAAGGCCTCGGGAGAGGACCCCCACGTGCTTCCCAGCCCCTCACACCGTCCCCGCGCCCGCCTCGGCCCGCTCCTCGCCGCCCTTCTCGGGCTGGTCGTGGGCCTGCTGCCCGGACTCACCGGACCCCCCGCGGCGGCGGCAGCAGCCCAACCCCGCGCCCACGCCTTGGCGGCCGGCACCTTCCGCAACCCGCTCAACAGCGGGCCCGACCCCTTCATGACGCACTGGAAGGGCGACTACTACCTCACCACCACCCAGGGCAACAGCATCAGGATGTGGCGCTCCCCCTCCCTGGGCACCCTGCCGGCCGCGGACCCGGTCACGGTGTGGACCGACACCGACCCGTCCCGCAACCGCAACATCTGGGCCCCGGAGTTCTACCGGTTCGGCGACCGCTGGTACCTCTACTACACGGCCGACGACGGCGTGGACGACCACCACCGGCTGTACGTCCTGGAGTCGGACCGCGACGACCCCGCCGGCCCCTACCACTTCAAGGGCAAGCTCGCCCCGCCCAACCACGCGAACGACTTCGCCATCGACGCGGGCATCCTCCGGCTCGGCGGCCGGCTCTACCTCGCCTACAGCGGCATCAACCAGTACCAGCACAACGGGATCAACCTCGCCCCGATGGCCAACCCGTACACCGTCTCCGGGAACGCGGTCGCGATCAACGCGGCGGGCGGCTGCCCCGAGGTGCGGGAGGGACCCGAGTTCCTCTACCGGGGCGGCCGGGTCTGGATGACGTACTCCACCTGCGACACGGGCAAGCCGGACTACCAGGTCTGGATGATGTCGATGCCGCTGGACGCCGACCCGCTGGTGCCGGGCAACTGGCACCAGCACCAGGGCCCGGTGTTCTCCCGGGCCGACGACCGGGGCGTCTTCGGGCCGGGCCACCACGCCTTCTTCACGTCGCCCGACGGGACCGAGGACTGGATCGTCTACCACGCCAAGACCACGTCGGTGAACACCTACACCAACCGCACCACCCGGGCGCAGAGGTTCACCTGGCGGGCCGACGGCACCCCCGACTTCGGCCGTCCGCTGGCCATGGGCGCCACCCAGGACCTGCCCTCCGGCGATCCCGGCTCGGGCAACCACTGGATCAACGACGACGGCCGCTCCAGCGGCACCGGGAGCGTCACCTACACCGGAGCCTGGAACTCCGGCACCGGCTGCGCCACGCAGTGCTTCTGGAGCGACGACCACTGGAGCGACCGGGCCGGTGCCACGGCCACCTTCTCCTTCACGGGCACCCGCATCGCCCTGCTCTCGGTCAAGGACACCGGCAACGGCTACGCGGCCGTCAGCATCGACGGCGGTCCCGAGCAGCGGGTGGACTTCCATCACTCGATCCGCGTGGGCGAGGCGGTGCAGTACGTCAGCCCACGGCTCGCGAACGGCGGCCACACCCTGCGGATCCGGGTGACGGGAGAGCACGACCCCCAGTCCGGGGCGTCCTTCGTGAGCGTCGACCGGGCCGAGGTCTACACGGACTGAGCGTCAGCGCCGCTCGTGGCCCTGCGTGCTCTCCCTCAGGACGAGCCGGTGGGCCACGATGCGGTCCTGTGCCTGTACCCCCGACCCGGCACCGTCCGGCGCCGTCGCCTCCTCGATGCGGTGCTGGAGCAGTTGCACGGCGACCTTGGCCACCGCCGCCTTGTCCGGCGCCACCGTGCTCAGCGTCGGGACGCTGAACCGACCGCCCTCCACGTCGTCGAAGCCGATCACGGCGACGTCCCCGGGCACCGAGAGCCCGTGCTCGTGCAGGGCGCGCAGCGCACCCAGGGCCAACTGGTCGTTGAGGCAGAGCAGCGCGTCGGGCCGGGCGCCCCGTGCGAGCGCCCGCGCCACGGCCCGGGCGCCGTCGGGCATCCGGAAGGAGTCGACCGGCAGCAGGGCGGCCGGATCGTAGGCGAGGCCCGCCTCCGCCAGGGCGGCACGGTAGCCCCGGGTGCGGGCCTGCGCCGTCCCCAGGCCCGAGTCGTCGCGCCCCCCGACGGCGAGGATGGTGCGGCGCCCGAGCCCGATCAGGTGGCGGGTCGCCTCGCGTGCGGCACTCTCGTTGTCGATGGCCACGTGGTCGGCGCCCTCCTCCAGCAGCTCCCCGAGCAGCACCGTGGGCGGGAGGCCCGTACGGTCCCGCAGGTCGTCGGCGGTCAGCGCCAGCGGGCTGAGGATGATCCCGTCCACGAAGGTGGAGCCGAACCCGGCCAGCGCCGCCAGCTCGTGGTCGCGGTCCGCCCCGGACTGGTGGATCAGCACCGTCAGGGACCGCTCCTCGGCCTCGCGGATGACATGCCGGGCCAGCTCCGCGAAGTACGGTATGTCCAGTTCCGGGACGACGAGCGCGATGATGCCGGTTCTGCCCTTGCGCAGGTGACGGCCGGCCAGGTTGACCCGGTAGCCGAGGTGTTCGATCGCCTCGCGCACCACCTGCCTGGTCCGGTCGGAGACATGGGCGTAGTCGTTGATGACATTGGACACCGTCTTCTCCGAAACGCCCGCATGACGTGCGACGTCCTTGATCCTGGGCCGTGCCACCGAGACCTCCCTGCCTCTTTCGCGCTGCCCGAGTGTATGTCCCGGTGCGGGGAGGGCTTCGGTGCAGGCCCACTTTCCCCCAGCTCTTTACAGCCAATGTACATCGATGTAAAAACTAGCCACCGCATGAGCTCCGGCCGTCGAAAGGTCCGCGATGAGTTCCCGTTTGCCTGCCCAGGGGGTGCCGACCGTGTCCGACCCGGTCCGCCGCCCCAGCCGCCGCCGGATACTGCGTCACGCCATGGCCGGTGCGGGAGCCCTGCTCGCCGCGGGCCCGCTGTCCGGCTGCGCCTCACCGGCCTCGGCCTCCGGGGCGTCCGCGCTGAGCGTCTGGGACCTCTTCCAGGGCGGTGACGGCATGCTCATGGACGACATGATCGAGGCCGTGTCCAAGGGGGCCGGGGGAGCTGAGGGCTTCGAGATCGACCGGACGATCCTGGACTGGGGCCCGTCGTACTACACCAAGCTCGCCATGTCCGCGGCCGGCGGCCGGGCCTCCGACGTGGCCGCCATGCACCTGTCCCGGCTGGCGGGCTACGCCCCCGGCGGCCTGGTGGACGCCTTCGACCTGGACCTGCTCGCCGAGTACGGCGTCACGGAGAAGGACTTCACCCCGGCCGTGTGGTCGCGCACCCGGCACGAGGGGACCGTCTACGCGATCCCGCTGGATGTCCACCCCTTCATCGTGTTCTACGACAAGAAGGCCGCCGAGAAGGCCGGACTCCTGGACACCTCCGGCGAGCTGGCATCCATGGGCTCGCCCGAGGCCCTGCTGGAGGCGGGCAAGGCCCTCGCCGAGGCGACCGGCGAGTCGGGCATCCTGTTCGGCCACGTCACCGACACGGCACAGAACTGGCGCCTGTTCGCCGGCCTCTACGCCCAGACCGGCGCCGCCTTCGACCTGCCGGACGGCGGTCCCCCGAAGATCGACGTCGACGCCGCCGTACGCGTCGTCACCCTCATGACGCGGCTCTTCGACGGGAAGACCAACCCCAACAACCTGGACTACAACGGCGCGCTGGCCGCCTTCAGCAGCGGACGCGGCGGCATGGCGATGCTCGGCGAGTGGGAGCTGCCGACGCTGAAGAAGTCCGGCATGGAGCTGGGCGCCGCGCCGTTCCCGCAGGTCTTCGAGAAGCCGGCCGTCTACACCGACAGCCACAGCTTCGTCCTCCCGCACCAGGACAGCCCCGACCCGGCCCGGCGCCGCGAGGCCCACCGGTACGTCGCGCAGATACTCAAGCAGAGCCTCACCTGGGCGAGCGCCGGACACATCCCCGCCTACCAGCCCGTCCTCGCGGAGCCCGAGTACGCGGCACTCGACCCCCAGTCCTCCTACGCCGACGCCGCCCGGGTGGCGGTGCTCGACCCGCCCAACTGGTTCGCGGGCGCCGGTTCCAACTTCCAGAACCGGATGTGCCAGCCGCTCCAGTCGGCGCTGCTGGGCGACACCACCCCCGAGAAGGCGGTGCGGCAGATGGTCCGCGAGGCGGACACCCTGCTGCGGCAGCCCAATCCGGTGGCCTGACCAGCGAAAGGAGTGACCGACGTGACCACCACCGCACCCCTCGGCGCCGAGGAGCGGACCGCCCCGCCCGCCGTTCCCCCGGGCGGCCGCCGCTCCGTCCTCGGCCGCATACGCACCGGCAACGGGCTCGTGTTCGTCCTGCCGTTCCTGCTCGTGTTCGGCCTCTTCATGGTGTGGCCGATCGTGCAGGGGCTCTGGATGAGCTTCACCGACAGCTCGCTCGCCCTGCGCGACACGAGCTTCGTAGGCTTCGACAACTACACCGAGGCGTTCGGCGATCCGGACGTGTGGAGCAGCCTCGGCAACACCGTCTTCTTCACCGTCGTCTCCAGCGTCCCGCTGGTGCTGGTCGCGCTGGCGATGGCCCTGCTGGTGCACAGCGGACTCGCCGGGCAGTGGGCGTGGCGCCTGTCGTTCTTCGCGCCCTACCTGCTGCCCGTGACCGTCGTGACCATGATCTGGACCTGGCTCTACCAGCCCGAACTGGGCATGGCCAACCAGCTCCTGGACACGCTCGGCATGGCGCCGGTCGGCTGGCTGTCCGACGAGTCCGTCGCGATGTGGTCGGTGGCGGCGCTCACCGTCTGGTGGACGGTCGGCTTCAACTTCCTGCTCTACCTCGCGGCGCTCCAGTCCCTGCCCACCACCTTCGACGAGGCGGCGGCACTCGACGGGGCTGGCGCCTGGCGCCGCCTGTGGTCGATCACCCTGCCCCAACTGCGCAGGACCACCGGCCTGGTGGCCATGCTCCAGGTGCTGGCCTCCCTCAAGGTGTTCGACCAGATCTACATCCTCACCAAGGGCGGGCCCAACGGGTCGACCAGGCCGGTCCTGGAGTACGTCTACGACGTCGGCTTCACCGGCTACCGCCTGGGCTACGCCTCCGCCGTCTCGTACCTCTTCTTCGCCCTGATCGTCCTCGTCTCGCTCGTGCAGCTCCGCCTCTTCCGCCGGGAGGACTGATCGTGTCCGCAACCGCCACCACCCTCCGTACCCGGCGCCGTCCACCCCGCGAAGCGGCCGGCTCGCCCCTGCTCCTCGGCCACGGCAGGCTGCCCCGCGTCCTGGCCGGGACCGCGCTCGTCGTCCTCGCCGTCGTCTGGCTGCTGCCGTTCGTCTGGGCGGTCATCACCTCGGTGCAGAGCGAGGAGGACATCAACACCACCGGGCTGTCCCCGTTCAAGGGCGCCTTCACCCTGGACGCCTACCAGCAGATACTGGAACGCGGCAACGTCACCGTCTGGGCCTTCAACAGCTTCCTGATCTCCTCCCTGGTCACCATGATCACCGTCGCGGTCTCCACCCTCGCCGCGTACGGCTTCTCCCGCGGCACCTTCCGCGGCCGCCGGGGGCTGCTCGGCGTCACCGTCGCCGCCATCATGGTCCCGCCGCAGCTGCTCGTCGTGCCGCTGTTCGACCAGATGACCCTGTTCAACCTGGTGGACACCTATGCGGCGGTCATCCTGCCCCAGGTCGTCGCACCGATGATGGTCTTCATCCTCAAGCGGTTCTTCGACGCCGTCCCCAGGGAGCTGGAGGAGGCGGCCCGCATCGACGGCGCCTCCGAGTTCCGGGTCTTCCGGTCGATCGTGCTGCCGCTCTCCCGGCCGATCGTGGCCGCGGTGGCGATCTTCGTCTTCATCGGCGCCTGGAACAACTTCATGTGGCCGTTCATCGTCACCAACGACCCCGACCTGATGACCCTCCCGGTGGGCCTGGCCACCGTGAAGGACGCCTACGGCATCCAGTACGCGCAGTCCATGGCCTCCGCCCTGCTGGCCGCGCTGCCGCTGATCGTGGTGTTCCTCCTCTTCCAGCGCCGCATCGTCAACTCCGTCGCCACCACCGGCCTCGGCGGTTCCTGAACCCTCACAGCTGTACCCACGGGCTCGGCGTTCGCGCGCCCGGCCCACCGATCGACTGGAGCATGTGTGCCCACTCACTCCGTACCGCGCCCGGAGTACCCGCGACCGCAGTTCGTGCGCCGCGACTGGCTCAACCTGAACGGCGCCTGGCAGTTCGAGACCGACCGGGGGGACAGCGGCCTCGAACGCGGTCTGCTCGACCGCGAGCTGCGCGAGGAGATCCTCGTCCCCTTCCCGCCCGAGTCCGAGCTGTCCGGCATCGGCGACACGGACTTCCTGGAGGCCGTCTGGTACCGGCGGACCCTCACTCTCCCGGCCGCCTGGGCCGGACGCCACGTGCTGCTGCACTTCGGCGCCGTCGACCACGACACCACCGTGTGGGCCGACGGCAAGGAGGTCGCCCGGCACCGCGGCGGCTTCACGCCCTTCACCGCCGACCTCGGCGACGTCGCCGGGGCGGGGGAGGAGGTCGTGATCACCGTGCGGGCCCGCGACCCCAAGTCCGGGCCGCAGGCGCGCGGCAAGCAGGCGATCAAGTACGCCAACCACGACTGCAACTACACCCGCGTGACCGGTATCTGGCAGACCGTCTGGCTGGAACCCGTCCCCGTCACCCATCTGCGCCGCCCCCGCATCACCCCCGACCTGGCCGGCTCCGCCTTCCACCTCGAACTGCCCCTGTCCGGCAACCGGCCGGGGCACCGGGTGCGCGCCGTCCTCAGCGACGCCGACGGAGAGGTGAGCCGCGCCGAGGCGCGCGCCGACCTCGACCTCGCCCCGCGCCTGCACCTGCCGGTGCCGGACGACCGGCGGCGCGAGTGGGGACCCGAGGACCCGCACCTGTACGACCTGCGCCTCGAACTCCTCGACGCCGCCGGGCAGGTGGTCGACAGCGCCGAGAGCTACGCCGGACTGCGCGCGGTGGGACTGCGCGGCAAGGCCGTCCTGCTCAACGGCCGCCCCGTCTTCCAGCGCCTCGTCCTCGACCAGGGCTGGTACCCGGACGGGCTGATGACCGCCCCCACCGACGAGGCCCTGGTGCGGGACATCGAGCTGGCCATGGCGGCCGGCTTCAACGGGGCCCGGCTGCACCAGAAGGTCTTCGAGGAGCGCTTCCTCCACCACGCCGACCGCCTCGGATACCTGGTCTGGGGCGAGTTCGGCGACTGGGGCTGCGAGACGGGAGGTTCCTCCGGCGACAACCAGAAGCCCGACGCCTCCTACGTCGCCCAGTGGCTGGAAGCCCTGGAGCGCGACTACTCGCACCCCTCGATCATCGGCTGGTGCCCGCTCAACGAGACCTACCAGAAGCTGCACGACCGGATCACCCAGCTCGACGACGTGACCCGGGCGATGTTCCTGGCCACCAAGGCCATGGACACCACCCGCCCCGTCGTCGACGCGTCCGGCTACGCCCACCGGGTCGCCGAGACCGACATCTACGACTCCCACAACTACGAGCAGGACCCCGCCGCCTTCCGGGAGCTGATGTCCGGCCTGGCCAAGGACGCGCCCTTCGTCAACGCCCACGAGAGCGGTGCCGCCTACTCCCAGCCCTACCGGGGCCAGCCGTACTTCGTCAGCGAGTTCGGCGGCATCTGGTGGGACCCCGAGGCGGCAGCCGCACAGTCCGGCGAGGACCGCACCCTCTCCTGGGGCTACGGGGAACGCGTCCGGGGCGAGGACGAGTTCCACGAGCGGTTCGGCGGCCTCACCGGGGTCCTGCTCGGCGACCGTGACATGTTCGGCTACTGCTACACCCAGTTGACCGACGTCTTCCAGGAGCAGAACGGCATCTACCGCTTCGACCGGGGCGAGAAGCTCGACATCGCCCGGGTCCGCGCCGCCCAGCTGCGTCCGGCGGCCATCGAGGAGCCGGAGGCGTAGCCCGCACGGGGGCCGGAGGCGAAGCGCCGCCTCCGGCCCCCGTGCGCGCGGATCAGAACGGCCGGTCGCCCTCGATCGCCACGCGTTCGGCGACCCGCCGCTCGGACCCGTAGTCACCCACCGCGTAGTGCTGGGTGGCGCGGTTGTCCCAGAAGGCGACGTCGCCGGGCTGCCAGCGCCAGCGCACCTGGTACTCGGGCACGTGCGCCTGCTGGAAGAGGAACCGCAGCAGCTGGTCGCTCTCGTCGCGGTCCATGCCGGTGATACGGGTGGTGAACGAGGCGTTGACGAAGAGCATGCGCCGCCCCGTCTCGGGGTGGGTGCGCACGACGGGGTGCTCCACGGGCGGGAGGAGGTCCTGGTGCGGCAGCAGCCGCTCGGCTCCGTAGAACCGCGCGAAGCCGGGGATGAAGTCGTGGACGGCCAGGGCGCCGTCGACGCGCTCCTGCACCGCTCGGGGCAGGTTGTCGTAGGCCGCGGCCATGTCCGCCCACATGGTGTCGCCGCCGAACGGCGGCACCTCGCGCAGTTGCAGCACCGCGCCGAGCGCGGGCCGTTCGCGGAAGGTGACGTCCGTGTGCCACACGTTCTCGTACGTCGGCACGGCCCCGTCGCCCTTGTCGAACCGGACGACGTCGTCGCTGGAACCGGCGGCGAGCAGGGGGTTGGTCTCCAGCGCCCCCCAGTTGCCGGCGAAGTCGCGCTGCTGGTCGGAGGTGAGGTGGGCGCCGCGGAAGAACAGCACCTTCCACTCCAGCAGGGCACGGTTCAGCTCCTCGCGCAGCGCGGGCGTGAGCGGGCGGGAGAGGTCGGCTCCGCGGATCTCCGCGCCGATGGTGCGAGCCTGCGGGACGACCTCGAAGAGTTCGTAGGGCCGTTCCTCCCAGCCCTCGGGCAGTCGGCGCAGAATGCGCCGGCCCTCGTACATTCCGTCGCCCGGAATGCGTGCTTCGCGCAGGACGGTGCTCGGACCGACGGACGTGACGGACATGGGAGTCCTCCCCTTGGTATGACGGTACGCGTGAGATCCGGCCCGGGGTGGCACGAGGCCACGCCGAACGGCCGGGGAAACGAGGGTGCTACGGGTGCTCCGGGCCGTGGACCAGAGGGAATGCCGACGGGCTACGACGCGAGGGGCGTCGGACGGTCGGTGCGGAGAAGGCCGTTAAAGGCCGGAACGCTCACAGCCGGTCCGCTCGGGCACGCGGGGACACTCCGCCGTGGTGCCGAACCGGTATGTGGTCATGGCACCGATTGTGTGATCTTTCCTCGCCCGTGTCAATGGGCTCACGCGGGGAGGGGAGCGAACGGAAGGAGGTCGTCCCCCTCGGGCTGGACGACGCCGTAGCTGCTCTCGGGCACCTTGTTCCACACGCCGGGCAGGTCGCCCAGGGGTTCCGACACGATCAGCCGGGTGCTGTCGGACGCCTCCCTGAGGAAGGGCAGTCCGGGATGCAGCGCGCGCAGGCTCTCCACCCGGCTGCTGTAGTAGAGCGACCGCGACTGGGCCTGGCTGGAGTAGCGGAAGGCCCACAGGCGGTGCCCGTCGGTCACGGCGACCGTCATCTGCAGCGGGAACTCCACGCCGTGTTCGTGACCGATCTCCTCCACCAGCCCCGCCATCCGGGCCACGGCAGCGGGAGGATCGTCCTCCAGACCGAGCGTGAGCGCCAGATAGAACATCATCTCCGAGTCCGTCGACCCCTCGATGTCGAGGAAGAGCCGCGGGTCGACGGCCAGCGCGAGGTCCCGGCGCAGCCGGTGGAACTCGGCGATCGCGCCGTTGTGCATCCACATCCACCGGCCGTGGCGGAACGGATGGCAGTTGGTCTGCTGCACCGGGC
This sequence comes from Streptomyces sp. NPDC001599, assembly GCF_042893535.1. NCBI lineage: Bacteria > Bacillati > Actinomycetota > Actinomycetes > Kitasatosporales > Streptomycetaceae > Streptomyces > Streptomyces sp. NPDC001599. The sequence continues at coordinate 57,884 of NZ_JBIAVA010000008.1, forward strand.
TGCCCGTCGACGCCCGGATGTGCGCGAAGAACAGGGGCGAGCGGACATGGCTCGCGATCTCCCGCAGGTTGCGGTTGCTCCAGGCCGGCCCGACCTCCCGGACGATGGCGGGTGTGTGCATCTCCGGCCCGAACCAGCCGACGCCGAACCCGTCCCCGTTGGTCGTCTCGACGCCCATGCGGGCGTGCAGGCTCTGGTCGATGAGCGAGTGCTCGGGCTGGTACAGCAGGGACTCCAGGAGGACGGGTGTCCCCGAGTAGGCGAGCCATCGGCACATCGCTCCGTCGCCTCCCTAGTGGGCCGGGGCGCCCCGGACGTCAGTCGACCGGCCAGGTGTGGACCGGGGCGTTGAGGTGCATGTAGTCCATGTACTGCTGGGTCATCCGGCGCAGCGCCTCGTGCCGGCCGGGCCGGGCGCCGGCGTCGATGTGGTGGAACATCTCCTTCTGCCACACCGCGCCGTTGCGGCCGGTGACACACCGCTGCTCGATGATGCCGAGCAGCGGCTCCCGCCAGGCGGAGTCCATGCCCGACAGCTCCAGCCCCCGGTGCGCCAGCGGCAGCAGGCGGCGCAGGACCAGTTCGGGCACCGTCACCTCGCCCACGCCGGGCCAGTACAGGTGCGCCTCGATGCCGTGCCGGGCGGCGGTGTGCAGGTTGTCCTCGGCGACCGAGAAGGACATCCGCGACCACACCGGCCGCTCCTCCTCCACCAGGGCGCGGGTGAGCCCGTAGTAGAAGGCGCCGTTGGCGAGGGTGTCGGCGACGGTCGGGCCGGCCGGCAGGACGCGGTTCTCGACGCGGACGTGCGGCTTGTCGTGCGCGACGGCGTAGACGGGCCGGTTCCAGCGGTAGATCGTGCCGTTGTGGAGGGTGAGCTCGCCCAGTTCGGGGATGTCGCCGCGGTCGAGGGTCTCGGCGGGGTCCTGCTCGTCGCACAGCGGCAGCAGCGCCGGGAAGTAGCGGAGGTTCTCCTCGAACAGGTCGAAGACGCTGTTGATCCAGCGCTCCCCGAACCACACCCGCGGCCTGACCCCCTGCGCCTTGATCTCCTGCGGCCGGGTGTCGGTGGCCTGTTCGAACAGGGGGATGCGGCTCTCGTGCCACAGCTCCTTGCCGAGCAGGAAGGGCGAGTTGGCCGCGAGGGCGACCTGGACACCGGCGATGGCCTGGGCCGCGTTCCAGTAGTCGGGGAACTCCTCCGGGGCGACCTGGAGGTGGAACTGGGTGCTGGTGCAGGCGGCCTCGGGCGTGATCGTGTCCGCGTAGGTCCGCAGCCGGTCGACGCCGTCCACCTCGATGTGCAGGTCCTCGCCCCGGGCGGCGAACACCTGGTCGTTGAGCAGCCGGTAGCGCGGGTTCTCCGACAGGGCCGCCTCGCCCACGTCCGACTGGCGCAGCGTGGGCAGGGTGCCGACCATGATCAGATGGGCGCCGACCGACGCGGCGCGGTCCTCGGCGTGGTTGAGAGCGGCGCGGATCTCGCTCTCCCAGGCGTCGGGGCCGCCCGCCGTCAGCTGCCGGGGCGGGATGTTGATCTCCAGGTTGAACCGGCCCAGCTCGGTGGACCAGGCCGGGTCCGCGATCGCTTCGAGGGCGTCGCTGTTGCACATCGCCGGTTCGGCGTCGTCGTCGACCAGGTTCAGCTCGATCTCCAGGCCGACCTGGGGCCGCTCGGTCTCGAACCGGGACTCGCGCAGCATCTGCGCGAAGGCCTCCAGGCACTCCTGCATCTTGACGCGGTAGCGGCGGCGGTCCTCGCGGGTGAAGACCAGCGCCGGGACGTCCCGTCCCATCGGTCCTCCCGGGGTTGCCTTCCTCGGACGCTCCTCCACCCCAGCGTCGCACCACCCGGCGCACCCCACCAGACGAGACGGAGCGGGGGCCCACCGCACCGTGTGCGATGGACCCCCGTCGGTTCAGGTCCTGGTAGGGCCGATCGGCCTTACAGCTTGCCGGACGCGCGGACCTTGATCTCCTTGGAGGTCTTGCCCGCGGGCGAGGAGCCGTAGCCCTCGATCTTGTCCACCACGTCCGTGCCCTCGACGACCTTGCCGAAGACGACGTGCTTGCCGTCCAGCCACGGGGTGGGCACGGTGGTGACGAAGAACTGCGAGCCGTTGGTGTTCGGGCCCGCGTTCGCCATCGAGAGCAGGTACGGCTCGGTGTGCTTGAGCTGGAAGTTCTCGTCCGCGAACTTCTCGCCGTAGATGCTCTTGCCCCCGGTGCCGTTGCCCGCGGTGAAGTCACCGCCCTGGAGCATGAACTGCGGGATCACGCGGTGGAACGGGGAACCCGCGTAACCGAAGCCGTGCTCGCCGGTGGCCAGCTCCAGGAAGTTCTTGGCCGTCTTGGGGGTCACGTCCTCGAAGAGTTCGAAGACGATGCGGCCCGCATCCTGGCCGTCGATGTCGATGTCGAAGTAAACCTTGGAATTGCTCATCGCACCATTGTGACCTGTGACCCCCGGTGATGCCGAACCGGCTGCCCGTTCAGCGTGTGGCGAGCAGGCCGAGGGTGTCGATCACGCGGTTGGAGAAGCCCCACTCGTTGTCGTACCAGGCGACCACCTTGATGTGACGGCCCTCCACGCGCGTCAGCGCCGAGTCGAAGATCGACGAGGCCGGGTTGCCCGTGATGTCGGAGGAGACCAGCGGGTCCTCCGAGTACTCCAGCACACCGGCGAGCGGCCCCTCGGCGGCGGCGCGGTAGGCCGCCAGGACGTCCTCGCGCGTCACGTCGCGGGCGACCGTCGTGTTCAGCTCGACGATCGAGCCGACCGGGACCGGCACGCGGATCGAGTCGCCCGACAGCTTGCCGTCCAGGCCCGGCAGCACCAGGCCGATGGCCTTGGCCGCGCCCGTCGTGGTCGGCACGATGTTCACCCCGGCGGCGCGGGCGCGGCGCGCGTCGCGGTGCGGGCCGTCCTGGAGGTTCTGCTCCTGCGTGTAGGCGTGCACCGTCGTCATGAAGCCGTGCTCGATGCCGGCCAGCTCGTCCAGCACCGCGGCGAGCGGCGCGAGGGCGTTGGTGGTGCAGGAGGCGTTGGAGACGATCGTGTGCGCGGCCGGGTCGTAGGCGTCGGTGTTCACGCCGTACGCGAGCGTCACGTCGGCGCCGCTCGACGGGGCGCTGACCAGGACCTTCCGGGCGCCCGCGGTGAGGTGGGCGCGGGCGGCGTCGGCCGAGGTGAAGCGGCCGGTCGACTCCAGCACGATGTCGACGCCCAGCTCCGCCCAGGGCAGCCGGGCGGGCTCGCGCTCGGCCAGCACCTTGATGCGGTGCCCGTCGACGACCAGGGTGTCCCCGTCGACGGACACCGGGCGGCCGAGCCGGCCGGCCGTCGAGTCGAAGGCGAGCAGTCGGGCCAGGGTGGCGGGCTCCGTGAGGTCGTTGACGGCGACGACCTCGAGCTTCGTGTCGCGTTCGAGCAGTGCGCGCAGCACGTTGCGCCCGATGCGGCCGAATCCGTTGATGCCGATGCGAGTCATGAGTGGTGTGTCCCTTCGTTTCGCCACCAGGTCCTTCGCCACCAGGCTCGCGCACGCCGGGGGCGGGTGGCAGCGGCGTGAGTGCCACGGTTCGAAAGGATCACGCCAGGAGAGGGTGACGGCGCGCGGCCCGGCTATTCGCCCCGGGCGAAGGTGCGCCGGTACTCGCTGGGTGTGGTGCCGAGGATGCGCTGGAAGTGCAGCCGCAGGTTCGCGCCGGTGCCGAGCCCGACGTCCGCGGCGATCTGCTCGACACCGCGCTCGGAGCGTTCGAGCAGCTCACGGGCCATGTCGAGACGAGCACGCATGACCCACTGCATCGGGGTGTACCCGGTGTCCTCGACGAAGCGCCGGGAGAGGGTGCGCGCCGACACCGCCGCGTGCCGGGCCAGCGCCTCCAGGGTGAGCGGCTCACCGAGCCGGCGCAGTGCCCACTCGCGGGTGGCGGCGAACCGCTCGCCGAGCGGCTCCGGCACACTGCGCGGCACGTACTGGGCCTGACCGCCGCTGCGGTAGGGGGCCGCCACCAGACGCCGGGCCGCGTGGTTGGACGCGGCCACCCCGAGGTCGCCGCGCAGGATGTGCAGGCACAGGTCGATGCCGGAGGCGGCGCCCGCGGACGTCAGGACGCTGCCCTCGTCGACGAACAGCACGTTCTCGTCGACCAGCACGCCCGGGTGCTTCGCCGCGAGCGCCCGGGTGTAGTGCCAGTGAGTGGTGGCCCGCCTGCCGTCGAGCAGGCCCGTGGCGGCGAGCGCGAACGCGCCGGTGGAGATGGCGGCGAGCCGCGCTCCCCGGTCGTGGGCCGCCGTCAGCGCGTCGATGACGGTCCGCGGCGGGTCTTCCACGTCGGGGGAGCGGTAACCGGGGAGGAAGACCACGTCGGCCCACGCCAGGGCGTCGAGGCCGTGGGCGACGTGGTACGACAGGCCGTCACCGCCGGTCACCAGGCCGGGGGACGCGCCGCACACCCGTACCTCGTACGGCATGCTCGCGCGCGTCGTGAAGACCTGCGCCGGAATGCCGACGTCGAGGGGTTTCGCGCCCTCCAGGACGAGGACGGCGACGCGGCGCAGGCGGGAGGACGGCACGACAAGAGCGTACGCGGGCAGTGACCGGAGGTCAGTCCAGGCCGAGGACGTTCATCGTGTGCTCGGCCATGCGCCGCTCGCCGAGGGCGTTGGGGTGGACGGGAACGAGGTTGTGCCCGAACAGCAGCGGTTCGATCCAGCGGGTGCCGGGGGCCTCGCAGGCGTCGTGGCCGTCGGACACCCCGGAGAAGTCCACGTAGGTGGCTCCGGTCTCCTCGGCGGCACGCCGGACCGCGTCGTTGAGGTGCGCTTGGATGGCCCGCAGGTAGGGCACGTCACCGGCGGCGACGGGCAGCTTCAGGAAGCAGGACGGGTCGGCGGCGGCGGGGGTGATCCACGGGTAGCCGAGGGCCGCCACCCTGGCGTGCGGAGCCCTGGCGCGGACGCCGAGCAGCGCTTCCTTGAGCGCGGGGTACGTGTTGGCCTCGATCTCGTCGTCGAAGGAGGTGCCGTGCTTGTCCTTGCAGGGGCTGCCCTTGCCGCCGCTGAGGACCCCCGCGGTGCCGCAGGCCGTGATGGCGTTGATGAACGTGCTGTTGTCGTTGCCGCCGATGGTGAGCGTGACCAGGTCCGTGTCGGTGCGGAGCGCGTCCAACTGGGGTGCGACGCCCGGGTACTGGGCCTCGGTGAAGTCGGCGGTCTGCGCGGCGCCGCAGGTGACGTCCTTGAGGCGGGCGCCCGTCGCGTCCGCGACGACGTGGGGGTAGTTGGCCGTCGAGCGCAGGCACAGCAGGTTGGTGAGGTCGACGGGCAGGACGCCGGAGCCGGCGCTGTAGCTGTCGCCGAGGGCGACGTAGTCCAGCGTGTCGGGTGTGGCGTGGGCGGTGGCGTCCGTGAGGCCGAGGGCCAGTGCGGCGACGGCAGTTGCTGTCGCGGTCATGACACGGCGAAGGGCATGCTTCGGCATGTGCTCTCTCTTCTTCGGGAGGGCGGCAGCGAGGGTTACCGAGCGGTTCTACTTTTAAGTAATGTGCAGGGCGGTTGACTCGAAGTCAACGTTGTTGACACAGCTTCTTGCAGAGCCGCGCACCGGCGCGCTGTTCTAGAGTTGCCCTCGCCCGTCCAGACGATTCCGTGGACCTGTGAGGTACTGACCAGCCATGACGACCGAAACGTTTGAGTTCCAGGTAGAGGCGCGTCAGCTGCTCCAGCTGATGATTCACTCCGTCTACTCGAACAAGGATGTCTTCCTGCGCGAGCTCGTCTCCAACGCGTCCGACGCGCTGGACAAGCTGCGCCTCGCCGCCCTGCGCGACGACGTCCCCGGCGCCGACGTGAGCGACCTGCACATCGAGTTGGAGGTCGACAAGGACGCCCGCACCCTGACCGTGCGGGACAACGGCATCGGCATGTCGTACGACGAGGTCACGCGGCTGATCGGCACGATCGCCAACTCGGGCACCGCCAAGTTCCTCGAGGAACTGCGGGAGGCCAAGGACGCGGCCGGGGCCGACGGTCTCATCGGCCAGTTCGGCGTCGGCTTCTACTCGGGCTTCATGGTGGCGGACGAGGTCACCCTGGTCACCCGGCACGCCGGAGAGACCGAGGGCACCCGGTGGACCTCCCGCGGCGAGGGCACCTACACCCTGGAACGGATCGGCGAGGCCCCGCAGGGCACCGCGGTCACGCTGCACCTCAAGCCGGCCGACGCCGAGAACCAACTGCACGACTACACCGCCGCGTGGAAGATCAAGGAGATCGTCAAGCGGTACTCGGACTTCATCACCTGGCCGGTCCGCCTGCTGCCGGAGCCGGGCGCCGACGGTGACGCCGCCGAGGCCCGCGAGGCCGAGACGCTCAACTCGATGAAGGCCCTGTGGGCGCGTCCGCGCGACGAGGTGTCCGACGACGAGTACCACGAGCTGTACAAGCACATCGCCCACGACTGGCGCGACCCGCTGGAGACGATCCGGCTCCAGGCGGAGGGCACCTTCGAGTACCAGGCCCTGCTCTTCGTGCCCTCGCACGCCCCGCACGACCTGTTCACCCAGGGCTACCGGCGCGGCGTCCAGCTGTACGTGAAGCGCGTCTTCATCATGGACGACTGCGAGGAACTGCTGCCGTCCCACCTCCGCTTCGTCAAGGGCGTCGTCGACGCGCAGGACCTCTCGCTCAACGTCTCCCGCGAGATCCTCCAGCAGGACCGCCACATCCGCATGATCCAGCGCCGGTTGACGAAGAAGGTCCTCGCGACGGTCAAGGACCTCAGGACCTCGGCGCCGGACCGGTACGCCACGTTCTGGCGCGAGTTCGGCCCGGTGCTCAAGGAAGGCCTGGTCACCGACTCCGAGAACCGGGACGCGATCCTGGCCGCCTGTTCGTTCGCCTCCACCCACGACGCCGACGAGCCCACCGCGCTCAAGGACTACGTGGAGCGGATGAAGGACGGACAGGAGGACATCTACTACATGACGGGCGAGTCCCGTCAGGCCATCGAGAACTCCCCGCACATGGAGGCGTTCCGGGCCAAGGGTGTGGAGGTCCTCCTGCTCACCGACGCCGTCGACGAGGTCTGGGTCGACGCGGTCGGGGAGTACGAGGGCAGGACGCTGCGCTCGGTGGCCAAGGGCGAGATCGACCTCTCCGGCACCGAGGCGGACAAGAGCGACGCCGAGAAGGAGAAGCAGGGCGAGGAGTACGCCGGGCTGCTCGGTTGGATGACGGAGCACCTGGGCGAGGAGGTCAAGGAGGTCCGGCTCTCCTCCCGCCTCACCGTCTCCCCGGCGTGCGTCGTCTCCGACACGGGTGAGCTGACGCCCGCCCTGGAGAACATGTACCGGGCGATGGGCCAGGAGGTGCCCGGCGCCAAGCGGATCCTCGAACTCAACCCCGAGCACCAGCTGGTGAAGTCCCTGAACCGGGCCTGGACCGACCAGCGGGACCGCGCGGAGCTGACCGAGACCGCCGAACTGCTGCACGCCCTCGCGGTGCTCGCCGAGGGTGGCCGCCCCAAGGAGCCCGCCCGGTTCGTGCAGCTGATGGCGGACCGCCTGGAGCGCACGCTGTAACCGGCCGGAAGACTGCGCAGGACCCGGAAGACCGGGCAAGACCCGGAAGACCGGGCAAGACCCGGAAGACCGGGCAAGACCCCGAAGAACACGGGCGCCACGCCGTCCCGCCATCCGCATGGCGAGACGGCGTGGCATCCGGAGCACACTCCTCCGTATCTTCGTACGCATGTATGCATCGGCTCCGCTGCTGTGCCTCGCGCTCTTCGCGTGCTCGGCGTGGTGCGTCGACGACGGCCTCTGTCGCCGCTGACCCTCCGGACCGGCCGCGCTCCCCGCGCCGCCGGTCCGCCCGCGTCCGCCGTCCCCGTGCACACCACCCCGGAGATTCTTCCGTGACCACCGCACCCCCGGCCGCCCCGGCCGCGCCGCCGCGCGCGCCCACCGCCCTGTTCACCCCCTCGCCCACCTCCTCGGCGCGGCCCGACGCGCCGCCCCTGCCGCCGGTGCGGCGGACGCCGCTCGCCGTGTCCGGGCTGCTCGCCACCGCCCTGACCGCGTACGTGTGGTCCGCGCACGGCGCCAAGCCCGGCGTGCTGCTCCTGCTCGGCCTCGGCCTGGGCGTCGCCCTCTTCCACTCCCGGTTCGGCTTCACCTCCGCCTGGCGGCAGCTGGTCGCCGTCGGCAACGGGACCGGGCTGCGGGCGCACGCGCTGCTGCTGGGCACCACGGCCACCCTGTTCGCGCTCGTCATCGGTACGGAGACCGGGCTGTTCGGCTCCCAGCCCGCGCCGTCCGCCGGGCCGATCGGCGTCGGGCTGTTCGCCGGTTCGGCGCTCTTCGCGATCGGCATGCAGCTCGGCGGCGCCTGCGCCTCGGGCACCCTGTTCGCGGTCGGCTCGGGGCAGACGTCGATCGTGCTGACCCTGGGCGGCTTCGTCGCGGGCGCCACGCTGGCCGCCTGGCAGTTCGACCTGTGGAAGGACCTTCCGGCCTGGGAGCCCGTCGTGCTGTCCGACCACATCGGCTGGTTCGGCTCCTGGGCCGTGACCGTCGCCGCACTGCTCGTCGTGGTGCTGGTCAGCCGCCGCGTCCAGGCCCGCCGCAACCCGCCCCCGCTGGGCGCCGTGCCCTCGGCGCGCCGGGCGGCCGTCCGCGCCCTCCGCGGTTCCTGGCCGCTGGCCGTCGGCGCCCTGGCGCTGGCCGTGCTCGGCGCGGGCGTCCTGCTGGTCTCCGGCGGCGCCTGGGGTGTCACCAGCGCCTTCAGCCTGTGGGGCTCGGAACTGGTCGGCGCGGTCGGCGGCCACCCGGAGCACTGGACCTGGTGGCAGCGGCCCGGCAACGCCGAGATGCTGGCCGGTCCGGTGCTCGCCGACAAGACCAGCCTCACCGACATCGGCATCATGATCGGCGCGGCCGTCGCCGCCTCGCTCGGCGGCACCTGGGCGCTGCACCGGGGCATCCCGTGGCGTACCGCCGTCGCGGCGGTGCTCGGCGGTGTGCTGATGGGTATCGGCGCCCGGCTGGCCGGCGGCTGCAACATCGGCGCCTACCTGGCGGGCATCGCCTCGGGCAGCCTCAGCGGCTGGCTGTGGGGCGCCTTCGCACTGGCCGGCACCTGGGCCGGCCTCAAGCTGCGGCCCCTGTTCGGCCTGGGCAACCCCAAGCCGGGCGACGGCGTCTGCTGACGGGGGACGCCCGTGCGGCGCGGGGGTCAGGCCCGCGCCGCACGGGCAGCTAGGGGATGTCGTCGGCCCGGGGCGTACCCCGGTCCGTGGTGGTGACCCGGGCGATGGCCTCCACGGTGAGGGCGCGCCCGTGCGGCTCCCTGGCCAGGGCGCGGTGCAGCGTCAGGCCCTCGATGAGGGCGTCGAGCTGGCGGGCCGTGTCCGGGTCGAAGTGCTTCTCCAGGTGGACGCGGCTGCGGCGCATCCACTCGTGGGTCAGCTCCCGGTAGGCCGGTTGCCGCGCGGCGAGCGTGTACAGCTCCTGCGTGAGCACCAGGTCCCGCTGGCTGTCCTCGGACAGCTCGTGCACGAGGTCGGCCACCGCCGCCCGGGCCTCGTCGCGGTCGGCGGCGGCGCCGAGGTGTTCGTCGAACACCGCGACGATGTGGTCGGTGAACCGGCCGAACGCCTCCCGCAGCAGCTGCTCGATGCCGCTGAAGTGGTACGTCATCGAGCCGAGCGGTACCCCCGCGCGCTGGGCGATCCTGCGGTGGGAGACGCGGGCGATGCCCTCCTCGGCGATCAGGTCGAGGGTGGCCGCGAGGATGCGCTCCCGCCGCTGCGGATCCGTGTGTCCGGTTGCCATGGGAGCAGACTTACACGTTCCGCACCGGCCGGGCAGGGTTGCCGACGGCCACGACGTTCGCCGGTACGTCCTTCGTGACGACCGCGCCCGCGCCGATCACCGCGTTGTCCCCGATGGTCACGCCCGGCAGCACGATCGCGCCGCCGCCCAGCCAGACGTTGTCGCCGATGACGATCGGGCGGGCGGCCTCCAGCTTGTCCCGCCGGGGTCCGGGCTCCAGCGGGTGCGTCGGGGTCAGCAGCTGGACGTTCGGCCCGATCTGGCAGTCCTCGCCGATGGTGATCGCCGCGACGTCCAGCGCCGTCAGGTTGTAGTTGACGAAGGTGCGTGCCCCGACGGTGATGTTGCTGCCGTAGTCGACGTACAGCGGCGGCCGCACATGGGCCTCGGCGCCCAGGGAGCCGAGCAGCTCCGCGAGGAGCGGCCGCGCCGCCTCCGCGTCCTCCGCGTAGGCGGCCTGGTAGCGGGCGGCCAGCCGCACCGCCTGCTGCTGCCTGCGGGCGATCTCCGGATCGTCGGCGATGTAGAGGTCGCCCGCCTGCATGCGTTCGAGGTTGGTGCGGGAGTCGCCCGCGAAGTGGTCCGTCGGCATGCGTGCGATGGTACCCCCGAAAGCGTACGAACGTACACTCCCGCTGCCGCGTCGCCCGGCGGTGTCGCCCGGCGGTACGGCTCAGCCGCGCCGGGGCCGGAGCACTCCGGCGCACAGCAGCACGAGGAGCCCCGCGAGCGGCACCACCAGCAGGCCCACCCGCAGGCTCGTCGCGTCGGCCACCAGTCCCACGACCGGCGGCGAGAGCAGGAAGCCGAGCCGCATCAGCCACGAGACGAGGGTCAGGCCGGAGCCGGGCTTGAGGCCGGGCAGTTGGTCGGCCTCGTGCATGGCCGCCGGGACCAGCGTCGCCACCCCGAACCCGGCCGCGGCGAACCCGAGGACCGTGCCCGGCACCGTCGGCACGGCCAGCGCCAGGCCCATGCCGACCGCGGCGATCAGGGCGCCGGAGCGGGCCACCGCGCGCTGGCCGAAGCGGTCCACGAGCCGGTCGCCGACGATCCGGCCGACGAACTGCGCGCCGACCAGGGCGACATACCCGGACGCGGCCAGCGCCGCCGTCGCGTGCAGCGAGTCGGAGAGATAGAGGGTGGCCCAGGACATGCCCGCGTCCTCGACGAGGGTCCCGGCCGTGGCGATGAGGACGAGGGCGGCCAGCACCCAGCCGGTGCGCAAGCCGGCCGCCGGGGCCCGGATCGCCGACGGCGCGGGGTCCTCGGCGCCGGACTCCGCGGTCGGTTCGGCCTCGGTCTCGGGGCCCGGCAGGCAGTAGCGCAGGGCGACGCAGGCCGCGAGCGCGAACACCACGGCGGAGAAGAGCAGGTGCGGGCCCCGCGAGACACCGAGCGCGATGGCGGCGGCGGCCATGGACCCGCCGGTGACGGCGCCGATGGACCAGATGGCGTGGAAGGAGTTGATGATGGAACGTCCGTACCGGCGCTGCACCCGCAGACCGTGGGCGTTCTGCGCGACGTCGGTGAAGGCGTCCATCGCCCCCGCCAGGAACAGCGCCCCCGCGAACACCACCACCGAGTCGGCCAGGCCCGCGGCGAGGATGCCCACCCCGGTCAGCAGCGTGCCGCCGACCGCGACCCGCGCCGAGCCGAACCGGCGCACCAGGATCCCGGCCGCGAGCCCGGCCGTGATGGCGCCCGCCGGGAACGCCGCCACGGCCAGTCCGTAGGCGGCGTTCCCGATACCGAGGTCCGCCTTGATCTGCGGATAGCGCGGCAGCAGGTTGGCGAACAGGGCCCCGTTGGTGAAGAACAGCACGGCGACGGCCACGCGAGCCCGCCGATCGGCCAGGGCGGGCCGGCGCAGTACGTCAACAGTCATGCGCGGGAGCCTACCGCCGGGGCGTACGAACGTACACTCCCGGCCGTCCCCGGCCGGAGGGGACCTGTCAGTGCCTCTTGGCGCACAGGGCCGCGTCCACGGCGCCCTGGAGATGACGCAGGCTGTCGCCCTCGGCCGCCCACGTCGTGGTGTAGACGGTGACGGTGCCCCGGCCGCCCGTGGCCCGGCCGCCGCCCACCGAACCGCCGGGCAGGTCGCCGCCGTGGCCCCAGTAGACGCCGCCGCAGCTGAGCGGGATCGAGGCGAGGCCGTACCCGTAGCGGCTGCCCGCCGGGTAGACGTCGCGGCCGCCGATGTCGGTGGTGTCCCGCGTCATCAGGCGCACCGCCCAGCCCGGCAGGAGGCGGCCGCCGAACAGACCGTCCCAGAAGGCGTTGAGATCCACGGGGGTGGACACCAGGCCGCCGGACGCGCCGAACTCGTACCCGGGCAGCTCGGTCACGTCCACCCTGCCGTCCTGCGGGTGTGCCGGGTGGACGCCGTAGTTCCGGGCGTGCGGGCCGCGCAGGTCCAGCTCGCCGGGTGCGGGCCAGTAGGTGTCGTCCAGGTGCAGCGGGCGCAGGATCGTGCGCTCCACGTACGTGCGGAAACCGACCCCGGACACCTCGTCGATCACCATGCCGAGGACCAGGTAGTTGGTGTTGGAGTAGCCCCAGTCCGTGCCGGGCTCGAAGACGGGCTCCGCGTCGAGCGCCAGCGCCAGGTACTCCTCGGGCGTCCCCGGCCGGGTCCAGTCCACCAGCGCCGAGTACTCCGCAAGCCCGCTGGTCTGCTTCAGCAACTGCCGTACGGTGATGGGGCTGTCGGCCAGTTGGGGCACGTAGGAGCCCGCGCGGTCGCCGAGGCGCAGTCGGCCGTCCACCACCAGCCGCATCACCGCGGTCGCGGTGAACGCCTTGGTGTCGCTGGCGAGCCGGAACCGGCCCCGCTCGTCGGTCATGGGCCGGCCCGAGTCCAGGTCGGCGACGCCGGAGGTGCGGGTCGTCCTGCCGTCGTACGCGAGCGCGCCGGGTACGCCGTCGCGTGCGGTGAGCAGGTCCAGTTGACGCTGCACGGCGTCGGGGTGGCCGGGGCGGCCCGGGTGGGCCGCCGCCGCGGGCGCGAGCGCCCCGGTGAGTGCGGCGGCGAGCAGGACTGCGGCGGCGAGGCGCTTGCGGTGCATGTGTCTTCCCCCTGTTCGTGGCCGCCCGACCACGGCGGGCGGACGGTGTCCCTTCACCGACGACCCTCTCAGGGCCGGGAAGGAAGATCAGTGGGACTGGCCCCCGGCCCGGGGGTGTCACCAACACCCCCCCTGCCAACACCCCTCGGCAGGCGCGCCCGGCCTCAGCCGAGCAGGTCGGCGACGAGCACGGCGAACTCCTCCGGGGTGGCCAGCCGGACACCGAGCTGCTCCGCCTTGGCCCGCTTCGAACCCGCCCCCTCGCCCGCGACGACGAGCGTCGTGTTCTTGGAGACGCTGGAGGAGGAGCGCCCGCCGGCCCGCTCGATGAGTTCGTTCATCTCGTTGCGGCTGAGCCGCTCCAGATGTCCGGTCATCGCGCCGGTGACGACCACCTTCATGCCCGCCAGCGGGCCGCCGTCCGCCGCCGCGGCGGGCGTGGCCCCGTCCTCGTCGTCCGCGTCGGCGGGCGGGGGCGGGGTCGCGCCGGGCTCGGTCATGTTGACGCCGGCGGCGGCGAGCTTGTCGATGAGCGGGGCGAGTTCGGCGATCTCCGCGACCACGGAGGGGGCCTTCTCCACCCCGATGCCGTCGACCCGCTGCATGGCCTCGGCGTCGGCGGCGCGTATGCGGTCCATGGTGGCGAAGTACCGGGCGATGCGCCGGGACATGGACCGGCCGGTGCCCCGGACCCCCAGCGCGCACAGCACCCGGGACAGCGGCTGCTCCTTGGCGCGGGCGAGCGCGGCGAGCAGGTTGTCGGTGCTGGTCTCGCCCATCCGCTCCAGGGCGAGCAACTGCTCGCGCCGGAGCAGGAACAGGTCGGCCAGGTCGGCGACGAGCCCCGCCTCGACGAGCTGGACGACCCGGGTGGTGCCGAGCCCCTCGATGTCGAGCTGGTCCCGCCCGGCGGCGTAGGCGAGGGAGGCGACCAGGTGGCAGTTGCGGCCCTGCGCGCACCGCCAGCGCTCCTCGCTCGTGTCGATGTCCGAGCCGCAGCGCGGACACGCCTCGGGGAAGACGATGGGCTGTTCCTCGCCCGTCCGCAGATGTGCGACCGGCGCCTCGATGCGCGGGATGACGTCACCGGCGCGGTGCACCATGACGTGGTCGCCCAGCCGAAGGCCGCGCCGGGTGATGTCGGCCGGATTGTGCAGCGTGGCGTACGTGATCGTGGAGCCCTCGATGACCACCGGTTCCAGGACGCCGCGCGGGGCGATGATGCCCGTACGGCCGACGTTCCACTCCACCTCCAGCAGCCGGGTGATCTTCTCGACGGCCGGGAGCTTGTACGCGATCGCCCACCGCGGCGCCCGCGAGCCCGACCCGGCGGCCCGCTGATCCGCGGCGAGGTCCGCCTTGACGACGATGCCGTCGATGCCGAACGGCAGCTCGGCACGGAGCGCGGCGATCTCCTGGACCCGGGCCACCACCTGCTCGGGCGTCTCGACGACCACGTCCGGCACCGCGGTACCGGCGCTGGTGTGCACGCCGAGCCCGGCCGCCGTCTCCATCAACCCGCTGTACGGCAGCTCCTCCAGCCGGCCCGCGAGCGCCGCGTCGGTGCCGGGCAGGGCCAGCAGGCCGTACCCGAAGAACGTCATCGGCACCGTGTAGGCGCGCTCCTTCGCCCGCAGGGTGCCCGCGGCCGCGTTGCGCGGATTGGCGAAGGGCTGCCCACCGTGCCGGATGCGCACCTCGTTGGCGTGCTCGAACTGGGCCGTCGTCATCAGGATCTCGCCGCGCACCTCGACGGTCACCGGCTCGGTCAGTGCCTCGGGCAGCCCCTCCACGGTGCCGATCGCGTGCGAGACGTCCTCACCGGCCGTGCCGTCGCCCCGGGTGATCAGCCGGGTGAGGCGGCCCTCCCGGTAGCGGGCGGCGACGGCGAGGCCGTCCAGCTTGGGGCCCACACTGAACCGCGTGACCTCGCGGTCGACGCGCCGGGCCAGGGACGCCGTCCACGCGGTGAACTCCTTCGGCGAGAACACGTTGTCCAGGCTGAGCATCGGCACCGTGTGCGGCACGTCCCCCTCGGCCGCGCCGCCGGCGACCTTGCCGGTGGGGGAGTCGGGCAGCACCTCGCCCGGGTGCTCGGCCTCCCACGCGGCGATCCCTCTCGCCAGCCGGTCGTAGGCGTCGTCGTCCAGCGGGGAGGAGCCGCCCGCGTAGTAGGCGGCGGCCGCGCGGGCGGCGTCCTCGACGGCCTGGGCGTAGGCGGTGGCGTCGACGATCACTGCTGCAGGAGTAGTCATGGCCCAGATCATGCCGCCCACCACTGACAACGGGTCCGCGCCGCCGCGCGGCTGCCGCTCCGCTTGCGGAGCCGCCGACATGGGGTTTCGGTGGAACCGACTCGCCACCGCCCCGGGAGCTGTCATGTCGATGCCGTCGTTCGGATTCGGTGCGTCCGATCCGTTCAGTGATCTGTTCAACCGGTTCTTCGGAACGTCGCCCGCCTCCTCGCCCCCGGCGGTGCAGCGGGTGCCGATCGGCCGGCTGCTGACCGAGTCCTCGCAGGAGCTCCTCAATCTGGCGGCACGGCGGTCCCTGGAGGACGGGACGTCCGACCTGGACACCGAACACCTGCTGTGGGCGGCCACGAAGGTCGAGCCCGCGCGGGGACTGCTCGCCCGGGCGGGCGCCGACCCCGACGCGCTCGCCTCCCGGATCGCCGAGGTCCTTCCCCGCGAGGCGGGCGAGCCGTCCGCCGAACCGGGCCTCACCCCGGCCGCGAAGCGCACCCTCGCCACCGCGTACGCCCGCTCCCGGGCGTCCGGCGTCTCCTACATCGGCCCCGAGCACATCCTGGGCGCCCTGCTGGCGGACGGCGACACGGGCGCGGCCCGGCTGCTGGGCGCACAGGGGCAGGACATCGGCAAGCTGGAGGGGCTCACCGAGCAGGCCGCCCGTTCGGGCGGGACCCCGGGCGACGACGGTGGGAAACCGGCCACGACACTGGACGAGTACGGGCGGGACCTGACCGACGAGGCGAAGGCCGGGAAGCTGGACCCCGTCGTCGGCCGTGCCGAGGAGATCGAGCAGACCGTCGAGATCCTCTCCCGGCGCTCCAAGAACAACCCGGTGCTGATCGGCGAGCCCGGCGTCGGCAAGACCGCCATCGTGGAGGGACTGGCCCAGCGCATCGTGGCCGGCGAGGTGCCGAACACGCTGAAGGACAAGAGGGTGGTCACCCTCGACCTGTCCGCCATGGTGGCGGGCGCGCAGTACCGTGGCCAGTTCGAGGAGCGGCTCAAGAAGGTCATCGAGGACGTCCAGCAGGCCCGCGGCGACATCATCCTGTTCATCGACGAACTGCACACCGTCGTCGGCGCCGGGGCGAGCGGCGAGAGCTCCATGGACGCCGGCAACATGCTCAAGCCCGCCCTCGCCCGCGGCGAACTGCACGTGGTGGGCGCGACCACCATCGACGAGTACCGCAAATACGTCGAGAAGGACGCCGCCCTCGAACGCCGCTTCCAGCCCGTGATGGTCCCCGAGCCCTCCGTCGAGGAGACGGTGCAGATCCTGGAGGGCCTGCGCGACGCCTACGAGGCGCACCACCAGGTCCGCTTCGCGGACGGAGCGCTGACCGCGGCGGCGGAACTGTCCGACCGCTACGTCGGCGACCGCTTCCTGCCCGACAAGGCGATCGACGTCATGGACCAGGCGGGCGCCCGGGTACGGCTGCGCAACGCGAGCCGTTCCACCGAGGTCGTCGGCCGCGAGGACCGCATCGCGAAGCTGCGCCGGGAACAGGAGCAGGCCGTCGCCGCCGAGGACTACGCCCGCGCGGGCGAGCTGAAACGCGAGATCGCGGAGGCGGAGGGGGAACTCGCGGGCATCGAGGAGCGCCGCGAGGGCGTCGTCTCCGTCACCGCCGACGACATCGCGGACGTGATCTCCCGCCGCACCGGCATCCCGGTCTCCCAGCTGACGGCGGGGGAGAAGGAGCGGCTGCTCAGGCTGGAGGAGGAGATGCACGCCCGGATCGTCGGCCAGGACGAGGCGGTCACCGCCGTCTCGCGGGCCGTGCGCCGCAACCGGGCCGGCATGGGCGACCCCGACCGCCCCGTGGGCTCCTTCCTCTTCCTGGGCCCCACCGGTGTCGGCAAGACCGAGCTGGCCAAGACCCTCGCCGAGCTGCTGTTCGGCGACGAGAAGCGCATGATCCGCTTCGACATGAGCGAGTTCCAGGAGAAGCACACGGTCGCCCGGCTGGTCGGCGCGCCCCCGGGATACGTCGGTTACGAGGAGGCCGGCCAGCTCACCGAGAAGGTCCGACGGCAGCCCTACAGCGTGGTCCTGTTCGACGAGGTGGAGAAGGCCCACCCGGACGTCTTCAACACGCTGCTGCAGATCCTCGACGACGGCCGCCTCACCGACGGACAGGGACGCACCGTCGACTTCCGGCACTGCGTGGTCATCATGACGTCCAACATCGGCGCCCACCGCATCCTCGACCACAAGGGCGACGTGTCCGACCTCAAGGACGAACTGATGCAGGAGCTGCGGAGCCGGTTCCTGCCGGAGTTCCTCAACCGCATCGACGAGATCATCGTCTTCCACGGCCTCACCGAGGACGACCTCTCGCGCATCGTGGACCACCTGCTGGCCCGGAGCGAACGGCGGGTGCACGCCCAGGGCATGACGCTGAAGGTCACCGAGGCGGCCAGGAGACTGCTGATCGCCCACGGCCACCAGCCGGAGTTCGGCGCCCGTCCGCTACGGCGCACGATCCAGGCGGAACTCGACAACCGCGTCGCCGACCTGCTCCTCGGCGGCGAGGCCGACCCCGGCGACACGATCGTCGCCGACGTGGTCGACGACTCCCTGCACTGCACGGTCGACAAGTCCGGCACCCCACGACCCGCGGAGGCGAGCGGCACATGAACACCGTCGAGGAGACGATCGAGATCGCCGTACCGGTACGCACCGCGTACGACCAGTGGACCCAGTTCGAGTGCTTCCCGCGGTTCATGACCACCGTCAAGCGGGTCGAACAGGTCAGGCCCGCCGTCACCCTGTGGGTCGTCGGACTCGGCCCCCTGCGCCGGGAGTTCGCGACCGAGATCGTGGACCAGGTGCCCGACTCGCACCTGACCTGGCGCAGCCTCGGGCAACGCCACGGCCACCGGGGCGAGGTGACGTTCCGGCCCGCCGAGGGGGAGCGCACCTCGGTGACCGTGCGGATGACGGCCGAGCCGCGCGGACTCACGGGCGTACTCGTCCTGGTCCCCGGGGCGGCCGGCCGCGTCGTGCGGCGGGAACTCGCGCACTTCAAGGCGTACATCGAAGGACACGGGGAGGCGAGCGGCGCCTGGCGGGGGACCATCCGGGACGGCCAGGTGCGGCCTCAGGAGCCGGAGCCGCCGCGCAGCCGGGTGGCGGTCTGGCCCGTGGGCTGACAGGCCCGTACGGGAACACAGCGAACGAGAGGCGATCCCCCGATGAAGAAGCCGCCCAGGGACGAACCCCGGGACGACCTGACCGTCACCCCGCCCAAGACCTGGGCCGCCGGTGTGCCCGCGGTGGTGCACGCACTGGAGTACTCCCTGGCGCAGACGTCCCCCAGGGAAACCGCGGTGGACCTGCTGACCATGAACCAGGTCGACGGGATCGACTGCCCGGGCTGCGCCTGGGCGGACCCCGCGCCCGGCCACCGGCACCGCAACGAGTACTGCGAGAACGGCGCCAAGCACATCAACGACGAGGCGACCACCCGGCGGATCACCGCCGACTTCTTCCGCGAGCACTCCGTCTCCGACCTGGCCCAGCGCTCCGACCTGTGGCTGAACCAGCAGGGACGGCTCACCGAGCCGATGGTGAAGCGGCCCGGCTGCGACCACTACGAGCCGATCAGCTGGCGCGACGCCCTCGACCTGCTCGCCGGGGAACTGAAGGCGCTGGACAGCCCCGACGAGGCGGTCTTCTACACCTCGGGCCGGGTCAGCAACGAAGCCGCCTTCGTCCTGCAACTCTTCGCCCGGGCGTACGGCACCAACAACCTGCCCGACTGCAGCAACATGTGCCACGAGTCGAGCGGCTTCGCCCTGCACGAGACCCTCGGCACCGGCAAGGGCACGGTCAGCCTCGACGACCTCCACCACGCCGACCTGATCTTCCTGGTGGGGCAGAACCCGGGCACCAACCACCCGCGTCAGCTGTCCGCGCTGGAGCAGGCCAAGCGCAACGGCGCCCGCATCGTCGCCGTCAACCCGCTCCCGGAGGCGGGGCTGCTCAGGTTCAAGAACCCGCAGAACGCACGCGGGATCATCGGCCAGGGCGTCCGGATCGCCGACCGGTTCCTGCACATCCGCCCCGGCGGCGACCTCGCCCTGTTCCAGGCACTGAACCGGCTGCTCCTGGAGGCCGAGGACGCCCGGCCCGGCACGGTCCTGGACCACGCGTTCATCCGCGACAGCACCAGCGGCTTCGAGGAGTTCGCCGAGCACGCCCGGCAGGCCTCCTGGGACGACGTGGTCACCACCACCGGTCTGACCCGCCACGAGATCGAGCAGGTCCGCGACGAGGTACTGCGCAGCAAGCGGGTCATCGTCTGCTGGGCGATGGGCATCACCCAGCACAAACACGGCGTGCCCACCATCCGTGAGATCGTCAACTTCCTGCTGCTGCGCGGCAACCTCGGCCGGGCCGGAGCCGGCGCCTGCCCCGTACGCGGCCACAGCAACGTCCAGGGCGACCGCACCATGGGCATCTGGGAGCAGATGCCGGACTCCTTCCTGGACGCCCTGCGCGACGAGTTCGGCTTCGACCCGCCGCGCGCCCACGGCCTCGACTCGGTCGACTCGATCAAGGCGATGCGAGAGGGCCGGATCAAGGTCTTCCTCGGTGTCGCGGGCAACTTCGTCCGGGCGGCCCCCGACAGCGCGGTCACCGAGGAGGCCGTGCGGAGCTGCCGCCTGACCGCCCACGTCTCCACCAAGCTCAACGGGTCCCACACCGTCTGCGGGCGGACCGCGCTGATCCTGCCCACCCTCGGCCGCACCGAACGCGACCAGCAGGCGGGCGGCGAGCAGTTCGTCACGGTGGAGAACTCCATGAGCGAGGTGCACACCTCCCGCGGACGGCTCAAGCCCGCCTCACCCCTGCTGCTCAGCGAGGTCGCCATCCTGTGCCGGCTCGCCCGCCGCACCCTCGGCACCGGCCCCGGGAACGTGCCCTGGGAGGAGTTCGAGGCCGACTACAGCGCGATCCGCGACCGGATCTCCCGGATCGTGCCGGGCCTGCACGACTTCAACCGGCGCGTGGCACGCCCCGGCGGCATCCGGCTGCCCAACCCCGTCAACGAGGGCGTCTACCGCACCGCCACCGGCAAGGCCGTGTTCACCCGCAACACCTGGCGCACGCCCGACGTGCCCGAGGGCCACCTGCTGTTGCAGACCCTGCGCTCCCACGACCAGTGGAACACCATCCCCTACTCCCTGAACGACCGCTACCGGGGCATCCACGGCAGCCGCCGGGTGGTCATGGTCAACCCGGACGACCTGAGCGCCCTGTCCCTGGCCGAGGGAGACCGCGTCGACGTCGTCGGCGTCTGGCACGACGACACCGAGCGGCGCGCCGAGGGCTTCGAGGTGGTCCCGTACCCCACCGCCCGCGGGTCCGCCGCCGCGTACTACCCCGAGACCCAGGTCCTGGTCCCGCTGGACAGCGTCGCCGACATCAGCAACCAGCCCACCTCGAAGGGCATCGTCGTCCGGCTGGAGCGCACGACACCGTAGCCGCATCGTGAGACGGGCCCCGCCGCGGGAATGGCGGGAAGCGGGGCCCCGTTGACACCTGTCATGCCCGACTCTTCCCCACGGCCCACGGCCGGACGCATGCCGCTCGCCGTCTACATCCTCGGCCTGTCCGTCTTCGCCCTCGGCACCAGCGAGTTCATGCTCTCCGGACTGCTGCCGCCCATCGCCGACGACATGGACGTGTCGATCCCGCGAGCCGGGCTGCTGATATCGGCGTTCGCGATCGGCATGGTGGTCGGCGCGCCGCTGCTGGCCGTCGCGACCCTGCGCCTGCCCCGCAAGACCACGCTCGTCGCGCTGATCTCCGTGTTCGGCGTCGGCCAGGTCGCGGGCGCGCTCGCGACGGGCTACGAGGTCCTGTTCGTCTCGCGGGTCGTCAGCGCCCTCGCCTGCGCCGGATTCTGGGCGGTGGGCGCGGCCGTGGCCATCGCGATGGTGCCGGTGACCGCGCGGGCCCGCGCGATGGCCGTGATGATCGGCGGACTGTCCATCGCCAACGTCCTCGGCGTTCCGGCGGGCGCCTTCCTCGGCGAGCACCTGGGCTGGCGGTCCGCGTTCTGGGCCGTGGGCGGCGCGTCCGCCGTCGCGCTCGTCGGCGTGGTGACCCTGATCCCCCGAATCCCGCTGCCCGAGCGGCGGCCCCGGCTGCGGGGCGAGCTGGCGATCTACCGGGACCGCCAGGTCTGGCTGTCCATCGTGGTGACCGCGCTCGCCGCCGGCGGCGTCTTCTGCGCCTTCTCCTACCTCGCCCCGCTGCTCACCGACGTCGCCGGGCTCGCGGACGGGTGGGTGCCGACCGTGCTGGCGCTGTTCGGCGTCGGCGCGCTCATCGGCACGACGATCGGCGGCCGGGTCGCCGACGCCCACCTGTTCGGCGTACTGCTCTCCGGCATCACCGCCTCGACGGTGCTGCTGGCCGCCCTCGCGCTGTTCGCCTCCAGCCCCGCCGTCGTGATCGTCCTGTCGCTGCTGCTCGGCGTCTCCGCGTTCTACACGGCGCCCGCGCTCAACGCGCGCATGTTCAACGTCGCCGGTGCCGCGCCCACCCTCGCGGGCGCGACGACGACCGCCGCGTTCAACCTGGGCAACACCGGCGGGCCCTGGCTCGGCGGCACGGTGATCGACGCGGACCTCGGCTACGAGGCCACCGCCTGGGCGGGCGGGGCGATGACCCTGGTCGCGATCGCCTTCGTCGCCGTCTCCCTGCGGCTGCACACCCGGTCGCGCGTCGTGGCGGGCGGCGGCCCGGCCATCGGGACCGCGAGCCTGGAGCGGGCCCAGCGGGTGTGACACCGGACCCCGGCGCTCACCGTCGCCGGGGCCGCTCCGCGACGGCCCTGGCACAGCGGTCGGCCAGCCCGGCGAACGCCTCCTCGAGCGCGGGCGGGCCCACCACCTCGATGTCGGTGTCGTAGAGGCAGAACGCGGCCGCGAGGGAGGGCCACGACCAGGAGCCCGTCGTGAGCCGGCAGCGGTCGGGACCCAGCTCCTCGACGGTCCCGTCGGCGGCGTGCGGGGACACCGCGGAGGCGGGCAGGTGGAGTACGGCCGTGCCGCGGCAGGGCCAGTCCGGGGAACCGTCCGAGCCGCGGAACCTGCCGGTGAGGAAGGCGGCCACGTCCCCGCCGGGCAGGTCCCGGGGCGTGAAGCGCGGGCCGGTGGGCGTGCGCGGGGTGATCCGGTCGGCCCGGAAGACCCGCCAGTCCGCGCGGTCCAGGTCCCACGCGACCAGGTACCAGCGCCCGCCCCGGGTGACGAGATGGTGCGGCTCCACCCGGCGCGGGGGCGGCGCCTCCCCGGCCCCGGTGCCCGCCCGGTGGCCCGGGGCATGGTCGAAGCGCAGCACCTCGCGTGCCTGGACGGCGGCGCTGAGCGCCATCAGGACGCCGGTGTCGGCCTGGAGCGGCGGCCGGGGCGCCGACCGTGCGACGGGGGTGACCTGGAGGGCGTCGATCCGGTGCCGCAGCCGGGCGGGCATGACCTGGCGCAGGGTGGTCAGGGCGCGCTCGGCCCCGTCCTCGATCCCGGCGCCGGTGGCCGCGGCCGTCCGCAGCGCGACCGCGAGGGCGACCGCCTGCTCGTCGTCGAAGAGCAGCGGGGGCAACCGCGTCCCGGCGTCCAGGCGGTAGCCGCCGTCGGGGCCCTTCACCGACCGGACGGGGTAGCCCAGCTCCCGGAGCCGGTCGACGTCGCGGCGCAGCGTGCGCGCACTGACGTCCAGCCGCTCCGCCAGCACCGCACCGGGCCAGTCCCGGCGGGCCTGGAGCAGCGAGAGCAGGGACAGCAGCCGGGCGGAGGTCTTCTGCATGGCCACCATGCTGCCGCACATAGCGGCCACAACCTGACCGCTACCTGAAGCAGAGTGGGCACCGCGGGGCCGGACCGGCCCAGCTTTCCCTCCGAGGCAAGGAGCCCGACATGACCGCCAAAGCCGTGACCCACCTCAACTTCCGTGGTGACGCCCGCGAAGCCCTCACCTTCTACCAGGCCGCGTTCGGCGGGGACCTGACCGTGGTGACGTACAAGGACGCCGGCAGCGTCCAGGATCCCGCCGCGGCCGACCAGGTGATGTTCGGCCAGGTGTCCACCGCCGACGGCCTGGCCGTGATGGCCTACGACGTGCCGTCCGACCTGCCGTACCACCAGGGCGAGAACGCTTTCTTCGTCTCGGTTCGCGGCGAGGGCACCGAGGAGATCACCGCGTACTGGGAGAGGCTCGCCGAGGGCTCGACCGTCCTGCGGCCCCTGGGCACCGCCCAGTGGGCGCCCCTCTACGGCATGCTGCGGGACCGGTTCGGCGTCACCTGGGTCCTGGACGTCGTGAGCGAGTACAACGCGTGAGCGTGCTCGACGCCCGGTCGCTGAACCGGGCGGCCCTCGCCCGGCAGCTGCTGCTCGACCGCGCGGACCGCCCGGTGCCCGACGCCGTCGCGCACCTCGGCGGCATGCAGGCACAGGAGCCGCAGGAACCGTTCGTCGGGCTGTGGTCGCGGCTGAGCGACTTCGCCCCGCGGGCGCTCGACGACCTGCTGACCGGGCGTCGAGTGGTGCGGACCCACCTGATGCGCCGCACCGTCCATCTCGTCACCGCCGAGGACGCACTGGCCTGGCGATCGCGCCACGACGCCATGCTGCGCGGACGCGTCCTCGGCACCTACCGCCGCGAGCTCGCCGGGGTCGACCTCGACGAGCTCGCGGCGGCGGGCCGCGCGGTCCTGGCCGACGGCGAGCCCCGCTCGATGGGCGACCTCGCCCGCGCCGTGGCCGCGCGGTGGCCGGACGCGGGAACTCGGCCACTGGGGGAGCTGCTGGTAGCCGCGCTGATCCCGACGGTGCAGTTGCCGCCGCGGGGGCTGTGGCGCACCAGGGCCGGGGTGCGCAACGCCCCGGTGGCCCACTGGCTGGGCCGCGAGGTGGACCCGCCCGCCCCGCCGGGCACCGATCCGGTCGGGGAGGAGCTGGTACGGCGCTACCTGGCCGCGTTCGGGCCGGCCGCCTCGGCGGACCTGCGTGCCTGGTGCGGGCTCGCGGGGCTGCCGGCCGCGGTCGCGGCGGTGCGCGGACAACTGGTCTCCTTCCGCGACTAGCGGGGCCGGGAACTGCTGGACCTGCCCGACGCCCCGCGGCCCGACCCCGGCACCCCGGCGCCGGTGCGCTTCCTGCCCGCCTTCGACAACGCGGTCCTCGGCTACCAGGACCGCGGCCGGATCATCGACGACCCGCACCGCGGCCTGTCGGTCACCGGCGCCCGCTTCGTCCTCGTCGACGGGAGGGTGTCGGCGACCTGGACCGTCGAGGACGGCACGGTGACCGTCACCCCGCTGCGCCGGCTCACCCGGCCCGAGCGCGCCGGGGTCGCCGAGGAGGGGCAGGCCCTCGCGTCCTTCCTCTCCGACGGCGACAGCGACCGCGTCACGGTCGGGGCGGCACCGCCGTGAGGGGCGGCCGACCCGGACGGGGCTCGGCGCCCGGCGGTGTCACGCCGCGGGCACGACGTCGGCGACGACGCAGCTGACGTTGTCGGGACCGCCGGACCCGTTGGCGAGGGCCACCAGTTCCCGGACGGCTGCCCCGGGCTCCCCCGGGGCGGCCAGCACCCGGCGGATCTCGTCGCCCGGCACCACCGTCGACAGGCCGTCGGAGCAGAGCAGGTAGCGGTCCCCGGGCCGGACGTCCTGGAGGCGCATCTCGGCGGTGGCGTCGGCTCCCCGGCCCAGGGCCCGCACCAGCAGCGACCGCTGGGGGTGGGACACGGCCTCCTGCGGCGTGATGCGGCCCTCGTCGATCATCGACTGCACCACGGTGTGGTCGTGCGTGATCTGGAACAGCTCCCCGTCGCGCAGCAGGTACACGCGCGAGTCGCCGATGTGGACGAGACCCAGCTGCGACCCCGTCCAGAGCATCGCGGTGAGGGTCGTACCGGCCTGCTGCGGCGCCGAACCGGAACCCACGGCGCCGTGCACGGCCCGCTCGGCCTCCGCCACCGCGTCCGCGAGCACGTTGAGGAGGCCGTCCGCCGGGACCCCGCCGCTCTCCAGCCGCCGCAGCGACTCGACGGCGGCGGCGCTCGCCGGAGCCCCCTCGTCGCCGAAGCCGTCGGCGACGGCCAGCAGGTGGGAACCGGCGTAGGCGGTGTCCTGGTTGCGCTCGCGGACCAGGCCGGTGTCGGAGGCGGCGGCGTAGCGCATGCTCAGGGCAGGAGTGGTGGGAGACATGGCGGGATCCTTCCGGGTCAGGTGGTCGACGAGGAAGGCGGCCAGGTCCCGTCGGGCGGCGGTCTCGGCCTCGGTCCGTGCCCAGAAGGCGCGGACCTCCCCGGCCGCCGCTCCCGCGTCCAGCGAGCACACGTGCCGGATGCGGACCAACGGCATCCCCAGGCGGCGCAGCCAGGCCACGAGCCGGGCCCGTTCCACCTGTTCCGGGGCGTAGCGGCGGTAGCCGGTGACCGGGTCGACGCGGGCGGGCGGCAGCAGGCCCAGCTCGTCGTAGAGACGCAGCGCCTTCGGCGACAGCCGGGTCGCCTTCGCGAACGCCCCTATGGTCAGCAGCTCCACGCCCACGTACCCACCCCTCCTCGTACCGGGCGCTTCGCCCGGTGACACCGATGCTGCGGCCTGCCCCAAGGTGAAGGTCAACCGCGGTCAACCGCCGACCGACCCGAGACGTGTGACGTCGACCGAGCCCTCCCCGGTTCGCGGCTGGGGGACCGCCGCCCACAGTGCGGCCAGCGCCGCGAAGACGGCGACGAGGGCGAGCGCACCGGTGCGGCCCTTCGCCCAGCGGGCCCGGAACCGGACCGGGTCCTCCACCAGGACCTTGGAGAGGTGGGCGAGCGCCACCGACACGGCGAGCAGCACCGCCGTACGGGGAGCCCCGTCGAGACCGAGCCGTTCCTCGCTGAGCAGCAGGTACACGGGCCAGTGCCAGAGATACAGGCTGTACGAGACCACGCCGAGCCGGCGCAGCGGCGCGGCGGCGAGGAAGCGCCCGGCCGGTGTGCGCGGAGCCCGGGCGAGGCACGCGATGAGCAGGGCGGCGGCCAGGGCGTGGAGGAACAGCCCGCCCCGGAAGAGGGACGGGGAGTTCTGGCCGTCGGCCACGACCCAGTACGCCCCGATGCCCGCCGCCAGGGCGAGGCTCCACCGGCCCGCCGCGCGTTCGCCGAGGCGGGAGACCAGTCGCGTGGCGGGCTCGGTGGCCGCCAGCGCCCCGAGGAGGAGCGAGAAGGCGCGGGTGTCGGTGCCCTCGTAGACCCGGGTGGTGTCGGCCGGAGCGGTCAGGACGACCATCAGGACCAGGGACGCGACGGCACCGGCCGCGGCCACCGCGGCCACCCGCCGTCCGGCGCCCCGGCCGCGGGCCACCAGACAGAGCACCAGCGGCCACACCACGTAGAACTGCTCCTCGACCGCGATGCTCCACAGATGGCTGAAGACCCTGGTCCCGGCCGAGTCCCAGTAGCCGACCCGGTCGGCCACGAAGTGCCAGTTGGCGAGGTTCGCGGCCACCCACGGTCCGTCGTCGAGGGCGTACCGGAGCAGGTTCGGCGGGCCGAGGGCCCACACCAGGAGCAGGGTTGCGGCGAGTACGACCGCGAGCGCGGGCAGCAGCCGCCGTGCGCGCCGGCCCCAGAAGGCGAGCAGGTCGATCCGGCCGCCACGGGCCCGCGCCTCCTTGAGCAGCAGGCCCGTGATGAGGAAGCCGGACAGGACGAAGAAGAGGTCGACGCCCAGGAACCCGCCGTCGAAGTGACCGGCGTGGAAGAACAGCACGCCCAGGACGGCGAGGCCGCGCAGGCCGTCGAGCGGAGCGATGTGCCGCCGCGTGGGCCGCGGCTCGGGGGAGGGGGCGGCGCGGGCACGGCGGTGGGCGGGGGAGGGTGTGGCCGGCAGGGGCATGGGTTGCTCTCCGTGGAAGGGGCGAGGCGTCCCCGGCCCGCGACGGCCTCGCCGGGGGCGGGTGGGCGGGCCGGGTTCCGCCATGGGGCTACGCGCAGCCGAGCCGGCTGTAGACCTTCTCGCCGGTCCACGCACCGGTGGCCCACGTGTCGGCGGCGGCCGGGTCGAAGCCGTACCGCTTCTCCAGCTGCTCGCCGAACCAGACGGCGAACGCCGCCGAGCCCTGCTGGCAGGAGTGGATGCCGTCCTCGCTGCGCTGCGCCTGCTCGGAACCGCTGTCGTCGCCCCACAGGTCGGCGGCGTCGAGGAAGCCGGCCGTGTCCGGGTGCTCCTCGGCCACGCTCTTCGCGGAGCGCGGAGCGGATGCGATCTCCGCCTCGTGCGGCTGGTAGAAGTCGTCGATCTTGAAGGGCGGGGCGGAGACGAGGAGGAGGTCGGCCCCCGCCTCGTTCACCGTCTTCACCAGGCGTTCGTAGGCCGCGCGCTGTTCGGCCGGAGTGCCCCAGTCGTAGGTGGTGACCTGGTAGGCGACGACGTCCGGCGCGAAGGACTTCAGCGTCTTCGGCAGGCGGTCCCAGGTGGGCGCCGCGATCTCGCCGACGACACCGCCGCCGCCGGCGGCGGCCACCGACTTGAAGGCGACGCCCCCGGCCTCCATGGCCGCGTCGAGGGCGGGCGCCTGGGCCTCACCGATGGAGTCGCCCATCCACAGCAGGCGTCGCGGCCTGTCGTCCCGCTTTCCGTCGGAGGAGTCCTTCCCGCCGTCCGGGGTGCCGGCCGCCGCGCTGTCGCTCGCGGAGACCTCGACGCCGGTGCCGGAGCCCTGACAGCCGGTCAGGGCCAGTGCCACGGCCGCGGCCACGAGGGCGTACCCGGCGGCGTGGCGGGCGGGCAGCGACCGCCCGCTTGAGTTGATCTCGTTGTCCATGCCTCCAGCACAGGCCACCCGCGCCCGGCCCGGGGAGGGCTGTCATCGTTTCCTCACATGACGCGGAACCCGGCGTCATACGCTTCGAGCACGCTGGCAGAAGACGGCCGCCGCCGAGCCGAGGAAGCCGAGCCGAGGAAACCGGAGAAGAGCGCACCCCCATGGCACGAGTCCTGCTCATCGAAGACGACCCCGCCGTACAGAGAGGCGTCTCCCTCGCGCTGAAACGCCGGGGGCACGAGGTGGCCGTCGCGGGCAGCGGGGAGACCGGCCTGCTGACCCTGGAGCGGCACCGGCCCGATCTGGTGCTCCTCGACCTGATGCTGCCGAACATGAGCGGCCTGGAGGTGTGCCGCCGGATCCGGGAGAGCAAACGGATCCCGATCATCATCCTCTCCGCGCGGGGCGACGAGATCGACATGGTCGTCGGCCTGGAGGCGGGCGCCGACGACTACGTCGTCAAACCGGCGGGCGCCGAGCTGCTGGAGGCGCGGATCCGGGCCGTTCTGCGCCGGGTCGCGCCCGCCCAGGACGGCGGCACGCCGAATCCGGCCGCCGCCGGCCCGGAGCGGCACGCGGACCTCACGGTGGACCGCACCACCCTGGTCGTGGCCAAGCACGGCACCGAGCTGCCCCTGGCGCCCTCGGAACTGAAACTCCTGCTGTTCCTCACCGCCACCCCCGGGCAGGTGTACTCGCGCCAGCAACTGCTTGAGCAGGTCTGGGAACACTCCTTCTACGGCGACGTCCGCCTCGTCGACGCCTGCGTGATGCGGCTGCGCGCCCGTATCGAGGACGACCCGCGCAGACCGGTGTACGTGCAGACCGTGCGCGGCTTCGGCTACCGGTTCGGCCCGCTGTGAGCCGGCTGCGGCCACCGCTCCGGCTCGCTGTGAGCAGGCTCCGGCCGTACCCGCCCCGCGGGCTGCGGACCCGGCTGGTGGTGGCCTTCCTCCTGGCCGCCGCCTTCGGCGCCCTGCTCACCGCCGGCTTCACCTTCCACCGGGCCCGCGCGGCCATCCTCGACCGCGCCG
Organism: Streptomyces sp. NPDC001599; assembly: GCF_042893535.1. Lineage (NCBI taxonomy): Bacteria > Bacillati > Actinomycetota > Actinomycetes > Kitasatosporales > Streptomycetaceae > Streptomyces > Streptomyces sp. NPDC001599. The sequence continues at coordinate 86,924 of NZ_JBIAVA010000008.1, forward strand.
CGGAGACCGCCGTCGCCGATCTGCGCACCCAGCTCGACTCCCTCGCTCCCGACCTGGCCCTGCCGCCCACCGACGAGGACCTGCGCGGGCTCACCGGGCAGATCGACCAGGCCGGCGGCGCCCGGGCCTGGCACGCGTCCGCCTCCTACCGGGGCGGCGAACCGGTCTCGGCCTCCCCGGGCGCGCCGCCCGTCCCCGACGGACTGCGGGAGACCGTCCAGGACACCGGGCGGGCCGTCCACCAGCGGACCGAACACGACGGCCGCCCGTGGCTGGCCCTCGGCGTGCCCGTCGCCTACGCCCCCGACGAAGCCGGGAACGGGGACCCGGACACGCTCTCCGGCCTGACCGTGTACGCCGTCTTCCCCCTCGACGACGACCGCGCCGACATCGACGCCCTGGTCACCGCCGCCCAGGCCGGAGCCGTCCCCGCGCTCGCCCTCGCCCTCGTCCCGGCCCTCTTCGCGGCGCGCAGCGTCCTGCGGCCCGTCCGACGGCTGCGCCACGGCGCCGAACGCATCGCGGCCGGGGAGCTGGACACGCGCCTGGACACCGAGGGCCACGACGAACTCGCCGACCTGACCCGCTCGTTCAACACCATGGCCGAGACCCTGGAGCGGGACGCCGCCGAACTGCGCCGGCTCGAGGCGGGCGCCCGCCGCTTCGCCGCCGACGTCGCCCACGAACTGCGCACCCCGCTGGCCGCCATGGCCGCGGTCACCGAGGTCCTCGACGAGGACGCCGCCTCGGGTGTACTGCCCGCCGACACGGAGGACGCCGTCCGGCTGATCAGCGAGGAGGTGCGCACCCTGGCCCGCATGGTGGAGGACCTCATGGAGGTCTCCCGCTTCGACGCCAAGGCCGCCCCCGTCCACCGGGAGGACGTCGACCTGCGCAGCCTCGTGACCAAGACCCTGCAACTGCGCGGCTGGGCCCACGACGAGCGGGTCCGGGCCGACCTGCCCGAACCGGCGCCCGTACGCGTCGACCCCCGCCGGATCGACGTCGTCCTCGGCAACCTGGTCGCCAACGCGCTGCACCACGGACGCCCGCCCGTGACGGTCGCCGTCCGCGCGGGCGGCGACCGGGTCCGGGTCACCGTCACCGACCGGGGGCCCGGCATCCCGGACGACGCGCTCCCGCACGTCTTCGACCGCTTCTACAAGGCCGACGCGGCCCGCCCCCGTTCCGGGGGCAGCGGCCTCGGACTCGCCATCGCCCGGGAGAACGCCGCCCTGCACGGCGGCACCCTCACCGCCGCCAACCACCCCGACGGCGGTGCCGTGTTCACCCTCACCCTGCCGTCGGCCGCCTCCTCCCCGGGAACGACATGACATCCCGCCACTTCCCGCACCCGAATCGGGCCGCCCTCGCCCTCACCGTGCTGCTCGCCGCCGGGGCCACCGGCTGCGGCATCGGCACCACCGGCCCGGTGCAGGCCGGCGCACCCGCCTCCGGCGTCCAGCGGCCCGGCGACGGGGCGAGCACCGTGCGCCTGTACTTCGCCGGCCCCTACGGCACCCGCCCCGTCACCCGGCGGACGGACGCCCCCCTCGCCCCCCAGCAGACCCTCGACCTGCTCCTGGACGGTCCCACCCCGGCCGAGCGCGAGCGCGGCCTGACCACCCACGTCGAGTCGAGAGCGGCCGGACGGCTCACCGCGACCACGAGCGAAGGCGCCGTCGACGTCGTCGTCCCCCTCCGGGTCAGCGCCGGCGAACTCGACGTGACCGCGGTCAGCCAGCTGGTCTGCACCGCGGCCCACGCCGACGTCCCGGGCGGCCTGTCCGCCGACGAGGTCGACGTCCGGATCCACGAGAGCGGCACCCGGTCCGCCCGCCCCTGGACCCTGCGCTGCGGTGCGGGCGGCAACGCCGTGCCCTTCACCGGCTGAGCGCCTTCGGCTGCCCGCGGCAACGAAATGCGGAGTACACCCATCTTCGTGATCTACACCGAGGGGAGAGGAGCGCGGGACCCCACTACACCCGACGCAGTACGCCAGTCCAGACCCAGGGTCGGATCAAACGCCGAGAACCCCGGGCGAGCATGGATGTGTACCCCGGTCAGCGCCTCCGCCTTCCCCCCATGTGCCGGGTCTTCGTCCTGCCCGTAACCCGACGGATTGGTCCAAAAGGTGGCTACGTTTCTCTATCGACTCGGCCGGAGGGCGTTCCGGCGCCGCGGCCTGGTCGCCCTGTTGTGGGTGGCCATACTCGTGGGCGCCGGCGTCGCCTCGTCCGCCGCGCCGGCCCCGCCCGAAGACTCCTTCTCCATGCCGGGCACCGAGTCCCAGAAGGCGTTCGACCTGCTCGACGAGCAGTTCCCGGCCGCCAGTGCCGAGGGCGCCACGGCCCGCGTCGTGATCCGTGCCCCCGAGGGCGCGAAGATATCCGACGCGGCCGGCAAGGACCGGGTGAAGGACCTGGTCGCCGACCTCGAGGCCGGCCCGCAGGTCTCCTCGGTGGACGACCCGTTCGAGGCGAACGCCGTCAGCAAGGACGGCACCACCGCCTACGCCTCCGTGACCTACAAGGTCAACGCGATGGAGCTGACCGACGAGGCCCGCGACTCGCTCACGGCCGCCACCGACGGCGCGCGCCAGGGCGGGTACACGGTCGAGACCGGCGGCGACGCGGTCGTGGCCGAGCAGGAGATGGGCGGCACCGCCGAGCTGATCGGCATCGGCGTCGCCGCGATCGTGCTCCTGCTGACCTTCGGCTCACTGGTCGCGGCGGGCATGCCGCTGCTCTCGGCGATCATCGGTGTCGGCATCGGCATCTCCGCCATCGGCGCGCTCGGCAGCACGCTGGAGCTGTCCGCCACGACCTCCACCCTCGCCATGATGATCGGCCTCGCGGTCGCCATCGACTACGCCCTGTTCATCGTCTCGCGCTACCGGGCCGAGATAGCCGAGGGCCGCGCTCCCGAGGAGGCGGCCGGACGCGCGGTCGGCACCGCGGGCTCCGCGGTCGTCTTCGCCGGACTGACCGTCGTCGTGGCCCTGGCCGGTCTCGCGATCGTCAACATCCCGATCCTCACCAAGATGGGCCTGGCCGCCGCGGGCACCGTCGGCATCGCCGTGCTGATCGCCCTCACCCTCACCCCGGCACTGCTCGGCTTCGCCGGCAAGAAGGCGCTCAGCCGCAAGGACCGCAAGGCTCCCGCCGGGGCGCGGGCCGCCTCCGGCAAGCCGAAGCTCGGCACCCGGTGGGCCCGCTTCGTACAGCGGCGCCCGGTCACCGTCCTGCTGACCGCGGTCCTCGGCCTCGGCGTGATCGCCGTACCGGCCGCCGGCATGGAGCTGGGCCTGCCCGACGAGGGCAGCTCGGCCCCCGACACCACCCAGCGCAAGGCCTACGACATGCTGTCCGAGTCCTTCGGGGCCGGGTTCAACGGCCCGCTGATGGTCACCGTCGACGCACGCGGCGCGGACGACCCGAAGGCCGCCGCGGACACCGTGGGCGAGAAGATCACCGGACTGGGCGAGGCCGCGGCCGTCACCCCCGCCAACTTCAACGAGGAGGGCGACACCGCCGTCCTCACCGTGATGCCCAAGACCGGCCCCAGCGACGTCGCCACCGAGTCGCTGGTGCACGACATCCGCTCGCTGTCCGGCGACATCAGGGCCGACACCGGCGCGACCATGCTGGTCACCGGTGCGACCGCGATGACGATCGACTTCTCGCAGACCCTGGACGACGCGCTGATCCCCTACCTGGCGCTGGTCGTCGGGCTCGCCTTCCTGCTCCTGATGCTGGTGTTCCGCTCGGTCCTCGTCCCGCTGAAGGCGGCCCTGGGCTTCCTGCTCTCGGTGGCCGCGGCGCTCGGCGCGGTGGTCGCGGTCTTCCAGTGGGGCTGGCTCGCCGCCGTGTTCGGCGTGGACCAGCCGGGCCCGATCATGTCGATGATGCCCATCTTCATGATCGGCGTGGTCTTCGGCCTCGCCATGGACTACGAGGTCTTCCTCGTCACCCGCATGCGCGAGGCGTACGTCCACGGACAGTCCGCCGCCGAGTCCGTCACCACGGGCTTCACCCACGGCGGCCGGGTGGTCGCGGCCGCCGCGATCATCATGATCAGCGTCTTCTCCGGTTTCATCCTGGAGAACGACGCCATGATCAAGATGATGGGCTTCGGCCTCGCTATCGCGGTGCTCTTCGACGCCTTCGTGGTGCGCATGGCCATCGTGCCCGCGGTGCTCGCCCTGCTCGGCACCAAGGCGTGGTGGCTGCCCAAGTGGCTGGACCGCGTCCTGCCGAACGTCGACGTCGAGGGCGAGAAGCTGCACCGGGAGCTCGGCGACACCGCCGCTCCCACGGAGCCCGCCCGCGAACCGGAGACGGCCGGAGTCTGACCCACGCGCCCACGGCCCCGGTGTCCTCGTACCCCGAGGACACCGGGGCCTTCGGGCTACAGGGCTCCGGCGGCGTCGGCGAGTGCCTGGTCCAGGACGGCCACGCCGCGGGCGATCTCGTCGTCGCTCGCGGTCAGCGGGGGAGCGATACGGAAGATTCCGCCCATCCCCGGGAGCTGGACGATGTTCATGTGCAGCCCCAGCTCGAAGCAGCGCCGGGTGACGGCGGCGCCCAGACGGTCCGCGCCGCCCTCGCCCAGCACCTGGTCGCCGACGAGTTCCATGCCCAGCAGCAGCCCCCGGCCCCGGACGTCGCCGACCACCTCGTGGCGGGCGGCGAGCTTGTCGAGGCCCTCCCGCAGCGCCGCGCCGAGCCTGCGGGCCCGCTCGTCCAGCCGGTCGCGGACCAGGACGTCGAGGACGGTGTTGCCCACCGCTGCGGGCAGCGGGTCGTTGACGTGGGTGGTGAAGAACAGGAACCCGCGCTCGTGCGCCCGCTGCTCGATCTCGGGGCTGGTCAGCACGGCGGCCAGCGGCAGCCCCGCGCCCAGCGTCTTGGACAGCGTGAGGATGTCCGGGACGACCCCCTCGTGCTCGAAGGCGTACCAGTCGCCGGTCCGGCACAGTCCCGTCTGGGCCTCGTCCAGGATCAGCAGCATGCCGCGCTCACGGCACTTGTCCGCCAGGGCGGCGAGATAGCCCGGCGGAAGCTCGACGACGCCGCCCGAGGAGAGGATCGGCTCGACCAGGCACGCGGCCAGACTGCCGACCGACTGGGCGTCGATCATCTCGAAACCCAGGTCCAGCTGGCGGCGCCAGTCCAGCTCGCCGTCCGCGCCGAGGACGGAGGGGCGGTAGCGGTCCGGCACCGGCAGTGCGAAGTTGCCCGGCGCGGCGGGGCCGTAGCCCTTGCGTCCGGCGCTGTAGGTGGCGTTCGCGGCGGCCTGGGTCATGCCGTGCCAGGACCGGGCGAAGGAGATGATCTCGTGGCGCCCGGTGACGAGCTTCGCCATCCGCACCGCGGCCTCGTTCGCCTCCGCCCCGGTGGTCAGCAGCAGCGCCTTCTCCAGCGGCTCCGGCAGGGTCCCGGCGAGCCGGCGGGCCAGCTCGACGACCGGGCGGCTGAGCATGCCGCTGTGCAGGTGGTCGAGGTGCGCGACCTGTTCGCGCACCGTCGAGACGATCGCCGGATGGGAGTGCCCGAGGATGGCACTCATCTGACCGGACGTGAAGTCCAGCAGTTCACGACCGCTCTCCGTGAAGACGGAGGTGCCCGCGGCGCGTACGACGACCTCCGGCGAGAAGGGTGCGTGGCCGGAGTAGCGGATCAGGTGGCGCCCCAGGTCGGCGCCGGAAGTCTCGGAAGGCATGCGACCGACGGTAGGGACGGACCGCTGCGCGTGTCCATCGCACGGATTCGATGGTGCTGTAGGGCAGAACCGTACAGACGGGCCGAGGTGCGCCGTACCATCGGCTCCGTGCTCAACTCCCAACGACTGCACCTGCTCAGCCGGCTCGACACGCTCGGTACCGTCCGCGCGGTCGCCGACTCGCTGCACCTGAGCGCGTCGACGGTCTCCCAGCAACTGGCGGTGCTGGAGACCGAGACCCGGTGCCGGCTCATCGAGCGGACCGGGCGGCGGGTGCGGCTGACCCCGGCCGGACTCCTGCTGGCCCGCCGGGCCCGGGAGATCCTCGACCGGATGGCCGACGTCGAGGCCGAACTGCGCGCCCTGAACGACGAGCCCATCGGCACCGTCCGGCTCGCCGTGTTCCAGAGCGCGATCTACAGCCTCGCCGTCCCGGCGGCGAACCGGCTGGCCACCACCCATCCGCACCTGCGCCTGGAACTCGTCGAGATGGAACCGCACGAGAGCGGCCCCGCCCTGCGCTCCGGCGAGGCCGACGTCATCGTCACCACCACCGACTACTCCGGCCTGACGTGGGGCGCGGACCTCGACGTCGTGTCGCTGGGCAGCGACCCGGTCCTCCTGGTGCTGCCGGACGGCCATCCGCTGGCCGCCCGCGCCGCGGTGGACCTCGCGGCGTGCAAGGAGGAGACCTGGGCCTGCGACCGGCCGCAGTCGTACATGGCGGACCTGACCGTGCGGCTGTGCCGCGAGTCCGGGTTCGAACCCCGGGTGGCCTGCCGGTTCAGCAACTACCTGATGCTGCTGCGGCACGTCGAGACGACCGGTTCGATCGCCCTGCTGCCCGCCCTCGCGGTCACGGCGGACCACGCCGTCGTCACCCGGCGGCTGAGCCCGCCGGTGCATCGCAACGTCGCCGTCGTGGTGCGGCGCGGCGCCCCGCAGCGCGCCGCGGTGAACGCGGTCATCGCCGCCCTGCGCGACCACCCCGAGATCGAGGCCCTGTCCGCCCCCGACCCCTCGCGCGAGGGCCGGCAGGCAGCCCCGCGCCCCTGAGAGCCGCGCCCGCTCAGGCGGCGGGGATCCGGCGGTGGATGTCCTCCAGCATCATCCGGACCGACGTGCGGAAGACCTCCGCCTGATGGTCGCCCAGGAACGCGGTGTGCCCGAACACCTCCAGGACGACCAGGCCGTGCACGTGCCCCCACGCGCTCAGGAAGAGGGAGACCGCGGCGGGCGGGAGATCGCCCTGGGCGTGCAGCGGGAGCCCTTCCAGATGCTCCCGGTACGGCGGCGAGAGCGCGGGGACCTCGGCCGCGGCGAGCTGCGCCGGGGTGAAGCCGGCGAACAGCTCGCGCTGGAAGATCGCGCCCATCCGGCGGACCGCCTGCGTGGTCGGGCCCTCGGCGGGTGCCGCGTAGTAGCGCAGCGGCGTCCCGTAGAGGAGCTGGAAGTGCTCCGGACGGGCGACGCCCCAGTCGCGGTAGGCCTCGGCCACCGCGACCAGACCGGGTGCCGAGGGGGCCGTGCGCACACCGTCGGCCGCGGCCTGCAACGCGTCGGACAGCTCGCCGTACGCCTTGGTGATGAGGGCGGTGACGAGGGCGTCGCGGTTCGGGAAGTAGTGGTAGAGCGCCTGCACGGTCATGCCGAGACCGCGGGCGACCGCGCGCAGCGACAGGGCGGCGGGACCGTGTTCGCCGATGTGCTGCTCGGCGGCGTCGAGTATCTCCTGCGCCGCGGCGGTCCGGCGCCGCTCGCGGAGGGAGACGGGAGCCGTGGTGGTGTGTCGCTCTGTGGGCATGCGGCGAGCCTAGGGCGCCACGGACTGATGGTCCATCAAGAAGTCGAACACTGTTAGGCAGATCTCATGCTGTCAGGCGCGTCGCCCGCGTCCGCCTCCCCTCCCCCGGGGAAGCGGGCACGGGCGGTGTCCGCCGACCGGCCGGGTCTCAGGAGCCGACGGCCGCGGGGCCCTCGGCGTCGGCCTCGCCGGCCGGTCTGAACTCCACGGCGACGACGCCGTCCACGCTCCGGCAGTGCTCTTCCAGCAGCGGGGCGGACACATGGGCCGGGAGCCGGCCACTGAGCACGACATGCCCGTGCGCCACGTCCACCTGCACCGACGAGGGAGCCAGGCCCAGCGCCTTGACCAGGGCCTCCTCGATGATCTCGGTGCGGATCGCGCGGTCCGTGCGCAGGAAGACCCGCAGCAGGTCGCTTCTGCTGACGACCCCGGCCAGCCGCCCGTCCCCGTCGACGACCAGCAGCCGTTTGATGCGGTGCCGTGCCATCACCCGGGCGGCGTCCACGACGCTCCAGCTCTCCAGGGCGCACAGCGGGGGTGAGGTCATGAGCCCGGCCGCGTCCGTCGCGTCCGCCTTGCCCGCCGAGGCCCGGGGCCACTCGGCGTGCTCGGGGGCACCGTCGGGCTCCCCGCCCCACATCTTCTGCAGGAGGTCGGCCTCCGACACCACCCCCACGGGGCGGTTCTCCTCGTCGACGACCGGCACCGCCGTGATGTCGTATTCCAGCAGCAGGTGGGCGATCTCCTTGAACGGTGTGCCCCGCTGCACGCGGACCACGGCGTCGCTCATCAGATCGCGCACCCTCTGGTGTTTCATTAAGGGTCTTCTCCTCCGCTGCCGGCCCGCGTCGACCGGCGTTCGTCCTTCTTGTCCCTGAAAACGATCGATCGGCCCGGGGAGTGCCCCGGCGCCGACGCGCGGGGACCGACGAGGACCAGGGCGATGTCGTCGCCCGGGGTGGGCGCGTGCCGGATGAGGGTGTCGGCCATGGCGTCGAGGTCGCCGGGGTCGCCGTGTTCCAGGAGGCCGGCGAGGGCCGCGATCGCGTCGTCCAGGTCGACCCCGGGCGCCTCGACCAGTCCGTCGGTGTACAGGGCGAGCACGCTGCCCGGCGGCAGCGGGAACTCCAGCGAGGGGTACACGGTGTCCGGTTCGATGCCCAGCAGCAGTCCCGGCGGCACCCGCAGCGTCTCCACGCGCCCGTCGGCGTGGCGCACCAGAGGAGGCGGGTGCCCGGCGAGCGCCACACAGGCGCGGTGCGTGGCCAGGTCCAGGTGGACGTAGGCGCAGCTGGTGAACAGGCCGGGGTCCAGGTCGGTGAGCAGACGGTTGGTGCGGGCCAGCACGTCGCCCGGGGGCGCCCCCACGGTGGCGTGGGCGTGCACCGCGGTGCGGACCTGCCCCATGAGCGCCGCGGCGTCCACGTTGTGTCCCTGCACGTCGCCGATGGTGACGCTCGCGGTGTGCTCGTCGAGGCGGATGACGTCGTAGAAGTCGCCGCCGATGCCCAGGCCCCGGGCGGCCGGGAGGTAGCGGGCGGCCACGTTCAGTCCGGGCACGTCGGGGAGGGTGTGGGGCAGCAGGGCGGACTGCAGGCGGTGGGCCAGGTGGTGCTTGGCGTCGTAGAGGCGGGCGCGGTCCAGGGCCTGCCCGACCAGACCGGCCAGCGACGTGAGGGCGGCCCGTTCGCCGGGCGGGAAGACGTGCGGCCGCCGGTAGGAGAGCAGCAGCGAGCCGATGGGGCGGCCGGAGGCGATCAGCGGCAGCAGGGCCCAGGCGGCCATCCCGTCCTCGTGCGTCATGGCGGGGTAGGCCCCGTGCAGCTCCTCGAAGGTGGTCCAGAACCCCGGCACACCCGTGGCCATGACATCGGCCCCGGGGATGGCCGTGGTGAGCGGCGCCCCGTCGAAGCGCCTCAGGAGCTCCGGGCGGTAGCCGCGCTGGCCGACGATCTTCAGTCGGCCGTCCGCCGGGGCCATCACCACCATGGCCTGAGCTCCGAGCGCGGGCATCAGCTGGTCGGCGGTCTGCTCGACCACGTCCTGCACGCTGACGGCCTCGGTGAGGGTGGAGGCCAGGTGCATCAGGTGGTACAGCACGGTGGCACGGCTGGGGCCCGAGGCCTGTACCGACCGGGACGGGGGCATCTCCGCGTCCGGACTGCCGGGGGTGATGCGCACGCTCAGTCCGGTGGCGTCCGGGTACAGCTCGAAGGACAGCCACGTCTTCGGCGGGCGCAGGACCGTGAAGCGCTGCGGCCTGCGGCTGACCAGCGCGGCCCGGTAGCGGTCCTCGACGTGCGGCACGTCCATCCAGGGCAGCGCCTCCCACGGCAGGGCGCCCACCAGCAGGGACCGGTCGACACCGAGCAGTTCGGCCGCCCCCGGGGTGACGAAGGTCAGATGCCCCTCCAGGTCCAGCGCGCAGGAGCCGCCGGGCAGCCGGTCCACGAAGGCGGACAGCGCGGTCGCCTCGGCGGGGGAGGGGGTGCGCGGGGCGGCCGGCGGCAGGGTGCGGGGCCGCTCCGGCGGCCGCAGCGGTTCGCCGCGGTCGATGGCCCGCTGCAGGCTGTCACCCAGGCGGCGGCAGCCCGCCCGGATGACGTCCTGTTCCCCGGCGCTCAACCGCGCCGGGTGGTTCCCGGGCCACAGCAGCACCAGCCCGCCCCTGAGGGCGGTGCCCGAGACGACCGGTGCGGCCGCCAGTCCGAAGTCGTACGGCAGGACGAGCGCCAGCCGCGGATACTCGCGTGCCATCTCCTCCCGGCCGCCCGCCCACACCAGACGGTGCTCGCGGACGGCGTCCGCCACGGGCATCGGATCCTTCAGCCCGACCCGCCGCCACGGTGCGGCCATCTCCTGGGGGACCCCCGTGACCAGGACCTGCCACACGGCGTCCTCGCCCGGCGGCAGTGCGTAGAGGATCCCTCCGAACGCACCGCTCGCCCGCACGACGGCCGCCATCGCGGAGTCCATCAGCCGACCGCCCGCGTCCGCGCCGACAGGGCCGCCCGACGCCGGCCGCCCCGCACATCACCCATATCTGGACACTACGCCCGTCCCGCCGCGAAGGCATGCGAGGGAGTGAGGGGACGGGGACCGCCGCTCAGTGCCCGGCGCCGTGTCCCTCGGACCCCCGCTTCACGTACAGCCGGCCGTCCGCCGGACCGGTCCACTCCAGCCGTACGACACCGGGCACCGCGGACTTGGCGACGCGCGAGGCCCCCGACCAGTAGCCGGCGGCCGGGTTCAGGAAGTACGTCGCCCACAGGCCGCCCCGGTGATCGACGAAGAAGTTGTTGTGACCGGCGCCGACACCCGCGGTGTACCGCTTCGAGTACGGCCCCTCGAACCGGTCGGCCACGGCGACGATCGCGTCGTACTGGTACTGCACGCGCCCCGCTGCGGGCACGTCGTAGGCCTGGCGGACGGTGCCGTCGGCGTTGACGGACGTACGGTCCCAGGCAGCGTGGACGAGGTGGTACCTGCCCCGGTACTTGAACACGTAGGCGCCTTCGAGGTACGGCTCGGGGGAGTAGGGCGTCTGCTGGAACCGGGGCAGGTCCGTCGTCGTGACGATGTCCTCCATGTCGTCCCGGAACCTCGCGTACAGGTCGTTGTGCAGCACGAGCCACGCGTCGTCGCCCTCGGAGAAGAGGCCGCCGTCGATGTGGTGGTAGGCGCCGGGCTCGATGAACTTCGGACCCCCGATGAACGAGTCGCCGAAGGGCTTGTCCAGGTTGCCCTCGATCAGCCGGTACGGGCCCTCGACGCCGCCCTCGCTCACCAGCATGAACGAGCCGACCTTGCGGGAGTGGTCGCCCATGCACGCGACGAGGTACCAGGTGTCACGGAAGTAGTGCAGCTCCGGCGCCCAGGCCTGGCCGCGCTTGCCGAACTGCTCGTCGTGCCAGTACTCCTGCCAGGGCGCGACGACCGTGCGGCCGGGGCGGTTCTCCCCGGCGAACTCGGGCGACCACACCTTGCCGCGCTCGGCTCCGGGCCGGATGCCGGTGGTGTCGGCCAGCCGCCACGGGCCCTTGAGGGAGGGGGCCAGCCACACGAAGATGCCGTCGTTCCAGGGGCCGGCGGCTTCGAGCCCGGGCACCCGGGTGGTGCCCGTGGCGACGTACAGCGGGCGGCCGTCGACCACGAAGCAGTTGACGTAGGTGTCGCGCATCCAGACGGTGCCGCGCTCCTCGTCGCGAGGGCGCAGCTGAAGCGGGAGGACGAACGAGTTGTCCCCGCGCGGCCACAGGTCGGCCCGGGTGTCCGCGGCCCCGTACGGCTCGGGGTCCGGCCAGTTGCGCGGGTACCGCCGCTCCGCCCCGGCCCGCGGGGAGGCCGTGGGCGCCGCCGCGGGGGCCGCCTGTGCGGCGCTCGCGGGCAGGGCGAAGGCCGCTCCCGCACCGGCGGCGCCGGCCAGCAGGGATCGTCGGGGGAGTCCGTGCTCGGCATCGGTCATCAGTCGGGTTCTCCTTCGTCGTCCCCGTCCGGGAACCGAGGCGCGGCACACCGGCCGCATGACGGGGGCATGGCGCACAGCATGCGAACGCCCGCACATTTACGTCAACAGGGCGGACGAATAATCCACTCGGGCCCGTGGGCGCGGGGCGCTGCCCACCTGGCATTGTGAACACTTCATTGCGTCTTTCTGTCGGAGTGTTGACGGAATAATCGAGCCTCCCTACCTTGACCGGCATGCAGATGCCCAGCGGAGTGCACGCACTGGTCAGGCGGACCCACGAAGAGCGCGTCATGCGTGCGCTGCAGGAGAACGGCGCCATGAGCCGCGGCGAGATCGCCCGGGTCGTGGGCCTGTCCCGCACCACCCTGTCCGAGATCACCGGCAACCTCCTGCAACGCGGTGCCATCGTCGTCGTCGACACCGACGCCTCCCGCCGCGAGGGCAGCGGGCGGCCCGCCGAACGCCTGGCGCTCGACCCGGCGTCGGCGCAGTTCATGGGCGTCGACTTCGGACACCGGCGCGTCCACGTCGTCGTCGCCGACGCCTCGCACGAGATCATGGTCTCCGGCTCCGTCCGGTACGAGGACACCGCGACCTGGGCGACCCGCACGGAACTGGCCCTGGAACTGGTCGACCGGCTCAGCGGCGAGGCGGGGGTCCACTACGGGGCGCTTCAGGGCATCGGCATCGGCGTACCCGGTCCCTACCCGGCCCCGGAGGGGGCGGCCTGGCCGCGTGCCACCGCGGGCACCACCGTGCTGCGCCCGGCACCCGAGGGCGTCGACGTGGCCTTCGCCGAACGCTTCGACGCACCGGTCATCGTCGACAACAACACCCGGCTGGCCGCCCTCGCCGAGGCGATCAGCGGCGCCGACAGCGTCGCCGACCTGGTGTACGTACGCCTGTCGGACGGCGTCGGCGGCGGACTCGTCGTCGGGGGCCAGCTGGTGACGGGTTCGTCCGGGCTGGCAGGCGAGCTGGGGCACGTGACCGTGGAACCGGCGGGCCGCCCCTGTCGCTGCGGCAAGCGGGGCTGTCTGGAGACCGTGGCCTCGGTGCCCGGAATCCTCGCCGCCTGCTGGGAGTTCGGCCTGCGCCTGGAGAACCTCGACGACCTCGCCGCCGCCGTGCGCCGCGCCCACCCCGTCGTGGACCGGGTACTGCGGGAGGCCGCGGGGGCGCTGGGCCGGGTGGTCGGCGCCGCGACCATGATGCTGAACCCGGCGAAGGTGGTCATCGGCGGCGAGATCACCCGGCTGGCGCCCGTCCTCGTGGAACAGGTCGCCGCCACCCTCGCCGCCGAGATCTTCCCGACCGCGTCGGCGGGACCCGCCGTCGCCGCGGCCCGCCTCTCCGACGACGACGGCGCCATCGGCGCGCTCGCCGCGGTCTTCCACAGCTCACCCCTCCTGGCGAGGTATCCCGAAACCGCCGACGTGAAGGGCCGTTCCGATGCACCCCACTCCGCCACCGAAGGAGCCGCCCATGTCCGTCCTTGACAAGCGGAGTGCCGACCAGCGGCACCCGCGGCCCGAGAAGGGGCCCGGGCCCTCGCCCGAGGCCGAAGCGGGCGACACCACGGCGGGAGGCGCCGCGGCGCCCGACACCACGGCGGAAGCAGCCAAGCCCGCGCCGGAGCGCTCCCGTTCCGGCGGGCGCGGGCTGCCCCTCGTTCTGAACGCCGTGTCCGTCGCACTCGGCATCGCCCTCTGGTGGGCCCTCGCGTCCGCCGGATTCAAGCTGCCGACACCGCCGGAGGTGGTCGACCGAGCCGCCACCCTGATCAGCGACGGGACGCTCGCCGACGACGCCCTCGCCAGCCTGACCCGGGTCCTCATCGGCTTCGCCCTGGGCACGGCCGTGGCCGTCCCGGTGGGCTTCCTGATGGGCTGGTACGGCATCCTGCGCGGACTGATCGAGCCCTGGATCCAGTTCTTCCGCACCATCCCGCCGCTGGCGATCATCCCGCTGGCCGTCGTCGCCATGGGCATCGACGAGACGCCGAAGATCTTCGTCATCTTCCTCGCCGCGTTCCTGGCCTGCGTGATCTCCACCTTCCAGGGCGTGGTGAACGTCGACCGCACCCTGATCAACGCCGCCCGGGTCCTCGGCGCGGGCGACGCCACGATCTTCGCCCGCGTGGTGGTGCCGGCGTCCACGCCCTTCATCCTCGTCGGCATGCGGGTCGGCCTCGGCTCGGCCTGGGCCACCCTGGTCGCCGCGGAGCTGATCGCCGCCCAGGAGGGCCTCGGCTACCGCATGCAGAACGCCCAGCTCTACTACGACCTCCCGACCATCTTCGTCGGGCTCATCTCGATCGGGATCCTCGGTCTCCTCATGGACCGCGTCCTCCTTCTCGCCGAACGCCGGCTCACCCGATGGCAGGAACGCCGATGACCAGCACCCCCGCCAAGATCTCCGTCCAGCACGTCACCAAGACCTTCTCTCTGGGCCGGGAGGCCTTCACCGCCCTGGACGACGTAAGCCTCGACATCGCGAACCACGAGTTCGTCACCGTCGTCGGCCCCTCGGGCTGCGGCAAGAGCACCCTGATGAACATCCTCGCCGGGCTGGAGACACCCACCTCCGGCCGAGCCCTGGTGGACGGAGCACCCGTCTCGGGGCCCGGACCCGAGCGCGGCGTCATCTTCCAGCAGTACGCCCTCTTCCCCTGGCTGACCGTACGCCAGAACGTCGAGTTCGGCCTCCGGACCACGGGCGTGCCCAAGCGTGAACGCCGCGCCAGGGCCGACCACTTCATCGAACTGGTCGGCCTGGAACGCTTCGCCGACGCGCTCCCCAAGACCCTCTCGGGCGGCATGCGCCAGCGCTGCGCCATCGCCCGCGCCTACGCCGTCGACCCCTCGATCCTGCTGATGGACGAACCCTTCGGCGCTCTCGACGCGCTCACCCGGGTCAAGCTCCAGGAACAGCTCCTGAAGACCTGGAGCCAGGACAAGCGCACGGTCCTGTTCATCACCCACGACGTCGACGAGGCCGTGTTCCTGGCCAACCGCGTCGTCGTGATGGCCGCCCGTCCCGGGCGCGTCTACGACGTCGTCGACGTCGACCCCGCCATCGAGCGCGACGAGGCCTTCCGGCTCAGCCCCGAGTTCGCCGCGCTGCGCAACCGAGTCTGGCACTCCGTCTACCACCAGGAAGGCCGCACCGCCGCCCTTTCCGGTTCCCACTCCCCGACGTCATGACCCGGAAGGTGCTCCCCGCCATGTCACCCGTCCTCACCCGCCAAAGCCTCACCACCACCCTCGCCGGCGCGGCCGCCATGGCGCTGCTCGCCGCGTGCGGCGGCGGCTCGTCCTCCGGCGGCTCGTCGGACACCGTGCGCTTCGGCTACATCAACGACTTCAACGGCGCCAGCCTGATCGCCATCGCCGAGGCCAAGGGCCTGTGGAAGAAGCACGGGCTGTCGGCCGACGCCAAGGTCTTCACCAACGGGCCGCTCCAGATCCAGGCCCTGGGCACCGACAACCTCGACTTCGGCTACATAGGCCCCGGCGCCATGTGGCTCCCCGCCTCCGGGCAGGCCAAGGTCGTCGCCGTCAACACCCTCGGCAACTCCGACCGGGTCCTCGCCCAGCCGGGCATCACCTCGATGCAGCAGCTCAAGGGCAAGACCGTCGCCGTGCCCGAGGGCACCTCCGGTGACATGATCCTCTCCCTCGCCCTGGAGAAGGCCGGGATGACCAAGGACGACCTCAAGGTCGTCCCCATGGACCCGTCCACCATCGTCTCCGCCTTCTCCTCCCACCAGGTCGACGGCGCCGGCTTCTGGTACCCGGCCGCGGCGACGATCAAGAAGCAGGTCCCCGACCTGGTCGAACTCGCCAAGAACGGCGACTTCGAGAAGGACGTCTCCTTCCCCACGGCGTTCGTCGCGGGCAACAAGGTGGTGGCCGACCAGCCGGAGAAGACCAAGAAGGTCCTCGCCGTACTGCGGGAGGCCATGACCTTCCGCTCCGAGCACACCGACGAGGCGATCGAGCTGACCGCCGACAAGCTGAAGATCCCCGTCGACCAGGTGAAGGCGGACGCCGCGAACAACAAGGTGCTCAGCGTGGAGGAGCTGGACAAGCTGACCCGGGACGGCACCGTCGTCAAGTGGCTCGAGGGCATGAACGACTACTTCGTCAACGCCGGCAAACTCAAGAAGCCCGTCGACCCGAAGACGTACTACACCGGCGACCTCTTCACGGGAGCGGGCAAGTGACGCGAGCGAACGAGCCCGGCGCGGGGACCGGCGCGCAGTCCGGGGCGCAGTCCGGGGCGTCCCGGAAGAACATCCTCTTCCTCATGACCGACCAGCACCGCACCGACACCCTCGGCGCCTACGGCAACCCGCTGGCCCACACCCCCGCCCTCGACGATCTGGCCGCCACCGGAACCCGCTTCGACCGCTGGTACACCCCCACCGCCATCTGCACCCCGGCCCGCGCCAGCCTGCTGACCGGCCAGGCACCCTTCCGGCACAAGCTCCTCGCCAACCACGAACGCAACGTCGGCTACCTCGAGGACCTCGCCGAGGACCAGTTCGCCTTCTCCCGGGCGCTGCGCGAACACGGCTACAACTGCGGCCTGTTCGGCAAGTGGCACGCCGGAAACCGCCGCACCGCGGCCGACTACGGCTTCGACGGCCCCGAACTGCCCGGCTGGCACAATCCCGTCGACCACCCGGACTACCTCGCCTACCTCGACGAACGCGGACTGCCGCCGTACGAGATCAGCGACCGGGTCCGCGGCACCCTCCCGAACGGCGGCCCAGGGAACCTGCTCGCCGCCCGGCTGCACCAGCCGGTCGAGGCCACCTTCGAGCACTACCTGGCCACCCGCGCCATCGAGCGGCTGGAACGCTACGCCGCCGACGCCCACGACCGCGACCGGCCCTTCTTCCTGGCCCTGCACTTCTTCGGACCGCACCTGCCCTACATCCTCCCGGACGAGTACTTCGACCTGGTCGACCCGGCGGACGTGGAACTGCCCCGGTCGGTGTCCGAGACCTTCGAGGGCAAACCGCCGGTCCAGCGCAACTACAGCGCGCACTGGACCTTCGACACGATGCCCATCGAGACCACCCGCAAGCTCATCGCCGTCTACTGGGGCTACGTGGCCCTCATCGACCGGCAGATCGGCCGCGTCATGGCGGCCATGGAACGGCTCGGCCTCGTGGACGACACGGCGGTGTTCTTCACCTGCGACCACGGGGAGTTCACCGGCTCGCACCGGCTGCACGACAAGGGCCCCGCGATGTACGAGGACATCTACCGCACACCCGGCCTGCTCCGCGTCCCGGGCGCACCCGGCGGCCAGGTGCGCGACGAGTTCGTCAGCCTCCTCGACTGCACCGCCACCATCCTCGAACTGGCGGGCCTCGACCCGAAACCCGCCGTCGACTCGCGCAGCCTGCTGCCCCTGGTGCGGGGCGAGACGGTGGAGTGGGACGAGGACATCGTCTGCGAGTTCCACGGCCACCACTTCCCCTACCCGCAGCGCATGCTGCGCGAGGACCGGTACAAGCTCGTCGTCAACCCCGACTCCGTCAACGAGCTGTACGACCTGCACACCGACCCGGACGAGCTGCAGAACGTCTACGCCCACCCGGAGCAGGCGGAGGTCCGCGGCCGCATGATGCGCCGGCTCTACGACGTCCTGCGCGAACGCGGTGACAACTTCTACCACTGGATGACATCGATGTACGACGTCGGCGAGGTGGGCCACGACCCGACCCTGAGCGGGCTCGACGAGTCCACGTACAAGGCCTAGCAGGCGCACGCACGCGATCGATTCGAGGACCCATGACCCGTACTGACCGCCCGTGCTGCGCCCCCGCGACGGCCCCCGTCGCCGTGGCCGCCCCGTCCCCCGCGGTCACCGCGGAGCCGGGGCACGCCGCCCGCCCGCGCTCGACCCGCGGGCAGGTGCGCCTGCCGGGCGGTGAGTTCGCGATGGGGGACGCCTTCGGGGAGGGATATCCGGCCGACGGCGAGACACCCGTGCACACGGTGCTCCTGCGGCCCTTCCACATCGACGAGACGGCCGTCACCAACGCCCGGTTCGCCGCCTTCGTCAAGGCCACCGGCCACGTGACCGACGCCGAACGCTTCGGCTCCTCGGCGGTCTTCCACCTGGTCGTCGCCGCCCCGGACGCCGACGTTCTCGGCAACGCCGCCGGCGCCCCCTGGTGGATCAACGTGCGGGGCGCGCACTGGCGCCGCCCCGAGGGGGCCCGCTCCGACATCACCGGCCGGCCGAACCATCCGGTCGTCCACGTCTCCTGGAACGACGCCGCCGCCTACGCACGGTGGGCCGGCAAGCGACTGCCCACCGAGGCCGAATGGGAGTACGCAGCCCGCGGGGGACTGGCCGGCCGCCGCTACGCCTGGGGCGACGAGCTGACCCCGGGCGGCCGGTGGCGCTGCAACATCTGGCAGGGCCGGTTCCCCCACGTCAACACCGCCGAGGACGGTCACCTGACCACCGCGCCGGTCAAGTCCTACCGGCCCAACGGCCACGGCCTGTGGAACACCGCGGGCAACGTGTGGGAATGGTGCTCCGACTGGTTCTCGCCCACCTACTACGCCGACTCGCCCGCCGCGGACCCGCACGGCCCCGGAGCCGGGACGGCACGGGTCCTGCGCGGCGGCTCCTACCTGTGCCACGACTCCTACTGCAACCGCTACCGGGTCGCCGCCCGCTCCGCCAACACCCCGGACTCCTCGTCCGGCAACCTCGGCTTCCGCTGCGCCAACGACGCGGACGTCAGGCGCGGATCAACCGCTGCGTGATCTCCCGGTACTGCCGCAGGGCGAGCCGGAGTTCCTCGGCATGCGCCTCGGGGTCCTGCTCCCGCCACCTCTCGCGCAGCGCACGACGCCGCTCAGCGAGGGCGCTCGCGAGATGGGCCGCGGCGTCGTCGAAGGCGCCCTCCGCCTCCTCCAGCGCCTCGTGCGGGGCGTCGGCGAAGGTGTTGATGGCCTTGCGGAGACGGTCCAGGACCGCGTCCCGTTCCGCCGGCGGCAGGAGCGCCTCCGGTGCCGCCGGACGGCGCTCGCTGCGGCGCTGGTCCTGGTCCGAGGGCTGTTGTGCGCGTGTCTGGTCGTACATCGTCGTATGCCGCTTTCCTGGGTTGCTTGGATCACCGGATTCCCCGGAGCGGCATGGCGCTGCGCCGTACCGACAGTCAACGCCCGATGGCGATGGGTGTCAAAGCGCCGGTTTCCCGTGCCCCGCTACCGCCGGGTGAGGGTCTGGGGGTAGTCGGTGATGATGCCGTCGACGCCGAGGGCGGCCATGGTGCGGATGGCGCCGGGCTCGTCGACGGTCCAGACGTTGATGTCCATGCCGAGCCGGTGGACGCGGTCGACGAGGGCCTGGTCGGTGACGGTGTGCTGGGGATTGATCTGGTCGGCCCACTGGCTGAGTTCGGTCAGTTCGGTGTCGGTGGGGCGGTCGGCGTCGAGGATGCCGATGGGGACGTGGGGCAGGACGGTGTGGAAGGCGCGGGCGTCGTCGGTCTGGAAGGACTGGACGGCGAGTCGGTGGCGGGCGAGGGCCTTGCGGACGTAGCCGGTCCTGCCGCGCAGCGCGTCGGCCAGGTCGGTGGCGACGGTGGTGCCGTACTGGTCGCAGGGGCTGATCTCGGCGAGCAGCCCGGTGCGGGTGTGCTGGATGTGCCGGACGACCTCGTCGACGGTGATGAGCCGCTCGCCCGCGTAGTCGTCGTCGAACCAGGAGCCGGCGTCGAGACGGCTCAGTTCGTTCCAGGTGAAGTCGGAGACGCGGTAGCGGGGACGGTCGGGGTAGAGGTCCTCGACGTCGGTGGTGCGTTCCATGGTGCAGTCGTGGAAGTTGACGAGTCTGCCGTCCTTGGTGCGCTGGACGTCGATCTCGACGAAGTCGGCGCGCTGGCGCACGGCGAGATCGACGGCGGCCGCGGTGTTCTCGGGCGCCATGCCCGAGGAGCCGCGGTGGGCGATGACGTCGGGGCCGGTCGCGGCCTGGGCGGTCGTCGAGGTCGCCGCCAGTGCCAGACCACTGAGCACGGCCACGACCGCACCGGCACGCCTCTTGCTCGCACACTTCACTGGAGCCTCCCGCGTTCGATTGACTGCCTGGAGACTCCCGGACGCCGGTTACGGGAAGCCTGCCGCGGTCTGGCGGGCCCGGAAGGGGCCGGTGGAGCGGAGCGCCGAACCGGTCATCGGAGGCGGAGGGGGCGATAGTACGCAACCGCCCCCTCCCGCCCCGTGCGTTTCACCTGCCGAGGATGCCCTGGGGGAGGAGCGACTGCGGAGAGGTGGCCGGATGCCCCACCTCCAGCGAACCGAGGAGACCGTCCAGGAGCGGACCACCCGGGACACCGGCGGACGGGCCGGGCACGGGGGCCGCCTCGGCGAGCGGAGCGGAGACCAGCAGAGCGGTGGCCATGACGGAGACACAGGCGAGCTTCTTGATCATGTCCGTCCCAACGAACGGAGGCCCGGGGGGAAACGCTCGCCGGCCGCGAACTGGGCCAGTCGGGTTCACACGGGCGCCAACCGCGGCACCGGCGGCAGCGGATCGTGCTCGGGAGAGGCGCGGAACGCCTGGATCACCAGCGCGGCGAAGCGCCGGGAGGCCGCGACGCGGGCGGCCGTCGACAGGGCGTGGATGCCCCGGTTCGCCATGATCATCAGCATCAGGTCGTCCAGGACGAAATCGGGGCGCAGACCGCCGGCCTCCTTGGCCCGACGGGCCAGTTCACCGGCGGACCTCAGCGAGTACGCGCGGGCGGCGGCGAAGTCCATTGCCTCCGGGTAGGCCGCCATGAACGCCTCGGTGAAGCCGAGGTGCCGCGCGTGCAGCTCGCAGGTCTTCTCGACGACGAGGCAGAAGCCGGCCCAGGGGTCCGGGTGGGCCAGGCCCTCGTCGACGATCGTGCGGCACGCCCGCAGCTGCTCCGTGAACGCCTCGGTGACCAGCTCCTGCTTGGTGGGGAAGCGCCGGTACAGGGTGGCGGGCCCGACGCCGGCCCGCCGGGCGACCTCCCGCATCGGCACCTGCAGTCCCTCGGCGGCGAACAGCGCGCGGGCCGCGTCGAGGATGCGCTCGCGGTTGTCCCGGGCGTCCGAGCGCAGCGGGTGAGGCAAATGATCGGTCACCACTCTCACTTTAGCGAAGTGGACGGCGGCGTCCGTTAACGTCCGACACGCAGGGCCTCAGTGCGTAGGGGCACGGCCTCGGCGAGCAGGGAGTGGCGAAAATGAAGGCAGTGGCGATCCGGACGTTCGGCGGCCCCGAAGGGCTGGAGGTCGTCGACCTGCCCGCCCCCGCGCCCGCCGCGGGACAGGTACTGGTCGCGACCGAGGCGATCGGCGTGAGCGGTGCCGACGTCGCCATCCGCAGCGGCGCGCTCGCCGCCTACGGATTCCAGGAGGGCCATGTGCCCGGAGGCGAGGTGGTGGGCACCGTGACGGCGGTCGGCGCGGGCGTCGACGCCGCCTGGACCGGCCGGCGCGTGTGGGCGCAGACCGGCGTGGGAGGAGGCTACGCCGAGCAGGCGACCGCCCCGGCCGACGACCTCCTTCCCCTCCCCGCGGGGTTGTCCGCACCGGACGCGGTGACGCTCGGCAGTGCCGGCGTGGTGGCGCACTTCGGGCTCGCCCACGCCCGCTTCACCGCCGGCGAGAGCGTGCTGGTGCGCGGCGCGGCCGGCAGCATCGGCATCATGACGGTCCAGCTCGCGGCACGCGCCGGTGCCGCCGCGGTGGCGGTCACCACGTCGTCGGCCGCCCGCGGCGAGCGGCTGCGCGGGCTGGGCGCGACCCATGTCCTGGACCGCTTGGGCGAGGGCGGCGCGGACGTTCCCCGAGCCTTCGACGTCATCGTGGACATCGTCGCCGGACCCGGCCTGCCCGCCTTCTTCACCAGGCTCGCGCCGAACGGCAGGATGGTGGTCGTCGGCGCCGTCGCGGGGCAGCCGCCCGCGGATTTCGGCACGCATCTGATGGCGTCCTTCCAGAAGTCGATGTCGTTCGCCACCTTCAGTGCCGCCACCGTCCCGGAAGCCGGCCTGCGGGCCGTGCGGGCCGATCAGTTCGCCGCCGCGAGCCGGGGGGAGATCGAGACCGTCGTGCACGAGGTGCTGCCCCTGGACCAGGCGGCCTCGGCGCACCGGAAGATGGACGCGGGCGAGGTCTTCGGGCGCATCGTGCTGACCCCGTAGTCCCCCGCAGGCCGCGCCCGGCAGGCTCACTCAGTCCGCCCCGCGCGGCCACACGAACACCTCGGTGCCGGGCAGGCGCACGGAGAAGCGCCCCGACGGCGAGACCTCCCTCAGCAGTCGGCGCAGATCCGCCTCGAATTCGGCGAGCCGGGCGCCGAACAGGTGCGGGGCCGAGAACGACATGGAGAACACCCCTGCGACGACGTCGTCCCCCGTGCGCACCATCGCCTGTCCACCGGGCACGACGTGCCGGTGGGGGCCGACGAACCCCGCCCCGGCCGGCACCGCGGCCTCACCGGCCGGCGTCCCGTGCGGCAGCAGTCCCCGGCCGGCCCGGCGGACCGGTCCCAGATACCGCCTGACGAGCGCGTCGATCGCCGCGTGCGGGACCGGGGGGTGGGGCAGTCCGTCGGTGGCCCGGCTCTCTCCCTCGAGGTCCGAGACATGCACCAGCGCGCCACCCGGCCGGAGCATGCCCCGGACGGCCGCCGCCACCCGTTCGCGGTCCATCCAGTGGAACGACTGGGCAAAGGTCGCGACGGTGAACTCACCGAGACCCGCGGGCAGTTCCTCGGCCCGCGCCCGCACCCACCGCACCTTCCCGGTCACCTCCCGCTCCGCGGCCTCACGCGCCGCCTCGGCGAGCATCTCCGCGTCCGGGTCCACCCCGACCACCTCGTCGAAGAGGCCGGCCAGACGCAGGGCGACCGTCCCCGGACCGCACCCCACATCGATCAGCCGGCCACGCCCGTCCAGGTCCAGCACCCCGGTGAGCAGGCCCGCCAGGCCGGGGGCGTACGGGAGTCTCCCGCGCCGGCAGAAAGCGGCGGTACCGGAGAACAGCGTCTCGTCCCACTCCCGTCCGGCCCCCGTGACCACCCGCCACCTCCTCGGTCCCGCACGTGTCCGCCCGGCACCCGTGGTCCCACCGCGCAGGGCTGGAACGGCGGCCCGGACGAACGGCCGCGGGCCGGTCGCTCGACGCCGGTCGGCGGTCAGTGCCGGCCGACACCATGGGCGGCATCGGTCCCGGTGGACCGGTCTGCCGGGCGGCGAGCCGATCCGGGGGGAGGCGCGCGTCTACGCCGAGCGCGCCGGCCACCACTGGTGAGTGTCGCCGGCGGCACCCCCGTTCCGCGGCCGCCCGGCACCCCCGTTCCGCGGCCGCCCGGCACCCCCGTTCCGCGGCCGCCCGGCGGCCCCGGCGCGGTCCCGCGGTGGGTGCCCGTGCCTACGACGACTCGCGCACCACCAGCTCCGTCGGCAGCGTCATCTGCTGCCGCGGCGCACCGTGCTGCGTGATGTCGGTGAGGATGCGGGCCATGGTGCGCCCCAGCTCCTCCACCGGTTGACGCACCGTCGTCAGCGGCGGGTTGGTGTGGCGGGCCAGCACTGAGTCCTCGAAGCCGACGACGGCGACGTCCCCGGGCACCTGCCGCTTCTGCCGGCGCAGTTCGGCCAGGGCGCCGACCGCCATGAGGTCGGACGCGGCGAAGACGGCGTCCAGGTCCGGGACGCGTTCAAGAAGCAAACGCATGGCGCTCGCGCCGCCCTCCTCGGTGAAGTCACCCGCCTCGACGAGGAGTTCCTCCGCGGGCACCTCCGCCTCCAGGTGCGCGGCGCGCCAGCCGGCGAGCCTGCTGCGGCCGACGTCCATGTCCAGCGGCCCGGTGATGGTGGCGACCCTGCGCCGTCCGCCGCCCAGCAGATGCCGCACCGCGGCGGCGGCCCCGCCGGCGTTGTCGGAGTTGACGTAACTCAGTCGCTCGCCCGCGTCGCGGCGGCCGGCGAGCACCGTGGGCAGGCCCATCTCCTCGAGCATGCCGGGCAGTCGGTCCTCGGAGTGCACCGAGACCAGCAGCACACCGTCCACCCGGCGGGTCGCGACCGACGCGGTCAACTGGTCCCGCTCCGCCTGGTCGCGGACGAGCATCAGCTGCAACTGGGTGCGGCTCTCGGCCAGGGCGCCGCTGACCCCGCGGATGAGCGCGGCGAAGAACGGCTCCGAGCCGAGCCGGCTCTCCGACTCCGGGATCACCAGGGCCACGGCGTTGGTGCGGTTGGTGACCAGGCCGCGGGCGACCGAGTTGGGAACGTAGTTCAGTTCTTTGATCGCCGCAAGCACCCTCTCCCGGGCATCGGCGCTGACCAGCTCCGAGCCGTTGACGACACGGGAGACCGTGGTGCGGCCCACGCCGGCCCGGGCGGCGACCGTTTTGATCGTTGGACGGCGGTTGCCGGTCATGCACTCCCCCCTCGGCGGCCGCGGCGGCGCTGCCTGCCGCGGAGGTGACCTGCGGCAATTCTGACAGACGCCACGGTCGGCGGAGCACCCCCCGGCCTCCGGGAGGCGAACGCGACGCGGAACCGGTTGCGACAAGTTGCTTTCAAGTTATTGACAGACAGGCCCTGCTCCCACGAGTCTTCGATGCGCCGGTGGGAACGTGCCCACCAAAATTGGGCACGTTCCCATCCCGTGTTCGAGCCGCTGTCTTTCATCGCTGTAGCCGCTGTAGCCATCGCAGTAGTCATCGCAGAACTCGTCACTCCGATGTGTCAGCGCCGTCGCTAGGAGGAGATCCATGGGCACTCTCGGTTCGTTGCGCAGAAAGGCGGTGGCGACGGCCGCGGCCGTCGGCGCGCTCGCGCTCGTCGTCGGCTGCAGCAGCGGCGACGACTCGGCCACCGGTGGTGGCAAGAAGGACGGCAAGGTCACCATCACCATGGGCATGTACGGGGTGATGGGCATCAAGGAGACCGGCCTTCTCGAGCAGTACGAGAAGGAGAACCCCAATGTCGACATCAAGGCCGAGATAGCCGGTGACGAGCAGACCTACTACACCGCCCTGCAGACCAGGCTCGCCGCGGGCAAGGGCCTGAAGGACATCCAGGGCATCGAGATCGGCCGGGCCAAGGAGATCACCGAGACCCAGGCGGACAAGTTCGCGGACTTCTCCGACGTGCCGGGCACCGACCACTTCCTGCCGTGGAAGGAGTCCCAGATCAGCACCAAGGACGGCAAGGTGCTGGGGCTGGGCACCGACATCGGCCCGATGGCCGTCTGCTATCGCAAGGACTACTTCGAGAAGGCGGGCCTGCCCACCGACCGCGAAGAGGTCGCCAAGCTGTGGGCGGGCGACTGGAACAAGTACGTCGAGGTCGGCCGCACCTTCAAGAAGGACTTCAAGGGCGGGGACGTGGCCTACATGGACGCGGCCAGCGGCCTGTTCAACGCCATGGTCTACGGCTACCCCGAGCAGTACTACGACGACCAGGGCGAGCTGATCTACGACAAGAACCCGGCCGTCAAGGAGGCGTGGAACCTCTCCGCCGACGCCGCGGAGGACGGTCTGACCGCCAAGCTCCGTCAGTTCCAGCCGGGTTGGGACCCGGGCCTGGCCAACGGCACCTTCGCCACCGCGGTGTGCCCGGCGTGGATGCTCAGCCACATCAGTGAGAAGGCCGGCGACGCGAACAAGGGCAAGTGGGACGTCGCCAAGGCCCCCAAGGGCGCGAACTGGGGCGGCTCCTTCCTCGGTGTGGTCGAGCAGAGCCCGGTGAAGGAGGAGGCCAAGAAGCTCGTCGCCTGGCTGACCGCGCCCGAGCAGCAGGCGCACATCTTCAAGGAGATCGGCAACATCCCCTCCTCCCGCACGGCGCTGGACAGCCCCGAGGTGAAGAACGCCAAGTCCGAGTACTTCAGCGGCGCCCCGATCGGCCAGATCTTCGGCGCCGCCGCCCAGGAGATCCCGGACAAGCAGGTCCTCGGCCGCAAGGACGGCACGATCAAGGACACCTTCTCCCAGGGCCTGGCCCTGATCGAGCAGGGCGACGCCAAGCGTGACGAGGCGTGGACGACCACCGGGGAGCGCATCGAGAAGGCGGTCGGCTGACTCTCCGCTCCCGAGGCCGACCGGGCCCGCCCGCGTCCAGGACCAGGTCCTGGCCGGCGGGCCCGGCGCCCGGCTCACCCAACCGCACTCAGGAAGGAAGTCCGGTGGCCACCTCCACCACCAAGGCCCTGGCCGGGGACGAGCCTCCGCGGCCCTCTCCCCGCCCGGGCGGCGAGGGCACCGCCCGGCGGCGCGGCGCGCTCTGGCACCGGCTCGACATCAAGGGCGCCCCGTACGCGTTCGTCGCGCCGTTCTTCATCATCTTCGCCGCGTTCAGCTTCTACCCGCTGATCTACACCTCGTGGATCTCCCTGCACGACGTGGAGCTGGCCACCCTCGATGTCATGGAGTGGGTGGCGTTCGACAACTACGTCGAGCTGTGGGGCGACTCGCGGTTCTGGAACGCGGTGCAGAACACGATCACCATCGGCGTCATCTCCACGGTGCCGCAGTTGATGATGGCGCTCGGCATGGCGCACCTGCTCAACTACCGGATGCGCGCCTCGCTGTTCTTCCGGGTCGCCTCCCTGGTGCCGTACGCCACCTCGGTCGCCGCGGCCGCCCTCGTCTTCACCATGATCTTCGAGCGCGACTTCGGCATGATCAACTGGGCGCTCGGCTCGGTCGGGATCGACCCGGTGGACTGGGAGGCCGACAAGTGGCCCGCCCAGGTCGCGATCTCCACCATCGTCATCTGGCGCTGGACCGGCTACAACGCGCTGCTCTACCTGGCCGCGATGCAGGCCATCCCCGCCGACCGCTACGAGGCGGCCTCCCTCGACGGCGCCTCGCGGTGGAAGCAGTTCATCCACGTCACCATTCCCGGGATCCGCTCCACCATCGTCTTCACCATCGTGCTCTCCACGATCGGCGCCACCCAGCTCTTCGGCGAGCCGCTGATCTTCGGCCAGGGGCCCAACGGTGTCACCGGCGGCGCGGACAACCAGTACCAGACGCTGGGCCTGCTGCTGTACGAGGAGGGCTGGAAGAACTACCAGATGGGCCGCTCGGCGACCGTCGCCTGGGCGATGTTCATGCTGCTGGTCCTCGTCTTCGTCGTGCAGCGCGTCATCAAGCGCCTGCGCTCCCGAACGTCCTGACCTGGAGTCGTCATGACCACCCAAAGTCTCCCGGCCCGGACCGACGCCCCGGCCCGGACCCCCGCCGTGAAGGAGAAGGGCCGCGGCGGCCGCCGGCTGCTGCGTCAGCGCGCCGGCCGCCAGCACCACGCCGGCCCCCTCGCCTACGTACTGCTCGCCATCATGGCGATCCTGTCGATCTTCCCGCTGTACTGGACGATGGTGGCCGCGTCCACCGACAACACCCGGGTCAGCCAGACGCCGCCCCCGTTCCTGCCGGGCCCGAACCTGTTCAGCAACCTCGCCCGGGCCTGGGACGAGGCGGCGATGGGCAAGGCCATGGTCAACAGCCTCATCGTGGCCGGGGTGATCGCCCTGTCCACGGTGCTGTTCGCCACCCTCGCCGGGTTCGCCTTCGCCAAGCTGCGCTTCAAGGGGCGCAACGCCCTGCTCATGCTGGTGATCGGCACCATGATGGTGCCGCCGCAGCTCGCCGTCGTACCGCTGTTCATGATGATGGCCGACCTCGGCTGGTCGCAGCAGCTGCCCGCCGTCATCTTCCCGACGCTGGTGAGCGCGGTCGGCGTGTTCTTCATGCGGCAGTACCTGACGGAGGCGCTGCCGGACGAGCTCGTCGAGGCCGGGCGCGTGGACGGGGCGCACTCGCTGCGGATCTTCTTCAGCATCGTGCTGCCCATCGCGCGGCCCGCGATGGCCGTCCTGTTCATGATCACGTTCGTGCACGCCTGGAACGACTTCTTCTGGCCGTTCGTGGTCCTCGACATGACCAACCCGACGGTGCCCGTCGCGCTCACCCAGCTCAGCGCGGGCTACGTCCGCGACCAGTCGCTCATCATGGCCGGCGCGCTGCTCGGCACGCTGCCGCTGCTGGCGATGTTCATCGTCTTCGGCCGCCAGATCGTCAGCGGCATCATGGCGGGCGCCGTCAAGGGCTGACCCGCCCCGCCCCCCCAAGCACCCCCACCTGAAAGGATTTACGTGGTCACCGCAGCACACCAGACCGCCTCCGCCCCGGACGCCGCCCGCACCTTCCCCAAGGGCTTCCTCTGGGGCTCGGCGACCGCCTCCTACCAGATCGAGGGGGCCGCCGCGGAGGACGGCCGCACGCCGTCCATCTGGGACACCTACGCCCGGACCCCCGGCCGGGTCCGCAACGGCGACACCGGTGACATCGCCACCGACCACTACCACCGGCGGAGCGAGGACGTCGCCCTCATGGCCGAACTCGGCCTGGACGCCTACCGCTTCTCCCTCGCCTGGCCCCGGATCCAGCCCACCGGCCGCGGCCCCGCCGTGCAGAAGGGCCTGGACTTCTACCGGCGCCTGGTGGACGAACTGCTGGAGAAGGGCATCCAGCCCGTCGCCACCCTCTACCACTGGGACCTGCCCCAGGAACTGGAGGACGCCGGCGGCTGGCCCGAGCGCGCCACGGCCGAGCGGTTCGCCGAGTACGCGGCCCTGGCCGCAGACGCCCTCGGCGACCGGGTGAAGACCTGGACCACCCTCAACGAGCCCTGGTGCAGCTCCTTCCTCGGCTACGGCTCCGGCGTGCACGCCCCCGGCCGCACCGACCCGGTCGCCGCGCTGCGCGCCGCCCACCATCTCAACCTGGCGCACGGCCTGGCCGTCCAGGCGCTGCGCGAGCGGGTCCGTGCCGACGCCCAGGTCTCCGTCACCCTCAACATCCACCACGTCCGCCCGCTCACCGGCAGTGAGGGCGACGCGGACGCGGCCCGCCGGATCGACGCCCTGGCCAACCGGGTCTTCACCGGCCCGATGCTGAACGGGGCCTACCCGGAGGACCTGCTGAAGGACACCGCCGAGCTGACCGACTGGGCCTTCGTGCAGGACGGCGACCTGCGCCAGGCCCACCAGCCGCTGGACTTCCTCGGCGTCAACTACTACACGCCCACCGTCGTCTCGGAGACCGACGGCAGCGGCGCCCACACCTCCGACGGGCACGGCAACAGCTCCCACAGCCCCTGGCCGGGAGCCGACCGGGTCGCCTTCCACCAGCCGCCCGGCGAGACCACCGCCATGGGCTGGGCCGTCGACCCCACCGGCCTGTACGACCTGCTGGGCCGGCTGTCCGTCGACTTCCCGAGGCTGCCGCTGGTCATCACCGAGAACGGTGCCGCCTTCGACGACTACGCCGACCCCGAGGGGCAGGTCAACGACCCCGCCCGGATCGCCTACGTCCGCGGTCACCTGGCCGCCGTCCACCAGGCCATCCTGGACGGCGCGGACGTGCGCGGCTACTTCCTGTGGTCCCTGCTGGACAACTTCGAGTGGGCCCACGGCTACAGCAAGCGCTTCGGTGCCGTCTACGTCGACTACCCGACCGGCACCCGCATCCCCAAGGCGAGCGCCCGCTGGTACTCCGAGGTCGCCCGCACCGGCGTACTGCCCGGCGCCTGACCGGGCCGGTGCGGTACCCGACCGCCCGCCCCGCCGGGTGCCGCACCACTGGTCCGCCCCCGTCCTCCACCGCACCGGCCGAGGACGGGGGCGGACACGTGCCCGCCGCCGGCTCAGTCGAGCGGGGCGAGCGTGAGCCTGGCCTCGGCCGGGTTGCCGTCGTGCACCAGTGACTCGTGGTTGCCGACGTCGTCGAAGGCGAACGCGTACGCCTTCCCGTCGGCCATGCGCTCGTGGATGATCCGGGCGTAGTGGTTGGTCACCGAGTCCCGGTAGAAGTCCGCCGCCGAGGGGTCGGGCTGGTTGGGGTTGCTCAGCAGCGTCGAGCGGTTGAAGCCGGCGCACAGCGTGCGCGAGATCGGCCCGCGCACCTGGTCGTTGGGCGCGTCCAGGAGCCGGTGGCAGCCGAAGACGCTGGAGGCGTCCGGCTTCTGGAAGCTGGTGACGACCGCGCCGGAGGTGTTGGTGAAGTTCATGACGTTGCCCGAGACGCGCCCGAAGTACTTGGTGTCCGGACGGTCGCCGAAGGGCGTGACGGTGAGCGTGGCCGTCGCGTACTTCTGCCACACGCGGTTGATGTAGTCGTCCATGACCGACGCGGGCAGCGCCCCGGTCTCCACGCCGTACAGCGGCGCCAGCGCCCGCAGCACGGTGCCGTCGGGCCGGGTCTGGATCAGGCCGCCCCAGCCAGGCTGGGCCCGCAGCGCGTCGAACACCCCGCGGTAGCCACCGGACTTGAGCTGCCCGGCGCTGCTCACGCCGCCGTCGGCGCGCTGCACGCCGACGGAGTAGGGCGCGGAGAACATGTCGACCTGGGTGCTGTTCAGCCACAGCCCGCCGTCGTTGAGCGTGTACTCGGACCAGTTGAAGAGGATGTTGCGGTTGGGGTCGCTGGGGTTCTGGACGGCGGGCTGGACCAGGCCGCCCGTGGTGAGCCGGAAGTCCAGCTTCTGGCCGTAGGAGAAGTAGATGCGTCCGGACAGCTTCGGGATCCGGATGGTCTTGGTCTGTCCCGCGGCCGGTCCGGGGATGGACGCGTCCGGTGCGGGAGTGGGGGGATTGCCGCCGGCGGGCCAGGCGTGGAAGGTGCCGTTCTCGTCCGCCCAGCCCTGCTGACCGGTCGTCAGCGAGGTGCCCAGGTTGTAGATGTGGACGGCGTCGCCACGGGCGGAGTTGTTGGTGATCTTCAGGGGGATGGTGGCGGGCACCGCGGCGTCCGCGGGCGGTGCGGCGCCGAACGAGAGCAGGGCGCCGGTCAGGCCTGCGGCCGCGGCCACGGCGAGCAGACGGTGTCTGAGTCGGGAGAGCACTCTCCACCTCCGTGCGGGTGTGGGGGAATTGGTCCGTACCGATTCTGAGAGCGCTCTCAGCGTTGCGCCGGGGCGCGTTCATGTCAATGCGCGCGGTGGAAGTACGCGAGTCGGAACGCGGGGCCGCTTCCGCCTCCGCGGCGGCACCTATCGCGGCGCGCCGCACCCGTCCGGGCTCGTGCCGCCCTGCACGACGGGACTGGCCACCGCATAGTGCCGGACTCCTGCCGCTCCCCGCCGCTCCGCTTCGGGCCACAGGCAGTCCAGGACCGAGGCGGACGGCGGGAAGAGCGCCGACGGCACCGACTCGCGGGCGAACCACTCCCAGCGCTCGATCTTGTCGGGCTCGGTGACCCGGGGCGCACCGGCCGCCCGTTCGGTGACGGCCGCCGCCGTCACCCGGGTCAGCCCGCCCGCACCGTCGACGAGCACGGCCAGCACCCGCACCTCCGCGGGGGCCGCGACGAGCCCGGTCTCCTCCGCCAGCTCCCGGGCGGCGGCCGTCTCGAAGTCCTCGCCCGCGTCGACCTTGCCGCCGGGCAGTTCCCAGCGTCCGTCGTGACCGAGTCCCAGCAGCACCCGTCCGGCGGGATCGAGGACGGCGAGGCCGACACCGGTGAGGCTCTGGGCGGCGGGGCGGGCGCGTTCGGGGCGCTCGGCGCCCGGGGCGGAAGCGTTCACCGGCTCATTCCACACCGTGCCGGCTCCCGGCGGCCACCGGGGGCAGCACGGCGGCCGCGTCGTGGAACGCGCGGCGCAGGGCGACGATGCCGTCGCCCGTCCTCGTCGGGTGCACCCGGTTGGTGAGCAGCACGGCGTACCGTCGCGTGGCCGGGTCGATCCAGAGGCTGGTGCCGGTGAAGCCCGTGTGGCCGTACGAGTCCGGGCCGAACACCTCCCCCGCGGGGGAGCCGACCGGGTCGCGGCCCTGCCAGGCCAGAGCGCGCCGCAGCGCCAAATGGTCCGTGTGGGCGGCCGTCATCAGGGCGAAGGTGCCGGGCCGCAGCAGGTCCCGGCCGCCGGCGGCGAGGGCGGCGCCCAGCCGTTCCATGTCCGCGAGGGTGGAGAACAGGCCCGCGTGCCCGCCGGCCCCGCCGAGCACCACCGCGTTCTCGTCGTGGACCTCGCCCACCACCCGGCGGCCGCGCCAGGGGCAGTCCTCGGTGGCCACCGCCCGCGCCCGGCGTCCCGCGTCCGGCCGGAAGACGGTGTCGCGCAGGCCGAGCGGCGCGCACACCAGCCGCTCCACCAGCGCGGCCAGGGGCTCCCCGGCCGCCGCCTCGGCGATCAGGCCGAGGACGATGAAGCCCTGCGAGGAGTACTGGACGCGGGTACCCGGCGCCGCGGTCAACGGCAGCAGACGCACCGCCTCCAGCAGCGCCACGCGGGTGGAGTGGTCGCGGTACAGCGGTACCTGCCCCGGTATCCCCGAGGTGTGCGTGAGCAGTTGACGTACGGTCAGCTCCGCCTTGTCGCCGCCCCGGTAGTCCGGGAGGTACGCGCCCACGGTGTCGTCGAGGCCGAGCGCGCCGCGTTCGACGAGCGCCAGGACCACGAGCCCGGCGATCGGCTTGGTGACCGAGGCGAGGTCCCACACGTCGTCGCCGTCCAGCGGCGGTCCGCCCCAGCTGCAGGTGCCGGTCCAGCCCCGGTCCAGTGGTCCCTCCGGACCTCCGACGGACCAGGCGGCGCCGGAGTAGACGCGCTGCTCCCGCCCCTCGGCGAGGAGTTCGCCCAGGGCGCTCATGCCTCCTCACCGCCACCGGTCGCGTCCACCACGCCGAGTACGGGGGTGCGCGCGCCGAGCCCGGCGGACACCGTGCGCGCGGCGGCCCGCACCATCGGTCCGAACACCTCCAGGCTGCCGGGGTCGAGGGTGAAGGTCAGCCCGGCGATGCCGAGGGCACCCACGGTCCGGCCCTCCGCGTCCAGCACGGGAGCCGCCACCGACCGCACGTCCGGCTCGTCGTACTCGTCGTCCACGGCGTAGCCGCACAGCGCCGCCCGCGCGAGCACCGCCCGCAGCGCGGCGGGGTCGGTGGGGGTGCTCGGCGTGCGCGCCTCCAGGTCCGGCGCGTCCAGGACCGCCTCGGTCTCCTCGGCGGGCAGCGCGGAGAGGATGGCGAGCCCCACGCCGCAGGTGTGGAGCGGCGACCGGTGGCCGGGCCGGGTGCCCATGCGGTACTCGCGGGCCGGCTCCGACTGCTCCAGGTACACGGCGTCCGAGGCGTGGCGCACCGCGTAGAACGCGACGTGGCCGGTGCGCCGGCGCAGGTCGGCGAGGACGGGCCTGGTCAGTTCCAGCACCCGGCTGTCGCCCAGGGCCGCCGCCGCCAGACCCAGCAGCCGGGGCCCCGGACGGTAGCTGCCGCCCTCGGCGGGCTCGGCGAAGCCGTACTCCGCCATGGTCCGCAGGTGCCGGTGGACGGTCGGCTTGGTCAGTCCTGTGCGGCGCGCGATCTCTCCCAGCCGGTGGGGGCCACCGGGCTGGACGAGCGCATCGAGCACCTCCATCGCCTTGTCGACGGGGCCCTTCACGAGTTCCTGGTCGACCGACCGGGTGTTGACCGCTTTCACCATGTCGCTTAGCTTAACCCAACCGCATTCCATCTGACGGAACGGAGGTGTTGTTCAATGGAACGAATTCTTCAGGGGCGCACGGTGGACCGCAGCCGTCCCAGCCGACGCCAGGTCCTGCGGACCGGCGGTCTGCTGCTCGGAGCGCTCAGCGCTCCCGCGCTCCTGAGCGCGTGCGGCACGACCGCCGCCGCGGACCGGGCCGGCAACGTCCTGCGGGTCTCCCAGACGGGCGACCCGAAGACGCTGGACCCGCAGAAGCAGGGCGACATGGTGTCCATGAACGTCCTGATCAACATGTTCGACACCCTCACCACCCGCGGCCGGGACAACCGGCTGCACCCGAGGCTCGCCCTGACCTGGAAGGCCACCGACGCGCGCACCTGGCGCTTCGTCCTGCGGCCCGGGGTGACCTTCCACAACGGCGAGGTGTGCGACGCGCGCGCCGTGGCCTTCAGCATCGAGCGGCTGCTCGACCCGGCGACCAAGTCACCGATCGTCGAGCTGCGCTTCGTCGAGGGCGTCACCGTCGTCGACCGGCTCACCGTCGACATCCACACCACCGTGCACGACCCCATCCTGCCCGCCAAACTCTCCCTGTTCGGCGGCGTCGTCGTACCGCCCCGCCACCTCGCCGACGTGGGCGACGCGGCCTTCGCCGACCACCCCGTCGGCACCGGCCCCTTCACCTTCACCAGCTGGCAGCGCGACCACGAACTGCGGATGCGGGCCTACGACGACCACTGGAACGGACGCCCGGCCGTCGACGGGCTCGTCTTCAGCCCCGCCCCCAACGCCTCGTCCTCCCTGGCCGCCCTGCAGAGCGGCGGCGTCGACCTCGTCGCCGGACTCACCCCGGACGCCGCCCAGCAACTCGACGGCTACGGCGGCATCACCATCGACGGCTACACGGGGATCCGCACCGCCTACCTGTCCCTGAACACCCTGGAGAACGGCCCGCTCCAGGACCGCCGGGTACGCCAGGCGCTCAACCACGCGATCGACGTCCCGCTGCTCATCAAGGCCGTGCTCGGCGGCAAGGCCACCGAGACGCCCGCACTCGTCCCCCGCGGCTCCTTCGGCTTCGACCCCACCGTCAAGCCCTTCACCCGCTCCGTCGACACCGCACGGCGGCTGCTCGCCGAGGCCGGTCACCCGCACGGCTTCTCCACCACGCTCACCGCCTCCAACGTCGACGCCAACGTCGCCGAGGCCCTGTCCGGACTCCTCGCCAGGGCCGGGGTGGACGCCCGCGTCAACCTGCTCGACCCCGGCACCTACTCCGCCCGCCTCACCTCCGACAACCGCGGTGCGCTCGGCCCGATCTACCTCGCGGCCAGCACCGTCTGGACGATGGACGGCGCGAGCATCGTCCAGTCCAACGTGCGCAGCGACCGCCGCCAGAGCCGCTGGCACTCCGCCGAGGCCGACCGCCTCATCGACGCCGAGGAACTCTCCGAGGATCCCCGCAGGCGCGAAGAGGCCTTCTCGGACCTGCAACGCCTGATGCGCCGGGAAGCACCCTTCGTCTTCCTCTACCAGATCGACAACATCATCGCCCGCAACGACCGGCCCCGCTGGACGCCGGGAGCGGCGGGCGTCCTCTCGATGGAGAGCGCGGAGGTGTCCCGATGAGCGCCCTCACCCTCGACAAGCCGCCCACCCGGGCGGACACGCCGACCCGCCGCACGGACCGGACGGGGCTGCTCCTCGGGGTGGCCAAGCGTCTGCTCACCGCCCTGTTCGTGCTGCTGTGCACGGCGACCGTCGCCTTCTTCCTCGTCCGCCTGTCCGGCGACCCGGTGAAGATCCTGCTGCCGCCGGACGCCACGGCCGAACAGGAGCAGGTGCTGCGCCACTCCCTGGGCCTGGACCAGTCCCTGTTCGCCCAGTACCTCGACTACCTCTGGGGACTGCTCCACCTCGACTTCGGCGACTCCCTCGTCTACGGCCAGCCCGTGAGCGAGATCCTCGCCGACCGGCTGCCCGCCACGATCGAACTGGCCGCCGCCGCGCTCGCGGTGACCCTCGTCATCGCGATCCCGGCGGGCATCGTCGCGGCCATGCGGCGCGGCCGGGGCACCGACAACACCGTGATGACCGGCGTCCTGCTCGGCCAGTCCACCCCGCCGTTCTGGGTCGGCATCCTGCTCATCCTCGTCTTCGCCGTCTGGCTGCGCGCCCTGCCCGCCTCCGGCTACGGCACCCTCGCCAACCTGGTCCTGCCCGCCGTCACCCTCGCCGTGTACTCCGTCGCCGTCGTCGCC
The DNA here is from genome assembly GCF_042893535.1 of Streptomyces sp. NPDC001599. Taxonomy (NCBI): domain Bacteria; kingdom Bacillati; phylum Actinomycetota; class Actinomycetes; order Kitasatosporales; family Streptomycetaceae; genus Streptomyces; species Streptomyces sp. NPDC001599. The sequence goes on from NZ_JBIAVA010000008.1 coordinate 122,707, forward strand.
CGTCTGCTGCGCTCCTCGCTGATCGACGTCCTGTCCTCCGACCACATCCGCAGCGCCCGGGCCAAGGGATTCGGGCCGCTGAAGGTGGTGCTCAGGCACGGACTGCGCAACGCCTCGCTGCCGGTGGTCACCGTCGTCGGCCTGGAGGTCGGCAACCTGCTCGGCGGGGCGATCCTCACCGAACGGGTCTTCTCCTGGCCGGGGGTGGGCCAGCTGACCATCGAGGCGATCTCCAACCGCGACTTCCCGCTCGTCCAGGCCACCGTCCTGTTCTTCGCCGCCACCTTCGTCGTGGTGAACCTGCTCGTCGACCTCTCCTACAGCTTCCTCGACCCGAGGGTGAGGACGTCCCGATGACCGTCATGTCACCGGCCGCGACCGACGTGACCCCGGACAAGAAGCCGTCCGGCGGCTCCGGATCCGTCGTCCTGCGCGGCCTGCTGCGCAACAAGCTCGCCGTACTGGCCCTCGCCGTGCTCGTACTGCTGCTGTTCGCCGCCCTGTTCGCCCCCCTGATCGCCCCCTACGACCCCAACGCGCAGAACCTCCTGCTGCGGCTGCGACCCCCCGCCTGGCAGGACGGCGGCAGCGGCGCCCACCTCCTCGGCACCGACCAGCTCGGCCGCGACATGCTCTCCCGCGTCATCCACGGCGCCCGGGTCTCCCTGCTCGTGGGCGCCGGCGCCGCACTCCTCGCCGGCGTCATCGGTACGGTCGTGGGCCTCGCCTCCGGATACTTCGGCGGCTGGGCCGACCGCACCCTCATGCGGCTCGCCGACGTCCAGCTCGCCTTCCCCTCCCTGCTGCTGGCCCTCGCCGTCGTCGGCTTCCTCGGCTCCGGCCTGTGGGTCGTGATCGTGGTGCTCGGCTTCACCGGCTGGGTCTCCTACGCCCGCGTCGTGCGCTCCGAGGTGATGTCGCTGCGCACCCGCGACTTCGTCACCGAGGCCCGCGCGATCGGCGTCACCGACATCACCATCATGCGCAGGCATCTGCTGCCCAACGTGATGGCGCCCCTGGCCACCATCGGCACCCTGCACGTCGCCGCCGCCATCGTCGCCGAGGCCTCCCTCAGCTACCTCGGCCTGGGCGTCCCCAAGGAGACGGTCACCTGGGGCGGCATGCTCGCCGACGGCCAGCTCTACCTGGGCACCTCCTGGTGGGTCGCCGTCTTCCCCGGCATCGCGCTGATGCTGACCTCCCTCGCAATCAACATCACCGGCGACGCCCTGCGGGACGTCGCGGACCCGAAGGCCTACCGCCGATGACCAACGACCGACCGACAACCGGCCCCGGCCGGCCCACGGGCGACGCGCCCCGGCGGCCCGCCGAGCGGCAACCGCTCCTCGAGATCGACGGCCTCAGCGTCGACTTCCGCCTGGAGGGCTCCGTCGTCCACGCCGTCCGGGACGTCTCCCTCCACGTCCGCGCCGGCGAGACCCTCGCCGTGGTGGGGGAGTCCGGCAGCGGCAAGAGCGCCACCGCGCTCTCCGTCCTGCGTCTCAACCCGAGCCCGCCGTGCGTCTACGCGAGCGGCGAGATCCGCTTCGACGGACGCGACCTGCTGCGCCTGTCCGAGAAGGAACTCGGCCGGGTCCGGGGCCGCGACATCGCCATGGTCTTCCAGGACCCGATGACCTGCCTCGACCCGCTCCAGCGGGTCGGCGCCCAGGTGGCCGAGGTGCTCAGGCACCACACCGGCATGTCCCGCGCCGAGGCCAAGGAGGCCGCGCTGGCGGCCCTCGACGAGGTCGGCATCCCCGACCCGGCCCTGCGCTACCGCCAGTACCCGCACGAACTCTCCGGCGGCCTGCGCCAGCGCGTGATGATCGCGACGGCGCTGGTGGCCCGCCCCCGCGTCCTCATCGCCGACGAGCCGACCACCGCCCTGGACGTCACCGTGCAGCGCCAGATCCTCGACCTCCTGGTCACGCTCCAGCACAAGCACGACATGGCCGTCGTGCTGATCACCCACGACCTCGCGGTCGTCGCGGAGACCGCCGACCGGGTCGTGGTCATGAACCGGGGCGAGGTCGTCGAGACCGGCGACGTCCTCGACGTGTTCGACCGCCCGGCCGACGACTACACCCGCAGGCTCCTGGCGGCCACCCCGCGACTGGAGGCGGCATGAGCACCGACGCGACCGACACCCCCGCCCCGGCCCCCGCCCAGGCGCGCACGTCCGCCGGGCCCCTCCTCGAACTGGACGGCCTGCGCAAGGAGTTCGGCGGTCGGCGCCCGAACGTCGCCGTCGACGACGTGTCGCTCGAAGTCCGCGAGGGCGAGACCGTGGCCCTGGTCGGCGAGTCCGGCTGCGGCAAGACCACCCTCACCCGGCTGCTGCTCGGTCTCCTCGAACCCACCGCCGGAAGCGTCCGCTTCGACGGCCAGGACCTCGCCGCCCTCTCCGCCTCCCAACTGCGCGGCGTACGACGGCAGATGCAGGTCGTCCTCCAGGACCCCCACTCCAGCATGAACCCGCGCATGCGCATCACCGACATCGTCGCCGAACCGCTGGTCACCCACGACCCCGAGGCACGCGGACGGCGCGCACGGGCCCGCAACCGGGAACGGGTCGGGGAACTCCTGGAGGCCGTCGGCCTGGACGCCGGCATCCAGGACCGCTACCCGCACGAGTTCTCCGGGGGCCAGCGCCAGCGCGTCTCGATCGCGCGGGCCCTGGCACTGCACCCCCGGCTGCTGGTGCTCGACGAGCCGACCAGCGCCCTGGACGTCTCCGTGCAGGCGACCGTCCTCGACCTCCTGGCGGACCTGCAACGACGGCTGGGCCTCACCTACGTCTTCGTCTCGCACAACCTCGCCGTGGTGGCGCAGGTGGCCGACCGGGTCGCGGTGATGAGCCGGGGGAGCCTGGTCGAGGTCGGCGAGGCGACGGCGGTGCTGCGCACCCCGCGCCACCCCTACACGCGGCAACTCCTCGACGCCGTACCGGTCCTCGACCCGCGCCGGGGCCGAAGGGCCGCGGCACGCGCGTCGGCCCCACCGGAGGAACCCACCGACGAACCCACCGACGAACCGACGGACGCACCGACGGACGTACCGACGGACGTACCGACGGACGAAGCCAGCCGATGAACCGCCCCACCCTAGAGGTGCGACAACACCAGACCCGCCCCGCCGAGAAGCGCCACGTCGTCGACCGCGGCGGTGCCGACCAGCACCCGCGGCTGCTCGGCCCCCGCGAAGGCGACCGCGTCCCGCAGCCGCTCCTCCACCACGGTACGGAAGCGCTCACCGCCCTCACGGGCCTCACCGTGCAGGATGAACAGGCCCGGCGCGAAGAGCTGCTGCACGTTCACCAGCCCCAGGGCGAGGTTGTGCGCGTACTCCTCCACCACCCGCCCGGCGACCGGGTCCCCGCTGCCGGCCAGCTCGGCCAGCGACACCGCCGCCCCGAGCCCCGCGGCACGCGCCCCGGCCCGCAGCCAGCCGGTCGTGGCCAGGGTCTTCCAGCAGCCCCGGTTCCCGCAGGTGCAGCGCTCGCCGCTGGCCGACACGGTCATGTGCGCGCCGCTGCGCCCGCCGGGCGGAGCCATCACCTCACCGTCGTAGAGGACACCCACCCCGAGGACCTCGCCGGTCGAGACCGAGGCGAAGGTGCGCCGCCCGCGGCCCGCGCCGAACCAGCGGTCGCCGAGCACCTGGAGCCGCGCCCGGTGCTCCAGGCGGACCCCGACGCCGGTGAGGGCGCCCAGCCGCTCCGTCACCGGAAAGCCGTGCAGCGCCGGCACGTCGTTGACCTCCAGGATCAGTCCCGTGAGGGGATCCACCAGCCCCGCGGCGGCCACGCCGATCCCCTGGACCTCGTGGGCGGCGAAGACACCGGCCACCCCGGCCAGCACCCCGTCGATGTCCGCGGGGGTCGCGGTGGCCGCGTCGTACGACGCCTCGGCGCGGTCGAGCACCCGGCCGCCCATGGACAGCACGGCCGCCGTGACCCGGCCGGGCACCAGCTCGACGGCCCCCAGCCGGCGCGGTGCCGGGGGAGTGGCCGGTTGCCGCGCGGCCTCGGGGACCAGTCGCAACGGAGAACTTTCGTGGACCATGCGCCGACTCTGCCATGGCCCCGTTTCGGAGAGGTAGCACCGTGAGCCAATCGAGACTGACCGAACTCACCTGGCGACAGGTGCGCCGGGCCGGCGAGCGGGGCATCGCCCTGCTGCCCATCGGCTCCCAGGAGCAGCACGCCGCGCACCTGCCGATGGGGACCGACACCCTCCTGGTGGAGGAGGTCGTGGACCGGGCGCTGGCCCTCCTCGACCACGAGACCCCCGCGTCCCCCGAACCCCCCGCTTGCGAGGTCGTGCGGCTGCCCGCGCTGCCCTTCGGGCACAGTCCGCACCACCTGTTCGCGGCGGCCGTCTCGCTCTCCGCGGCGACCCTGGGCGCCGTGCTCGACGACGTCCTCGACTCGCTCGTGACCAGCGGCTACCGCCGGATCATGGTCGTCAACGGCCACGGCGGCAACGACGAGATCATGCGGCTCGCGGTGAAGCGGTTCGCGCTGCGCGCCCGGGTCACGGTCGCCGCCTGCTCGTACTGGACCCTCACCGCGGGCGAGGAGGAGGCCGGACGGCCGGACGTCACCCCGGGGCACGCCGGATGGTTCGAGACGTCCCTCATGCTCGCCGCCCACCCCGGCCTGGTGCGCACCCCCGTGCCCGCTCGTACCCCCGTCGAACCGCCACCGCTGTTCGACCACCCGCCCCACCCCGGCCTGACCGTCGAGCGGCACGGCGAGTGGGAGCGGGTGGACGGCTCCACCGACGACGCCTCCGGCGCCGACGCCGGCCGGGGCGGCCGGCTCCTGGACGACCGGGCGCGGGGACTGGCCCGCGCGATCCGGGCCTTCGACGCGGCGAGCCGGTGACCCCCATGATGCGAGGAGAAGAAATGAAGATCACCGACGTCGACGTGTGGGTCGTCAACCTCCCACTCGTCAACCCCTTCACCAGTTCCTTCGAGACCAAGACCGGGGAGACCCGCACCGTCGTGCGGGTGCGCACGGATGCGGGCGTCGAGGGCTGGGGCGAGACGATGTGGGGCGCGCCGGTCGCCGCGATCGTGCGCCGGCTGGTGCCGGACCTGATCGGGACCAGCCCGTTCGCGCTGGAGGGCTTCCACCGCAAGCAGCACATGGTGCCCTTCTTCTACGGCTACCTCGGCTACGCGGCGATCGCCGCCGTCGACGTCGCCTGCTGGGACGCGATGGGCAAGGCCACCGGCCAGTCCGTGACCGACCTGCTGGGCGGCGCCGTCCGCGACGAGGTACCGATCACCGCGCTGATCACCCGTGCCGACGCGCCGGGGGCGGGCCCGGCCGACCTGCCCGGGGCCATGGCGGAGCACGCCGTGCGCGTCGTCGAGGAGGGCGGATTCGACGCCGTCAAGCTCAAGGGCACCAAGGACTGCGCGGGCGACGTCGCCATCCTGCGCGCGGTCCGCGAGGCGCTGCCCGGCGTGAACCTGCGGGTCGACCCCAACGCGGCCTGGTCGGTCCCCGACTCGGTCCGGGCCGGTATCGCCCTGGAGGAACTGGACCTGGAGTACCTGGAGGACCCCTGCGTCGGCATCGAGGGCATGGCCCAGGTGAAGGCCAAGGTACGCATTCCGCTGTGCACCAACATGTGCGTCGTCCGCTTCGAGGACTTCGCCCCGGCGATGCGCCTGAACGCGGTCGACGTCATCCACGGTGACGTCTACAAGTGGGGCGGCATCGCGGCGACCAAGGCGCTCGCCGCGCACTGCGAGACCTTCGGTCTGGGCATGAACCTGCACAGCGGCGGCGAACTCGGCATCGCCACGGCCGCGCACCTGGCCGTCGTGTCGAGCACACCCGTCCTGTCGCGGGCCATCGACAGCATGTACTACCTGCACGCGGACGACATCATCGAGCCGCTGCACCTGGACAACGGCCGGCTGCGGGTGCCCTCGGGACCGGGCCTGGGCGTGAGCGTGGACGAGGACAAGCTCCGCCACTACGCGGGCGTCAACGAACGGGACGGTGACCTGACCGGATGAGCGAGCCGAACGGCAAGCGGGCGGTGCACACGGACGGGGCGCCCCGACCCGCGGGCGCCTACTCCCAGGGGGTGGTGGCGGGCGGGTTCCTGTTCACGGCCGGTTTCGGCCCCCAGGACCCGGTCACGGGCGCCGTACCGGAGGGCGTCGGAGCGCAGACCGCGCAGGTGCTGCGCAACGTCGGCGCGGTCCTGGCCGCGCGGGGCCTGTCCCTGCGGGACGTCGTGAAGGTCACGGCGCACCTCCAGCACCTGAGGCGGGACTTCGCCGCGTACGACGCGGCCTACCGCGAGTTCTTCGAGGAACCCTGCCCGGTGCGCACCACGGTCGGGTCCGACCTGATGGACATCCTCGTGGAGATCGACGTGGTGGGCCTGCTGCCGGGCCCGGACCCGGTCCTGCCCGGGTGATCCATCGGTGCTCGCCGGTCCCGCCGGGGCCGGCGGGCACCGCAGTCGTACGCTGATCAGCACCGACCGACATCGTGTGGGAGTCGAACGTCATGCCCCTGCTGGAGCCCAAGCCGGAAACCCTCCGTCCCGGCACGCACCGTGCCGCGTCCGCCGACCGGGTGCCCGACGCCGGGGCCACGGGTACCCCCGAGCCGCTGCGGGCCGGCCTGACCGCTCTGCTGGGCCCCGACAAGGTCCTGTGGAAGGTCTCCGACCTGGTGAAGTACGCCTCCGACGCCAGCCCCTACCGGTTCGTGCCGCAGGTCGTCGTGCTCCCCGAGACCGTCGACGACGTGGCCGCGGTGCTGGCGTACGCGCGCGACCACGGCCGCCAGGTCGTCTTCCGCGCCGCCGGCACCAGCCTCAACGGCCAGGCGCAGGGCGAGGACATCCTGGTCGACGTGCGGCGGCACTTCACGGGCATCGAGGTCCTGGACGGCGGCGCACGGGCCCGCATCCGGCCCGGCACCACGGTCATGCGGGCCAACGCGACCCTCGCCCGGTACGGCAGGATCCTGGGGCCCGACCCGGCCAGCGCCATCGCCTGCACCGTCGGCGGGGTGGTCGCCAACAACGCCTCCGGCATGACCGCGGGCACCACCCGCAACTCGTACCGCACCCTGGCCTCACTGACCTTCGTGCTGCCCGGCGGCACCGTCGTCGACACGGCCGACCCGCACGCGGACGAGACGCTGGCGCGGACCGAGCCGGAGCTGTGCGAGGGGCTGCTGGCGCTGAAGGCGGAGATCGAGGCGGACCCGGAGCTCACCGCCCGCATCCGGGCCAAGTACCAGATCAAGAACACCAACGGCTACCGGCTGGACGCCTTCCTGGACGGCGCGACGCCGGTGCAGATCCTGCGCGGGCTCATGGTCGGCTCCGAGGGCACCTTCGGCTTCATCTCCGACGTCGTCTTCGACACCCTGCCACTGGACCGCAGGGTCTCCAGCGGCCTGCTCTTCTTCCCCTCGCTGACCGCCGCCGCGGCGGCCGTACCCCTGTTCAACGAGGCAGGGGCCCTCGCCGTCGAGCTGATGGACGGCAACACGCTGCGCGCGTCGGTGAGCGTGCAGGGCGTACCGGCCGACTGGGCAGGTCTGCCGCGGGAGACGGCGGCGCTGCTGGTGGAGTTCCGGGCGCCCGACGAGGCGGGGCAGGCGGCCTTCGAGCGGGCGGCCGCCCGGGTCGTGGAACGCCTCGAACTGGTCGCGCCGGTCGCCTCGGTGACCAACGAGTTCACCCGCGACGCCAAGACGATCTCCGGCTACTGGAAGGCCCGCAAGGCCTTCGTCACGGCGGTCGGCGGCTCCCGCCCGGCGGGCACCACCCTGATCACGGAGGACTTCGCGGTCCCGCCGTCCCGGCTGGCCGACGCCTGCGAGGACCTGCTCTGCCTCCAGGCGGAGCACGGCTTCGACGCCGCCGTCGCCGGTCACGCCGCCCACGGCAACCTGCACTTCCTGCTCGCCTTCGACGCGTCGAAGGCCTCCGACGTCGACCGGTACGCCGCTTTCATGGACGACTTCTGCCGGATGACCGTGGAACGGTTCGACGGGTCGCTGAAGGCCGAGCACGCCACCGGACGCAACATCGCGCCCTTCCTGGAGCTCGAATGGGGGCCCCGGGCCACCGAGTTGATGTGGCGGCTCAAGCGGCTGATCGACCCCGGGGCCGTGCTGGCGCCCCGGGTCGTCCTCGACCGGGACCCGAGGGCCCATCTGCGCGGACTGAAGACGATCCCCGGGATCGAACCGCTCGCGGACCCCTGCATCGAATGCGGTTTCTGCGAACCCACCTGCCCCAGCCACGACCTGACGACGACTCCGCGCCAACGCATCGTGCTGCGCAGGGAGATGCTGCGGCAGCCGGACGGTTCTCCGGTGGAGGAACAACTCCTCGCCTCCTACGGCTACGACGCCGTCGACACCTGCGCCGGCGACTCCACCTGCGCGATCGCCTGCCCGGTCGGCATCGACACCGGCGCCATGATGAAGGACTTCCGCCACCGCAGGCACTCGCCGCGCGAGGAGCGGATCGCCGCACTCACCGCCAGGCGGTTCAAGACCGTCGAGGCGTCGGCCCGCCTCGCGGTCGGCGCGGCCGAGAGGATCAGCGACCGCCTGCTGGAGGCCGCCACCGGCCTCGCCCGCAAAGCCGTACGCCCCGATCTGGTGCCCGAGTGGCTGCCGGAGATCCCGGGCGCCGCCGCCCGCACCGCGCCGCCCACCTCCCGGGCGGGCGCGAGCGCCGTCTACTACCCGGCCTGCGTGAACCGGATCTTCGCCGGCCCGGACGGCGACGGCACCCCCTCGCTCCAGCAGGCCGTGGTCGACGTCTCGGCCCGCGCCGGCCGGCCGGTGTGGATCCCGGACGACGTGGCGGGCACCTGCTGCTCGACGATCTGGCACTCCAAGGGCTACGCGGACGGCAACACCGTGATGGCCAACCGCATCGTCGAGGCCGCCTGGGCCTGGACCGACGGCGGACGGCTCCCGCTCGTCGTCGACGCCTCCTCCTGCACGCTCGGCATCCGGCACGAGGTCGTCCCCCACCTCACCCCGGCCAACCGGGAACTGCACGGGCGCCTGAAGGTGATCGACTCCGTCGTGTGGGCCGCCGAGGAACTCCTGCCGCGGCTGACGGTCCTCCGTACGACCGGTTCGGCCGTGCTGCACCCGACCTGCTCGATGCAGCACCTGGGCGACGTCGACCAGCTCCGCGCGGTCGCCGAGGCGGTCGCCGACGAGGTCGTCGTCCCGGACGACGCCGGGTGCTGCGCCTTCGCCGGGGACCGGGGGATGCTGCACAAGGAGCTGACGGCGTCGGCGACGGCCAAGGAGGCCGCGGAGGTGACCTCGCGCGCCTACGACGCCCACCTGTCCGCCAACCGCATGTGCGAGATCGGCATGGACCGCGCGACCGGCCGTGCGTACCACTCGGTCCTCGTCGAGCTGGACCGGGCGACCCGGCCGGACCGGCCGGCCGGACCGAGGCGGGCGGCCGGTACCTAGGACGTGCGGCGTGCCTGGTACACCGAGTCGTAGATCGGGAAGACGTGCCGCAGGCCGGTCAGCGCGAAGAGCTGCTTGGTGTTGGCATCCGTGATGACGAGCTTCAGCTCGCCGTGCACCGACTGGACCCGTTTGAGGGCGCCGACCAGCACGCCCAGGCCCATGGAGTCGATGAACGCCACCGCGCGCAGGTCGACGACGAACCGCCGGTGACCGTCCGCGAGTCGCTCGATCATGTGCTGCTTGATCGTGGGCACGGTGTACACGTCCACCTCTCCGCGGATCTCCACGATGGTCCAGTCCCCGACGGCGCTGTGGTTGATCTCGATGGGAGGTTCCATACGCACTCAACGGCATGCCGTGGGCAGAGGTGGTGCCGCACATTCGTTCTGCATATGCGTGAACGACTGGCCAAAGGATCACCGGGGGTGCTGCCCGCGGCATAGGGGCTCCGTCGGCCCCCGCCGTGCGGGTTCGGCCATTCGGGCCCATCCTTGAAGCCGGGCCACGAAGCCCACAGACCGACCCACCGGGAGGTCCTGTGATTCTGCTCGCGCTGCTTCTCCCAGTCGTGATGATGGCCTTCCTCTTCGCCGCGGACGCGCTCGAGGATCTGATCTTTCCGCCCCCGGCGGCCCCGGAGGAGGACGCCCCGGCCGCGGACATCGCCCGGACGACGTCCCCCTGACCGGAGTCAGGCCGCGCGGCGCTCGTCCAGGGGGCGGCGCCGCAGGCGCGCCCGCTGGAGCGCCGGGGGCACGAAGACCTGGTCGAGCGCGCCGACGTCGCTGCCCGGCGGGACGATCTCGTCGATACGGTCGAGCAGGTCGTCACCGAGGGCGACGTCCAGGCCGGCGAGCAGGTCGTCGAGGTGATCCATCGTGCGCGGCCCGACGATGGCGCTGGTCACGCCCGGGTGGGCGATGGTGAACGCCATCGCGAGATGGGTCAGCGGCAGGCCCGCCTCGGCGGCGAGCGGGACGAGCCGTTCGACCGCGTCGAGACGGCGCTCGTCGCCGAGGTGCCGGACGAGCCCGGCGCGGCGCAGCTCGTTCGGCCCGCCCTTGCGCACCCGCCCCGTGAGCAGCCCCTGCCCGAGCGGGCCCCACACCAGCGTGCCCAGCCCGTGGCGCTGCGCGACCGGCAGCACCTCGCGTTCGATGCCCCGGTCGAGCAGCGAGTACGGCGGCTGCTCGGTGTGGAACCGGGCAAGACCGCGCCGCTCGGCGACCCACTGAGCCTCCACGAGGTCGGACGCCGGGGTCGTGGACGTGCCGATCGCACGGACCTTGCCGCTGCGGATCAGGTCGGAGAGCGCCGAGAGTGTCTCCTCGACGTCCGTGTCGGGGTCCGGCCGGTGGATCTGGTAGAGATCGATGTGGTCGGTTCCGAGGCGGCGCAGCGAGTCCTCCACGGCCGTCATGATCCAACGCCGGGAGGCGCCCCGCTGGTTGGGGTCGTCCCCCACCGGGCGGCTCACCTTGGTCGCGAGGACGACACGGTCGCGCCGCCCCCGGAGCGCCTTGCCGACGACCTCCTCGGAGTCGAGGTAGGCGTCCGCGGTGTCGATCAGGTTGATCCCGGCGTCCAGCGCCTTGTGGATGATGCGGGCGGAGTCGTCGGGGTCCGGATTTCCGACCGAGGTGGCGAACATCAGGGCGCCGAGTGCGTAGGGGCTGACCTGGATGCCCGTGCGGCCGAGCGTGCGGTACTGCATGGCAGTCACGCCTTTCCTTGCGAAGGGACCCGGGCAGCGCGCGGCACCGGCGAACCGGGCCGGCGCAACCCGCCGGCCTCCAGGGTGTGGCGGCGCCGCCCGCGGCGGGAGAGACGTCCTCGTCCAGGGACCGGCCGTCCCTGGCTGCGGACGGCGAGGCGGGGCATGGTGGGTGGGTGGACAGAACCGAGCTGGCCGACTTCCTGCGCCACTGCCGTACCCGACTCGCCCCTGCCGACGTGGGCCTCCCGCAGGGTGCGCGGCGCCGCACCCCGGGGCTGCGCCGCGAGGAGGTGGCGCAGCTGGCGGGCATGTCCACCGACCACTACACACGGCTCGAACAGGCCAGGGGATCGCGTCCGTCCCGGCAGATGCTCGCGGCCGTCGCCCGCGCGCTGCGGCTGACCGACGACGAACGGGACCACCTGTTCCACCTGGCCGGCGAGGAGCCCTCGCGCGACCGCACGCCCACGGACCACGTCCGCCCCGCCCTGCTCCTCCTCCTGGACCGGCTGACCGACGTCCCCGCCCAGGTGGTGAGCGACCGCGGCGACGTCCTCGCGCAGAACGCGATGGCCAAGGCGCTCCACGGCGACGCGTCCGCCCGTCCCGAGGCGGAGCACAACGTCGTCTGGCGCTTCTTCACGGACCCGGCCGCGCGGGGACGCTTCCCGGCCGAGGACCACGACCGGGCCGCCCGCGCGGCGGTGGCGGATCTGCGCGCCACCCTCGCCAAGCGCCCGGACGACGCGCGGCTGGCGGCACTCGTACGCCGGCTGCGCGCCCGCAGCGAGGAGTTCGCCGCGCTCTGGGACAGCCACGAGGTCGCCGTGCGCCGTGGCGACGTCAAGCGCTTCCTGCACCCGGTCGTGGGCCTGCTGGAGCTGGACTGCGAGGTGCTGCTGAGCCCCGAGCACGACCAGCGGCTCGTCGTCTACACCGCCCGCCCCGGCAGCGAGTCCCACGAGCGGCTGGAACTGCTGCGCGTGGTGGGTCTCCAGAACCTGACCCGCGGCTGAACGGGAGGCGGGCCGCGGCCTCGGGGGAGGCCGCGGCCCGCCTCGGGTCTCGGGCACGGCCCGGGACGGCGGGGTCTCAGCCGTCGCTCGTGGTCACCTTCACCTCGTCGACCACCAGTTGCTGCGGGAAGGAGGTCGAGCCGTCGGGGTCGCCGGGCCAGTAGCCGCCGACCGCGAGGTTCAGGATGAGGAAGAACGGCTTGTCGAAGACCCAGTCCTTGCCGCCCAGGTCGGCCGGCGTACGGGTCTGGTAGACGTTTCCGTCGACCGACCAGGTGATCCTGTCCGGGGCCCAGTCCACGGCGAAGGTGTGGAAGGCGTCGGCGAACGCCTCGCCGTTCGGCAGCGTGTAGGCCGCGCCGATGCCGCCCGAGCCGGAGTAGCCGGGGCCGTGGATGGTTCCGTGGACCGTGGACGGCTCGAAGCCGACGTTCTCCATGACGTCGATCTCGCCCGAGTTCGGCCAGCCGACCTCGCCGATGTCCTGGCCCAGCATCCAGAAGGCGGGCCAGATGCCCTGCCCGCGCGGGATCTTCATCCGGGCCTCGACGTGGCCGTAGGTGGCGGTGAATTTGCCGGAGGTGTTCAGCCGTGCGGAGGTGTACTCGCACGTGCCGTACCAGCACTGGTAGTTGCCCGGGTTCTCGCGACGGGCCTCGATGACCAGGTTGCCCTGGCCGTCGAGCTTCGCGTTGTCCGTGCCGGGCGTGTAGTACTGCCGCTCGTGGTTGTTGACGTTGTCGCCGGTCTCGAGCTGCCACTTGGAGGTGTCGACGCCGGAACCGGCGGGCCCGTCGAAGGTGTCGGAGAACGTCACCGCCGCGGCGGTCTGCGGACCGCGCTCCGCCTGGGCGGGTGTCACCGCGGCCGTCGCGACGAGGGTGGCGGACAGAGTGGCGAGCAGGCAACTGCGGAGCAGTCGTGGGGAGGCCATGTCTCTCCCTTTCGTGGGCCCGCTCCCACGAGAGGGGAGCGGGCACGGGGGGTGGGGGGAAGGTGGTGCGTCGGTTCGGGCGCGGGTGGGGCCGGCCCGGTCAGTCGAAGGACTCCAGCGTGATCGCCGCGTCCTTGGGATCGCCGTCGTGCACGAGCGACTCGTGGTTGCCGACGTCGTCGAAGGCGAAGGCGTACGCCTGGCCGTCGCGCATCTGGGCGTGGACGAGGCGGGCGTAGTGGTTGGTGACGCCGTCCTGGTAGAAGCCGGAGGCGTCGGCATCGGGCTGCTGGGAGTTGGTGAGCAGCGTGGAGCGGTTGTACGCGGCACACAGCGTCCGCGAAATGGGGCCGCGCACCTGGTCGTTGGGGGCGTCGAGCTTGTTGTAGCAGCCGAAGACCGAGTCGGAGTCCGGCTTCTCGAAGGAGGTCACCACCGCGCCGCTGCCGTCGGTGAAGTCCATCCTGCCGCCGTTCACCTTGCCGAAGAACTTCGTGTCCGGCTGCTCCTTGAACGGCGTCACCGTCAGCGTCTCGGAGGCGTACTTGCTCCAGACCCGGTCGATGTAGTCGTCCATCACGCCGGCGGGCAGGTCGCCGGAGCCGATGCCGTGCCCGGGGGCCAGGACGCGCAGCGGCGAGCCGTCGCTCCGCGTCTGGACCAGCCCCTCCCAGCCGCCGCCCTGCTGGGCGAGACCGTCGGCGACCGCCTTGTACCCGCCGGGCTTCAGCGAACCGGTCTGCTTGGTGGAGCCGTCGCCCGCCGTCAGGCCGACGGAGTAGGGGGCCGAGAACATGTCCACCTGGGTGGAGTTGATCCACAGCCCGGAGTCGTTGAGCGTGTACTCGGTCCAGTTGAACAGCGTGTCGTGGTTGGGGTCGGCGGCGTTCTGGACGGCGGGCTGCACGAGACCGCCGTCGGCGAGCCGGAAGTCGAGCTTCTTGCCGTACGAGAAGTAGACCCGGCCCGAGAACTTCGGAAGCTGAACGGTCTTTGACCCGCCGTTTGCGGGCCCCTCGAACGAGGCGTCGGGGGCGGGGACCGGCGGGGCGCCACCGGCCGGCCAGGCGTGGAAGGCGCCGCTCTCGTCGGCGTATCCCTGTTGCCCCGAGGCGAGTTCGGTGCCGATCACGTAGACGTAGACCTGTTCGGCACTGCCGGAGTCGTTCTTCAGGGTGAGCGGGATGGTGTCCGGCACCGCCGACGCCGGTTCGGCCGGTCCGACGACGACGGCCACGGCGCCGATCGACGCCGCGACGGCCAGGGACGCCGTCAGCTTGCGTGGGGAAAGCACACGGTCCTCCTTGGTGTGGGGGGACTTGCAGCGTTGTAGTCCTTCCCTGTGCATGTCAACTAGTTGAACGAGATCAATCGGAAGAAGGCACTCCAGGTTCGGAAGGTGAAGTGGGGCGTCCTCATTGACATGTCCGCCGTCAATTACGATCCTGGAGCCGCTGCCAACTTCCATCGATGTACATCACGGCCCGTGGAAGCGGAGGGACATGCCGCCCCTGACCGGAAGCCCGCCGAACGGGACCGGAAAGCTCTCCCGCCGCGTTCGCGGCACCCTCGCCGCCCTGGTGGCCGGTGTCCTCGTCGCCCTCCTGCTCCTGGTGACCTCCGCCGGGTCCGCGCAGGCGGACCAGACCGCCTTGCGGGCCGCCGATCCGAGCGTGATCCGGGTCGGTGGCACCTATGTCTCGGTGCAGTCCGCCGGGGGCGGCATCGCCGTACGCCAGGCCGCGTCCACGGCCGCGCTGGCGGCGGCGCCCGCCCGGCAGGTCTGGTCGGACACGCGTGGTCGCGGCGAGGTGTGGGCGCCCGAGATCGTCCGGGACGGCGGCCGCTACTACATCTACTTCTCGGCCGGTCGCGGCGCGGACCACCGGATGTACGTGATCAGCTCCGCCGCCGCCGACAGCGGCTACACGGCCGAGACCGAGCTGGCCCTGCCGGACGACAAGTGGGCCATCGACGGCACCCTGTTCACCTACGAGGGGCAGCGGTGGTTCGTCTGGTCCGGCTGGGCCGGCGACACCAACGTCGAACAGAACCTCTACATCGCGCGGATGAGCGGCCCGACCACACCGACCGGGGCGCGGTACGTCATCTCGCAACCGAGGGAGAGCTGGGAGCGGGTGGTGGGCAACCCGTTCATCAACGAGGGCCCCGAGCCCGTCAAGGACCCGAACGGGCAGTTGCACATCGCCTACTCCGCCAACGGCAGCTGGAGCGACCAGTACTGCCTGGCCGACCTCCGGCTGCGGGCAGGCGGCGACCCGACGTACGTGTGGGACTGGTACAAGTCCAACGGCTGCCTCTTCGGGTCCCACCGCGCCACGATGATGGCGGGCTGGGACCCCACGCTCCACGTCGACGGACCCGGTCACCACAGTTTCGTCCTGCTCGACGGCGACATCGCCACGAGCCCGCCCGCCGGCCCCAGGTTCCCCCTGATGTTCCACGCGGTCGCGAAGGGGACGCCGTACTCGTGGGAGAACCGGCACTGGTACACCGGCACCTTCTGCTGGTGGGGCGGGACCACCTACAGCCGGGCCGGCGTTCCGGGCCCCACCAGCGACACCGGCTGGAGCCTCAAGTTCTTCGAGTAGGGACGTAGTGCCGGACCGCGGTGCGATCCGCTCAGGGCGCCAGGGACCAGCGCGGCGCCACTCCGGCCAGCCCGCAGACCAGGAAGTACAGCGGGAGGGGCGCGGTGTAGGGCGAGTCGCCGTCGGGGCCGTGGACCAGGCGCGGCCCGGCCGGCCGGCCGCCCGGCCGCGGCCGGGTCCAGGACGGGTCGCCGACGACGTAGTGGGTGCCGGACGGCCACGCGATCCCGATGTCGGATCCGGAGGGCACGATCCACCACCAGCGCCCCTCGTCGGCGAACACGCAGCCCGCACGGGGGAGACGGGCCAGGATGCGTTCGCCGTGGGACGCGGAGGTGCCCACGGCGTCGTGCCCCAGGTCGGCGCGGAGTCCGGCGGGAAGGCTGAGCGGGGCCGGGCCCGGACGCCGTCTGCGGGGCGGGCGGGCGGCGGCGCCGGACGAGCACGGGCGGTCACGGACGGTGGCTGCGGACGGACGTGGATCACGGGTGTGCTGCAGGTCCATGGGGGGTGGTCCTTTGGCCGCGACGGACGGCAGGAGAACGTTGTCAGGCGAGATCGCCCCATGGGTGGGGACGGGTCTCCGGCAGGACGGTCGTGGTGTGCGGGGTCGGAAATCGCAGAGGGCGGTGAAGTCACTGTGTCATCCGTCAACAACCCTGCGCAACCAGCAAGTTGAAATTTGCAGCGGACAGGATGCATGCTCCTGCGGCGGGGCTGAGCCCGTGACAGACTGGCGTGTCCGGGCCCGGGCGCGGGACGGCGAAGGGGAGACGGTGTGACCGCGGAGACCGACTGGGGCGGAGCACCCTCCGTGCTGCGGATGATCCTCGGCAGACAGCTGGAGGAGCTGCGCACCCGCGCCGGTCTCACCTTCGAGCAGGCCGGCGAGGCGATCGGGGTGAGCCACTCCACGATCCGCCGGCTCGAGGCGGCGAAGGTGGCCCGGCTGCGCCTCCCGGACGTCGAGAAGCTGCTCCAGATCTACGGTGTCCGCGACCAGCAGGAGATCGACACCTTCCTGAAGTCGGCGCGGGAGGCGAACAAGCGCGGCTGGTGGCACACCTACCGCGACGTCATGCCGGACTGGTTCGCGGCGTACCTGAGCCTGGAACAGGCGGCCCTGCACATCCGCGCCTACGAGGCCGGATTCGTGCACGGCCTGCTGCAGACCCCGGCCTACGCGCGGGCCCTGCTGAGCGCCGGCAACCCGCACGCCTCCTCGGTCGACACCGAGCGGCGGGTGGCCCTGCGCATGCGGCGCCAGGAGATCCTCACCCGCCCCAGTCCGCCCCGCCTGTGGGTCGTGATGGACGAAACGGTCCTGCGCTGGCCCGTCGGAGGCACCGAGGTGATGCGGCAGCAGGTGGACCATCTGATCGAGGTGGGCAGGCTGCCCCACGTGACGCTCCAGATCATGCCGTTCGCCGCGGGGCCGCACCCCGCCATGCGGGCCGGCGCGTTCGACCTCTTCCGGTTCCGGGCCCCCGAGCTTCCCGACATCGTCTACCTCGGCGGACTCGTGGGCGCCGTCTACCTGGACAAGGGCGACGACGTGGTGGTCTACCGCGAGGCCCTGGACCGCCTGGGCGCCCAGGCGGTGCCGGCCCGAGGCACCGAGGAACTCCTGGGCGCGCTGCGCAAGGAGCTGTGAGGACTTCCACCCGTACCGCACAACCCCACGGAGAAAGGCGAACGATGTCCGACAGCGGATGGCCGGCCGACCGGATCGACACCGAACACGCGCACTCGGCGCGGATCTACGACTACATCCTGGGAGGGAAGGACTACTACCCCGCCGACCGGGAGGCGGGTGACGCGATGGTCCAGGAATGGCCCGCGATGCCCGTGCACATGCGCGCCAACCGGGACTGGATGAACCGAGCGGTGCGCTGGCTGGCGGAGGAGGCGGGGATCCGTCAGTTCCTCGACATCGGCACCGGCATCCCCACCTCGCCCAACCTGCACGAGATAGCGCAGTCGGTGGCCCCCGGGTCACGCGTGGTCTACGTGGACAACGACCCCATCGTCCTCACCCTGTCCCAGGGGCTGCTGTCGAGCACGCCCGAGGGCCGGACGACGTACATCGAGGCGGACTTCCAGCGTCCCGAAGCCGTTCTCGAATCCGACGAGTTCCGCAAGACACTGGACCTGGGCGAGCCCGTCGCGCTCACCGTGATCGCGATCGTCCACTTCGTCCTGGACGAGGACGACGCGGTCGGCATCGTCCGCCGCCTCCTGGAGCCGCTGCCCGCGGGAAGCTACCTGGCCATGACCATCGGCACCGCCGAGTTCGCCCCCGAGGAGGTGGGCCGGGTCGCGCGCGAGTACGCGGCGCGCGACATGCCGATGCGGCTGCGGACCATCGACGAGGCGCACGAGTTCTTCGAGGGTCTGGAGCTGGTCGCACCGGGCATCGTCCAGGTCCACAAGTGGCATCCGGACGGCACCGGAGAGCAGGGCATCCGGGACGAGGACATCGCGATGTACGGGGCGGTGGCCCGCAAGCCGTGACGGCCCGCAAGCCGTGACGGCCCGCAAGCCGTGACGGCCGCGCGGGCCGTGACGGCCGTGCGGGCCGGGCCGGGCGGCCCGCCTGCTCAGATGACGCGGAACAGGTCGGCGGCGGCGTGCACGTCGGTGAAGTCCTCGACGGAACGGAGGTTGTCGCACAGGGCCTCGAGGACCGAGCCGGCCGCCGCGACGCGCGGCGAGCCGACGCCCACGCCGAAGACCCGGAAGCCCAGCCGCCGCTTGGCCTCGTTCCAGCCCCGCATCCACGCCTCGGTGACACCGCAGTCGTCGTCGGTGAGCATCACGATGTCGCCGCGCGTGCGGGCGGCGTCGGCGAACTCCGCCTCGAGCAGTTCGCCCGCCGCCGACAGGGGCCGCTCGTAACTGGTGCCGCCGCCGAGGAAGGTCTCCGCGAAGTCGAGGGTACGGGCGAGATCGGCGGGCCGGCCGGCCGGGAAGCGGAAGACCCGGAGCCGGTCGGCGGCGGAGAACACGATGCCGACGAAGTCCCGCCCCGCGTGACGGGCCTGGTCCAGCAGGGCCAGCGCGCACGCCTTCGCCCAGGCCTCCCGGGTGATGCCGCCGGGCCCCGCCTCGTACATGGAGTGCGAGGTGTCCACGCAGGCGATGACGGCGCCCCGGCCGGTGGCCTGTTCCCCCTGGCTGTCGTAGAGCATCAGCTCCCCGGCGGCGTAGCGTGCGGCGAACACCGCCCGCAGTTCGGGCAGTCCGAGATTGGCCAGCTCGGACGGGATGACCCGGGAGAGGTCGTCGCCGAGCGTGACCCCGATCAGCTCTCCGGTGGCGTTCTCCACCTTGCGGGCGCGTTCGCCCTCGGCCATCTGCCGGAAACGGCCGATCAGTTCGGCCCACTGGGCGAGACGGCCGGTGCGCAGCCGCTCGGCCAGCCGGGCGCGCTCGTCGAACGGCATCCGCTCCAGCTCGGCGGAACCGACACCCCAGGCCCGCATGAGCGCGGTCTCCTCCCGCGCGGCCGCCGCCGACCTCGCCACCGCACCGCGGGCGGCGGCACGGACGCCGGGAACCGCCACGGCGAGCGACCGGGCCGCGTCGGAAGCGGCCCGCCTCCCGGCGGCGTCCGCCTGCTGGACCGCCCGTCGTACGGCGTCGGCGGCCGGTCCCGGCACGGTGCCGTCCTCGTCGGCCTCGTCGGCGGCCTGCCGGAGCGCCTCGGCGACGGCGTCCGCCGCGTCCTCGGCCTCCCCCCGGGCCCGCTGCGCCCGCTCGTCCCGGTCCCGGGCGGGCCGGGAGTCCTCCAGCATCCGGCGCAGCGCGGTGCCCTGGGCGAGCACGGCCATGGCCGCGGCGTACGGGTCGCCGGCCGTCTCCTGGTGCAGCTCGGCGAAGTCCGGTGACTCCAGCAGCGCCGCGAGGAGACGGTGGTTGACCAGCCGGGAGGGCTCCAGCTCGGCGGGCTCGCGCAGGCGCGGGGCGGTCTTGTAGGCGGCCAGGAAGACATCGGTGAGGAGGTCCGCCGTGTGCGCGTGGTGCTCGCCCAGCTCGCCGGCCAGCTCGCGCAGCGCGGGCGACTGCTCGTAGGTGTCGCGCCAGGCCATGCGGTCGAAACGGTCCGCGGCCACGGCCCCGGTGTGCCGTGCGCGGGCGGCACCCGACCGGGCCAGCCACGTCCCGGCGCGGTCCGCCAGCACGTCGAGCCGGCTCGCCGTCCCGCCCCCGTGCGCGTAGGTGCCCTCGTCCATGCCGTCCGCCGCGGTGCTCAGAGCTGGGCCTGGACCGTGCTCGCGTCCACGCCGAGGGCCTCGGTGAGCACCCGGGCGCGGACGGCGCGCTGGCGGCCGGTGACCCGGTCGATGGCGGTGGTGGAGCGGCCCGCGCCCACCGCCTCCGCGCGCAGCGTCTCCAGCCGCTTGCCCGCCATGGCCAGTTGGTTGTGTGCCTTCTTGATGACCCACTCGCTCAGGGCCTCGCGGGACTGCCCGGCCATCGCGTCGAGCTGGGCCTCCAGCTCCTCGATGGTGTCGGCCAGGTCGAGCGCCTCCTTGGCGTCGGGATTGACCAGGTGCAGTACTTCGCGCTCGACCGTCGGGCGTTCGGCGGGGGAGTTCCACAGCACGTGGGTCAGCACCGACAGATCGCTCTGAGCGACCGAGGAACGCCCGTCGAAGTACGCGGACGCCTGGAGCAGGCCCACCGCCTGTCGCCAGCGGCGGTCGGAGGCGATCAGCTCCTTGCGGCGCAGGGCGGCCCGCAGCGTGCACACGGCGTCCACGATCCCGTCGGGCACCTCCACGGCGGGGACGGCCTCGGCCACGGCGTACCGCAACGCGGCCAGGTCCACGGTGGTCCGTCTCGGCGTGGCCGGGCGGCTGACGGCGGAGCGGACCAGAGCGGCGAAGTTCGAGGGATCCTCCAGGTACGCGACCTCGATCCGCACCAGAAGCCGGTCGTAGATCGCGGCCGAGTCCTCGCCTTCGGGCAGCTCGTTGCTCGCCGTGATGGCGCCGATGAGCGGGCAGCGGACGGGCTCGCCACCGCTCTCGGGGTGGTAGATCCGCTCGTTGAGGTAGCCCAGCGTCTCGTTCAGCGCCGCCGTGGAGCACTTGAAGATCTCGTCGATGAACGCGACGTGTGCGGTGGTGGCGCGCCCCTCGTAGACCTGGCGGTACTCCCCGCGCGCCAGCGCGGCGACGTCGACGGGCCCGAACATCCTCGTCGGCGCCGTGAACTTGGACAGCAGGATCTCCCAGTAGGACGCCCCCACGATCCGGCCCGTCAGTTCCCTGGCCAGCTCGGACTTCGCGGTTCCCGGCGGACCGAGTATCAGCGAGTGCCGACCGGCCAGCAGCGTCACCAGCAGCGTCCGTACGACGTCGGCCCGTTCGTAGAAGCGGTCCGACAACTCGTCGCCGATCGCCCGGAGACGCTCGGCCGTGTCCTGGGCGGCCGGTGCCTCCTGCGGGTCCATCTGGCCCATGGCCGACTCCTCCTGTGGCGGTCCGGGTGGGCTGGCGGATCAGAGCCTATCCCGCACAAACGTCCACTTCCCCGCCCTGCACCCGGTCGGTACCTCGGCCCGCGCGGCGGTGGTGCCATCGACCAGACTGTCCGCCATGAACCACTTCTTCTCGCCGTCGGCCCGCTCCGTGTCGGCCGTGACCGCTTCCGTTCTGGCGGCCTGCTGTCTCACCGCGTGCTCAGGGGACGGCGGCGAGGCGCCGGCGGCCATCCGCGTCAACCAGGTCGGTTACGCGGCCGGCGAGAAGAAGTTCGCCTATGTCATGGGCGACCGGGACACCTTGGCGGACGCCGGGTTCGAGGTCCTGGACGAGCACGGCGACACAGCCGGGCAGGGCACCCTCGGGCCCTCCCTCGGTGGCTGGAACGACACGTACACCGCCGTGCGCAGCATCGACCTCTCCTCGCTGCGCCGCACCGGCACCTACCGGCTGCGCCTGGTCGGTGCGGGCGGCGACCCCGAGGTCCGCTTCCGGGTGGCGCCGGCGGGGCGGTTGCTGGGCCCGCTGCGGGCGGACGGCGTGCGCTTCTTCGGCACCCAGCGGGACGGCGAGGACGTACTGGCGGACGCGACCGGGCGGGAGCCCTCGCACCTGACCGACGAGCGGGCGCGCGTCTACGAGCCGGCGGGCAGCGGTCCGCCGGCCGAGGTGGGCGGTCCCGTGGACGTGTCGGGCGGGTGGTTCGACGCGGGCGACTTCCTGAAGTTCACGCACACGACGTCCTACGTGGTCGCGCAGATGCTGAGCGCCGTCCGCGACACACCGCCGGTGCCCGGACTGCGGGAGGAGGCACGGCACGGTCTGGCCTGGCTGGACAGGATGTGGGACGGGGAGACGGGCACGCTCTACGCACAGGTGGGGCTCGGGTCGGGCGGCCGGGAGGTCCACGGCGACCACGACGTGTGGCGGCTGCCCGAGCAGGACGACCGGCTCACCGTGCGGCCGGGGGACCCGGACTACCTCCTCAAGTACCGGCCCGTCTTCCGCGCCAACGAACCCGGGGAGCCCCTCAGCCCCAATCTCGCGGGCCGGGTGGCCGCGGCCTTCGCCCTCGCCGCGCAGACCGGGGCCGAGGACGATCCGGCCCGGGCCCGCGAGTGGCTGGACAAGGCGGCCGCCGTCTACGCGCAGGCGGACACCCGGCCGGACGTGGGGCACCTGGTCACCACCGTGCCCGCCGACTACTACCAGGAGCACTCCTGGCGCGACGACATGGAGTGGGCGGCCGTCGAACTCTTCCGCGGCGGCGACGCCCTGGGCGACGCGCGCGCCCCGCGGTGGCGCGGCGAGGCGGCCGGCTGGGCCCGTGCGGTCCTGCGCGAGGAGCACGGCGGCACCCTGGGCCCCGCCGACGTCAGCGCCCTCGCCCACGCCGACGTGCTCACCTCGGCGGATCCCGACGCCGACCTCGCGAGCGCTCTGGAGGCGGACCTGAGGCGGCAGGTGGAGACGGGGAGAAAGCGCGCGGCCGAGGACCCCTTCCGGTCGGGCGTCATACCCACCGACTTCGACGCGGTGCCGAACACCTTCGGGCTGCTCGCGACCGCCGAGCTGTACGCGCGCGTCACCGGCGACCACCGGTACGACGACTTCGCCGCGCAGCAGCGGGCCTGGGTCTTCGGGGCCAACGCCTGGGGCACCAGCTTCGTCGTCGGCGCGGGCGACCTCTACCCGCACTGCCTCCAGCACCAGGTCGCCAACCTGGCGATGAGCCGCACCGGCCGCGGTGACATCCTGCGCGGCGCCGTCGTCAACGGGCCCAACGACGCGGACCTGCTGAAGGAGCCGGACGCCTTCGACGGGAGCCGTCCCTGCTCCTTCGCCCCCCAGGGCGGCCCGTGGTCGCGGTACGACGGTCACGGCGCCGGCTACGTCGACGACGTGCGGGCCTGGCAGACGGTGGAACCGGCCGACGACTTCACCTCGACGGCCCTGTACGCACTCTCCCTCTCCGCCGCGCGGTCCTGACACGAAGGGGGACACCGCCCGGGGCCGGGTCAGGACGTGGTCGGCCAGGTCCGCAGCAGGACGTCCAGCGCGTCGAGGATCTCCGTCCAGCTCTCCTGCGGCTCGGGGGCGCTGTGGCTGAAACCTCCCGAGGCCTCCAGACCGACGAAGCCGCTGAAGACGCTGCCCAACAGCCGCACGGCATGGGTCTGGTGCGGCTCCGCCAGGCGGTATCCGCGCAGGATCGCCCGTGACATCTGGGAGTGCCGGACCCCGGCACTGGAGGCCGCCGCCTCCGCGTCGAGGGGGAACTGCGTGGCGGCGAAGCGGCCCGGGTGTTCATGGGCGTAGTCGCGGTAGACGTTCGCGAACGCGGTCAGCGCGTCCTTGCCGGCCCGTCCGGCCACCGCCTCGGAGGCCAGGTCGGCCAACTCCTCCAACGCGAACAGCGCGATCCCGGTCTTGAGCTCGTGGGCGTTCCTCACGTGCGAGTACAGGCTCGCCGTGCGGACGCCGAACCGCCGGGCCAGCTCCGTCGGCGTGGTGCGCTCGAAGCCGATCTCGTCGGCCGTCTCGGCCCCGGCCCTGATCAGGCCCTCGGTCGTCAGCCCTACCCGAGCCACACCCGTCCTCCGCATCGCTCACCCGGCAACCGGGGAAGATTATGAGCTTGCCTAACATGATTAGGCAAACTGGGCGTCCCGGTATTCGCGGGCCGCCGTCATCAGGGCGTTGAGCGCGTCCCTGGTGCGGACGAGGTCGGTGATGTGCTCGCTCAGCCGGTCCCGCTCCTGCGCCATGCGCTCCAGCGCCGCGTCGGAATGGGCCTCGCTGGGCGCGTCCACGCAGGGCAGCAGTTCGGCGATGGTCCGGCTGGACAGGCCCGCCGCGTACAGCCGCTGGAGGAACATGACCCGCTCGACCTCGTGTTCCGTGTACTGGCGCTGACCCCCGGCGCTGCGCGTGCTGGCCAGCAGCCCCTGGTCCTCGTAGTAGCGCACCGACCGGACGCTGACCCCGGCCCGAGACGCCACTTCCCCGATACGCATGATCTGCTCCCCGCTGTGATCCGCGGCACACTTACTTGCCTCTGACGTCAGTGTCAGGTTCTAGCGTAGCCGTCGTGCCCGAGATCCGGGCCCGCGGACGACGAAGGAGTCCTGAGATGACGTCCCTCTTCGACAGTTACCGGCTCGGCGGCCTGACGCTGCCCAACCGGATGGTCATGGCCCCGATGTCGCGGGTGCGGGCCGCCGAGGGCGGCCTGGCCACGCCGTCGATGGCCATGTACTACGCCCAGCGCGCCACCGCCGGACTGATCGTCTCCGAGGGAGTGCAGCCGAACGAGGTCGGCCAGTCCAACCCGGGGACCCCCGGGCTGCACACCGACGAACAGGTCGCCGCGTGGCGCCCCGTCACCGCCGCCGTGCACGCCAACGGCGGCCGGATCTTCGCCCAGATCATGCACGGCGGCCGCGTCTCGCACCCCGACACCACGGGCCTGCTGCCGGTCGGTCCCTCGGCCGTCCCGGCCGTCGGGGAGGTGTTCACCCCGACCGGGCCGCAGCCCGTGCCGACGCCGCGCGCCCTGGAGACCGCCGAAGTGCCGGAACAGGCCCGGTCCTACGCCGAAGCGGCCCGCCGCGCCGTCGATGCCGGCTTCGACGGCGTCGAGCTGCACGGCGCCAACGGCTACCTCATCTCCCAGTTCCTCTCCTCGAACGCGAACCTGCGCACCGACCGCTACGGCGGTCCGGTGGCCCACCGGATCCGCTTCGCCGTCGAGGCCGTGTCCGCGACCGTCGAGGCCGTCGGCGCCGACCGGACCGGTATCCGCCTCTCCCCGGCGGGCACGTTCTGGGGTGTCGAGGAGACCGAGGTGCTCGACCTCTACACCGAGCTGCTGACCGAGCTGTCGCGCCTCGGGATCGCCTACGTCCACATCGAGGCCACCGCCGAGGAGGACCTGCTGGTCGCCCTGCGCCGGGTGTGGCCGGGCACGCTCGTCATGAACCCGGTGCTGCCGATGGGGCCCAAGCAGACCGGTCGCGACGAGGCCGACCACTGGCTCGGGCTCGGAGCGGACCTCATCAGCTTCGGCCGCGGCTTCATCGCCAACCCGGACCTGGTCGAGCGACTGCGCACGGGCCTGCCGGTGGCGCCGGTGGACGAGTCCACGTACTACCAGGGCGGTGACGCGGGCTACCTGACCTACCCGTCATACCAGCACACGGCCTGACGGCGGGCCCGGGGGTCGGCGAAGCGGTGCCGTTAGCATGTTCGAGCTCGTGACGATCCGTACGAGCTACCGATTTGTCCGACCCCTAGCAAACGGGCCAACAAGTGAAGACCACACCGACACGAATACTCGCGCGAAGAGACCTCGGCACCCTGTTCGCCGCGTGGCGCCGGCCGCGGGCCGTGCTGTGGACCGCGGCCGGTGTGGTGACCCTCGGTTTCCTCATCGCGCTGGAGATCGTCGCGCGCCACTACGGCGTGCGGGGCCCGATCACCAACCAGGCGCGGGAGGTGGTCTTCTCCCCGCGCTCCGGGCCCCTGCTGTACGCCGGTCTCGCCCTGACGATGGTGGTGCTCACCTGGCGCCAGCGCCTCGTCGCGGCCGGCGCGGCGATCGGCATCGACGTCGTCTTCCTGCTGGTGCGCTGGGCGGTCGGCGCTGACCCGAACTTCGGCAACGGCGCGCTGTGGGTGGTCCTCGGCTGCGCGGTCGTCGCCGTGACGCGCCGCACGGGCAGCGAACGGGCCCTGCTGCTCAAAGGCGCCGGGCTGGGCCTGCTCCTTGTGGCCGGGCACAAGACGGGCGACACCTGGCTGCTCATCACCTCGGAGACCCGCAAGACGGTGCTCGACCCGTACGTGGCCACCGCCGACCAGGCACTGGGCAACCCCTCGTGGCTGGTCGGCCGGTTCGTCGAGGCCACCGAGCCGGTCGGCGGCCACGTACTCCACCTCGTCTACGGCCAGCTGCCCCTGGCCGCCGCCCTCGTCGGGCTGTACCAGCTGCGCCATGTGGCGGCCGAGCGCCGGTTCCCGAGCCACCACCTCGTGCGCACCTTCCTCGTCATCGGCCTGCTCGGGCCCGCCGTCTACATGGTCTTCCCGGTCGTCGGACCGGTCTTCGCCTACGGCGCCGACGGCGGTCAGTGGGCGGTGGCCAACCTGTGGCCGGGCACCCCGCCACCGGCCGGTGCGCCGCACCCGATCCCGTTCGACGACATCACCCCGCGCAACTGCATGCCCAGCCTGCACACGGCGTGGGCCACGACGCTGTTCGTCCACTCCCGCAGGGGCTCCCGAGCCATGCGCTTCGCGGGCGCGTTCTGGCTGGTCGCCACCCTCACCGCGACCCTGGGCTTCGGCTACCACTACGGCGCCGACCTCCTCGCCGGCGTGGTCTTCGCGCTCACGGTCGAGGCCGCGATGCGCGCGTCCGCGCGGGGCTGGGACGGTGCGGCCGTCCGGCTGGTCGTGTACGGCACGACGGTGTTCGCCGTGCTGCTGGTGTCCTACCGGTACCTGCCGGTGGAGATGGCCGGGTACCCGTGGGCCGCCGGGCCGCTGCTTCTTCTCGCGATGGCCTCCGTGATCCTCGGATACGTCCGGACCACCCGGCGGTGGGAGGCGAAGGCCGTGCCGGCGCGGCAGCCGGAACCGCCGCGCCCCGCGGAACCGCAGCCCGAGCTGGTCTGAGGCCAGGACCGGAGCCCCTCGCGGCAGCCGGGGCCGCGGGAGGCCACCGGGCTACTTGAAGTAGTGGCCCTGCTCCAGGTCCTCGACGAGCCCGGGCTGGACGGGCTCCCACCCCAGCAGCTCGCGGGTCAGGACGCTGGAGGCCGCGCGGTTGGCGGCGAGGGAGCCCGCCAGCCAGCCGAAGTGGGCGTCCGCGTCCGCGGCCGGGACCGAGACCACCGGCAGGCCCAGCTGCCGGCCGACCACCTCGGCGAGGTCCCGCACCGGCAGGCCCTCCTCCGCGACGGCGTGCAGCGTCGAGCCCGCGGGGGCCTTCTCCAGCGCGAGGCGGAACAGGTGCGCGGAGTCGAGGCGGTGCGCGGCCGACCAGCGGTTGGCGCCGTCCGCGATGTACCCGGAGACGCCCTTGTCGCGGGCGATCCCGATGAGCGCCGGTACGAACCCGTTGTCCCCCTCGCCGTGATTGGTCGGCGCCAGCCGCACCACGGAGGAGCGGACACCGCGGGCCGACAGGGAGAGGGTCAGTTCGGCGGTGACGGCGCGGATGTGCTGGGCGTCGCCCCGGGCGGCCGCGGCCCGGTCCGCCTCGTGACCGTCGTGTTCGGTCGCCACGTGTCCGGGAATCGCGGGCGTCCCGGACGCGATCGTGAACGGCCGGTCGGACCCGGCGAGCGCCTCGCCGATCACCTCGACGGCTCGCCGGTCGGCCTCGCCGGCGCCCTTGAAGTCGCCCGAGAACGCGATGTCGTGCTTGAAGGCCAGGTGGACGACTCCGTCCGAGTCGGCGGCGGCCCGCCGCAGGACGTCGAGGTCGTCCAGGGTGCCCCGGACCACGCCGGCCCCGGCCGCGGTGAGCGCCTCGGCCGAGGCGTCCGAACGGGCGAGCCCCACGACCTGATGACCGGCCCCGATGAGCTCGGGAACGACGGCTGAGCCGATCCAGCCGGAGGCGCCGGTGACGAAAACACGCATGAGATTCCTCCAGGTATGTCGGTATGCGGCGACTGCCCGTCCGGAAATGGGCGCGGGTACGAGCGACGAGCGCCGACACCAGGACCTTCGATGACAGCCGCTGTCATCGAAGGTAACACGCGATGTCAGTGACTGTCATCGATGGCTGTCAAGGAACGCGCCGCGGTGTCGCGGGACGCATCAGCCCGAGGTCGTCGCCCCAGGCGTCCAGCGTCGCCGCGTGTCCCGCCTCGCGCGCCACGGCCTCGACCCTGCCGAACAGCTCTCGCTGCACGTCCGCGTCACCGGCCCCGGTGATCCGTCCGAGCGCGGCCAGGAGCTCGCGCGCGTCCCACCCCGGCAGTGGGAACCGGTCCAGTTCCCACTCCAGGTACTTGTTGTAGGGGCGCGGACGACGGTCGAGGGCGAACAGCAACTCCAGCAGGAAGCCGAGACTGTCCGCCGCGTCGAGCCGAGCGGCGAGTGGATGCCCGTCCCGGGCGTTCTTGAGCGACCGATAGTGCGAGTTGGCGTAGGCGTCCAGCCGGGCGGCCGCGACCTGCTCGGCCTCCGCGGCACCGAGCCGTCCCTTGGCGGCCACCATCCGCGCGATGCGCCCGCCGAGCCGGTCGAGCAGGACCCGGGCCCGCGCGATCGCGTAACGCTCCCAACCGCCGAGCCGGCCGAACTCCGCCACCGTCACGACGACCAGGTCCAGCCGGGCGGAGCGGTAGCCGTCGAGCCCGGCCAGACCGGTCCGGGCCTCGTCGGTGACCACGACGTACACGTCGTGGTCGGAGTACCGGGTGGCCATGCCGTCGTGGGCGTGGGAACCCTTGAGGACCAGACCGACGACATCGGGGTCGGCGGTGGCGTGCGCGAGGAACGCCTCATAGGTCGTCGGATGCGGTGCGGACACGTGCGGACCTCCGGACTGCTTGACGGGAGACATGCCAAGCCGCCCTCGAAGTCCGGTCGACGAGAGGGCGGTCACTCCGTCCGCGGCGGCCGGGGCCACCGCACCACAGGTCAACGCACGCCCGGATGCTAGCAGCCCGCGTCGCGACGAGCCGGTGCCACCACCTCGGCGGAATCACCAGCGAGGGAGAGTTCGCCGGTGACGCGGAACGGGGCGTGCGCCGGTCGGCGCACGCCCCGTCGGAGCGGAGAACCGCGGGAGGCTCAGGCCTTGTCCTGCATGGACTGCCGGGCCGGATTGCGCTGTTCGGTGGCCTTGAAGTCCTTCTCGCCCGCCTTCGCCCGCACCCCCTTGGCGATGCGCTCGCCGATGGTCCTGTCGATGTTCGACCAGTACTCGAAGGCCCGTTGCAGCACCGGCTCGGTCACCTCGTTGAGGAGGTGGTCCACCACGTTGTCGACCAGCCGGTCCCGGGCCGCGTCGTCCATCACCTCGCGCACCAGGGTGCCCGGCTGACCCCAGTCGTCGTCCTCGGCGTGGCTGACGTAGGCCGTGCGCGTGATGGCCCCGTCCGTCTCCCAGCTGGGCGGCGTGCCGAAGTGCTCGGTGTCGGCGGCCGGACCCCCCTTGGAGTTCGGCGCGTAGACCGGGTCGGTCGTCTTCCGGTAGGCCATCGCACCGTCCTTGGAGTAGGTGCGGACGTCGACCACCGGGGCGTTCACGGGAAGCTGCTGGTAGTTCGCGCCGATGCGGTAGCGGTGGGCGTCGGCGTACGAGAAGAGCCGGGCCAGCAGCATGCGGTCCGGGCTCGGGCCGATGCCCGGGACCAGGTTGTTGGGCTGGAAGGCCGCCTGCTCGATCTCGGCGTGGTTGTCCGTCGGGTTCCGGTCCAGCGTCATACGGCCGACCGGGATCAGGGGGTAGTCGCCGTGCGGCCACACCTTCGTCAGGTCGAAGGGGTTGAACCGGTAGCCCGCGGCTTCCTCGTACGGCATGACCTGCACGTGCAGCGTCCAGCTCGGGAAGTCGCCGTCGCGGATGTGCTCGAAGAGGTCCCGCATGTGGTAGTCGGTGTCGGCCGCCGCCATCTGGTCGGCCTCGTGCTGGGTGAAGAACTCGATGCCCTGGTCCGTCTTGAAGTGGTACTTCACCCAGAAGCGCTCGCCCGAGGCGTTGATCCACATGTAGGTGTGGGAGGTGTAGCCGTTCATGTGGCGCCAGGTGCGCGGGATGCCGCGGTCTCCCATGAGCCAGGTGACCTGGTGCGCGGATTCCGGCGAGAGCGTCCAGAAGTCCCACTGCATGTCGTGGTCGCGCAGGTTGCTGTCCGCCCGGCGCTTCTGCGACCGGATGAAGTGCTGGAACTTCATCGGGTCCTTGACGAAGAACACCGGCGTGTTGTTGCCGACCATGTCGTAGTTGCCCTGGCTGGTGTAGAACTTCACCGCGAAGCCGCGCGGGTCGCGCCAGGTGTCCGGGCTGCCGCGCTCGCCCGCGACGGTCGAGAAGCGGGTGACCAGTTCGGTCCGCGTGCCCGGCTGGAAGACGGCCGCCTTGGTGTAGGCGCTCACGTCGTGCGTCACCTCGAAGTGGCCGAAGGCGCCGCTGCCCTTGGCGTGCGGCTGGCGTTCGGGGATGCGCTCCCGGTTGAACTGCGCCATCTGCTCGATGAGGTAGGCGTCCTGGAGGAGGACCGGACCCGCCGGGCCCGCGGTGAGCGAGTGTTCGTCGCTCTCCGCCGGTGCGCCGGAGTCCGTGGTGGTGGCAGGCGGGGTGTCCGTCATGAGACTGCCTTTCGTCGGGGAGTGGCTGACGCCCAGGGGCCGCGCGACTCGAACCCGGGGCACGGGACCCTCTTCGCCCTGCCCGGCAGAGCGGATCCGCCGACACCCGGGCCGTCCCCGGGCCCCCGGCCCGCGCGGTTCCCGCGGCACGTGTGCCCAGGAGCCGCCGCGCCAATCGGACGCGGGTGCCGGGACCGGCCGGGCCGGAGGGAGGAGGGGGCGGAGCCCGTCGGCCCGGCCGCTCGTCGGCCGTGCCGCGTCCCGGCGCCGGGACGCACCGCGTGCTCGCCCATCCGTCCAGGCCTTCCGGAGTGCCGTCGTCCGTATCAGTCTCCGCCGCCGCCCGGCCCCCGCAAGCGGAGCGGGCGGCGGGTGCGGCGGGTGGAGGGCGGCAGGTGTGGCGGGTGCGGTGTGGCGGAGACGGACCGGCACCCCGCCCCGCCACCCCGCCACCACCCGGCTACCCGGGCCGGCCGGACGGCTCGGCACCCAGCACCCGGCGGACGGCGGTGCGCAGCCAGTGGTGCGCACCGTCGGAGGTGTGCCGGGGATGCCAGGCCATGCCGATGGTCACCGGCGGCAGGGGCAGCGGGATGTCGAGGAGCCGCAGTCCGAGGACCGAGGCCTGTTCGGTGAGGGGGCCGGGTGAGGAGTCGCCGTCCGGCGCGGCGGGCACCAGCGCGACGACGTCGGTGCGGGCGGCGAGGGACAGTGCGGCCAGATGCCCCGGGAGGACGACGGCGACCCGTCGGCTGAGGCCGTGCTCGGCGAGGGCGGCGTCGACCGGACCGTCGAACCGGCCGCGGCGGCTGACCGCGACGTGCTCGGCGGCGGCGAACCGCGCCGCGGTCAAGGGCCCTTCGGTGAGCGGGTGGCCGGGCCGGACGGCGGCCGTCATCCGCAGGGTGACCAGCTCCTCGACCCGCGTCTCGGGGTCCACGTGGTCGATCGCCCCGACCTCCAGGTCCACCCGGCCGTCGCGCAGGGCCGGTCCGGCCTCCAGTTCCTCGGCCCGGAACCGCAGCGAGATCCCCGGCGCCTCCTGCCCGGCCAGCGTCAGCAGACCGGCGGCGAGGGCCGCGCCGACCAGGTCGGCGGCCTGGAGGCTGAGGGTGCCGCGCAGCGCGGCCGGGTCGACGCCGGTGGCCGGGGACAGCAGCGCGCCGAGCCGGTGTACGACGGTGGCGGCCTCGTCGCGCAGGGCCAGCGCCCTCGGGGTCGGCACCATGGTCTGCCCTGCCCGGACCAGCAGGGGGTCCTGGAGGATCCGCCGGAGGCGGCCGAGGGTGCGGCTCATGGCCGCGGGGGAGGTGCGCATACGGGCGGCGGCGCGGGTGACGCTCTGCTCGGCCAGCAGGGCGTCGAGCGCAACGGCGAGGTTGGCGTCGATGGCCGGCGCGATCCGGTCTGTGCTGTTCACCAGTGTTATTCCGTTCCGGGCAACAATCCCTTGCTGAAGTTCCCATTGTGGCAACACCTCGTGGCTACGCAGGATGTGGGCGTACCCGAAACGGAACGACCCACGAGGTTTTCATGATCGTCATCACTGCCCCCACCGGGAACATCGGGCGCCGACTGCTGCCCCTGCTCCTGGAGTCCGCCCCCGCCCGGGGCGAGGAACTGCGCGTGATCGTGCGCGACCCCGCCCGCCTGGCCGCCCCGGTGCGCGAGCGCGTCGAGGTGATCACCGGCTCGCACGGCGACCCCGCCGTCGTCGACCGGGCCTTCGACGGCGCCGACGCCGTCTTCTGGCTCGTCCCGCCGGACTCCTCCCGCGCCCCGGACGACGCCTACCGGGGCTTCACCCGGCCCGCCGCGCACGCGCTCGCCGCGCACCGCGTCGGCCATGTCGTCGGCGTCTCCGCACTCGGCCGCGGCACCCCGGTCGCGGCCCGGGCGGGGCTCGTCACCGCCTCACTCGCCGTGGACGACCTCATCGAGGAGACCGGCGTCGCCTACCGGGCCCTGGCCAACCCGTCGTTCTTCGAGAACCTCCTGGAGGAGGCCGGCTCGATCCGGGAGCGCGGCTGCTTCACCGACGTCGTCGACGCCGAGCGCAAGGCCCCGCTCGTGGCCGTCGCCGACATCGCCGCCGTGGCCGCCGGTCTCCTGCTCGACCGGTCGTGGACCGGCACCGGCAGCGTCCCGGTGCTCGGACCGCGGGACCTGTCACCCAACGACCTGGCCCGCATCATGACCGAACAGCTCGGCCGCCCCGTCCGCTACGAACGCCAGACGTTCGACGACCTGCGCACCACCCTGGTCGGCTACGGCCTCGACAAGGACTTCGTGGACGGCGTCGTCGACATGAAGCGGGCCAAGGACGACGGCCTCGACGCGGGTGTCACCCGCACCCCGTCCACGGCCACCCCGACCACCTTCGAGGACTGGGTCGCCCGGACCCTCGGGCCCGTGGTCCTGTCCTGAATCTCCACCCTCACCCACCTCGCACACTCACTCTCACCCCGAAACAGGGAGCAACCATGCCCGAAGAGACGGCCCACACCCCGGTCACCGCGTTCATGCTCGTCAAGACCTCACCCGAGTGGCTCGCCATGACCGTCGAGGAGCGGGTGCACGCCTTCACCACGGAGGTCGTCCCCGTCGTCGAGGCCAGGACCACCGGCGTCCGGTCACGCTTCTACGACACGGAGTTCTACTCCGCCCGCGTCACCGACGTGTGGGTCTGGGAGGCCGACGACCACCACGCCTACCAGCTCCTCGTCGACGCCCTGCGCGAGACACCCTTCTGGGACCGGTACTTCGAGGTCGTCGACCTCCTGGTGGGCACGGAGAACGGTTACGCGCGCACCTACGGCGTCGACGCGGTCACCACCATCTCCACCTGACCGGACCGGGTGGATCACGTCGCCGACGACGGTGAGAAACTGGCGGCGCCCGCGATGCCGCCGCGGCCGGACGGTCACGTGGCACGGGCCGTCCGACCGCTTCCCCACCGGAGAACCCCCATGAACCACGTCGCGGACCCAAGCCGCTACGACGGCACCATGCAGTACCGCCGCACCGGACGCTCCGGGCTCGATCTGCCCGCTCTCTCCCTCGGCTACTGGCACAACTTCGGCGACGACAAGCCGTTCGAGACCCAGCGGCGGATCGCCCTGCGCGCCTTCGACCTCGGCATCACCCACCACGACCTCGCCAACAACTACGGTCCGCCCTACGGGTCCGCCGAGATCAACTTCGGCCGGATCCTGCGGCAGGACCTGGCGCCGTACCGCGACGAGCTGGTGGTGTCCACCAAGGCCGGGTGGGACATGTGGCCCGGCCCCTACGGCCAGGGCGGCGGCTCCCGCAAGTACGTGCTCGCCTCCCTCGACCAGTCCCTGAAGCGGACGGGTCTCGACTACGTCGACATCTTCTACTCCCACCGCCTGGACGCCTCCACCCCGCTGGAGGAGACCATGACGGCGCTGGACACGGCGGTGCGGCAGGGCAAGGCGCTGTACGTCGGCATCTCCTCCTACGACGCCGAACGCTCCCGGCAGGCCGCGGCGATCCTCCGCGACCTGGGCACCCCCCTGCTCATCCACCAGCCGTCGTACAACATGCTCAACCGGTGGATCGAGACCGAGGGCCTGCTCGACGCGGCCGCCGACGAGGGCTTCGGCGTCATCGGGTTCACCGCGCTGGCCCAGGGGCTGCTCACCGGCCGCTACCTCGACGGCGTGCCCGAGGGGTCCCGCGCCACCCAGGGCAAGTCCTTCGCGACCGGCTGGCTCACCGAGGACACCGTCCGGCGGCTGCGCGCCCTGAACGACATCGCCGCCCGCCGGGGCCAGAGCCTGGCGCAGATGGCGCTCGCCTGGGCGCTGCGCGACCCGCGTGTCACCTCGCTGGTGATCGGCGCCTCCCGCCCCGAGCAGCTGGAGGAGAACGTGGCTGCTCTGGCCAACCCGTCCTTCAGCGACGACGAACTGGCCGAGATCGACAAGCACGCGGTCGTCGACGGCGACGTCGACCTGTGGCGGCGGGCCCGCACCGGCGACCTCGGCTGAGGCGTCCCCGGTCCGCAGCGGTGCTCAGGACCCGCCGACGATGCGCAGCGCCCGGGGCGGCTCGCCGGCCGGTTCGGGCAGCCGCAGCGGCTCCCGCCCGGGTGTGATGCTGCCGAGCAGTGACGCCCGGCGGGCGCCCGTCCCCGAGGGGATCGCGCCGGGCAGGCCGTTGACGGTCAGGAAGCCCAGGAGGGCGAAGGCAAGTGCCTCCTTGGCGTCGGAAGGCAGCCCGAGCGCGTCGCTGGAACCGAGGGCCACCCCGGGCAGCTCCTCGGCGAGCATGCCCATCAGCACCGGGTTGTGCGCGCCACCGCCGGACACGACGAGCCGCGTGACACCGTGCGCGCGGCAGGCGTCGGCGACTGTGACGGCGGTGAGCCGGGCCAGGGTCGCCAGGACGTCGTCGGGTTCGGCGACCGGCGCCGACGCGAGCGCCCGCAGCAGGTACGGCAGGTGGAACTGCTCCTTGCCGGTGCTCTTCGGAGCCGGCCTGCCGTAGTACGGGTCGTCCAGCAGCACCCGCAGCAGCCCCGGGGCCACCCGGCCCGCCCCGGCCCGCCGCCCGTCCTCGTCGTACGCGGCCGCACCGCCGGTGAAGTGCCGTACGGCGGCGTCCATCAGGGCGTTGGCAGGGCCCGTGTCGAAGGCCAGCGGTTCGGCGCCGGGGGCGACGACGGTGACGTTGGCGATCCCGCCCAGGTTGAGGGCGGCGGGGACGCCGGGCAGCGCGGCCAGGGCCAGGACATCGGTCATGGCCACCAGCGGCGCCCCCTGACCGCCGGCCGCGACGTCCCTGCCGCGCAGGTCGGAGACGACGGGCAGACCGGTCGCCTCGGCGATCCAGGCGGGCTGGCCGAGCTGGAGGGTGCCGCGCACGGCGCCGTCCTCCACCCAGTGGTACACGGTCTGCCCGTGCGAGACCACCAGATCGGCGGCGCCCCCGCACAGCTCGCGCACCGCCCGCACGGCCACGTCGGCGAAGGCCTGCCCGATGCCGGTGTCGAGCCGGGCGACGGTCCGGACCGACGCCGCCGCCGGGGGCAGGCTGCCCGCGATCAGGTCGCGCAGCCCGTCCGGGTAGGGGGCGGAGAGATGGCCGAGCGGGCGCATCACCAGGGCCTCGCCACGCAGTTCGAGATCCGCGGCGGCCGCCTCGATGGCGTCGTAGGAGGTGCCTGACATCAGGCCGATCACACGCACGATGTACTCCTGCGAGGGGTTGGGCGGGTCAGGACGGGATCACTTCCGGCCGGCCGTCGAGGTCAGCCGGTCGGGCCCGGCGCCCGGCTCCTCGTCGACCGCCGTGCCCCCGGCGGACTCCGGCGCCCGGTGGAACAGGCTCAGCACACCGCCGACGAGCAGGGTGATCAGTACGCCGATCGGCACCAGCCACTGGGCCGCGATCGCCTGGGACACCGTGGTCCCGCCGGTGGTGACGTCGATCTTCACCCCGCGCACGATGTACGTCATCACCCCGATGGTGACCAGGAAGGCCACGATGGAGTCGACCTCGTTGGCACGTTTGACGAGCCGCCCCAGCAGGAAGGCGCCGAGCAGCGCGCCGTAGGTGTAGCCGGCGATGGTCAGACCGGTCAGGTACACGTTGCCCGTGCTCGCGCTGAACGCGCAGGCGAAGACGGCCATGAGCGTCGCCCACACCAGCGTCATCCAGCGGGCGAGCCTGAGCAGCGCCTCCTCGGACGGTGTACTGCGGAAGAAGCTGTGGATGATGTCGGCGACCGTCGAGTTCGACATGGAGTTCAGCGCCGAGGACAGCGACCCCATCGCGGCGCCCAGGATGCCGGCCACGAGCAGGCCCGAGACGACCACCGGCAGCCCGTGCAGGATGAACTCGGGGTAGAGGTTGTCCGAGCTGGACAGCCCCAGCTCCGCGAAGGACCTGCCCTCGTTGTACGACCACAGCAGCGCGCCGACGAGGGAGAACGCGGCGAACTGGACGGTGACGAAGACACCCGAGGCGATCATGGCCTTCTGGCCCTCGCGCAGCGTCCGCGTCGCCAGCACCCGCTGGACGATCAGCTGGTCGGAGCCGTGCGAGGCCATGGCGAAGATGGCGCCGCCGATGATCGCCGTGGGCAGGGCGAACGGACTGGTGAGGATGTGGGCGAGGTTGAAGTCGGTGTCGAAGAGCTGGAACTTTCCGGCGTCCAGGGCACGTGCGTAGCCGTCACCGCCGACGTGGGCGGAGAGCACGGCCACGGCGAGGACCGCGCCGCCGAGGTAGAGGACCATCTGGATGGCGTCGGTCCAGATGACCGCCTTGATGCCGCCCAGGTACGTGTAGACCACGGTGATGAGCGTGATCACGATGATGATCACGCGGTAGCTCGCGTGCACACCGAACTCGTCGAGCAGCAGCTTGATCGGGATGGCGGAGGCGAACAGCCGCACGCCCTCGGCCAGGAGCCGGGTGAACACGAAGGTCACCGAGGCGAGCCCCTGCAGCTTCAGCCCGAACCGGTCGCCCAGGTACTGGTAGGCGCTGACGAAGCCGCCGCGCTTGTAGAGCGGGATCAGCACCGTGGCCACGACGACGCGTCCGACGACGTAGCCCAGGGCCAGTTCGACGTTGCCGAAACCCTGGCCGCTGTAGGCGCCGCCGGGGACGCTGATCACCGTCAGCACACTGGTCTCCGTGGCGACGACGGAGAAGGAGACCGTCCACCACGGCATGTGGCCTTCACCGACGAAGTAGTCCTTCGCCGACTTCTGCCGGCCTGCCTTCCGCAGGCCGATCCAGGCGATCCCGATCAGATAGACCACGATCACCACGAGGTCGAGCTGGCGCACGCTTGCTCCTAGACACTGGCCGGTGGGGTCGCCGGCGTGGGGAGGGGGTTGGCGGTCGTCCGGCGGACGCGGACGACGAGGGAGGTGTGAGGGGTCGTGCGGTCCAGCGCCAGCAGCCGGGCCCCGTCCAGGGGGTCGCCGAGTGAGGACGTGAGCCGCACGGGGAGTCCGGAACCGGTGAGGGCGGCGGACAGCGGCGCCATCAGGGCCGGGCCGAGGCCGGTCAGACCGCCGGTGACGGCCGTCGGCAGCGGATCGCCGCCCGCGGCGATCCGGCGGGCCGCCGCGAGCGCGGTCTCGGCCAGGTCGGCGGCGGCGTCCCGGACGATCGCCGCGGCCACGGTGTCCCCCGCCTCGGCGGCGCGGGCCACCTCGGGGGCGAACGTGGCGGCCGTACGGGCCGGATTGCCGTCCCGTGCGACGGTCGCCGGCAGCCGTTCGAGGTCGCCGAAGAGACCGACGGCGGCGGGCAGCAGCATGGTGTCCGGGCCCCGCCCGTCGTGGGCGCGCAGGGCCGCTCGCAGTCCGGCCGTGCCGATCCG
This sequence comes from Streptomyces sp. NPDC001599, assembly GCF_042893535.1. Classification (NCBI taxonomy): domain Bacteria; kingdom Bacillati; phylum Actinomycetota; class Actinomycetes; order Kitasatosporales; family Streptomycetaceae; genus Streptomyces; species Streptomyces sp. NPDC001599. The sequence goes on from NZ_JBIAVA010000008.1 coordinate 160,688, forward strand.
GGCGCCGCTGCCGTCGTCACCGAGCAGCGGGCCCCACCCGTCGACGCGTGCGTACGTCCCGTCGGCGCCGATACCGACCGCGACCGCACCGGTGCCGATCGCCAGCACCACCCCCGCCCGGCCGCCGAGCGCGCCGGCGTGGGCGGTGACGGCGTCGCTGGTGACAGCCGCCTCCTGGACGGGCAGGTCCTCCAGCAGGGCACCCACCAGGGACCGGGCGGCCGCGGGGGCCGAAGCCGCTCCGGCGGCGCCCACGAGGACTGACTCCGGCCGGGCACGGCCCGGTTCCCGAAGGAGCGGCTCGACGGCGGCGCGCACGGCGGCACGCGCCGCGGTCACCCCGTCGGGCGCCGCCAGACCGGGGGCACCGGCCACGGAGCTGACGGCCCGTGACGAGTCGGCGCTGTTCCACAGCATGGCGCGGCAACCGGTCTTCCCGAGATCTACCGCCACTACTGAAGTCATACGGCTTGCCCTTTGCCCGAGTGACCCGGCACGTCGAGAGCCACCAGGTCGTCGGTGACCGGTGCGGATCGCCGTCCGAGTATGGGAACGCCGCCCTCCGGATGTCAATAAGTAACGTCATGTTGTTCAGTGCGTAACTTTTTGACCCGCCCGGGTCACCCCATTACCCTGTGCTCACCACATCCAGGAGGGGCCATGGTCCGCCAGTCCTCGTCCCGCGTGCCGCAGCCGTCCGCCCAGGACGCGCCGCTCGCCGGCATCCTCACGCGCGTCCGCGCCGCCCGGTCCTCCCTGGCCCCCTCGGAACGGCGGGTGGCCGACGCGGTCCTCGCCGACCCGGGACAGGTCGCGGAACTGTCCATCCACGCGCTGGCGGAGCGGGCGAGCACCTCGGCGGCCACCGTGATGCGGTTCTGCCGCACCATCGGCACGGGCAACTACCCCCAGTTGCGCCTTGCCCTGGCGGCCGCCGCCGCGCGGGAGCACGCCCTGGGCGGTGAGCGGGCGGCGCAGGGCGGCACCGACATCAGTCCGACGGACTCGCTGGACCGGATAGTCAGCAAGATCATCTACAACGAGGTGCGGGCCCTGGAGGACTCGGGCGCCGCACTCGACGTCGACGCGCTGGGCCGGGCGGTGGACGCGGTGGCCAAGGCCCGCAGGGTCGACATCTTCGGCGTGGGGGCCAGCGCGTTCGTCGGCCAGGACCTGCACCAGAAGCTGCACCGCATAGGCCGGATGGCCTTCATCTGGAGCGACCGGCACGCGGCGCTCACCGCGACGGCCCTGCTGGGGCCCGGCGACGTGGCCCTGGCCGTCTCCCACTCCGGGGAGACCGAGGACACCACCGAGCCCCTCCAGGCCGCGGCCGAACGCGGAGCCACCACCATCGCCCTGACCAACGACCCGGGCTCCACGCTCGCCACCGGTGCGGACCTGGTGCTGACGACCTGCGCGCGGGAAACGCCGTTCCGCTCCGGCGCGACGGTCAGCCGCATCGCCCAACTGGCCGTCATCGACTGCCTCTTCGTCGGCGTCGCCCAGCGCTCCTACGACGCGGCGACCACCGCCCTCGAAGAGACCTACGGAGCCGTCCAGCGCCGCCGGCGTCCCACGCGCCGCACCGGGTGACGGCGCGTCACGACCGCACGGTCCCCACTCCTCCCGTTTCCGGGTACTCGCCCTCGCGCAGGCTCGTCACCAGCTCGCGCGGCAGACCGTGGGTGTCGTGGAGGTAGTGGAAGTCCTCCTCTCCCAGCGGGCCCCGGAAGCGGGGCCGGGCGAGCACGTTCCTGCCGCGTTCCAGGAGCCGCCGGAACCGGCGCTCCTCCTCCACCAGCAGGCGCCGCACGAGGCCTTGGAGGTGGGGGTCGCCGTCCTGGCGGAAGTGGTCCAGGGTGTGCGTGACCAACTCGTCCGGCAGGTCACCGAGCCCGCGCGAGGGATCGTCCCGCCACAGCACGGTGAGCAGCCGCCGCACCAGGCGCCGCAGCACGTAGCCCCGGCCGGTGTTGGACGGGCGGACACCGTCGCCGACGACCACGACGGCCGACCGGAGGTGGTCGCAGACCACCCGGAACGACGGTTCGTCCAGCGGCCACAGGGCGGGCAGCAGCCGTCGCCAGGGCTCGAAGACGTCGCACTCGAACACCGACGACTTGCCCTGCAGGAGCGTGGCGAGGCGCTCCAGGCCCAGGCCGGTGTCGACGTTGCGCTGCCCGAGCGGCACGAGGCGGCCGTCCTCCAGTCGGCGGTGGCGCATCATCACGTGGTTCCACACCTCCACCCAGCGGTCGTCGCCGGTGGGCGTGGACCGGGGCGGGGAGTCACCGCTCCACAGGAAGATCTCCGAGTCGGGTCCGCACGGGCCCACCGGCCCGTTGGACCACCAGTTGTCGTCCACCGTCTGCTCCACGGGAACGCCGCGCTCCTGCCACAGCCGCAGCGACTCGGTGTCCGGTCCGACCTGCTCACCGCCCCCGTACACGGTGGCGTGCAGCAGGCCCGGGTCGACGCCCAGCCCCTCGGTGAGCAGCCGGTGGCCCCAGTCGAGACTCCGCGGGCCCTCGTAGTCGCCCAGCGACCAGGTGCCGAGCATCTGGAACACCGTCAGATGGGTGCTGTCCCCGACCTCGTCCAGGTCCGTGGTGCGCAGACAGCGCTGTACGTTGACCAGCCGCCGGCCCAGCGGGTGGGGGCGGCCCTCCAGGTACGGGGTGAGCGGATGCATGCCGGCGCTGGTGAACAGGACCGGATCGCCCGGCCCGGGCAGCAGCGTCGAGCCGGTGATCCGGCGATGGCCCTGGTCCTCGTAGTACTCGACGAACGTGCTCAGGACGCGCTCGGTGTCCATGGGGTGACTCCTTCGCTTCGAGGCGGGAGAGGCACCGGAGAACGGAACCGTGCGGTCGTCGCACCAGGGCGAGGGTGGCGGAGCGCCACGTGAACCACCGACGAACCGTTTCCGGTCGCCGGTGGGAAGGGAGAAGGTCAGGCGGCGGCAACCGGCGAGCTGGTCGCTCGCGCGGTCGCGAAGATGATCCTGCCGATGACGTTCATGCCTCGAAGATAACGCCCCGGGCGGGTGCGAGCACCCGGATATTCCGCAACCGCGCCGCCCCCTCCGGGAGTCCCTGCCTTGGCAGGGACAGCGCGGGCCGACGGATACGGGGGAGCAGCATGGCCGACTTCCATCCCTTCAGGAAACGAGAGCATCTCACCCGGACGCTGCTCACCTCGCTGTGGGCGCTGATCCCCGTCCTGACGCTCGGACTCGGGACGCTGCCCCTGATGATCCACGCGACGGCGCGCACCAAGAGCCCGGCGCAGGCACTGGCCACCGTGCCCTACGGCGTGGCGGCCGCGCTCTTCGTCACCTTCGACCCGGACGTGTCCGCCACGTACGAGGTCGTGTTCGGCGCCGCCATGTTCTTCAGCATCCTCGTCGGGACCGGGCACGCCTTCGCGATCCGGTCCCGGGTGTGGCAGCGCCCCGACGGGGGGCTGCTGTACCCGCTGCAGAGCCGGCAGCGTGTCCTGCTCGCCGCGCACCGCGACGAGCGGGCGGCGCGGGAGACCGCGCGGGGCATCGCCGCCACCGACCCCCGTCAGGCGCTCGAACTGCGCATCGGCCGCGTCGACCTGGCCGACCGGGCGTTTCCCGACGGCGGTCTCGTCGACGTCAACAACGTGCCCGCCGGCGACCTGGCCCGCCACCTGACCCTGTCCGACGAACGGGCCGCGGCGGCCGTGCGCATGCGGGCGGCGGTCGGTGGCTTCGCCTCCGTGGAGGACCTGTCCGTCACCATGGACCTGCCACCGCGGCATCTGGACGCCGTCGCGGACCGGTTGGTCTTCCTGCCGCCGTCGTAACGCCCCGGCTCTCCCCTCCTGCATCGGCTTCTTCACGGCTCCCCGCCCCCGTCGGCGGCGCGGTGGACGGCAGGCACGAGGGGACGGCACGACCCATTCGCTGCCGGAGCGCGTGACGCGGGGGACGCATGGCCCGGGGGAGTGGGACACCGGTGCGGTCACGGCGGGCGGCGGCGCGCTCGCCCTGGCCGTCCTCGTGACGGGCTGCCGTGGAGCCGGCGACACCGACGGCGCCGCGGGCCGTCGGCGAGCCCCGAGACATCCGGGAGCCGGCACGCGTCCGGCGGCCCGGGACCCCGGCCGACTGCAAGAGCGGCCCCCGGCGCTCCTCCGAACTGGACGAGGACTTCCGTGGGAGCAACGGCCACTGCCCGAGTCCCAGTTCGCCGCCGTCGTCCGGCGCAGCGAGCTGCCCTCGGAGGGCGACGCCGCGCCGCGCCCGCGCCCGGGTCCGCCGTCGCCTTCGCCCTGGAGGCCCACGACGCCGCCTTCGCCCCGGACACCGGGGAGTCCGGACGTGCGGCAGGTCTCTGCCCCTACCGCGTCGAGCACGGCGCACCGCGCTTCCCGGGCAACTACCGGGACGCGGCGGAGCCCGTCCGGCCTCGCGGAACGGGCGGGTCTCCCGCCCACACGGCAGGGATGCGGCCCGACCACGGCTGTGCCTGTTCGAGCTGGCCGGCGAGGCGGAAGAGGAGCCCTTCGAGTCCGTAACCGGCGGCGAACTGCATGCCGATCGGGAGTCCCGTGCCGGTGTCGGCCGTCACCGGCACGGACATGGCCGGTGTGCCCGCCACGTTGAACGCCATGGTGAACGGGGAGTGGTCGTTGAGCCGTTCGATCCAGCCGAGGCCATCGAGCGCCTCCGCGCCCTCGCCGTAGGCGCCCAGCGGCGGGGGCAGCTCCGGCAGGGTGGGGGTGAGCAGCAGGTCGTAGGTGCCGAAGTACCGCGCCAGGCCGCGGGCGACGCGATTGCGGATCGCGAGGGCGGTGACGAACTGGGGGCCGCTGACCCGTTGCCCGTAGTGGTGAGCGGCCAGCGTGGCCGGTTCGAGACACGAGGAGTCGACGGGTCGGCCGAGGGCCGCCGACAGGTCGTCGACCGAGGCCGCGAGATTGGCGGTCGACAGACGGGCGTTGGCCAGCACGAACTCCTCCCAGTCGGCGCCGAGGCCGACCACGACCTCCTCCGTGCGGTGCCCGAGGGATTCGAGCAGACGTACGGTGCGCGCCAGGGCCTCGGCCACCGGGGCGGCGGTGGCTCGCCCGCCCCAGGCCCGGGCGAGGACCCCGATCCGCAGCGAGCCCGGCGGGCGCGTGACTTCCTCCGCGTAGGGGCGGGACGGCTGCTCGGCGAAGTAGGGGTCGCCCGGCTCCGGGCCGCTTATCAGGTCGAGCAGGGCGGCGCTGTCCCGTACGGTGCGGCTGACGCTGCCCTGGACGGCCAGGCCGTTGAATCCCTCGTCGAGGGCGGGGCCCATGGAGACCCGGCCGCGGGTGGGTTTCAGCCCGAAGAGGCCGTTGTACGCGGCGGGGATGCGCAGCGAGCCGGCGGCGTCGGTCGCGTGGGCGAGGGGGACCGCTCCGGCCGCGACGGCCGCGGCCGCGCCGCCGCTGGATCCTCCGGCGCCGCGCCGGGGGTCCCAGGGATTGCGGGTCGGGCCGTACAGCACCGGCTCCGTGGTGATGCTGTAGGCCAGCTCCGGCGTCGCGGTACGCCCGAGGGTCACGAGGCCCGCGCGGCGGAAGCGGCGCATCAGGAAGGAGTCGGAGCGGGCCACGTGCCCGGCCGCGAGACGGCTGCCCAACTCCGTGCGCCGGCCCGCCATGGCGACCCCGAAGTCCTTGATCAGGAAGGGCGCGCCGGCCAGCGGCGTGCTGCCCGGGGCGGGCCGGTCGTCGGCCGGCCAGGTCTCCACGACCGCGTTGATCCGCGGATTGACCCTCCCCACGGCCTCGCGTGCGGCGGCCTCCACCTCGGCGGGGGTCACCTCGCCCTCGGCCACCAGTTCCGCGAGCCCCACCGCGTCGTGGCGCACGTACTCGGACACTCTCACTGTCACTCCTCGGTACATCGGATCGGTACATCGGATCGGTACATCGGATCGGTACATCGGACGATACCCATGAGTCCTGCTCGATACCGAACGGTATCGATCGGGACGGGCTGGTACCGTAGCAGGCATGACATCGACCGCCGCCAGGCCGGGCAGAGTGGCGAAGCTGCCGCCCCGCGAGCGCATCCTCGACGCGGCCGAGGAGCTCTTCCAGAGCGAGGGCATCCGGCGCGTGGGAGTCCAGGCGATCGCCGAGCGGGCCGAGACCACCAAGATGGCGATCTACCGGCACTTCGAGACCAAGGACGCACTCGTCGCCGAATGGCTGCGGATCCTGGCCGCCGAGTACCAGGCGGCCTTCGACCGCGTCGAGGCCGAACACCCCGGCCGGCCCCGGGAGCAGATCCTGGGCCTCGCCCGCTTCATCGCCGACGGGCTGCCGGGGCTCTCGCACCGGGGCTGCCCGTTCATCAACTCCCTCGCCGAGCTGCCCGACCGCTCCCACCCCGCGCGACAGGTGATCGAGGAGCACAAGGCCCGCCAGACCCGCAGGCTGGTCGCCCTGTGTGCCGAGGCGGGAATGCCCGACCCCGAACAGGTCGCCGCCCAGATCACTTTCGTCCTCGAAGGGGCGCAGGTCAGCACGCAGAACGGAAGCATCGACCGGGCGGGGGAGCGGTTGATGCGCATCGTCGAGGCGATCGTGGACCAGTAGCACGGGGCCCAGCCGGATCTCGTCGGTGCCGCGGGCTTCCGGCCGGCGGGCCTACTCCGGCCGGCCCGTCGCCCAGGAGGGCAGCCAGGTGTCCTCGGGCAGCGGGGCCAGGTTCGCGAAGTGGTTGACGACCGCCCGGAGTCCCGGATGCGGATTCTCCCGGGGGAGGAGCAGCGAGAGCGGGTAGGCGAGTGTCGGACCCGCGATCGGGATGCGGCGCAGATCGTGGCCGGTCGGCCAGACGTACCGGTCGCGCGAGCCCACGAGGGTGGCCACGTCCTCGGAGTCGGCCAGGACGTCGAGGAGTACCTCGTTGCCGAAGTTCGGGCCCGCGGCGTCCACACGGAGTCCGAACTCCGTGGTGAGCTGCGCGTAGAAGTCCGCCCATTCGCTGCCCGGCGCGATACCGGGCACCCAGATCCGGTGCCCGCGCAGCCGTGCCGGTGTCACGGTGCGCGCGGAGGCGAGCGGGTGCCTCGGGCCGACGACGAGTTCCAGCGGGGAGTGGAACGCGTGGATCATCCGCACCTCGGGCGGCAGCGCGGCCGGGTCGGTGACCGAGCGGAAGGAGGCGTCGACGTCGCCCGCCTGTACGGCGGCCACCGCCAGACGCGGGTCGTCGACCTTGAGCGTCACCACGTCGAGTGCGGTTCCGGGATGGGAGCGCCAGTAGTCGTGCAGGACGACGGCCTGCGCGGACCGCAGGCCCAGGACGTCGATCCGCAGCGCCCGCGAGCCTCGTCGGATCGCGGTGACGGCGCGGTCGACGTTCGCGACGATGTTCCGCGCGTGCGGCAGGAAGGCCTGCCCGTCGAGCGTCAGCTCGACCCCTCGGGGAGTGCGGGTGAACAACCGGACGTCCAGGGTGCGCTCCAGGGCCGCGATCCGTTTCGAGACGGCCTGCTGCGTCACGCCGAGCTCGTCGGCCGCGTGCCGCAGCTGTCCCAGCTCGGCCGCGCGGACGAATGATCGCACCGCCTCCGTGTCCATGGGGGCGAGCATAGGGCCGCCCAACCGATGGTTGTGGCGCGCGCGTGCCGTCGGACCTCCCGGGGCGGGACGGTCAGCGGTCCCGGCCGGTCCCGTCCGGGTGCTGTGCGCGCCTCACCTGCTGTTCCAGTCCCTCCAGGATGAGGGCCAGGCCCGCCTCGAAGGCGGACTCGTGGTCCATCGGCGGCACGTCCGGCGGCAGATCGGGCGGCACGGCGGCCGAGCGGTCCGTGCCGTCGCCGTGGCCGGTGTCCGCCTGCTCCTCCAGGACGCTGCCGACCGTGAAGCGGCCGGCGGCCAGCATCGCGGTCCTTGCCGGTTCCGCGGGCACGCCCGCCGCGGTCAGGAACGCCATCTTGTGGGCGATGCGGTCGAGGTCCGCGCCGCCGGGGCTGCTCCCGGCGTGCAGGCGTGCGCCGTCGCGGCGCGCCAGCAGGGTGCGCCGGAAGCTGCGCGTGTTCTCCCGGAACCAGTCGCGCCAGTCGTCGGCGGGCGTCGGCAGGGGAGCCGTCGCGTGCGGGGCCATGGCGGCTTCGCTCATGGCGCCGAGCAGTTCCCTCTTGTTCCGGAAGTGGTAGTAGAGCGACGGCTGCTCGACGCCCAGACGCCTGGCCAGCTGTCGTGTGCTGACGGCGTCCAGGCCGACCTCGTCCAGCAGGTCGAGCGCCTCGGTGAGGACGGTCTCGCGGTTCATTTTCGCCACATTGACAATCTATCGGTGATAGGTGACTCTGCAAAGCGTACCTATCAGCGATAGAAAACGAGGGTGCGACATGACCCACGGATCACCGGCGTCCACCGACGCCGTTCTGAAGGTCCTGATCTGCGGCGGCGGGGTGGCCGGTCAGGCGCTGGCCCACTGGCTCGCCCGGGGCGGTCACCGGGTGACCGTCGTCGAACGCTTCCCGGCACTGCGGGCCACGGGAGCCCAGGTGGACCTCCGGGGCGAGGGCATCGAAGCGGTCGAGCGCATGGGGCTCCTGGACGCCGTCCGGAGCCGGCTCGTGGACGAGGCGGGGGTCGCCTTCGTGGACGGACGGGGCAGGAAACGGGCGACGATCATGGCCAACACCTCCGGCCGGGGCCGTCAGACCCTGACGTCCGAGTACGAGATCATGCGCGGCGACCTGGTGCGCATCCTCCACGAGGCGGCACGGGAGAAGGTGGACCACGTGTTCGGGACGAGCGTGGAAGGCTTCGAGCAGGACGAGCGGCGGGTCGTCGCCCACTTCTCCGACGGCTCGTCCGACGCGTTCGACCTCCTCGTCGGCGCGGACGGGCAGGGCTCGCGCATCCGCCGGGCCCTCCTGCCGCAGGACGCCCCCGACCCCTACTGGCGGGTGGGGATCCACATGGCCTACTGGTTCGTCCCGCGCATCGCGTCGGACAGCAACATCCGGGACACCTACCTCGCACCCGGCGGCCGGATGATCATGCGCAGGAGTCACCACCCGACCGAGACCCAGGTCTACTTCGTGCTGCGGGAACGCTCCGCGCAGGCCTCGGCCGTCCACCGGGAACCGGCCGAGCGGCAGCGGCGGTTCTGGACCGACAGGTTCCGCGACGCGGGATGGCAGACGGAGCGGTTCCTCGACGGCATGGAGCGGACCGAGAGCTTCTACTCCCAGGAGGTCGTTCAGGTGCGTACCGGCACCTGGTCCAAGGGCCGCGTGGTGCTGGTCGGCGACGCGGCGCACTGCGCCTCCCCCTACAGCGGCATGGGAACCTCCGGCGCCCTGGTCGGCGCCTACGTCCTGGCCGGCGAGCTCAACCGGCACGGCCACGACCTGCCCACCGCCCTGGCCAACTACGACACCGTGCTGCGGCCCTTCGTGGACGAGATACAGGCCGAGGTGAAACCGCACCTCCTGCGCCTGGGCATGCCCGGCAGCCGGCTGGGCGTCGACGCCTTCCACGCGCTCACGGCACTCGCCTGCCGACTGCGCGTCCCCGATCTCGTCGCGCGCCGCTCGCAGACCGACCGGGGCGGTGACTGGCGGCTCCCCGACCTGCCGATGGGCCGAAGCCGCGACGCCGGATGAGGCGTGTGCCGGGCGGTGCCGGGGCCCGCACCTCGGTGCCATAACCTCGTCCGTGGGAACGGCGGTTGCCATGTGTGTCCACACCGAGGAGGCGGCGGTGCTCAAATGGGGCGGCTCGCGATTGCTCGTCTGCGCGGTGGCGCTGGCCTGCGTGGCACTGGTGGGGCCGAGCGCCCCCGGCGGTGCCCTGTCGGGCAGGTCGATGCCCGTCGAAGCGGTCAAGGACGTCGTACCCGACCGGGTCATGACGTGGAACCTGTGCAACCCCTGCGACGCGAGCAACCTCGACCGGGCCGCGGAGATAGCCGCGCAAGCGCCCCAGGTCATCGGCATGCAGGAAGCCTGCGCACGTGACGTGGACAGGATCCGGGACTACCTGGAGGCCTTCCACGGGCTCGTCTACCACGTCGCACACGGGTCGGTCCTGCAGAACTGGGGCCGCTGCGGGGGAGCGCCGTGGAATCCCGGGGGCTTCGGCCAGGCCGTCCTGTCGGCGGCACCGATCACGGACGCGGTCAACGTCGAGTACCCCGACGGCGGCTCCGAGGACCGCGGATACCTCGCCGTCACCACCGAGGTGGGCGGCCGGTCCGTCCGGGTGTTCAACACGCACCTCGCCCAGCGCCGCCAGGAGGAGTTCAGGACGGACCAGGTCCGCGTACTCGCCAGGGAAGTCGCCCGGCACGAACGCGCCATAGTCGTCGGCGACTTCAACGCCGTGCCGGAAGCCTCCGAACTCGACCCGATGTGGTCCCTGGCCACGGACACCGACCCGCAGTGCCACCCCGCGCCCGTCGGCACCTGCGAGCCGACCACGGACTGGCAGAGCAAGTTCGACTACGTCTTCCTGCGCGGCATCGCCTCCCGCGAGCACCGCGTGGTCCGCACCGCGCACTCGGACCACGACATGCTGTACGCCGACCTGGACGTCACCTGAGGCCCCGTCACCGGATGCGGTGGCTCTCCCAGAAGGGGCCGAGGTCCTCGTCCGTCATGGACTGGGCGGCCCGCTTGAAGTCCTCGGTGGTGGAGACGCCGTACCAGTGGTCCCGGGCGTAGCGCTTGAGGAGCCGGGCCATGGTGTCGGCGCCGAGGGTGCGCTCCAGGTCGGCCAGGGCGCAGGGACCGGCCGTGTAGACGAGGTGGTACTCGCCGCGGTGCCGCGACCAGTAGTCCATGGACGCGGTCAGTTCCGTGCCCTCGTCGGGCCAGTAGACGTCCGACCAGCAGTCGCGGGTCTCCACGCCGTAGAAGCGGAAGTTGGCGTACTGGGCGAAGCTCTCGTCCAGCCACGGCGAGGCGTACTCGTCGTTGCCGACGATGCCGTACCACCACTGGTGCGCCAACTCGTGGACGACGGCGTTGCCCTCCTCGGTGGTGCCGAGCAGGACGAGGCCGGGATACTCCATACCGCCGCCGAACCCGCTGGTCATCACGAGATCGATCTCGCCGTAGGGGTAGTGGCCGAACTCGCGGCCGAACCGGTCGACGGCCGCGACGGCTTCCGCGCGGCCGAGGCGGACGCCCGTGGCGGGGTTGCCGGGCGCCCAGAACGACTGCACGCGCACACCCCCGGGCGTGGTCTCCGCCGCCGTCCGGAAGGGTCCCGCGGCCCAGGCGAAGTCCCGCACCCGCTCCGCGAGGCTGAGGGTCACCGAACGTCCCGGGGCTCCCGGGCGGGTCCTGGTGCGGCCCGTCGCGGGCACCGCCATGTCCGACGGGTGGTCGAGGCGGACCCTGAAGTCGCCGGCGAGGGCGTAGAAGCTCTCGCCGACGGCCACGTACGGGTCGAGGTGCCACCCCTCGGCGTCGTGCACGGCGAGCACCGGCAGTGCGTTGCCGAGGAAGCGGAAGGCACCCTCGCGGCCGAAGCGGGCATTGCGGTCGGGCACCGTGATGGAGACGTCGAAGGCGACGGACGCCCGCTTCCCCTGCGCGAGTGGCTTCGGCAGGGCGACGCGCAGAGCCGTGCAGTTCACCGTGAGCGGGTCCGCCGTGCCACCGCGCAGACCCGACACGACGACGGGGGAGGGCGCGGCGGGCACACCGGGCCCGCCGGGCGTCCCGCACCCGTCCTCGCCGTTGCCCCACAGGCGCAGGTACACCTCGCGCAGCGGCCGGTCGGACGCGTTGCGGAAGGACACCCGCTGCCGCCCCGTCCAGTGGCCGCCGTCGGCGTCGGAGCGCAGGTCCACGTCGTAGCGGGCGCGATCGGGTGTCGCCGCGGTCCCGGCGGCCCCGGCTGCCGCGCCGGCCTCACCCGCCGGCGTGCCCACCGCCAGGAGCAGCACGAGCAGCACCACGAACAGACGACGACCGCCCCGGTGCGACCACGGGGCGGGCAGGGGCGTGCCAAGCGGCGACATGACAGCGGATACTGCCACAACTCCCCGCCGGCTACCCCGACTTCGCCGAAGCCTCGGTCCCGCCGGGTGCCGTGGGCGAGCCCGGCCCCGATGGCCGTGGCGGTGAACGCGAGTGGCCCGGCCAGGTCTTCGCGCGTCGCGTGGAAACCGTCGGGGAAGGGGCGAGGGTGCTCCCGTTGCACGCGCCGAAACCGAGTGAGCCGCACAGGTACAGCCCCAGGCCAGTCCGGGCCAGGCCGGGCGCGGACGCGTCGATCGCGGAGCGGAACGCATAATCGGTTGCCGTCGGCGCCGGTGGTGGATGCAATGACCGCCATGGTCACCCAAGAGCCTCTGCCGAGGCGGGACGAGACGAACGGGCACGTCCGGATCGGCGCGCTCGCGCCGCTGACCCGGCCGGGCTGGGACGAGGCGGGCCGGCACCTGCTCGCCGGAATGGAACTGGCCGTACGCGAAGTCAACGACGGGGGCGGCATCCTGGGCAGACCACTGCAGCTGGTGGTGCGGGACACCGCCGCCGATCCTCACCGGGCCGCGGTGGCCGTGGAGGAACTGGCCGGGCTGGGCGTGTCCGCGCTGGCCGGGGAGTACCACAGCGTCGTCGCTCGTGCCGCTGCCGCCAGGGCCGACGCCCTGGGCGTACCGTTCCTGTGCGCTTCGGCCGTGCTCGACGCGCTCACCGAACAGCCGACGCCGTGGGTCGCGCGCCTCGCCCCGGCTCAGTCCCACGGCTGGCGGATCTACGCCGACCACCTCCTCGCCGCGGGCCACCGCCGCATCGCCGTGGCCGCCGACCCGAGCAGCGTCTACTGGGCGTGCGGCACCCGCCTCCTGCGGGACCACCTCGCGCGGCACGACGGCACCGTCGTCGAAATCGACGTGCGCGGGTCGACCGCCGCGTCGGTGTGCGACACGGTCGTGGACCGGCAGGCGACCGCGCTTCTCCTGCTGGTCGGTCACCCCGAGCCGGCCGTGTCGATCGTCCGGTCCCTGCGCCGCGACCCGCGCCTGGCCGGGATCATGATCGGTGCCCCGGCCGGGCAGCCGGAGTTCGCCGGCTGGGCGACGTCGCTGGGCGCGGACGGCGCCGCGGTTCCCTTCCTGCGCTACCTGCCCGAGCACCTGGGCCCGCTCGGCGCACGGGTCGCAACGGCCCTGCGCGAGCGGCTGGCCGAAGCGCCCTCCTTCGTCGCCTTCGAGGGCTACGACACGGTGGCGGTCCTCGCCGACGCGCTGCGTTCGCACGGCCCGGACCGGGCGTGGACCGCCGAATCCTGGGCGAGCGTCTCGGTCGCGGGAACCCGGGGGCGGATCCGGTTCTCCCGGACGCCGGGCAGCGGCGTGTGGCAATGGGTCTGGGCGCCGGTCCAGGTGGTCGACCGGGATCCGGCGGAACCCGGCCGCCTGCGGGTCCTGCACACCGGCTGACGTGCGCAGCCTCCTCGGGGGCGCGGCGGCCGGTCAGCCGTACATCGCCACGCGGTGGAAGGCGGCGAGCGCGTCGTCGATGGGATGGGGCTGCGGCCTGCCCGCCGAGTCGAGGGCGTTCCACCTCTGGAGGTTCACCGCGACGGCCGTGCGACGCCTGCCGTCGGCGCTGATCACGGCCAGGGTCCCGGCACCCCAGGCGGTGCCGCCGTGGCCCCAGAAGGTGACCTGGCCGGGCGCTTCCAGCGGGTGCAGGCCGAGGCCGTACGGGATCGTCCGCCCCTCCTGGGAGACGACCGGCACGGTACGCCGCATCTGCGCCAGCGACGACGGGCTCACGATCTCGCCGGCCAGCAGCATCCCGAAGAAGCGGTTGAGGTCCGAGACGGTCGATATCAGTGACGCCGACGGCCCCACCCACGACATGTCGTACACGCTGTAGTCGCGCGGCGGGTCGATCATGCCGAACCAGGACTCGTAGAGGCGCGAGTGCGGCTCGCCCACGTACGGTCCGGTGGGCAGCTCGGTGTCCCGGAGCCCGGCGCGCTCGATGACGTTCCGGGTGATGCAGCGCTCGGCGCTGGTGCCGGTCACCTGTTCCAGGAGCTTGCCCAGGAGCAGGTAGTTGGTGTTCGAGTACAGGCCCGGAGTGCCGCCCGGGGGGCCGACGGCGGGTGCGGCGAGGCCGAGTGCGATCAGTTCGTCGGGGTCGAACCGGGTGAACCGGTGCTCGTCCAGGCTCTGGGGTCCGGTGTCCGCGAGGGCGGGGAACGCCTTGAGGGACGAGTAGGCGTGCGGCAGGTACTCGGCGAGACCGCTGGTGTGGTTCAGCAGCATGCGGACCGTGACGCTCTCGCCGCGGCCGTCGGGAAGGAGGCCCGGGAGGTACCGGCCGATCGGCGCGTCGAGAGCGATCCGTCCCTGCTCGACCTGTTGCAGGACCGCGGCGGCGGTGAAGGTCTTCGTGATGCTGCCGACCCGGTGGCGCATGTCGGGGGTGACCGGGCGGCCGGTGGCGACATCCGCGACCCCGGCGGCGCCCCGCCAGACCTGGTCGCCGTCCCGCACCTCGGCGAACAGGCCCGGCATCCCGGCGCGGTGGACGTTCTCGACGGCTGCGCCCAGTACCTCGGGATCCAGCGAGTCACTCATGGCAGGTGTCCTTTCCCCGGCTCTTCGGTGGTCTTCGGCATGCTCTTGAACCCATTATGCACGCGGCGCGTGCAGCATGCGCGCAACACCAAGTGCAAAGAGGGAGCGAAGAAGAATCCGGTGCGGCCCGCCGCCGCGCATGCCCGGCGCCGCCCCGGGTAGGACGTTCCGGTACAAGGCGTAACGCAGGGGCCCGAAGAGCGAGGAGTGTCGGACGTGATTCGAAAGCTGCAGGCGGTCGCGCTGGACTGCGCGGATCCCGCACGGCTCGCGTCGTTCTACGCGGAGCTGCTCGGCGGGCGGGTGGTCGCGGATCCGGACGACTCCGACTGGCTCGAGGTGCACGGCTTCGAGGGGACGCCGCTGGCCTTCCAGCGGGTGGACGGCTACCGCCCGCCCGAATGGCCCGGCCAGGACCGTCCCCAGCAGCTCCATCTGGACTTCGACGTCGACGACCTCGAAGGCGAGGAGAAGCGGGCGCTCGCACTCGGCGCGACCGTCCTGGAGCGGACCGACCAGCTCCGCCCGGGTGCCAACTGGCGCGTCTACGCGGACCCGGCCGGCCATCCGTTCTGCCTCTGCCTCCACTGAGTGCACCGGGCACCGGGCACCGGGCGTCCTGCCGCGACGAGCTTCCGCGCAGACGGCGTCCGTTCAGTTCTCCTCGGCCGCCGCGGCCAGGATCCGGGCCAGCTCGACCGGCTTGGTGATCATGGGCCAGTGGCCCGAGTCGATGTCCGCGAAGTCGACGTGCTTGGCCCGGGCGAGTTCCGGAACGTCGCCCGCGCTGATCATCTGCCGCGCCTGCGCGGGCGTGAACTCGGGGCACACGACCACGACCGGCACGTCGTACCGGCGCTCGTCGGACAACCGCACCACGCCCCGGGCCACGGCCTCGGGCACCGGGATCGCGGCCGCCGCCAGCTCACGCCGCGCCGCCTCGTCGAGGTCGGCGGCATCGGGCCCCTGGAAGGGCTCCCAGCCCGGAAAGGGCATCGCGCCGTCCCTGACCTCGAAGAAGTCCGCGTACGGCTGACCGTCGGAGGTCGGGATGCCGCCGATGAGCGCGACCTTGGCCAGCCGCCCCGGCCGCCGGTCGGCCGCCAGCCAGGCCAGTGCGCAGGCCGCGGAATGCCCCACGACCATGGCACTGCCGGGCGCCGCGTCCACCGCGGCCAGTACCGCGGCCACCTGATCGTCGAGCGTGGCGGCCGCCGCGCCGTCTCCCTGTCCCGGGAGCGTGAGCGGCACCGGACGGTGGCCGAGCGACTCCAGCGTGGACGCGACGCGCTCCCACACGGATCCGTCCAGCCACAGGCCGCCGATGAGCACGATGTCCATGAGCTGTTCCCTTCGTCTGCGTGACTTCACCGTAGGAGGAGATCCGGACGTTCCACTGCCGGTTTCCTCACCGCGCCCACTCCTGGCGTCCGCGGCGCGGACTAGCCTGCTTCCGTGCCCAACGACCCCGGTCCCACCGCGCGAGCGCTGCGAGCCCTGGAGATCCTCCGGACCCGCCCCACCACGACGGCCGACGAACTCGCCGTACGGCTGGGCGTGACGGAGCGAGCGGCGCGCCGGTACGTCGGGATCCTCAAAGAGGCGGGCATCCCCGTGGAGTCGGCCCGGGGACCGCACGGCGGATACCGGCTGGGACGCGGGACGAGGCTGCCGCCCGTGCACTTCACCCAGGCCGAGGCACTCGGCCTGGTCATGGCGGCGCTCGGCGGCCGGCCTGCCGTGGCCGACGCCGACGACCTCGTCGGTACCGCCCTGGGCAAGGTCGTCAAGGCGCTGCCGGAGAGCGTCGGCCGGCAGGCGGCACTGCTGCGGGAGTACGCGGCCGCCGCCCCCGACCCGTACGCGGCCCACCCGGATCCGGCCGTCACCAGCGCGCTCGTCGACGCCGTCGCGCACCGGCGCCGCGTGCTGCTCGCCTACCGCAGCGAGGCCGGCAACGCATGGGAGGAGGAGGCGGACCCCTGGTCCCTCGTCGTCCGCCACGGGCGCTGGTACCTGCTGTGCCACTCCCACCGCGCGGACGCCGTCCGCACCTACCGGGTCGACCGGATCGGCGAGGTCCGCAGCACCGGCCACGGATTCGACGCGCCGGTGGACTTCGACCCGGTGGCGGTGCTGGAGGAGAACCTGGGCACGGGATGGCGGTTCGACACCCGCGTGGTCTTCGACGCCCCGCCCGCCGAGGTCGCCCCCTGGATCCGCCCGCCCATGGGACGGCTCGAACCCCTGGGAGACGGCTGCGTCCTGGTCGGCAGCACCCGCAACCCGGACATGTACGCGCAGGAGTGGCTCGCGAGGGTGCCCTTCGCCTTCCGCGTGGAGGGCGGTAAGGAACTGCGTGCCGCTGCCACCGCCCTCGCGGAGCGTTTCACCGCGGCGGTGACGGACCACGACTCAAAGACGTGACCGGGGGCGGCGAAACCGAGTCGCGCTCGTCGAACCGCGGGAACAAGCATCCACGGTCCCCCTGCCCGCAGGTGTGACACCGCTGCCGGGCATCCGCGATCATGACCCGGATGGACACTCGTTTCGTTGGCATACCCGAGGTGGTCGAGGCTCCGTCCGTGGCGGTCGTCGTCGACGTGATGCGCGCGTTCACCGTGGCCGCCTGGGCCTTCGCCCAAGGGGCGGAGAAGATCGTTCTCGCCGAGTCGCTGGACGAAGCCCTGGCCCTCAAGGAGCGCGACCCGGACCGGGTGGCGCTCAGGGACGGGCCGCTCACGCCCGGTTTCGACCTGGTCAACTCGCCGGGCCTGCTGCGCTCCGCCGACCTCGCTGGACGGACCGTCGTGCAGAAGACCACGGCGGGGACCGTCGGCGCCCTCGCGGTCAAGGACGCGGCGCTGGTGCTGTGCGCCGGTTTCGTGGTCGCGGAGGCGACGGCCCGGGTGCTGCGGACACGCGCCGCCGAGCACGTCACGTTCGTGGTCACCGGCGAGGACGGCCGGGCCGACGAAGACCTGGCGTGTGCCCAGTACATCGCGCGCCGGGCCACCGGGAACGGTGCGGACGCCGCCGGGTTCCTCCGCCGTGCCGCCGCGTCGCGCGCCGCCACCGAGCTGGCCCAGGGTGTGCGTCGGGGCGTCCATCCCGATGACGTCGCCCTCTGCCTCGAACTCGACCGGTTTCCCTTCGCCATGGTCGCGGCTCCGGAGGACTCGCTCATGGTCCTGCGTCCCTACGACGCGCCCCGGTCGTGAGACTCAGGAGGCGCGGATCGCGGAGATGTCGAACTGCAGGCGGACCTTCTCGCTCACCATGCTGCCGCCCGCCTCGAGCCGCTGGTTGTAGACCAGACCCCAGTCCCGGCGGTCGATGGTGGTGGTCCCGTCGAAACCCGCCCGCTCGTAGCCGAACGGATCCACGACGGAGCCGAGGTAGTCCAGTTGGAGCTCGACGGGGCGGGTCGTGTCCCGGATGGTGAGGTCGCCCGTCATACGGAAGCTCCCCGCGGACTCCTGGGCGGTGGAGGTGGAGCGGAAGGTCATCTCGGGGTGGCGCCGCGCGTCGAAGAAGTCCTTGCCGACGAGGTGGGCGTCCCGTTGTTCCACGCCGGTGTCGACGCTGGCCACGCGGATGACGAGGTCGGCCCGGGACTCGCAGGGGCGGTCTCCGTCGAAGTGGAGCGTGCTGTCGTAGTCGGTGAACGCCCCGCGGACCGTGGTGACCATGGCGTGCCGCACGGAGAATCCGATCCGGCTGTGCGGGCGGTCGATGGTCCATCGCCCGGTCAGGGCGCGAAGGGCCGGGTCGAGCGTGGCGGCCGCGGTCGCGGACCGCGCGGCGAACGGGGCCGGCCCGGCGGCCGACGGCTGCTCGGCGGTGGCGGTGGCGGTCTGGCGACGGCTGAAGATACCCATGAGTCGGCCCTTTCGAATGCGATCACTTCGTGTTACCACGAAGTCGATCAATGGCCCACGGCAAGATGGGTGACCTCGTCCGGGTTCCATGACCCCGACCGCAAAGCTGCACGGCTTGGACACGCGGCCCCTCGCTCGTGCACACGGCAGGCCCAAGGGCCTGTCCTAGCGGAGCCGCCCCAGCGCCTCCCTCAGCCGACGGGCGTCCCGCAGCCGTTGCTCATAAGTGGCGCCGAGGACCAGCAGTACGAGACCGGCCAGGGCGGGAGGGGCCCAGCGGGGGAGCGCGCCGACGACCTGGGTGAGGTACGGGGCCAGTTCGTGCAGCGCCACCAGCGCGAGCACACCCGGGCCGAGGACCAGTGGCGCCTGGAGCCGGTGCCGGGCGCCCGCCAGCGTCACCGCGAGCGCGGCGACGCCGAGCGCCAGCGGACGCAGCCAGTGCTGGTCGTCCCAGGCGGCGAGCAGACTCGGCACCAGGGTGACGGCCAGCCCGGAGCCGTACGCAGTCCACGACGACACCGCGGCATCACGGCGCCGCCGCAGAAGTCCGACGACCAACACCGGTCCGGTCACCGGCAGGGTGTAGGCCTCCGGAGCGGCGACGTCCCACGCCGCCAGGCGCACCCAGGCGGCCAGCAGGAACAGCGCGGCCGCCGCCCAGCCGGACACCCGCCGCTCCGGGCGCAGCGCGGTGGCTGCCGCGACGGCACCGCAGAGGGAGAGCACCAGGGCCAGCATCGGCGGCTCCGGCGCGGCGAGCGCGAGTGCGAGCAGCCCCGCGGCCGCACCGGCCACCTCGACCGGTACGGTGGCGCGCGACCCGCCCGTCCGCGACGCGATCAGGGCGGCGACGGCGGGTACGACGAGGACCAGCAGCGCCGTGTGGTGCGGCTGCCGGCCCGTGGACGCCCCGATCGCGCAGGCCAGGGCAGTGGCGTGGCAGAGGGCGGCGGGCGCGGTGAAGGGCGCGGCTCCCGGGCGGCGGCCGACGGCACCGAACAGGACCGTCAGCGTCACGAGTACGGCGATCGTCGCGGGCTCGGAGGCCAGCGCGACGAGGGCGAGAGCGACCGAGGTGACGAGCGCCAGCAGGAGGGCCGTCAGGGCCGGCGGCGACAGCCGCTGGTCGGCGCGGCCGGTCCGCACCGCGAGGCCCAGGGCCGCCGCGACCACGACCGCATGTGACACCAGACCGGCAGCGTAGGGCAGTTGGAGCACCACCGGGAGGACTAGGACGGCCGCCCAGCCGAGGACCAGCGCCACCACCGTGACCGCCGGGCGCCGAGCCGTGCGGCGCCCGGCCACCACCAGCACCGCGGCCACCACGGCGAGGACCAGCGGCGCGGTGCCCGCGTACGGCGGCCTGGGCAGGCCCGCGAACACGGCGTCCCGGAAATCCTGCGGCGTACCGGACCAGGGCCGCGCACCCCGGACCGCCGGACCGAGGAGGCACCCGGCGACCAGGGGGAGCGTCCACAGCACCGCGAAGCCCTGAACCGCCGCCGAAGCGCGCACCAACCCCTGACGCAAAGGCTGGTGAAGGGGCGTTCGCTCCGCCGCCAGCAGGGCGATCGCGCAGGCCAGGCACCCCGGCACCGTCCACTCGCCGGGCACCGTCACCCGCAGCGCCCCACCGGCCCCGGCGACCAGGCACAGACCCGCCGTGAGGGCGGCGCCCATGGAGATCTCCGGACGGGGAACGAAGCGGCCGGCCACCAGCGCGAGCACCGCCGCCACGACCAGGAGCGCCGCCGCCCGAGCCGCCGGGCCCGGGCCGGACGCGCTCCAGCACAGCCACCCGGCCGACAGCACACCGGCGGCGCCCGTGCCCAGTGCGCCGGTGACGGCGACGATCCGCACCGGCAGCGGTGCGGCACGCAGCGCGACAGCGGTGCCGCCCGCGGCGGTCGCCAGCGACACCGCCGTGAGCGTGTACGGACCCGCTCCGACGGCGACCGCCCACAGGAGCGGGGGAAGATGGGCGGTCGCCACGGCGAGCGGGAGGGGATGCCGGAGGCTGAGGCGCACGCCGTACACGGCCCACAGCGCCGCCAGGACGGCGGAAACGGCGGCCGTGTACCCGACGCCGTCCGTCTCCGTGAACGCCACCTCGTGGAGCGCGTAGGCGTCGAGAACGGTCAGGGCGGTCCCGAGAGCGGCCACCGCCTCGGCCGTCGACCTCAGCCCGCGCCGCAGCAACGCCACCGGCGCACCGAGCGCCCCCACGGTCAGCGCACCGAGCACCAGAGCGCGTCCCGCGATCCCCAGGTGACCCCAGCTGACGAGGGTGAACGCGATCGCCGCGATCGTCAGCAGTACGCCACCGAGCACCAGCAGCACGTTCTGCACACCGGGCGCGGTGGCCTCCGGACGGCGTGCGGCGGCACCGGCGTCGGGGGGCGGTCCCCCGGGCGCGGCCCCGGGACCGAGGGCGGACTGCCGGGCGGCGGTCGCCCGCAGCGTGTGGACCAGCCACGCACGGCGCCGCAGCAGGGCGGCGCGGCGCAGGTCGAGTTGCCGCAGCTCGGCGTCCAGGAACCGCAGCTCCTCGGCCGGGGGCGGAAGGTTCGTCATGCCTCGGAGTGTGGTCCTCGCCACGTGCCGGGACATGAGCGCGCGTACTCAGCTCGTACTCAGGGACGCGGCGCTGCGGTGGGGGTCAGAACTCGATCCGCAGAACCGCCCAGACGGTGTTGCCCCCGGTGCGGCCGGACCGGGCCGTCCCCCACGAGTCGGCGAGCTGCTGCACGATCAACAGCCCCCGGCCGCTCTCGTCCTGGGGGCCGGAGCCGCAACCGGCCGGACTGGCCGAGGTGCGCCCGTCGTCGTGCATCTCGATCCGCAGCTGCTTGTGCGGGGTCAGCGACAGGCCGCACAGCATGCGGTCGCTGCCCGAGTGCATCACGGCGTTGGTCGCCAGTTCCGAGACGAGCAGCACCGCGTCGGTGCACACGTCGCCCGGAAGCCGCCAGGTGCGAAGCTGCCGGCGGACCGTGTCCCGCGCCGTCCGCACGCTGACCCGGAGCGAGGGAAGGTCGAACCAGTGTTCCAGGTCGGGGCGCGCCGGTGGTAACAGTCCGGGTGAAGGGCTCGTGTGGGGGGTCACGGTGATCGCCTTCCAGTGAGGACGGGCGCGATGCTCACGACCGCAACTATGCTCGCCGTCGAGTTCAGCCTGCAACCGAATCCCTGATAATTTCAGAAAGACCCGTTCAGTCTGGTGTCGTCACCAAGTCGCTGTCACAATGGCGTCGGTGACAGCCCATCAGGAGGTGGGGGCGTGAGTGAAGCTCGGACCGGCGCGGGCACCAGCGCCCCGACGGTGCTGCGCATGATCCTGGGGCGTCGGCTCCACGACATGCGGCAGGGCGCGGGTGCCTCACTGGCCGACGCCGCCAAGGCGCTGCGGGTGACGCCCCTGACGATCCGCCGGCTGGAGAAGGCCGAAGTCGCCCTCAAACCCCTGTACGTCGAAAAGCTCCTGCAGACCTACGGCACCGGACAGCAGGAGATAGACGAGTTCGTCGCGCTCGCCGAGCAGGCCAACAAACCGGGCTGGTGGCACGCCTACCGCGACGTGCTGCCCAACTGGTTCACCGCGTACGTCAGTCTGGAGACCGGCGCCGGCACGCTGCGCACCTACGAACCCCACTACGTCACGGGGCTGCTCCAGACCCCCGCCTACGCCCGCGGCGTCCTGGGCGGAGGCTTTCCGAACGGCTCCGACGAGGAGTTGGAACGCCGCGTCGGCCTGCGGCTGCGCCGGCAGAGTCTGCTGGAGCGGGAGAACGCGCCCACCCTCTGGGTGGTCATGGAGGAAGCGGTCCTGCACCGGGTCGTCGGCGGTCCCGAAGTCATGCGCGAGCAGATCGACCGGCTTCTGGAGGCGTCCGAGCTGGAGCACGTCAGCATCGACATCCTGCCCTTCGCCGTCGGCGCCCACGTCGGGGCCTGCGCCCCCTTCACCTACTTCCGGTTCGAGGAGCCGGAGCTGCCGGACGTCGTCTACAGCGAGATCCTCTCCGCGTCGATGTACCTGGACGAACGGGCCGACGTCGTCGCGCACCTGGAGGCGCACAACCGGATGTCGCTGCTCACCTCGACCCGGGACAGCACGGCACTCCTGAACCGCATGCGCAAGGAGTACTCATGAGCACCACCGACGCGTCCGTCTACAACGGGATGCCCGCCGGCGAACTCGGCGAAAGCGGCTGGGAACGCCCGTGGAGCGGCCCCAACGGCGGCCAGTGCGTGGAGACCAAGCAACTCGCCGACGGACGCATCGCCGTGCGTCAGTCGACGGACCCGGCCGGCCCCGCACTCATCTACACACGCGAGGAGATCGGCGCGTTCGTCCGAGGAGTCAAGCAGGGCATGGCCGACCACCTGACGGCCGGCCGCAGGAAGGGAACAGCATGAGCAGCACCCGGGCCGCGCGGGGCCTCGACACCAGCAGGCCGCACTCGGCCCGCATGTACGACTTCTACCTCGGCGGCAAGGACCACTTCCCGGTCGACAAGCAGGCCGCCGAAGCGGTCGCCGAGGCCTACCCGGGCATCTTCACCTGTGCCCGGGAGAACCGCGCCTTCATGCACCGTGCCACTCGGGTACTGGCACAGGAGCACGGCATCCGGCAGTGGCTGGACATCGGCACGGGCATCCCCACCGAGCCGAACGTGCACCAGGTGGCACAGTCCGTAGTCCCCGAGGCCCGGGTGGTCTACGCCGACAACGACCCGCTCGTCCTGAAGTACGCCGAGCGCCTCATGCGCAGCACCCCGCAGGGCCGCACCACCTACATCGAGGCCGACGTCAACGACCCCGACGCCCTGCTGAACGCACCCGAACTGGCCGAGGTGCTGGACCTCTCCCGGCCGGTCGCCCTGTCGCTGAACGCGCTGATGCACTTCATCACCGACGCCCGCGACCCGTACGGCATCGTCGACCGGCTGATGGCAGCCCTCCCGGCGGGCAGCGCGCTCGCGCTGAGCCACTGCACGCCCGACTTCGACCCGCCCACCTGGGAGAAGGTCACCGACATCTACACCGGCGCGGGCACACCGGTGCAGTTCCGCTCGCAGAAGGACGTCGCCCGCTTCTTCGACGGGCTGGACCTCCTCACCCCCGGCGTCACCGTCGGTCACCGCTGGCGACCTGACCTGCCCGCCGCTCCCGACGCCCCCACCGACGCCCGGGTCAGCCTGTGGGCCGGGGTCGGCATCAAGCCGTAGCGCACTTGCCGGACCCCTCCGGCGGGGCGCAGGGTGGAGGGGTGAGCGGTCAGGAGGGCCCCACGCTCATCTCCTCGGTGCAGCGAGCCTTTCGCCTGATGGAAGCGGTGGGCGCCCACGAGAGCGGCGTACCGGCCAAGCAGCTGGCGCGCGAGACGGGTCTGGCCCTGGGCACCACCTACCACCTGCTGCGCACCATGGTCCACGACGGTTACGTGCGCAAACTCGAGGACGGCACGTTCGTCCTGGGGGAGAGGCTGGGCGCGCTGCACGCGGGAAGCCGCGACCAGACGGCGCTCAGCAGGGTCCGTCCCACGCTCACCGAACTGCGGGACGACCTGTCGGCCGCGGCGTACCTCACCCTCTACGAGGAGGGCGAGATCCGGATCGCGGAGATCGTGGACGGCCCCAAGGCGCCCCGGGTGGATCTCTGGGTGGGCTTCGAGGACGCGGGACACGCCACGGCGCTGGGCAAGAGCGTGCTGCGCGAGCTGGACGCCGACGCCCGCGCCGATTACCTGTCCCGCCACGCGATGAACGATCTCACCCCGCGCACCATCACCTACCGCGCCCAGCTGCTGCGGAGCCTGGACGCCTCCCCGCGGGGCCCGGCCGTGACCGACCTGGGGGAGTACCGTCTGGGCACCGCGTGCGTCGCGGTCCCCGTCCGCCGGGGCGACACCATCGGATCGCTCGGCATCTCCGTGGACATCAACCGCACGGCCTGCCTCGACGACGCCGTGACGACGCTGCTCGCCACCGCGGAACGGGTGTCCCGGGGCCTCTCGCTCACCATCTGAAAACCGGGCTCTTGTGGCATCGCGGCCCCACCGCGTTTCCTGGATGAGACGGGCAAATCGGGCATGGTTGCAAGGGGAGCCGGAACGTGAGTGAGCAGGGCGTCGCAGGGCCGTACGGGCAGGTCGGCTGTCACCTGGCGAACGGCTGGACGGTCGTCCGGGCGGACGACGAGATCGACATCGCCTTCGCCCCGCAAGTCCGGGCCGAGGTGGGTCGACGCCTCGCCGAGGGCCACCGGCACTTCGTGCTGGACCTGTGCGACACGCCCTTCATCGACTCCATGGGCCTCGGCATGATCGTGGCCGTGACCAAGCTCATCCGGACCCATCACGGGTCGCTGCGGATCGCCTGTGCCGACCGGCGGCTCCTGCACGTCTTCGCGCTCGGCGGCCTGGGGGCGGTCTACTCCTTCCACGACTCCGTGGACAAGGCCGTCGCGCAGCCTCCCGGCGCGGAGGGACTGGCCGGCTGGCCGTACGTGCGCGGCTGACGCCTCCGTCACCGCTTGCCCCCGTGTTCGGGCCCGCCCGCGGCGGTTCACTTGAAACCGAAGTCGCTGCCCGGATCCTCTCCGGAAGGTGGATCATGACGGCACGGGTCGGATACCGGAGAATCTATGAAAGTCCCACGCCCCAGGACGGCACGCGAGTGCTCGTCGACCGGCTGTGGCCCCGCGGTGTCAGCAAGGAGAAGGCCGGTCTGGACGCGTGGCTGCGCGACGTCGCACCGTCGGCCGATCTGCGGCGCTGGTACCACCACGACCCACAGCGCTACGACGAGTTCCGGCGCCGCTACTTCGCCGAACTGGAGGACCCCGACCACGAGGCCGCGCTGGAGCGTCTGCGCGGCCTGGCGGCCGGGGCCAGGGTGACCCTGCTCACGGCCACCAAGGACGTGGACCACAGCGGGGCGGCCGCGCTCGCGCAGTGGCTGGGCAGGTCCTGAGGGAGCCCCCGCCCGCCGCCCTACCTCGGAGGTAATCGCCCCGCCGCGCTCGGGCCGACAGGATGGGCGAGGTCTCCGCATCGACGGGATGCGGACCAGGAGGAGGTCTGCCATGTCCGCGTCCGCGTCGACGAACACCCGCTCCGTGGTGGAGGAGCTGCTGCGCAGGATCGGCACGGGCGACCCCGAGCACATCGCCGGGCTGTACGCCGACCGGGGCGACTGGAGGCTCGACTGGCCGGAGGCCGAGCACGGTCGTCCGGCCACGCCGTGGATCCGTCACCGGTCCACCCGGGCGGACGCGGCGGCCCACTACCGGGAGCTTGCCGAGCACCACCTGCCGGAGCAGGCGGACACCGAGGTGGAGCGCATCCTCGTCGACGGGAACGACGCGGTCGTGCTCGGCGAGATCCGCCAGACCGCCCGCCCCACCGGACGCGCCTACCGCGCACGGTTCGCCCTCCACCTGACGGTCGAGAACGGTCTCGTCACCCGGCACCACGTGTACGAGGACAGCCTCGCCGTCGCCCAGGCGTTCGGGACGGACCAGGAATGAGGACTCCGCACGGCGCCCACGGGCCCGGCACCGCCGTCACCGCCCCGCCGTCACCCCCTGCGCCGCCCGGGGGCCTTGTCCGGTGCCGGACCCGAGAGCCTCCAGGATCGCCTCGACGCTCTGTTTGGCGTCGCCGAAGAGCATGCTGCTGTTGTCCCGGAAGAAGAGCGGGTTCTGCACGCCCGCGTAGCCGGAGGCCATCGAGCGCTTGAACACGACGACCTGTTCCGCCTCCCAGACCCGCAGCACGGGCATGCCCGCGATCGGACTGGCGGGATCGTCGGTCGCCGAGGGATTGACCGTGTCGTTCGCGCCGATGACCAGCACGACCGAGGTGTCCGCGAAGTCGTCGTTGATCTCGTCCATCTCCAGCACGATGTCGTAGGGCACCTTGGCCTCGGCCAGCAGCACGTTCATGTGCCCGGGCAGCCGCCCCGCGACGGGGTGGACGCCGAAGCGCACCTCGACGCCGCGCTCGCGCAGCCGCCGGGTCAGCTCCGCGACCGGGTGCTGGGCCTGCGCCACGGCCATGCCGTAACCGGGGGTGATCACCACGGACCGCGCCCGCGCGAGCAGTTCGGCCGCCTCGTGCGCCCGTACCTCACGGTGCTCGCCCTGCTCCTCGGCACCGCCGGGCGGAGCCTCGATGCCGAAACCGCCTGCGATGACGGAGAGGAAGGAACGGTTCATCGCCTGGCACATGATGTAGCTCAGATACGCACCCGAGGATCCGACCAGTGCACCGGTGACGATGAGCAGGTTGTTGTCGAGCAGGAAGCCGGCCGCCGCCGCGGCCCAGCCGGAGTAGCTGTTGAGCATCGAGACGACGACGGGCATGTCGCCGCCGCCGATGGAGGCCACCAGGTGCCAGCCCAGAGCGAGCGCCAGGACCGTGACCGCCACCATCAGGGGCAGGCCGGGGCTGACGGTGAACCAGACGGTCAGCACCGCGAACAGGGCCAGCGCGCCCAGATTGAGGGCGTTCTTGCCGGGCAGCATCAGCGGCCGGGACTTGATCCGCGCGGACAGCTTCAGGTAGGCGACCACGGAACCGGTGAAGGTGACCGCGCCGATGAAGACGCCGATGAACACCTCGGCGTGGTGGATGCCGATCAGGTCGGCGGCGATCCGGCCCCGGGAGCCGTGCGCCTCGACCTCCAGATAGCTGTTCCAGCCGACCAGGACGGCGGCGAGACCGACGAAGCTGTGCAGCACCGCGATCAGCTCGGGCATCTGCGTCATCTCCACGCGCCGCGCCCGCCACAGGCCGATCGCGGCGCCGATCACCATGGCGAGCAGGATCAGCGCGACGGGTCCGGCGGACACGCTCCGCGCCGAGACCACGACGGTGGCCGCCAGGGCGAGGGCCATCCCCGCGATGCCGTAGACGACGCCGGCGCGCGAGGTCCGGTGCTGGGACAGACCGGCGAGGCTCAGCACGAACAGCAGGGCCGCCACCAGGTCGGCGGCGCGGGAGGCGGTCATGGACGTCATCGGGACTCGCCTCTCGAGAACATGGACAGCATGCGGCGGGTGACGGCGAAGCCGCCGAAGATGTTCACGCTCGTCAGCAGGATCGCCACGAAGGACAGCACGGTGACGAGCGTGCTCTCGTGCCCGATCTGCACCAGGGCACCGATCACCACGATCCCCGAGATGGCGTTGGTCACCGACATCAGCGGGGTGTGCAGGGAGTGATGGACCTTGCCGATCACGTAGTAGCCGATGACCACCGCCAGCGCGAACACCGTGAAGTTCTGCGCCAGTTGGGCCGGAGCGAAGGCGACCAGAAGGAAGGTCGCCAGCATGCCGAGGCCGATCAGGCCGAAGCGCCCCGCCGGGGTCGCCCGGCGCGGCTTCCCGCCCACCGGTGCGGCGGGGGACGCAGCGGCGGGCGCGGTGGCGGGCGGGGCCGCCGACACGGGGACCGGCGGGGGAGGCCAGGTGACCGTGCCCGCACGGACCACGGTCACGGTCCGCTGCACCACGTCGTCGAAGTCGATGACGATCCGGCCGTCCTTGCCCGGGGTGAGCAGCCGGAGCAGGTTGACCAGGTTGGTGCCGAACAGCTGCGACGCCTGGGCGGGCAGCCGGGCCGCCAGGTCCGTGTAGCCGATGACGGTCACACCGTTGCCGGTCACCACGGTCCGGCCCGCGACGGTCCCCTCGACGTTGCCGCCCTGGGCGGCGGCCATGTCGACGACGACACTGCCGGGCCGCATCGCCGCCACGTCGGCGGCGGTCAGCAGGCGCGGGGCGGGCCGTCCGGGGATCAGCGCGGTGGTGATGACGACGTCCACGTCACGGGCCTGCTCGTGGTAGAGCCGGGCCGCGGCACGGTCGTAGTCGGCAGAAGTGGCCTTGGCGTAGCCGTCGGTGCTCTCCTCCTGGGCCACGTCCACCGCGAGGTACTCGCCGCCCAGGGACCGCACCTGGTCCGCGACTTCCGGTCTGGGATCGGTGGCGCGGACGATCGCGCCGAGGCTGGAGGCGGCCCCGACGGCGGCGAGCCCCGCGACTCCGGCCCCGGCGACGAGGACCTTCGCCGGCGGCACCTTGCCCGCCGCGGTGACCTGCCCGGTGAAGAAGCGGCCGAAGACGTGCGCCGCCTCGATCACGGCCCGGTACCCGGCGATGTTCGCCATGGAGCTGAGCACGTCCATCGACTGCGCCCGCGATATGCGCGGCACCGCGTCCAGGGCGAGCGCCGTGACGCCCCGCTCGGCGAGCGCCTCGAGCAGCTCGGGCCGCTGCGCCGGTGCCAGGAGGGCCACCAGCGTCGTTCCTTCGCGCAGTGCGGCGCTCTCGTCGGCGGTCGGCGCGTTGACCTTGAGTACGACGTCCGCGGCCCAGGCCTCGCCGACGCTCGCTCCCGCCTCGGCGTAGGCATCGTCGGCGAAGCCGGAGGCCGCGCCGGCCCCCGACTCGACGACGACCTCGTAACCGAGGCCGAGGAGCAGGCGAACCGTCGAGGGCGTCGCGGCGACGCGCGTCTCCCCGGGCAAGGACTCGGCGACGACGCCGACGCGCCGAGCCGGGTGGTGAGCGGCTTGGTGTCCAGTCATGTCCAGTCTCTCGTGGAGGCGTTGTTGACCGGTTCCGTACCCACGGGAGGGCGACGCGGCACCGGGAGACGGCCGTCGTTCTTCGGCGCACCGCCCGCCACCTCCGGTGAGCGGGCACGGACGTCAACGCACCGAAGGTCGACCGAGTCTGGCGGCCACGGCGTCGAGGACCCAGTCCAGGCCGGTCGCGAAGGACTCCTCGGCATCCACGTGCGTGCCGTCGTACACGGCCCTGGACAGCGCCGGGAAACGGCCCGTGGCCAGCATCCGGGTCAGGTGCGGGCCGTGGGCGCGCTGCCACTCGTCCTTGGACAGGCCCGTGGTGCGCTCCGCCCGCAGGTCCGCGAGCTCGCGCCGGATTGCTCCGGTGTAGTAGGAACCGACCGTCTCCACGGCGCGCATGACGGTGTCGACGTCGGCCAGGCCGTCGAGCGCGGCCAGGGTCGCCTCGGCCACGGCGAGACCGTTCGGCCCCAGGGCCGGGCGGCCGCCGAGCAGGTCGGCCAGCCACGGGTGCCGCAGCGCGGCCTGCCGGGTGCGGTGGGCGAGGACGCGCAGCGCCTCCCGCCAGTCACCGGCCCGTTCCTCGGGGAGGATCTCGGCGTACACCGCGTCCACCATGAGGTCGAACAGCTCGTCCTTGGTGGAGATGAATCCGTACAGCCGCATCGGCCCGGCGTCCAGCCGGGCGGCCACCTTGCGCACGGACACCGCCGTCAGGCCGCCCTCGTCGGCGAGCGCGACCGCGGCGGCGACGATCCGCTCGCGGTCGAGCGGCACGGGGCGATGCGGCGGTTCGGGCCGGTCCCAGACAGTCATGCTCACACCGTACTGTTGCGATACGTCGTAGACCGAAAATACAGTGTATCGACATGAGACAACGTATCGCCGTGGTCGGCGGCGGCCCCGCAGGACTTGCCTTCGCCCGTGTCATGCACCGCCACGACCGCCCCGTCGCCGTCCTCGAACGCGATCCCGCCCCCGACGCCCGCCCGCCGGGCGGCACACTGGACCTGCACGAAGGGCTGGGCCAGCTCGCCATGGACAAGGCGGGGCTGCTGGCGGAGTTCCAGGCGCTGTCCCGTCCCGAGGGACAGGCCATGCGCATCCTGGACACGGACGGGACCGTGCTGCGCGACTGGCGGCCGGACCCGGCGGAACGGGCCAATCCGGAGATCGACCGCGGGCAACTCCGCGACCTGCTGCTCGGCCCGCTCGACGTCCGGTGGGGCCAGGGCGTGACGAAGGTGGTGCCGGGCGGCCGGGACGGCGTCCTGGTCCATTTCGAGGACGGGCGGCAGGAGGCGTTCGACCTGGTGGTCGGCGCGGACGGCGCCTGGTCCCGCACTCGCCCGGCGGTCTCCCCGGTGACGCCGCACTACACCGGCGTCACCGCCGTCGAGACCTCACTGGACGACGTCGACACCCGGCACCCCGACCTCGCCCGGCTGGTCGGTGACGGCTCGGTGGCCGTGTACGGCGTGAACCGGGCCGTCGTCGCCCAGCGGGGCAGCGGCGGCCACGTCAAGGTGCACGCCCAGTTCCGCGCGCCACTGGACTGGCACGCGCACCTTGACCTCGGGGACGCGGAGGCCGTGCGGTCGCGTCTGATGACGCTGTTCGACGGCTGGACCGCTCCCGTCCTCGACCTCCTCCGCCACGGCGCCGCGTTCGTCCACCGGCCCCTGCACGTCCTGCCCGTGTCCCACACCTGGACCCACGTCCCCGGAGTGACGCTCCTGGGTGACGCCGCCCATCTGATGCCTCCCCTGGGGGCGGGCGCCAACCTCGCGCTGCTGGAGGGCGCCGAACTCGCCGAGGCCCTCGCCGACGGCCCCGCAAATCCGGACGGGGCCGTCCGCGCCTTCGAGGAACGGATGTGGGCACGGGCCGGACGGTGGGCGAGGATCACGGCGGCCGGTCTGGAACGCCTGGTGAGTCCGGATCCCGCCGCGGCCCTCGCCGTCTTCGACCAGGTCCAGCCGTCCCGTTGAGCGGCCGACCCGTCGGCCGCCGGGGCCGGGTCAGCCGGCGGGCTCGCCGAACCAGCGGGAGAGGTGCTCGTCCAGGTCCCGCTGATCGTCGCCGATCCAGGCGACGTGGCCGTCCGGGCGCAGCAGGACGCACGGTACGTCCAGCGCCGCGGTGGGGTCCGCGAGCCGATCGACCCGCTCAGACCAGCCGCCGACGGTCAGACGTCCGGTGCGGTCCAGCAGCAGGCCGCGTCCGCGACGCAACAGACCGTAGAGGTTGCCCTGTTCGACGTCGATGTCCCGCATCCGGCGGCCGAGCAGGTCGGGACCCGCACCGAAGTCGTAGCGGATGCCGGTCGCGGTGACCTTCTCGATGAGCCGGCGGTTCACCTCGTCGAAGTCCATCAGTTCGGTGAGCAGCCGGCGCACGGCCCGCGCACCCGGTTCGGTGGAGTGCAGCTCCATCTGGGCGCGGGTGTTGTCCAGCACGTCCTCGGCGACCGGACGACGCTCCGCCTGGTAGGTGTCCAGCAGGGTGTCCGGCGCCCAGCCGCGGATCCGCGCGGCCAGCTTCCAGCCGAGGTTGAACGCGTCCTGAAGGCCCAGGTTGAGTCCCTGCCCGCCGGTGGGCGGATGGATGTGTGCCGCGTCACCGGCCAGCAGCACCCGCCCGACCCGGTAGCGCTCGGCCAGCCGGGTGGCATCCCCGAAGCGGGACAGCCAGCGCGGGGAGTGCACGCCGAAGTCGGTTCCGGCGACGGCACGCAACTGCCGCCGGAAGTCCTCCAGAGTGGGCGGTTGTGCGCGGTCACCGACTTCCGCGGCGGGGACCACGACGCTGTAGACCCCCGCGCCGAAGGGCCGCAGCCAGAACCGCTGCTGGGTCTCGCGGACTCGGGCCACCCCGGCGGAGACCTCCTCCGGGGGCACCCCCACTTCCATCTCGCCCATCAGCGTCTCGTTCCGCGAGGGCTCGCCGGGAAAGGGGACGCCCAGCAGTTTGCGCACCGTGCTGCGGCCGCCGTCGCAGCCGACGAGGTAGCGCGAACGCAGTCGTCGCCCGTCGGCCAACTCCACGGTCACCCCCTCGCCGTCCTGCTGGAAACCGGCGACCGCGCCCCCGTGCAGGACTCGCGCGCCCAGGTCGACCGCGTGTTCCTCCAGGAGCCGGACGACGACCGGCTGCGGGATGCCCAGCAGATAGGCGTACTCGGAATCCAGGTCCTTGGGCGCGGGCTTGGGGATGGCGGCGAAGACTCCGCCGACCGGGCGCTGCCTGCCGTGCCGGAGGAGGCGGTCCAGCAGTCCGCGCATGGCCATCAGCTCGATGCTGCGCATGTGCAGGGCGACGATCCGGACGAACGACGCGGGCTCGGTCTCCTTCTCCAGAACGAGTACGCGCACATCGTGCAGCCGCAGCTCGGCGGCGAGCATCGCGCCGGTCGGTCCGCATCCGGCGATGATCACGTCGAAGTCGCGCCCGGCCGTGTCCTCGGACGACGGCTCGGCGGTGAACTGCCCAGAGTTCATGGGTGTTGCCTTTCGGGAGTGCCTTGTGGTCGAGGCGCTCCCGGCGAGACCTGTGTCAGTCGCCGGCCATGACGGGAAGGGGGAGCACCCACGTCGATACAGCGTTCATGGGTCTCACCTCCTCGGGCGGTGTCACGGTCGAGTGCAGGCTACAAGTGCGGGGCTCGGACCGTCCAATCCCTTTCGGCGACTCCGATGACTTTCGTGCCCGGCAGCGGTCGTATCCGGTAGGCAGACCAGGCAGACCCACCGCACGGAGGAACGGACCGATGGCAAGTCTCATGGTCGACTTCATCATCTCGCTCGACGGATACGCGGCCGCGGACGGCTGGCCCGGCTTCTGGGGCATGGAGGGCCCCGAGTACCTCGCCTGGCTCGACGGGGACGGCGAGAAGCAGCACACGAGCCTCATGGGGGCCACGACGTACCGGCTGATGTCCGGCTTCGCCCGCGAGATGCCGGACGACCCCGGCTTCAAGGAGATCACCGCGATGCCCAAGGCGGTGTTCTCCTCGACCCTCCGGACCCCGCTGTCCTGGGACAACACGGAACTGGTCCGGGGGGACCCGGTCCCGGCCGTACGGGACATGAAACGGCACGGGACGCGGCCCCTGCGCACCCTGGGAAGCCTCACCCTGTGCCGCTCGCTGCTCCGGGCCGGTCTGGTCGACCGCTTCCGCGTGGTCGTCTTCCCGGTGATCACCGGGGCGACGGGCAGGGAGAGGATCTTCGACCAGTACCCGGACGTCACCCTCGACCTCGTCGAGAGCCGCACCTTCGACGGCCGGCTCCAGCTGCTGGAGTACGTGCCCACGGTCCTGGACGGACCGCCCGGGGTCGGCCAGAAGTAGCGCGTATTGGTCTAGGCCTGAAAGGCCCGACCCCCTATTCTCGGCGGTGGCCGACGACGCCCCCCACCCCGGTCGTCGGCCGGCCCGGGCGACCCCAGGTCCGGACCGGGCAGTCAGGTGCACTCCCCCCACTCACCGCCTCCGGGAGGCCATGGTGAACATGCGCACCAGAATGTCGGCGATCCTCGCAACACTGGGTCTCGTAGGATCCCTGGCCCTGGCCACGGCGTCCGCCGACGAGTCCCACGCCCCCGGCTCCGCGGCGCAGGTCGCGCTGACCGAGGTGGCCCGGGCCCAGAACCCGACGGCCGGTGCCGCCGGCCCGCAGGACACGGTCTGGATCGCCGAACGCGCCGGCACCGTCCGGGTCCTCGACGACGACGGACTCGGCGAACCCGTGCTCGACATCTCCGACGAGACCACCACCGACGGCGAACGCGGCCTGCTCGGCCTCGCCTTCGACGAACGGTTCGCGCACCTCTACGTCTCCTACACCGACCTTGCGGGCACCAGCACCGTCGACGAGTTCGCCGTCCAGGACGGCACGGTCCAGGAGAACACCCGGCGCACCGTGCTGACCCAGGAGCAGCCCGAGTCCAACCACAACGGCGGCGCCATCACGTTCGGCCCCGACGGCCACCTCTACATCGGGCTCGGTGACGGAGGGGGCGGCGGCGACCCCCAGGGCAACGGCCAGAAGCTCGACACCCTGCTCGGCAAGCTGCTGCGGATCGACCCGCAGGGCGGCGACCCGTACGCCATCCCGGAGGACAACCCCTTCGCCGACGACCCGGACGCCAGGGGCGAGATCTGGGCGTACGGGCTGCGCAACCCCTGGCGGTTCTCCTTCGACGCCGGCTCGGGCGACCTGCTCATCGGCGACGTCGGCCAGAGCGACTGGGAGGAGATCGACTGGGCGCCCGCGAGCAGCCCGGGCGGCGAGAACTACGGCTGGTCGCAGATGGAGGGTACGCATCCCTTCCGCGGCGGCACCGAGCCCGCGAACCACGTTCCGCCGATCCACGAGTACGACCGCACCGGCCTCGGCTGCTCCGTCACCGGCGGCTACGTCTACCGCGGCGAGGCGGTCCCCGGCCTCGCGGGACAGTACGTCTACGGCGACTACTGCGACGGCACACTGCGCTCCCTGGAGATCGAGGACGGCCGGGTGACCGCCGAGCACGACCTCGGGGTGAACGGCGGCGAGGTCGTCTCCTTCGCCCAGGACGGCGACGGGGAGCTGTACGTCCTCGCCATCGGAGGTACGGTTTCCCGCGTCGACCCGGCGTGACCCCGGCACGGGCCTGACCACCGGGCGCGCGTCGCCGAGGAGGAACGACCCCTGTGAAGATCACCGCTGCCGACGTCGTCGTCACCAGCCCGGGACGCAACTTCGTCACCCTGCGCATCACCACCGAGGACGGGCTCACCGGCCTCGGCGACGCCACCCTCAACGGGCGCGAACTGGCCGTCGAGGCCTACCTGCGCGAGCACGTGGCCCCGCTGCTGCTCGGGCGGGACGCGCACGCCGTAGAGGACACCTGGCAGTACCTCTACCGGGGTGCGTACTGGCGCCGCGGCCCGGTCACCATGGCTGCCGTCGCCGCCGTGGACATGGCGCTGTGGGACATCAAGGGCAAGGCTGCGGGCATGCCGGTGTACCAACTCCTCGGCGGCGCCTGCCGCACGGGCGCCCTGGCCTACGGCCACGCCTCCGGCCGGGACATACCCGAACTGCTCGACTCGGTGCGCGAACACCTGGCGGACGGCTTCCGGGCCGTCCGTATCCAGAGCGGCATCCCCGGTCTGGACTCCGTGTACGGCGTCGCCGCCTCGGCCGCCGGCGACGGGGACCGCTACGACTACGAACCCGCCCGCCGTACCGGCGCCGCGCACCCGCGCCCCACCGAGGAGACCTGGGACACCCGCGCCTACCTGCGCCACATGCCCACGGTCTTCGAAGCCGTACGGCACACCTTCGGCCCCGAACTCCCCCTGCTGCACGACGGCCACCACCGCATGACGCCCATCCAGGCGGCGCGGCTCGGCAAGGACCTCGAACCCTACGACCTCTTCTGGCTGGAGGACGCGACCCCGGGCGAGGACCAGGGGGCACTGCGCCTGATCCGGGAGCACACCACCACGCCCTTGGCCATCGGGGAGGTCTTCAACTCCGTCCACGACTACACCACCCTGCTCCAGGAACGGCTGATCGACTACGTCCGCTCGGCGGTGACGCACACCGGGGGGATCACCGCCGTACGCAAACTGCTCGACATGGCCGCCGTGTACGGCATCAAGTCCGGCATGCACGGTCCGACCGACATCTCGCCGGTGGGCATGGCGGCCGCCCTCCACCTCGACCTGGCCGTGCACAACTTCGGCATCCAGGAGTACATGCGCCACGCCCCGGACACCCTTGAGGTGTTCCGCACCTCCTACCGCTTCGAGGACGGCCTCCTGCACCCCGGCGAGGCCCCCGGGCTCGGCGTCGAACTCGACGACGAGGCGGCGGCCCGCTTCCCCTACGAGCCCGCCTACCTGCCCGTGAACCGCCTCGGCGACGGCACCGTCCACGACTGGTGAGGCCCGGGACCGGCGCCGCGTGGCAGAGTGGAGATGCCCCGTTTCCCGTCGTCCCGCAGAAAGTCCCCGTCGCATGCGTCTCCTGCTCATCAGGCACGGCCAGACCCCGTCCAACCTCAAGCACCTCCTGGACACGGCCGAGCCGGGCCCCGGTCTGACCGCCCTCGGCCAGGAACAGGCGGCGGCGCTGCCCGACGCCCTGGCGTCGGAGAAGATCGACGCCCTGTACGCGTCGACGCTGGTGCGCACGCAGCTGACCGCCGCGCCCCTGGCCTCGGCGACCGGACTGGAGGTCCGGGTCCGGGCCGGGATCCGGGAGCTGACCGCCGGCGACCTGGAGATGCGCGGCGACGACGAGGCGGCACGGACCTACATGCACACCGCGTTCGCCTGGTCCGCGGGTGACGTGGGGCTCCGGATGCCCGGCGGCGAGAACGGGGTGGAGGCACTGGCCCGTTTCGACGCCGTCGTGGCCGAGGCCCACCAGG
The DNA here is from genome assembly GCF_042893535.1 of Streptomyces sp. NPDC001599. Lineage (NCBI taxonomy): Bacteria > Bacillati > Actinomycetota > Actinomycetes > Kitasatosporales > Streptomycetaceae > Streptomyces > Streptomyces sp. NPDC001599. The sequence goes on from NZ_JBIAVA010000008.1 coordinate 197,185, forward strand.
GCGGCGCCGAGACAGTGGCCATGGTCAGCCACGGCGCCGCCATCCGCATGTGGGTGGCGGCGCGGGCCGACAACGTGGACGTCGACCACGCCGCGGGGCACCCCCTGGCGAACACCGGAATCGTCATCCTCTCCGGTTCGCCCGGTCAGGGATGGCGAGCGCTGCTCTGGGAGGGCGAGTCCCTGGGGCCCGTGCCCCTCACGCCGGGCCCGGACGACCCCACCGGCGCCACCGTGGAGCAGCTCAGCCGAGGGGAGTGAGGAACTCCCGCACCGGCAGGGGCCGCCCGACGATCCGGGTGTCGCCCAGCCAGCCGTAGAAGCCCTGCCCGAACCGTTCGTCGAACTGCGTGCCGCCCAGGACGAAGGGCTTGCCGAGGGTGGCGATCCCGGTCGACGGCTGCGCGGGATTGCGCGCGATCCTCGATCCGTCCACGTACATCACCGTACGGCGGCCGTCGTTGACGACGGCGATGTGCATCCAGCGCCCGACCGGGACGGCATGGCTCCACGACGTGGGGTCGGCGTCCTGCCGGTGCGGGTAGACGACGAACTGGAGGAAGCGCTCGGGGGAGAGGTTCAGGCTGCACGTCGGTTCCAGCGGGGACCAGCCCGTCGTCTTGCCCGCGTCGCCGTTGCGGCCCTCCCAGCTGAGGATGCCCATCCAGTCGTGGTTGCCCTCGAACGGCTCGGGCAGCCGGACGAAGGTCTCGATGGTGTACCCGCGCAGGAACTTCTCACTGTTCAGGGCCGCTCCGTCCGCGGTGGTGAGGACGGCACCCCGGTCGGGGCCCTGACCGCCGTCGAAGCGCAGGCTGGCGTGCGCGGGCTGACCGCGGTGGTGGTCCCGCGACCAGGTGAGCGCGTCGGCGCCGGAGGCGTGCAGCCGGCGCACCCTCAGGTCGTTCCCCCGGCCGGTGAGGTCCCTGACCACGGTGCCGTCGGGCAGGGGCGCGCCCGGCTTCTGGGCCGCGTCGGTTCCGGCGCCGTCGAAGCGCCAGTAGGCGAGCGTGCCGCGGGGCATCACGGCCCGGGCCGGCCGGGGCTTCGGCGCGGGCACGGGGGCGAAGCCCGCGAACCGTGCGTCGAAGTCGATGCCGAGCGTGAACCGGTCGGCGGGACCGGTGAGTTCCAGCGTCTCCGCCGCCAGCGGGGAGCGCGCCGCGGGGTCCCGGGCGAGGAACCAGGGCGAGAACGTCTCCACGTCGACGACCCCGCGCACCAGGTCGAAGCCGTAGGTGCGGATCATGCCCGCGCCGCCGTAGTAGCGGTCCTGGTAGTTGGTGATGTGGACGTGGACGTCGTGCCCGGCGTCGTTGGTCAGTACGGTGCGGCCGGGGGGCCAGTAGTGCCCGCCCAGCGCCAGGAAGATCTGGTCGTTCCCCCTGATCAGGCCGTCCCACAGACGCCGGCCGTGGTCGGACAGCCGGGCCTCGCCGTCGTCGCCCGACCAGGCGATGTCGTGCGTGGTCAGCACCGCCGGCAGGCTGGGATGCCGGGCGAGCACCTGCCGCGCCCACGCCAGCCCCTGGTCGGAGACCCGCCAGTCCAGGGCGAGGACGAGCCACTGCCGCCCGCCGGCCCGCAGGACGTGGTAGCTGTTGTAGCCGTCGGGCGAGGCACCGCCGAACGTCGGCATGGACCGGTAGCGGTCGGGCCCGAAGGCGGAGAGGTAGGCCGAGTCGCCCCGCTGGTCGTCCGTGGACGAACGGATGTCGTGGTTGCCCGCCAGCACGCTGTACGGGACCCGGCCGTGCAGGACGCGGAAGGTGTCGGCCGCGAGATCGATCTCGGCCTCGGTGCCGTGCTCGGTGACGTCGCCGAGGTGCGTCATGAACGCGATGTTGGCCGCGGCCCGCTCGGTGACGAGGTGGCGGAACGTCGCCCGCAGCGGGGCCGGATCGGCGCTGTCGGCGTCGAACAGGTACTGGGTGTCGGGCAGCACCGCCAGGGCGAACCGCGGACTGTCGGCGTCGAAGCGGCCGCCGGACCACCCGGCCGCCTCGGCCGCCCGGGCCGGGACGGTGTCCAGACCGGCGACCACGGCACCGGCCGCGGGTACGGCCACCGCCGCACGCAACAACACGCGTCTGTCCGGGTGACGGCGCTGACTGCTCTGTTCCTCTGTGCTCATCTGGGCTCCACGGGCCGGGTGACGGATTGCGATCAGTCCGCATGCTGCTCACCCGCGCCGACCGTCCGATGGCGCCGAGCTGAACACCGCCCGCCCGGCCGACGACGGCCCGTGGCGGTAACCTGCGGCGGCGGGCCGGGAACAGGGGAGCCGTCACACGCTGTTGCATCGGCCAAGGGACCGGCGCCGCATCCGCGCCCGCCGTGTCCGGAGCAAGACGTACCCCAGCAGGAGGACTCTTTCATGACCGACCGACCCTTGACGCTCATGGCCGTGCACGCACACCCCGACGACGAGGCCACGGGAACGGGCGGGGTCCTGGCGCGGTACGCGGCGGAGGGCATCCGCACGGTGCTCGTGACGTGTACCGACGGCGGTTGCGGGGACGGGCCCGGGGGCGTGAAGCCGGGCGATCCGGGGCACGATCCGGCGGCCGTCGCCCAGATGCGCCGGCGGGAACTCGAGGAGAGCCGTGAGGTCCTGAAGATCAGCGATCTGGAGACGCTGGACTACGCCGACTCCGGAATGATGGGCTGGCCGAGCAACGACGCCCCCGGATCCTTCTGGCGGACCCCGGTGGAGGAAGGCGCCGCCCGCCTCGCGGAACTCATGCGGCACTACCGGCCCGACGTGGTCGTCACCTACGACGAGAACGGCTTCTACGGCCACCCCGACCACATCCAGGCCCACCGCATCACCATGGCGGCACTGGAGATGACGACGCTGACACCGAAGGTGTACTGGACCACGGCGCCCCGCTCGATGATGGGGCGCTTCGGTGAGATCATGCGCGAGTTCAACGAGGACATGCCGGAGCCGGACCCCGCCGAGGCCGCCGCGATGGCAGAGATCGGCCTCCCCGACGAAGAGATCACCACCTGGGTGGACACCACCGCGTTCAGTGGCCAGAAGTTCGACGCGCTGGCCGCCCACGCCAGCCAGGGCGAGAACATCTTCTTCCTCAGGATGGGCAAGGAGAGGTTCGGCGAGCTGATGGGCATGGAGACCTTCGTACGCGTGCGGGACACCACCGGCGCGGCCGTACCGGAGAACGACCTCTTCGCCGGACTGCGCTGACCCGCCGCCCTGCGGCCCACGGGCCGCAGGGCATCCATCCATCCATGACATCGTTGTCCGGCCGAAGCGCGGCGCGGCGCCCTACGGCGTGTGGACGGCCTCGCTGCCGTACAGCTCCCTGGTGAACGCGGAGACGTCGGCGCTGCGGTCGCTGCCGTCGAGGTTGTACGTCAGGTAGACGCCGTACCCCTCGTTGACGGTGCGCCGGGCCAGGGCGGCGGACGTGCTCTGCGAGGTCCGGCCGATCTCGACGGCCGCCGGTGACAGCTTCGACTTGGGCAGCGCGATCCCGGGGACCTGCCAGGTGCCGTAGTACGGGTTCCAGGCGTAGTCGAAGTCGGTGGAGACGTCGACGCCGCCGTAGGAGAGGCGTGAGGCGGCCGGACCGATGTTGTACAGGCTGATGATCTTGTCCGGCATGTTCGCGCGCAGGGCCGTCACCAAGTGGACGAACGAGCTGTCGTTGGGCTGCGCGGTGCCGTTGGTGCCGTACTCCGCGTACTCGTCGTCGAAGTCGATGCCGTCGAGGCCGTACTCGGCGACGGTGTCCGAGAGTTGCTTCGCGAACGCCGAAGCCGCCTGCTGGGAGGGGAAGTTGGCGAACCCCGCGCCCTGGTGGTTGCCGAGTACCGAGAGGACGACCTTGATGCCCTTCTGCTGCAACGGCCGTATCTGGGTGGCGGCGTTGTCCAGGACGCGCTGCACGTTCTCGTTGAAGTGCAGGTACGCCGTCTTCGTGCTCGTGTCGTAGTTGATGTTCGCCGCGAAGATCACGGCGACGTCGAAGACGTTGCCGCCGCCGTCGGCGAGGGTGTACTTGCCCGCGTTGAGCATGCTGTTGTTGTTCACCTCGATGTAGGCCACCGAGGTCGGTCCCTGTTTCGCGGCGGCGGGGGCCGCAGCCGCGCCGGTCGTGGTGGTCGTCGCGGCCGTGCCGAAGGCGAGGGCCGCGACGGCCGAGAGCGCGAGCGCGGCCCTGCGCACCCTGCTCCGTACCGGAGTGAACTTCATCGATCGTTCTCCATCTCTCGTGATCGGTGCCCGGCCGGTTCACCGGCGCCGAGTGAAGCCCTTCGAGTCTTCCCGACCCGGACGGCACTGTCAGTGGGTGATGACAACCTGGATCCATGACGAACACGACGGCGTTCGACTGGCGGCCCTTCCTGGCCGAGTGGAGCGGGGAGTGGGCGGACTGCCTGCCTGAGGGGGAGACGCGGAGCGCGGACGACACATCCGCCCGGTGGTCTCGTTGGCTGGGATTCCCGCCCGCCGACGAGGCGCGGGTCGCGGCGGCGGAGGCGCGCCTGGGCCGCCGCCTGCCCCCGTCGTACCGGGACTTCCTGATGGTCAGTGACGGGTGGCGGCACGCGGGCGGATTCGTGTGGCTGCTCGCGGGCACCGCGGACGCGCGCTGGCACGACGACGCGTCGGGCCTGGCGGACACGTTCGAGGAGTACCTGGACGAGGACGCCGGGCCCGAGGAGCGGCGGGCGGCGGGCATCTGGCGGCGCGGACTGCAGCTTGACGTCGAGTCCGACGCCACCTACGTCCTCATGGACCCGGAGGACGTGGACGAGGACGGTGAGTGGGCCGTGTACACCTGGGCGGGCTGGCGGGCCGCACCGCCCGAACGGCACGCGAACTTCGGTGCGTTCATGCGGGAGATGCATCGCGAGTTCCACCGCCTGCGCGCTCGCCCGGGGGAAGGGGAGCCGGAGTTCGTCAACGGCACGACGCGCAGGCTCGACGCGCTCGTCGAGGAGGCCCGGCTGGAGGCGCTGCGCGGCGACTGGGAGGGAGCCCTGCGACTCCTGGACGAGGCCAAGGCGTACGGCAGACCGCGAGCCGCCGGACTCGGCGACCAGATACGCCGTCTGCTCGGCAAGACCTACATGGTGAACTTCGACGGCCTCGCCGCGGACCCGCGGTACACGCCCGAGCTGTTGCCCCTGCTGACCGCCGAGGCGGACTTGACGGGACCGGCGCGGACGACGCTCGACGGGATGCGGAAGGGCACGTACGCGTACACGGCGCCCGGACCGTTCGGAGAGGCGGTCGAGCGGGCGCGGGAGCTGGCCCGGTGGGGGGACACGGACGCGGCCTGGCGGGAGCTGACGAGCGCCCTGCCCTCGTGGGAGCCGCTGGGACCTGACCACCTGGCGCCGGTGGGGTGGATCGCGGACACGCTGCTCGGGCCGCTGCTGACCGCGGAGCGGGGGCGCGAGCTGCTGTCCACGCCCAGGGGCGGTCAGCCCGGTGAGGCACCCGGGCCGACGCCGCCGCTGGACCCGCCCGGCCTGGCATGGCTCGCCGAGCCGGACCCGGGCAACAGCCGCACGTGCTACCGGTTCGTACTGGTCGAAGGGGTCGAGCCCGAGGAGTTGCCGGCGCGGCTCGCGGACGGGGGCGGCGCCGTGCTCAACGAGCCCATGACCTTCTGGCAGGCGCGGCACGGCTCGTCGCGCGGCCGCGGGGAGTTCCCGTCGTACGAGGACCGGGCGCTCCTCGCGGTCGGCCGGGCGGGCGCCGGCTGGAGTTTCGCCTTCGACGGCGACCCCGCGCCCTTCGACCGGCAGCGGTTCGTCTCCCCCGCGGCCGCCGTCTGCGCGGGCACTCGGGCGGTGGTGGTGTGGAGCGGGCTGAGAACACGGCACGGAGAACCCTTCTTCCATCTCTCGGTGGCCCGGGACGGCGTCGAGCAGTACGCCTTCACGTACGGCGAGGGGGAGATCCGGGAGAGCGGGGAGATACCGAGGACACTGCGCCCGGACCAGTACTTCGGTGGCCCGGGCGACGGCGCCGACGATGCGGAACGGGCGCTGCTGGCGGCGGTGGGCGGGGAGTTCGGCGTCCACCTGCCCCGGCAGGCGCTCGTGCACGGGAGGCTGCACACCTGCACCAGCCGCTCCTGGACCCGTCCACCGAGGGACGGGGAGAGCTACCTGGAAGTCCGCGTGCGCATGTGCTGACCGTGCTGATCGTCGCCGAGCCTCAGTCCTCGATGAGGACGGGCACCGGTCGCGCGACCGCCGACGGCGAACCGGCCGCACCGGAGAAGTTGTTCTCGACCTCCGCCTTCTCCGCGGCGTTCGGGTACGGATTGGTGCACGGGACGCCCGCGCTCGATCCGGACATCAGACTGGAGCACGGACCGGGTTTGCGGTCCGGCAGCCCCAGGATGTGACCGAGTTCGTGGGACGAGATGCGTACCGTGTTGTAGCCCTCGTTCACCGCCTGACGTCCGATCCAGACGGTGCCCTTGCCCAGGGACGTGGGGAGGGCGCGCGGCCAGCCGTCGTCGGCCAGTATCCGGATGTCGGCCCGCTGTCCGGCCGGCACCGGACGCAGCTCGGCACCCTCGACGCTCTCGTTCCAGATGGCCGCGCCCCGGTCGACCGCGGACCGGAACTCCGCGGAGCCGCTCGCGTCGTAGGTGAGAACCCGGGCTGCGGCCGGTGAGCCCGCGGCCACGGCCTGGCCGCTCAGCAGCGGCAGCGACATCAGCGCCGCCGCGAGACATCCGGTCAGTGTGCGGACGTGCATGCTCGACCTCCTTGTGGGGGAGAGGAGTCGTGCTCATGACATCAACTGGCTCCCTGCCCAGGAGACGGCGCTGCCAATCAGTCAATTCGTGGGCAGCTCCCGGCCGTCCGTGACAAGGAGGCCGAGCAGGGCCTGGCGCCGTGCACGTACGATGCCCGGATGTCCGAGCCGTTGCGCACGAGCCGCCGCAGACGGGTTGCCGCGTGTGCGGTGACGGGTGCGGTCGGCCTCGTCGCCACCGCGGTGCTGAACGCCTCCTCGACTCCGGCCCCCCGGCCCGAGGAGCCCGTCGGCGCCGTGTGCGCGGAGCGCATCGCGGACATGGAGAAGCAACTGGCCAAGGCCAGGCGGGAGGGCGGTGACGGGGTGCTGACGTTCTCGCGGGTCAGGGGCGATACCGAGGACGACTGCGAAGAGGAACTCCGGGACCACTTCGGGGGCGGTCGGTGAGCCGCGGAACCGGAACCGCGGCCCACCCCCGTCGTGCGTCTGCTCCTCCTGCCTCGCCGCGTCAGCTCGTCGGGAAGTCGTCCGCGGTGCTGATACGGCTCTTCAACAGCGCCCCGGACTCGGTCAGCACACCGCTGCTGCTGTAGTCGCTGCCCTCACAGGTGCCCGGTTTGAAGGCGGCGCTGCCCTCGTCCGCGTCGGAGTAGGTCCAGTTCGCGTAACTGATCTTCAACTGGTCCAGCAGGTCCAGCCAGGCGATGCTGCTCGCCCGGTCCACCGCACCACCGCCGGTGGCGCTCACCGTGCCGAACTCCGAGACGAACAGGGGAAGTTTGGTGGCCGCTCGGCTCACCGCCGCCCGGTAGGCGTCCTTGTGGCTGGCGGCGTAGAAGTGGAACGCGTACATGATGTTGGTCGCGTTCACCGGGTTGTTGACCACCTCGCTCTCGTTCGAGCCGTCCGAGACGCCCAGCGAGGACCAGCCGCGGGTGCCGACGATGACGACGGCGTCCGGGTCGGCGGCCCGGATCACCGGGATGACCTGCTCGGCGTAGCTCTTGACGGCCGTCCAGCTCACGCCGTTGGGCTCGTTGGCGATCTCGTAGATCACGTTCTTCTTGTCCGCGTTGCGGGCGGCGACGGAGGAGAAGAAGGTCTTGGCGCGGTCGAGGTTGTAGTTCGGGTCGCCCGGCGTCAGGGTGTGGAAGTCGATCACCGCGTACATGCCGCGGGCCTCAGCCATGTCGACCAGGCCGTTCACCCGGCTGGTGAAGCCCGCCGGGTCGGTTTCGTAGCCGTCCTCCTGGACGTACATGGCGACGCGGAGCAGGTCCGACTTCCAGTCCTGCGCCAGGGCGTCGAGGGACGCGTCGCCGTAGCACTGGCCGAACCACTGGATGCCGTGCGTGCTCATGCCGCGCAGCTGTATCGGACGGTCGTACTGGTTGCACAGGTGCACGCCGCAGACGTGCAGTTGACCGTTTACGGCGGCCGGGGGCCCGTCCGCGGGTGGGTCGGTCGGCGGGTCGGTGACGGACCCGGTGCAGGTCACACCGTTGAGAGCGAAGGATGTGGGTGCCGGGTTGGAGCCCGTGAAGGAACCGACGAAGCCCAGCTCGGTCGATGCGCCCGTGGACAGGGTGCGGTTCCAGTCGACCCCGCGGGCCGTGACCGAGGAACCGGACTGCGTCCAGGCGGCGTTCCAGCCCTGGACGACCCGCTGCCCGGCATCCGGCATCGTGAACTCGAGCGTCCAGCCACTCACGGGTTCGCCCAGGTTCGTGATCTTCACGCCGGCCTGGAAGCCGCCCTCCCACTGACTGGTGAGCGTGTACTCGGCCTTGCAGCCGGTCGCCGCCTGCGCCGGTGGCCCGGCCAGCGACGTGAGGCCGACGACCGACGCGCCGGCCGCGAGCAGAGCCCATAAGCGTTTCACAGCGTTCCTCCTCGTACGAAGCGGACACAACGCGATGGGAGCGCTCCCAAAGCCCATCGGCCCGAGACCGTACACCCGCCCGCCGGTGCGCGACAGGGGCCCGGGCCGTCGAACCGCCCGCCCGGAGGATCGCAGTGCGTCCCCGGCGCCGTCAGTCGCCGGTGCCGGGGACGTGGCGGGCCAGCTCGGCGGCCAGGCGGCGCATGACGGTGCGGTTGGCACGCCGCATGGTCAGTCGCACGACGGGGGCCAGCAGCCGGTCGGCGAGCGGGGCGCGTACCCAGGAGTAGGTGAACGAGACGTCTGCCCCTCCGGCGGGCAGGGGTTCGACGGCGTAGGTTCCCTGGGCCACCCGCCGGCCGCCCGCGCTGATGTTGCGTTCCACGATGCGTCGCGGGGGCTCCGCCTCGACGACCTCGATGTCGACGTCCGTTCGCCTGCCGCCCAGCGTGGCGGTGACGGCGGCGCGCGAGCCGACCCCGCGGGCGGGTCCTGTGCGGTGCCAGTCGGTGAGGAAGTGATTCGTGAATCGCTCGTGGTGCGCCATGACGTCGAGGAAGTCGTAGACCTGCTCGGGCGTCTGCGGCACGGCGGTCGACACGGTTACAGGCTTCATGTACCACACGGTACATCCGGTGTACCGATTGGTACACTCGGGTCGTGGTGACACAGGACGGTTCGCGGTCGGCGTCGTATCCCGGCTCCCTTGCCCCCGCCCCAAAGGCGCAGGGCGATCGACGGGCGCAGCTGGTGGAGGCGGCCGTCGACCACGTCGCGGCGCACGGCATCGCCGATCTGAGCCTGCGTCGGCTGGGTTCCGCGATCGGCGTCAGCCATCGCATGCTGATCCACTACTTCGGCTCCAAGGAACAACTGCTCGTCGAGATCGTCCGGGCGTCGGAGCGACGCCGGCGCGCGTCGCTGGCGCGGCTTCGCGTCGAGCCCGGCGCCTCGCCCGCCGATGTCGCGCGGCTGCTGTGGCGGCAGCTGACGGATCCCGGACTGGCCGGTCAGGAGCGGCTGTTCTTCGAGATCTACGGGCAGGCGCTGCGCGGCCGGCCCGAGGCCGCCCCGTTCCTCGAAGGGCTCGTGAGGGACTGGCTGGAGCCGCTCGCGACCGCCGAGGCCGAGGCCGGTGCGTCGCCGGACGAGGCCCGCAACCGAGCCCGACTGGGCCTCGCCACCGTCCGCGGCCTGCTCCTCGACCTGCTCGCCACCGGTGACCGCGCCGGCGTCGACGCGGCGATGGAGGAGTTCCTCCGGTTGTTCTACGGCACCGAGTGACGAAGCCCCGCGGCGCTGCCGCCGGGCCCCTGTTCGTACGGCGCGGTTGCCGTCAGCGGTCGCCGACGGCCGTGTGCGCCGCCTCGATGAACTCGTCCAAGCGGTGTCGGAAGCGCGCCTGCGCCGCGTCGAAGCCTTCGCGCGCCCGTGGACGGCCCTCGGCGACGCGGGCGAGGGCCGAGTTGCTCTCCGAGGTCGCTTCCAGCACCGCCCGGGCGGCCCGGGCGACGGTGTCGGGTCCCTCCAGCACAATGACGCGAACGCAGCGCATGAGCGGGTCGAAGCCGTCGCGCAGCCGCGTCCGGATCTCCTCGATGTGCGCCGCAAGGGCGTCCTCGTCCATGAGCTGCGCGTAGGCGTCCCCGACCCGCCAGTACAACTCACCCGTGACGTGGGCCTCCGCCATGAGGTCCAGGTAGGCGTCGCGCCGACTGCTGCGGACCCGGTCCCTGCGCTGGGCCTCGACGGCCGTCTCCGCCTGGACCCGTGCGGCTCGCGCGTTCCCGAGGGTCGTGACCCAGCTCGCCAGGATCGCCGTGCCGCCGGTGAACACCGCTACCCATACCGTGTTGTCCCCCACGGCGCACCAGTGTCGAGGACCGGTCCCGATCCGTCGAGACCGCCCCGGGCGACGAACCCGTACCCAGCGGTGTCGATCGAGATCCTCCCGGCTCTCGATCTACTCGAGACCACGCTCGCGACGGGGTGGACGGTCTGATCGGTCCCGAACGCCTCGTGACCATCGTCGACTTCGCCGCCGGTGCCCGGGCGCCGTCGTCGCGCGCGGCGACCCGACCCGGCTGACGGCCGCCACCGTCGGTACGGTCCTGGACCTGGCCGCCGAGGGAGCCGTGACCGTCGGGATCGGCGCGGCCCGCCCCTTCGGGTAACTGCACCGCGCCGGCCCGCAGCGAGTCCGGTCACCCCCGCGGCAAGCTGATCGTCGCGCGACGGGTGGTCGACGTCCGGGGCGGGGAACGCTGTTCGCCCGCCCAGGCAGCGGAGTACGCCCACGCATCGCGACGGAACCCGTTCCTCCGTGTCACCGGTTCCCGTGGGGGACCGAGGTGGGGACGGGCATGTGCAGGGCGGCCCGGCCCTCCGTCATGACGTCGCGCCGCACCGGTCCGCTCGGCCGGAGCGAGCGCAGGTCGTCGGCCGTGCCGCCCGGCCCGGCCCGGAGGTCTTCGGGCCGGCGCGACACCCCGGTGACGGGCTGACCGTCCCGTCCGCCCCGCCCGGGGCGCCGTGGTGGCGGGATCCGCCCGGGACTACGCCCCGCGCAGGGCGGAGCGGCCCGCGAACCGCGCCGTGCGGGCCAGTTCCTCCTCGATCCGGATGAGCCGGTTGTACTTCGCCGTGCGGTCGGAACGGGAGAGCGAGCCCGTCTTGATCTGACCGCAGCCCGTCGCCACCGCGAGGTCGGCGATGGTGGTGTCCTCCGTCTCGCCCGAGCGGTGCGACATGACGACGGACCAGCCCGCCCGCCGGGCCGTGGCCACGGTCGCCAGCGCCTCGGTCAGGGTCCCGATCTGATTGACCTTGACCAGGACCGAGTTGCCGACGCCGGTACGGATGCCCTCGCGCACGAGTGTCTCGTCGGTGCAGAACACGTCGTCGCCGGTGAGCTGGCAGCGGTCGCCGACGCGGCCGGTCAGCTCGCGCCAGCCGTCCAGGTCGTCCTGCGCCATCGGGTCCTCGACGGAGACGACCGGGTAGGCGTCGATGAGCCCGGCCAGGTAGTCGGCGTGCTCGGCGGGGGACCGGCGCACCCCCTCGCCCGCGTAGTCGTACACTCCGTCGCGGAAGAACTCCGACGACGCCGGGTCCATGACCAGGCCGATGTCCGGGCCGGGGCGGTAGCCGGTGCGCTCGATGGCGGTCACCACGAAGTCGAGGGCCTCCTCGGCGGTGCGCAGCGCGGGCGCGAAGCCGCCCTCGTCACCCACACCGGTGGAGTGCCCGGCGGCCAGCAGATCGCGGCGCAGGGTGTGGAAGACCTCGCTGCCCATGCGGACGGCTTCGGCGAAGGTGTCCGCCCCCACGGGCGCGATCATGAACTCCTGGAAGTCCAGCGGGTTGTCGGCGTGGGCACCGCCGTTGACGATGTTCATCATCGGCAGCGGCAGAAGGCGCGCGTCGGTGCCGCCGAGGTAGCGGTAGAGGGGCTGGCGGCGGGCCGCCGCGGCGGCCTTGGCCGCGGCGAGGGAGACGCCGAGGATCGCGTTGGCGCCGAGCCGGGACTTCGTGGCGGTGCCGTCGAGGGCGATCAGTGCGGCGTCGAGACCTGCCTGGTCCGCCGCGTCGCGGCCGTGCACGGACGCCGCGATCTCCCCGTTCACATGGGCCACCGCGCGGTCGACGCCCCTGCCGTGCCAGCGGGTGGGGTCCTCGTCGCGCAGCTCCACCGCCTCCCGGGCACCGGTGGAGGCGCCGGACGGGACGGCAGCCCGCCCCAGCGACCCGTCTTCCAGGACGACGTCGACCTCGACCGTGGGGTTGCCGCGGCTGTCGATGATCCGGCGGGCGCTGACGGTCTCGATCGCCGCGGAGGGTTCGACTGCTGTTGCGGACATGGGAGTTCCTTCCCGTTGTCGGTGCCGTGACCCGGCTGCGGCAACGCTGGCGCGGAGCCCGGCAGGCCAGACTCTACAGCAATGCTGCTCAGTTTGGCTGAGCAGCATTGCTGAGCAGTATGGCTGTTCAGGTTGGCTGCGCAGTGATGCCGTGCAGATCGGCTGTGCAGGCCAGGTGAACAGCTTTGCTGGTCAGCGGGGGTAAGATGCCCCATGCCCACCTCGGAAGCCGCCGCCATCGCCGCCGAACTGCGCACCGCGATGAGCAAGCTCACCCGACGCGTCAAGCACGAGGACCGCATCCCGTTGGGGCAGGTCGCCGTGCTCGGCGCACTCGACCGCGACGGTGCCATGACCACCAGTGAACTCGCCGCCGACCAGCGCGTACGCCCCCAGTCGATGGCGCGGGCGGTGGGCCTTCTCATGGAGCAGAACCTGGTCACCCGACGGGCGCACCCGACGGACGGCCGCAAGTCGCTGGTCGAGCTGTCGGAGGCGGGCCGCACCGCGCTGGACGCGGAGCGCGGCCGCAGGGTCGGCTGGCTCGCACAGGCCATCGAGGACGAACTCACGGACAGGGAGCGGACGTTGCTGGCGGAGAGCGCCGCCCTGCTCGAGCGGCTTGCCACTCGCTGACGCCGTGCCGGTGGGCCCCGGGCGGCGGTGAAGCGGTGGAACTCGCCGCGACCCCGGCCGCTTCCGCGACGCCTTCCTTCCCGCCGCCCACATCGAGGGTGTCCGGGACGGCGCCTTCGTCTCCTGGGGCCTGGACGAGTACTGCGCCCTCTTCCCGGCCGCCGGCCCGCCGCGGAGGAAGCGACCCGAACCCGCCGTATCGAGGGTGTCGAGTCGAGGCCCATGGCACCGCCGCGACCGCCACCACGACACTGCGGCACGGCGCGGACCGGTTCGCGGACGTCTTCCTGCTGGTGGATGCCGAAGACGGCTGGCGCATCGCGAGCAGGGCCTACCACCGGCACGTCGGTCGGTCTTCGGGGTCGCCGATACCGCTCACCCCTGTTCGCGCAGGCCCCAGGGCGACCCGTACTCGGTGAGCAGGTCGAGGAACGGCCGGGCGGGCAGGGCCTCGGGACCGAGGACACCCTCGCCGGACCAGGCACCGGTGGAGAGCAGTTCGAGGGCGACGACCGGGTTGACGGCCGTCTGCCAGACGACGGCCTGCGACCCGTACTCGCGCATGGACCACTGATTGTCGACCACGTGGTACAGGTAGACCTCGCGGGCCTCGCCGTCCTTGGTGCCCCTGACCCAGGTGCCCGCGCAGGTCTTCCCGGTCATCCTGTCGCCCAGGGTCGCGGGGTCGGGAAGGCATGCGGCGACCACATCACGCGGCGAGACCCGCACTGGTCCGTCCTCGCCCGGCACGGTGACCCTGGCGGTGGAGTCCAGCCCCAGTTCGTGCAGGGTCTTGAGCCGGGCGATGAAATCGTCGCCGAGGCCGTACTTGAAGGTGACGCGCCGGGCGTCCAACCAGCGGGGGATCAGCAGCACCTCCTCGTGCTCCACGTTCACACACTCCACCGGCCCGATCCCCTCGGGGAAGTCGAACACCTCCGGTTCACTGAAGGGTGCGGTGGTGAACCAGCCACGATCCTTCTCGTAGACCACCGGTGGGTTCAGACACTCCTCGATCGTGGTCCAGATGCTGAAGGAGGGGGCGAACTCGTAGCCCTCAACAGTGAGGTCGGCACCGTCCCGGACGCCGATCTCGTCGATCCCGTCGAAGAGTTCGTCCGCGGCGTACCGGGCGAAGACGTCGGACAGACCTGGCTCCACACCCATGCCCACCAGAGCCATGCGTCCCGACTCCGCCCAGCGCTCGGCCAGTTCGAACTGCGCGTCGCCGAGCTTCACCCCGCACTCCTCGTACGGGCGCAAGGCGTGCGGAGCGGACAGCGACATGGCCATGTCCACGTAGTGGACCCCGGACGCGAGGGCCGCCCGGAACAAGGGCATCACGAACCGCGGATCGGTCGCGTTCAGCAGGAGGTCGCACCGGTGTTCCGCGAGCGCCTTCCGCACCGCGGCCTCGTCCGAGGCGTCGAGGCGGAGGGCACTGAACCGCTCATCCCGTCCCGGCAGCGCGTCCACCGCCGCACGCGCGCGGGAGTGGTCGTAGTCGGCCACGACCATGTGGGTCAGGAACTTCCGGCGGGCCACGATCCGGGTGACGGCCGTGCCGACACCGCCCGCGCCGACGAGGAGGACGCGCATGACAGAGACCTTTCGTGCGGGAGGCCGCTGCCTCCGGAGTGGCCCCGATGCAACAGGACCCACCGTTGTAAGGTCAACCGTGTTGGCATAAGGACAGGAGCGGGCGGATGCCGAAGAAGGTGGTGCCGGAGGAGGCGCGCCGCAGGCGCAGGCCGACGCGGCAGGGTGCGGTGCTCTCGGAGGGCCTGATCGTGCGGACCGCGCTGCGGGTGCTGCGCGAGCACGGCACCGGAGGACTGACCGCCCGGCGCCTGGGCGGGGCACTGGGGGCGGATCCGAGCACCCTGTACCGCTACTTCGCCGGCATGGACGACCTGGCACGGGCCGTGGGCAACGAGCTGATGGGACGGGCCCTGGACGGGTGGACGGCGCAGGGCGACTGGCGCGCGGACCTCCGCTCCCTCGGTCTCGCCCTGCACTCCTCGTACCTCGCCCACCCGCAGGCGGCCGTGCTCACCGCCAGCCGGGTGAGCGGCCGGCCGCGCGAGATCGCCGTGGACGAGGCGATCCTCGGTCTCCTGAGGGGCGCCGGGCTGACCGATCGGTCCGCGGTCCGCTTCTACCACGCGTTCATCGACCTGGCGCTCGCCTTCGCGGCGCTCGACGCGGGTTCACTGGCCCTTCCGGAAGAAGCCCGCAGGGCCGACGAGGACATGTGGGGAACCACCTATGCCCGGCTGCCAGCCGCGACCCACCCGAACATCGCGGCGACCGCCGACCGGCTCGCGGCCCGCATGCCGCACAGCGCCTACCCCGTGGTCCTGGACACCCTGCTGGACGGGATCGCCGCCGAACTGACCGGACGTCAACCCGGACACGTGGCCGGGCCGACCGAGTCCGACGACACCCGGCCCGGGACGGGCAGCGGCTGACGGCCGGCAGGAGAACCACTGCGTGCGAGGGCCTCGCCCAGGTGCCCTTGTGACGATCCGCAGGTGTGAATCGACCCCGAGGGGCAACTCGAAGGCCATCGAAGGAAATACCCACTGATCCACGACAGTTCGGGAGAAGGCATGGCGACCTACAGCAGAACAGGAACCCGAAAGGGCGGCCGGACCAGCGGACTGGCGGTCGCCGGACTTGTCTGCGGCATCGTCGGACTCTTCATCCTGCCGATCGTCCTGGGCCCGCTCGCGATCGTCTTCGGTGCCGTGGCGCTCCGGCAGACCGGATCCACCATGGCCAAGTGGGCACTTGGCCTCGGCGTGGTCGACATCCTGCTCATGATCGTGATGTTCGCGGTGGCGGCCGGCAACGGCGGCAGCTTCTCCTGGCACATCGGCTGACGCGCTCTGCCGGCCGTTCACCACGGTGCCCGTACCGCTTCCAGCAAGCGGTGCGGGCACCGTGCGTGCTGCGTGACGCGCGCCCGCGGCCCGGTGGCGAACCCGGCTCGGCTGCTCGTCACCGACGAGGACCGGAAGTCGTGTCCAGGGCAAGGGCGTTTCACACAACGGCCGCGCGGTTTCCGTCCGTTCGTGTGCTCCCGGCCGCATTTCGCCGACACGGCGGTGGCAGCGGGCCGATAGTGGACGAGCCGCCGGAGGTGACGCCGGCGCGCACTCCGCCGGAAGTCGTCCATCCCGAAAGTCCGAGGTGCACCATGACGCCCACCAACGAGGCGACAGATCGCATCCAGTTGGTCTTCTCCCTTTTCGACGCCGACGGGAACGGCTACCTGGAGCAGGCCGATTTCGACCTCATGAGCGACCGTGTCACGGCGGCCGTGCCCGCGGCCCGCGACGCGGTGAAGGAGCGCCTCTCCGCGTCCTTCGGCGGCTACTGGGACACGCTCCGGACCGAGCTGGACGCCAACGGCGACGGGCGGATCAGTCCCGAGGAGTTCGCCTCCGTCGTCCTCGACCCGCAGCGCTTCGACAGCGCCGTGGACGAGTTCGCCGAGGCGCTGGCCGCGATGGGGGACCCGGAGGGCGACGGCCTCGTCGCGCGGCCCGAGTTCGTCGCACTGATGATCGCCATCGGGTTCGAACGGCGCAACATCGAGACGCTGTTCGACGCCTTCGAGCCGGACGACGGCGACCGAATCCGGGTGGCCACCTGGGCGGACGGCATCAGGGACTACTACCGGCCCGAGAAGTCCGGCATCCCCGGTGACCATCTGACCGCCGGTCTCTCCGGCTGACCGGCGGCGGGGGCCGGACAGCCGGGCCTCAGTCGTCCCCGGTGGCCGAAGGCGGCGACCGGACTGCGGACCAGGACCTCGAGACAGCCCGCGTCGAGACTGCCGATCCGCTTGCGCGCGATCACCGACGCCGGGCGGCCGACGACCGCTTTGACCTGGTCCACGGAGGTGAGCCGGTGCAACGAGACCGGCCGGAGTGTGTGCTGGTGCATGACAGTCCTGTTCATCCGGGGGTGGACCGGCCCAGTCGCCAGTAGCCGTAGAAGGAGACGTCCCGCTTGGGCACGCCACGGTCGCCGACCAGGTGCCGCCGGACACCGGTGGCCAACCGGGACTCGCCCGCCACCCACGCGTAGAGGGGGCCTTCGGGCAGTTCGGCCTGGCGGACCGCCTCCAGCGCGAGGGTGCCGGGCCGGATGCCCACGTCGTCGCGGCTGAGCCAGTGGACGCGTACCCCCGCCGGGGCCGGGACGGGCCGGACGTCGGCCGCCGTCGCCACTTCCGCGAAGACCTCGGTGGGCGGCGGGTTCGGATCGGCCTCCAGGATCGACAGGATGGCCGGCAGCGCGCTCTCGTCGCCCACCAGCAGCCGCCCCCGGGCGTGCCCTGGCAGCCGGTACATGGACCCCAGGTCGAAGATCCCGGCCGGGTCGCCCGGTCGGGCCCGGCGCACCCACGACGACATGGGCGAGTCGCCGTGCAGGGCGAACTCGATGTCGATCTCCTCCTCGGCGGGCCGCAGCCGCCGGACGGTCAGGTTGCGCACCCACGGGCGGGCCGCTTTGGCCATGAGCATGACCTGCACCATCCACGCCTCGTTCGAGGCGGTCGGCATCCTCAGCTCACGCTGCCCTTCTCTGGTGAAGAAGAGCCGGACCGCCTGGTCGGCACCTCCCGGGACGAGGTCGCGCACGCCGGTTCCGCCCAGGGTGACGCAGGCGAAGCCGGGGGTGAGGGACTCGCACCGCCGCACCTCCAATGTGATCATCGCGCGTTCCCGCGGGACGCTCACCGGGGGGATCACGTTCGTTCCCCTGGATCGTTTCCCATCTTGTTTTCGCAGCTCATGGCACTATTCTGAGCAAAAGCTCAACTCTTTGGCTACTCGCTTTTCGCCGCCCGGAAGGGACAACGGATGCCGTCCTCCGACCGCCGACTCACCCCACGTCGCAAGCCTCGACAGGTGCGGGCCGAACTCACCCGGGAGCGCATCCTGACGGCCGCTGCTCAGGTTTTCGGCGAGTACGGCTACGCCGCCGGCACCACCAACCGGATCGCCGAACGCGCTCGCATGTCCATCGGCTCGCTGTACCAGTACTTCCCGAACAAGGACGCGATCCTGGCCGAGCTGCTGGTCCGGCACATCGACCGCGGCGCCTGGACGGGCACGGAGGAACTGGACACGAGCCCCGGCAGCCTGCCGGAGACCGTGCGCGCCCTGGTCCGCGACGCGATCGACCACCACCGCGACGACCCGCAACTCCTGCGGATGATGATCGAGGAAGCGCCGGTCTCCGACGACCTGCTCGAAGCGATCGACCGGCACGGCAAGGCGCGGGCGGAGCAGGTGCGCGAGGTGTTCGCCCGCCACCCGGACGTCGGGGTGGCCGATCTCGACGTGGCCGCCGAACTCGTCGTGGGAACGGTGGAGATGAACACCCACAAGCTCATGGCAGGACCGCAGCCCGTCCAGGTCGAGAGACTGGAGACGGAGCTGGTCGCCATGATCACCCGGTATCTGAAGGGCGATCGGTAGCACGCCGACAGGCCGAATCCCCCGCGTCGCGGACCAGGAGCGCGATCTGCACCCGGTTCTCGACCCCCAGCTTGGCGAACAGGCTGCCGGTGTGCGCCTTGACCGTCGCGACGGTGATGCGCAGCCGCTCGGCGATCTCCGGGTTGCCGAGCCCGTCCGCGACGGCCCGGGCGGTCTCCCACTCCCGCTCCGTCAGCACGGACAGCCGTTCGCGCGCGGCCTCGCGGGTGCGGTCACGGCTGTGCGAGGAGTCCGGGCCCGTGGCCGCGGCGATCACTCGTGCCGTGGCCGCCGGGGACAGCACCGGATGGCCGTCCGCGACGGTCCGCACCGCGTCGAGGATGCGCGGGGGAGGGGTGTCCTTGAGGACGAAGCCGAGCGCCCCGGCACGCAGCGCACCGAGCACGAGGTCGTCGGAGTCGAAGGTGGTCAGCATCAGCACCCGTGGCGGCGCGGGCCGGGCGAGCAGTTCCCGGGTCGTGTCCAGACCGTCCCGGCCCGGCATCCGCACGTCCATCAGCACGACGTCGGGCCGCTGTTCGTCCACCACGGCGAGGGCGGTGTTCCCGTCGGCCGCCTCCGCCACGACGGTCAGGTCCGGTTCGCCGTCGATGACGAGCCGCAGGGCCATGCGCACCAGCTGCTCGTCGTCGACGATGACGATCCGCACGGGACCGGGACCGGGACCGGGAGCAGGACCAGGACCGGGCTTGGGCTCGGGCTCGGGCTCGGAAGCGGGATCGTGTCGGCTGTCCACTCATGCGCCCCTTTCATGGCGGTGGGAGGGGCCGTCCGGCCAGGGCAGCCGTGCGGTGAGGAGGTACCCGCCGTCGGGCGTGGGGCGGTGGCCGAGTTCGCCGCCGGCGACGGTGATGCGTTCGCCGAGGCCCAGCAGACCGAAGCCGGAGGCCGGCGGCCGTGCGGGGCGCAGGGGAGCGGGTCCGTTGCGGACGCCGATGTCGAGCGTGCCGCCCGCGGCGCCGTCGAGGGTGACCCGCACGACCGCGCCGGGGGCGTGCTTGGCGGCGTTGGTCAGTGCTTCCTGGACGATCCGGTAGCAGGTCCGTCCGAGGCCGTCGGGCGGGGCCGCGGTCACGGTGCTGGTGAGCCTGACGTCGAGGCCCGAGGCGCGGGTGTCGGCCACCAGCTCGGGAACGCGGTCGAGAGAGGGCTGCGGGGGCTCCGGGCGGCCGGGCTCCGCGCGGAGTACGCCGAGAACTTCCCGCAGCTCCTCCAGTGCCTGGTGGGCTCCCTCGGCGATACCGCGGACCAGGACGCGGTTCTCGTCGGCCGAGAGGTCACCGCGGTGGTCGAGAACCCCGGCCTGCATGGCCACCAGCGAGATGCGGTGGGCGAGGACGTCGTGCATCTCGCGGGCGATCCGGTTGCGTTCCAGGGCTCGTACCTGCGCCGCCCGCGCGCTCTGCTCCCGTTCCGCGCTCTCCGCCCGCTCGCGCAGGGACCGTACCTCGACCCGCCGTGCCCCGACCGCCATGCCCGCGGCCACCGCGATCCCCGCGGTCAGCGCCGGTACCACGACCTGGACCCACCACATCGAGTCGGCCGACCCCTGCACCGCGTAGACCTCCCCGGCGAGCCGTGACGCGGTCACGTAGGCCAGGACGACGATCCCGATCTCCGCCGGGCGGCGGCGGGTGGCGACCGAGCACAGCGCCAACAGCGCGGCGCCCGTGGCGAGCGCCGACACGGACGAGGCGACCGTGACGGTCACGGCGACCGCGACGGGCCACCGGCGCCGCCACCGGAGCACCGTCAGGCAGCCCAGGGCCACCAGCGGATCGCCGACGAGGACCCAGGAGCCCGGCTCGCCGGACCGGCTCCGCATCAGCGCGAGGGTCGAGAGCCAGACCGGCAGGCTCACGACCGCGGCCACGATCAGCCGCCATGCGTGCTGCCACGCCCCGAGCCGCGGCACATCGTCCGTGTTCACCACGCCATTGTCGCCACACCGTGCGGCCGGTGGATCAGACCGGGGACCGATGCGCCTTGGACCCAGGTCCAACCGGCACCTCTCCCAGGGTCGGAGACGGAGCCGGTCCGCCGGGTCGATGTACCGGCCGTTGCCGCCCAACAGACTCGATCCCGTGCCGGTCAAGCCCCCCACAGGAGGACACCTCATGCGCAGAAGCCTGTCACTCGCCCTCGCCGCCACCGCGCTGGCGCTGACCGCGCTGCCCGCGTCGGCCGCCTCGCCGGCGGCGGTGACGACCGCGTCGGCGCCGGGCGCCCTGCGGTGGGGCCCGTGCCCCGAGGGCGCCGCCGCGCCACGCCTTCAGTGCTCGACACTCCGCGTCCCGCTGGACTACCGGAATCCGGACGGCCGTTGGACAGAGATCGCCGTCTCCCGGCTGGCGAGCGAGAAGCCGTCGCGGCGGCGTGGCGTCCTGTTGACCAACCCGGGCGGCCCGGGTGGATCGGGCCTCGTCTACCCGGCCGTGCTGGCCGCCTCGGGGCTGCCGCAGGAGGTGCTCGACTCCTACGACGTCATCGGCTTCGACCCGCGCGGTGTCGGCCGCAGTACGCCGGTGACCTGCGACCTGACGCAGGAGCAGCAGTGGCGGGGCAACTTCCCGCCGTACGCGCACACCGCGGCCGACGTCACGCGGGAGGCGGGGAACGCGCGGAAGATCGCCGAACAGTGCCACAACTCGCGTACGGCGTGGATGCTGCCGCACACCACCACCGCCAACACGGCACGTGACATGGACCGCCTCCGGACGGCGCTGGGCGAGCCGAAGCTGTCGTACCTCGGTGCCTCCTACGGCAGTTACCTCGGTGCGGTCTACGCGACGCTGTTCCCGCGGCGCGGTGACCGGATCGTGCTCGACAGCAACATGGGTCCCGGCGGCTACGACATCACGGCCATGCGGCTGTTCGCCCGAGGGCTGGAGGACCGCTTCCCCGACTTCGCCGCGTTCGCCGCGGCCCACCCCGAGTACGGCCTGGGCACCACGCGGGATGAGGTCACCGACAAGTACTTCGAGCTCGCCGAGCGGCTGGACGCGAAGCCGTACCAGGACGTGGACGGGACCGCGTTTCGCGGATACACCTTCGACAGCCTCTACGCCGACGCCTCCATGCCCCGGCTCGCGGAGTTCTGGCGGGCCGTCGACACGGGCGGGCCACTGCCGCTGCCGGAACCGCCCCCGGGCCTGGAAAACCTCATGGCCGCCCGTTTCGCCGTGGTGTGCGGTGACTCGCGCTGGCCGGGGACGGTCCGGGAGTACCAGCGCAACGTCGCCGTCGACCGGCTCAGGTACCCCATGCTGGGCGGCTCCACGGCGAGCATCAACCCCTGCGCGTTCTGGCCGCGGGAAGGGACCGAACCGCCGGTGCGCATCACCGGCAGGGGGCCGTCGAACGTGCTGATGCTGCAGAACGAACGCGACCCGGGCACGCCACTGGCCGGCGCCTTGGAACTGCGGCGCGCCTTCGGCGGGCGGGCCACGATGGTGACCGCCGACCAGGGCGGCCACGGTGTCTATCCGTACGGTCGCAACACCTGCGCCAACGATGCGGCGACCAGGTTCCTCACCACCGGGGAACGCCCCGCGCGGGACCTCGCCTGCGCGGCGCGACCGGGCGAGTGACCTACCGCGCCCCGGCGGCCAGGGCGGCCAGGTAGTCGTCCAGCAGCTCGACCTGCCGCTGAGGCGTGAACGTCACCGGGTCGAACAGGGCCTGGACCACCAGCCCGAGGACGAAGGACTGCGCGCCGGCCGCGACCCGCGCGGGGTCGCCCGGGGCCAGTTCGCCGCGTTCCTGCGCCGCGGCCACCCGGGCGCGCAGCCTTTCGCGGCTCTCGGCGTACTTGTGGGCGTAGTCGGTGCTCAGGTCCGGGTCGGAGAGCGCGGCGTCCCAGGAGGAGACCCAGACGCGGTTGCTGTCCGTGGCCTCGGGGGTCAGCGGCAGGATGTCCAGCAGGGCGTCCCTGAGGGTGGCCGGGCCGTGGCCGGCCCGTCGGCGGGGGCGGGAGCGAGTGCGCTGTTCAAGCAGGTCGAGGGCGTGGACGACCAGGGCGCGCTTGGTGGGGAAGTAGTGGGTGAGCAGACCCGTGGTCGCGCCGAGTTCCGCGGCCACGGCACGCAGGGTCAGGCCCGCGAAACCGCGGGTGGCCATGACCTGCCAGACCGCCGCGGAGACGTCCCGCCGCCGGGCCTCGTGATCTCCCTTGGTGCGTGGCATGCCGCCACGGTACATTGTCATAACAGTCGTTGTGCAAACGGGGAGGCCCTCATGTTCTCGGTGTCGCTCGGT
The DNA here is from genome assembly GCF_042893535.1 of Streptomyces sp. NPDC001599. Taxonomy (NCBI): domain Bacteria; kingdom Bacillati; phylum Actinomycetota; class Actinomycetes; order Kitasatosporales; family Streptomycetaceae; genus Streptomyces; species Streptomyces sp. NPDC001599. Next base: position 220,095 of record NZ_JBIAVA010000008.1, read on the forward strand.
GACGCTGCTCGGCTCGCTCCACTGGAGGTGTGGCAGGCCGAGGAGTTCGCGGCGCATCTGGACCGGGCTCGGGAGCACATTCGCCCCTGGGTCGGGCCCGCCTTCGTCACCGGCGACACGGACGGAGCGCGGGCCACGCTCGAGCGGTATGCCGCGCGCCAGGCCGCCGACGGTGCCCGCCTGTACGGTCTGTGGAGCGAGGAAGTACTGGTCGGCGGCGTGATGTTCACCCAATTCGACGCGGCCTTCGGCAACTGCGAGATCGGCTGCTGGCTGGAGCCGTCGGCCGAGGGCCGGGGCCTGATCACGCGGGCCTGCGGCCTGCTCCTGGACTGGGCCTTCACGGTCCGAGGGCTGCACCGGGCCGAATGGCACTGCCGGGCGGACAACGACCGCAGTGCCGCCGTGGCCGAGAGGCTCGGCATGACCCTGGAAGGAGTGCGACGCGAGGCGTGGCCGTACGAGGGTGTGCGTTACGACAAGCAGGTCTGGGCGATTCTGGCCGCCGACCGGCGGTCGCGGTCACGGGCGCGGTAGGCGCGCGACGGCAGGCGACCGCGGGAACCCAGAACCGCCCGTGCTGTGGGGTGTTGAACGCACGGTCCGTCAGCCGACGTGTGTCACCGTGAACTCGTTGCCGTCCGGGTCGAGCAGGAACGCCCGGCCGCGGGCCCCCTCACCGGCTGCCGAGCGGGTCGCGCCCAGCGAGAGAAGGCGGGCGGTCTCCGCCTCGAAGTCGGCGTCGAGGGGCAGCGCGAGCTCGAGATGGAGCCGGTTGGTGCCGGACTTCGGCGCCACCGGGGGACCGCCCCAGGTGATCTTCGTGCCGCCGGCCGGGGACTGGATCGCGGTCTCCTGGTCCTGGTCCCAGACCAGCGGCCACCCCAGCGCCGCACTCCAGAAGTAGCCGACCTCCTGTGTGCCGTCGCAGGCCAGCGCTCCGACGGCGCCGGTGCCCGCGAGGAAGTTGTTGCCCGCCTCGATGACGCAGAACTCGTTCCCGTCCGGGTCGGCGAGCACCACGTGCCCCTCTTCCGGGAGCTGGCCCACGTCGATGTGTTTTCCGCCCAGTCGCAGCGCCCTGGCCACCGTCGCCCGCTGGTCCTGTGGGGACGCGCTCGTGAGGTCGAAGTGCGCCCGGTTCTGGCCGGTCTTCGGTGCCGCGCTCGGCAGGAACCGAATGCGGTACCCGGCGCCGTCGGGGGGCAGGACCTCGAGGTCGTCGTCCGCCCCGGCGGACAGCTCCCAGCCCAGGACCCCGGACCAGAATCGCGCCAGGTCCAAGGGCACGGCGGTGTTGAAGCAGATCGCGAACAACTGACTGGTCATACGCCGTGCAACCTCGTTCCATGACGTGGACGGCCCGTCCCGAGGCCGCAGTCTAGGTGCGGCCGCGCCGACCCCGCATCCGAGTTTCCGGCCCGGGAGCAGGAGAGGGTGCGAGGGCCCCCATCCACATCCCGTACTTCTGAATCCAAGAAACCACGGCTGTTGGATTTCTGGATCAGCGGTTCCTAGAGTGAGCGCGGGGGACTCGCGCGGCACCCGCGCTCACCAGAGCGTCCAGGACGAGGAGAGCCATGCAGCAGCGCACCATCGGCGACCGGTCCGTCTCCGCGATCGGTCTCGGCGGGATGCCGATGTCGATCGAAGGGCGACCGGACCCGGAGCGGTCGATCGCCACCATCCACGCCGCGCTCGACGCCGGCGTCACCCTCATCGACACGGCCGACTCCTACCACCGCGACGCGAACGAGGTGGGCCACAACGAGGAACTCGTCGCCCGCGCGCTGCGCGAGTACGGTGCGGGCGCCGCCGACGTCCTCGTCGCCACCAAGGGCGGCCACCTGCGTCCCGGTGACGGCACATGGACGCGCAACGGGGACCCCGAGTACCTCAAGCGTGCGGCCAAGGAGTCCGCCCGCCGGCTCGGCGTCGAGGCGATCGGCCTCTACCAGTTCCACCGCCCCGATCCCGCCGTCCCGTACGCCGACTCGGTAGGTGCCCTGCGCGAACTGCTCGACGAGGGCGTCATTCTGATGGCCGGGATCTCGAACGCCGGCATCGCGCAGATCGACGAGGCCCGCGAAGTGCTCGGCGGCCGGCTCGTGTCGGTGCAGAACCAGTTCTCGCCCGCGTTCCGCTCCAGCCGGTCCGAACTCGAACACTGCGCCGGGCTCGGCATCGCGTTCCTGCCGTGGAGCCCGCTCGGCGGTATCGCCAACGCCAAGGACCTGGCGGCACGGCACGGCGTGTTCCAGCAGGTCGCCGACGAGATCGGCACCAGTGTCCACCAGGTCGCGCTCGCCTGGCAGCTCGCGCTCGCGCCGGTGGTGATCCCGATCCCCGGAGCCTCGCGCCCCGCGAGCATCCGCGACTCCGCCGCCGCGGCCGACCTCGAACTCACCACCGACCAGGTCGCGCTCCTGTCCGCCTGATCCGCCGCCGGCCGTCCTACGCCGCCCGACCCGTACCCGACCCGAACGAGCCACAGCGAAAGAGCCGCATGAAGACCTTCACCCTGCCCGGCACCGACATGGTCGTGCCCAACGTCGTCCTCGGCCTGATGCGCATCCAGGACATGAACGACGACGAAGTGCGCACGCTCGTGCACACGGCACGCGACGCCGGCATCACCTTCCTCGACCACGCGGACGTGTACGGCACGGGCAATCACGGCTGTGAGCGCCGTTTCGCCGAGGCCCTGAAACTCAGCTCCTCGGAACGCGAGCAGTTCGTCATCCAGACGAAGGCCGGCATCGTCAAGGACGGTCCGTACTTCGATTTCTCCTACGAGCACATCGTGGAGTCGGTGAACGGCTCACTCGAGGCACTGGGCACCGAATACCTCGACATCCTGCTGCTGCACCGGCCCGACGCGCTCGTCGAACCGGAGGAAGTGGCCCGTGCCTTCGACGAGTTGTCCGCGGCGGGCAAGGTGCGTGCCTTCGGCGTCTCCAACCAGACGCCGCGCCAGCTCGACCTGCTGCGCAAGTACGTGCGGCAGCCGATCGTCGCGAACCAGCTCCAACTCTCGGTCACACACGCGCCGATGATCGCGCAGGGCATCGCCGCGAACATGCAGGGCCTCGACCAGTCGGTCGTGCGCGACGACGGAATCGTCGACTACTGCCGCCTGCACGACATCACGGTCCAGGCGTGGTCGCCCTTCCAGGCCGGGTTCTTCGACGGTCCGTTCCTCGGCTCACCCCGCTACCCCGAGCTGAACGCCGTGATCGACCGGCTGAGCGAGAAGTACGGCGTGCCGGCCGAGGCGATCGCGGTCGCCTGGATCACGCGCCACCCCGCGCGGATGCAGGTCGTGCTCGGCACCACCACGCCGGAGCGCGTCGCGGCGGCCGCGCTCGGCTCGGACCTCCCGCTCACCCGGCCCGAATGGTACGAACTGTTCCGCGCGGCCGGCTACACGGTTCCGTAACCGACGGCGCGGCCACAGGGGACGACGAGGCGCGGGAGGGAACGAGGTGGCCCGGACGGGAACGACGGCGGTGCTGGCGCTCTTGCCGGACGCCGAGCCGCTGCTGGGGGCGGCCGCCGCGGTGGACGGGTCGGCGGTGCGACCGGGCCTGCCCGCACACGCCGCCCTGCTCTATCCCTGGCTGCCCGCGGACGAAGTGGGAGAGCCGGAGCTGCACCGGCTGCGGGCCGCCCTACCGGTCGGCCCGGTCCCCGTCAGGCTGGCCGCGGTCGAACGAACCGGCGGGTTCGTCGGTGTCCCGGTGCCCGAACTGAGCCAGGCGGCCGACGCGGTTCGCACGGCATTTCCCGCGCAGGTGCCCTACGGCGGCCGGTTCGGCCCCCGCCCCCAAGTGCACGTCACCGTGGCCCTGGACGCGGCACCGCAGGCCGCCGCCGACATCGCCCGCCGTACCGCCGCCGCCCTGCCGATCACCACGGCGGTCACCACCTTGCACGTGGTCACTCTCGCCCAGACGGGGTGGCGGGCCCTCGCGGAACTGCCGCTCAGTCGCTAGGCGGCGGCGAGCGGCAGCCGCGCCCTCCTTGCCCTCGGGAACGCGCTGGAAGAACAGCCGCGGGCCCACACCGGAGGGGTCACTGCACGCGAACCACGCGTCCCGGTCCCGGTCCTCGGGAGGCAGGGAGGCGTTGTAGTCGTCCCAGGTGCTGAAACCCTCCGGCGGCGACGGTGCGACGTACCCCAGCACCTCACACCGGAAGCGGGCGACACGCTCGGGTCCGGCGCAGTCGAAGGTGACCTGTACCTGCCTGATCGATGACATTCGCGCACCCTGGCAGGGCGCTTCGAAAGCGCTGCGATCCGGCCAACCTCCAGCCGGTTCCCACCTCCTGGACAACCGAGCATCCGAACGCTCCCTCTCACAGCGCGGGCACAGCGAGTGCCCGCCTGCTTCCTTCCCACCGCACCCCCCAGCACCTGAAGGACGAGGGATCGATGACCAGAACGCGCACCACCCGGCTGCGGCGTCCGCTGCTCACAGGCACCACGGCGGTCGCCGCCATGGCCGTGACCGCCGGACTCGTGGCCGCCACCGCGGAGCCGGCGAAAGCGGCGACAGGGCCCAAGCTGAGCCTCATCGCCGCGACCACCTCACTCACGCTCACCTCCTGGAAGGAGGACCCGGGCGTCTACCTCGACCTCGGCACCTACCTCACCGCCGAGGGCAGGCCGCTGGAGCTGAAGGTGACCCGGAAGTCCTACAAGGACCCGGTGACCATCACCCAGACCGTGTACGAGGGCGGCAAGGCCAAGGCCAAGACGCTGCCCAAGGGCACGGTGAAGGACTTCTCCGGACTGCCCGGCTTCGCGGAGATCACGGTCACCGACAAGGCGGGCAAGAAGGTCCTCAGCCGGACCGAGGACTTCTGCCCCAACAACGCCAGCGGCCGGGTACGCCCCGACGCACCCGCCACCTCCAAGTATCCGGAGAGCTGTCCCACCAACCCCTTCACCCTCGGTTCGGTGTGGGGCGTCGAGCAGGGCTGGGCGGCCAACACCTACGCGGGTTCCTACACCGAGCCGGTCGCCCTGGCGGCCGGGACCTACACGGCCAAGGTCGGGGTCGCCAAGAAGTACCGCGACCTGTTCGGCATCGCGGACAAGCCCGCCACCGTCAAGGTGACCGTGGTGGAGCGGAGTTACGAGGACGACCAGGGTGCCGCCGGGGCGGCCGCGTCCCGGTCCGCGGCGGCGGGCGGCGAGCACGCCGGTCACGGAGCCACCCACCAGGCTCCGGCCGCACACGCGGGCCACGGGCCGGGGCACGCACCGACCCCCGCCCAGGCCGCCGCGCCCGTCACGAGCGGGGCGGGCGCCTCGTACAACGTGGGCCACGGGCCGCTCAGGGCCGCGCCGCCCGCCCTGCCGTGGGCGCTGAAGAAGCAGCAGGCTGCGCGCTCCGCACCGGTCGGCGACAAGGGGGGCCAGACCGACGGCTCGCGCAAGGCCCCGGCGCTCCAGCCGCTGGCGGAGCGACCCGCAGGCAAGGCATCCGTCCCGGACGTCCCCAAGCCCGATCTGCGCTCGCTGCCGGCCTACGGCATCGTCGTCAGCGACGGGGAGGAGGACGTCCCCGGCAAGGACTACCTGGCCTTCAGCGCCAACGTGTGGAACGCCGGTCCGGCCCAGCTGGTGGTGGACGGCTTCCGGTCGCCCGGCAAGGCCAAGATGGACGCCTACCAGTACTTCTACGACGCCAAGGGCAAGCAGGTCGGCTACGCACCGACCGGCACCATGGAATGGGACCCGCGCCCGGGGCACGTGCACTGGCACTTCACCGACTTCGCCAGCTACCGGCTGCTGAAGGCGGACAAGAAGGAGGCCGTACGCAGCGGCAAGGAGGCCTTCTGCCTGGCCAACACCGACGCGATCGACTACACGGTGAAGAACGCCAACTGGCACCCGTTCAACACCGATCTCTCCACCGCCTGCGGTGAGGAGAACTCCATCTCCGTCCGCGAGGTGCTCGACGTCGGCTCCGGCGACACCTACTCCCAGGACCTGCCGGGCCAGTCCTTCGACATCACGGACGTGCCCAACGGCACGTACTACATCCAGGTGCTGGCCAACCCCGAGAAGCGGCTCAAGGAGACCAACCTCGACAACAACAGCGCACTGCGGAAGATCGTGCTCGGCGGCAAGCCGGACGCCCGGACCGTGACCGTACCGGCACACGACCTGGTGAACGCGAACTGACCTGACCTCAGGGCGTCAGTGCCCGGCCCGAAGAGCCGACGGCCACGCGCGGTGGCCGTCGGCTCCCCCACCGAACCCGGCGACTCACACGCCGTTCTCGGTGATCAGGTCGATCAGGCCCTGGGCCGTGTTGTCGGGGGAGTCCATGCCGATCATGTCGTCGCTCGCCGCCTCGGCGCTGCGGGGGAACATGGCCCGCTCGTACTCGGCCAGCGCTGCCTCGACGTCGCCCGGGTGCGCGGCGAGGGCGCTGCCCAGTTCCGCTCCGTCGAGCATCGCGAGGTTGGCGCCCTCGCCGTTGGGAGCGGCGAGGTGGGCCGCATCGCCCAGCAGGGTCACGCCCGGCACCCGCTCCCACCGGTGTCCGGTCGGCAGAGCGTAGAGGGCGCGCAGGGCCGGCGCGACATCGCTGTCGGTGATCAGCGCGGTGAGCTCCGGCGCCCAGCCGTCGAACTCCTGGGCGATGCGTGCGGTCGCCGCGGCGCCGTCGGTGAAGTCGATCCCGGTGAACCAGTCCAGCGGCCGGGACAGCCCCACGTAGGCGTGCAGGGTGTCGTCCTTCTCCCGGTGGGCGAAGATCTCCTTGCCCGGTGCGGGAGCGATCAGCATCCCGCCCCCGACCGTCTTCGCGGCCACCGGGTGGCGGATGCCGGCGTCGAACAGGTAGGTCTCGACCACCGACTTGCCGACGTACTCGGGTGTGGCGGAGGACAGCAGCGGCCGGACACGTGACCACGCGCCGTCCGCCCCGACCAGCAGGCGGGTGACGACCGTGCCACCGTCGGCGAACGTCACCTCGTGGCGTCCGTCGCCGAGGGAACGGGTTCGGCTGACCTTGTGTCCCCACCGCACGGTGCCGGCCGGGAGCGAGTCGAGCAGGATCTGCCGCAGGTCGCCGCGCTGCACCTCCGGGCGTCCACCGGTCCCGTCGTCGGCCTGGTCGAGCCGGACGGTGCCGTCCTGGTCGAGCACCCGCATGGCCTGGCGGCCCTCGAGCACAATCGCCTGGAACTCGTCCGTCAGACCGGCCGCCTCGACCGCGAGCTGCCCGTTGTAGTCGTGGATGTCCAGCAGTCCGCCCTGGGCGCGCGCCGAGGGGGAGGAGTCGGCCTCGTAGACGGTCACCGGGATCGCGTGGACGTGCAGGACACGGGCCAGTGTGAGTCCGCCGAGCCCGGCGCCGACGATCGTGACAGGGGTGTGCATGCTGACTCCTTCGGGACCGGGCCGTCCGGTTCTTCTCCGGACGGCCACCTCTCGAAAGGTGTCAGCTGCCGCCGACGGGCCACCGACATCCGACCGACAGCCCCCGACATCTCTCCTACGCGGGGCCGGCACGACACCGGCACCGCAGGTCGGACGATGCGCTCAGGCGCGGCGGGCGCGGATCACGACGGCTGTGCCCGCCGCGACGGCGAGCACCGCCGCGCCGCCGAGGAACGCGGTCCGTCCGCTCGTGCCGGTGCTGGCGAGGCTCGGCCGCGCGTCTCCCGTGGCCCGCAGGATCAGTTCGGTGACGTCCTCCGGGTTGGTCTCCATGACGGCGTGCGGCGCGTCGACCTCGACGGTGGTGGCGTCGGCCCGCTTCGCCATGAAACGCAGGTTGTCGGTGCCGATGGTGCGGTCGTCGGTGGGGACGAGGTACCAGGACGGGATGGTCTTCCACGCGACGGCCCGCGTCGGTTCGTTGCCGGAGGCGGCGGTCGCGGGCCGCTGGGTGGCGGCCAGCACCTGCGTGCGGCTCGCGTCGAGCCGGTCGCTCAGGAACACGTCGCTGAATTTCTCCGGCTTGAGGTACAGGTCCACATTCGTGGCGTCGCCGCCGAGCGGTACGGCGTTCAGCGCGGTGGGCACCGGCGCGTTCGGGTCGTCCGTCACTCGGCTGCCGGGGAACTTGGCCGCGAGCTGGAAGGCTGACTCGCCCTTGTCGGGCGCGAACCCGGCGATGTAGACGAGGGACTTGACGTTGGGGTTGCCGGCGGCGGCGTTGGTGATGACTGCTCCGCCGTAGGAGTGCCCGACGAGCACGATGGGGCCCTCGATGGCCTTGAGCCGCGCGGCGAGGTAGTCGGCGTCGCCGGAGAGGCTGCGCAGCGGGTTCGCGGTGGCCACCACCGGGTAGCCCCGGGCCTGCAGGTGCTCGACGATGCGGTCCCAGCCGGAGGCGTCCGCCCAGTACCCGTGCACCAGTACGACCGTCGGCTTGTTGCTTCCGGACGTCCCGCCGGGGGGCGTGGCACCGCCTCCGCCCTCGGACGCCAGTGAGGGGCCTGCGGCCATCAGGGCCGCCGCGGGGAGGAGGACGGCCAAGGGGAGTGCCCGCCGGGTGGCGGCGCGTCGTATGTGCTCCATGACCCTGCTTTCTCTGCGGGGGAGGGACTGGTGACCACACTGCGTTCGGGTGACGGACGCGGCACCACGAACATGGCCGAAGGAGTGAAGATCGGTCACGGAGAGTAAACGAGTACCTCGCGCACCGGCGCGTTGTCGCATCGTCGTCCCAGCCGGTGGCGGAGCATGCCACCCATGCTGTCCGGTCTTCTGGCCAGGTTGGTCAAACTGCTGCTCGGGCGCCACGGCAGTGCGCTGCACTGGAGGGCCGCGTGTGCCGCGACGGTCGTCCTGGTGATCGTGCTCCTCGCGGGTTCGTACCTCGCCGTCCTGGCCGAGCGCGGCGCCCCGAGGGCGCAGCTGACCACCTATCCGCGGGCGCTGTGGTGGTCCGTGGAGACCGCGACGACCGTCGGCTACGGCGACCTGTATCCCGTGACCCTGTGGGGCCGGCTCGTGGCCGTGGTGGTGATGGTCGCCGGGATCACCGCCTTCGGTCTGGTCACCGCCGCGCTGGCCACCTGGTTCGTCGGAAGGGAACGGGAGCGCCGGGGCCACTTCGTGCGCCACACCGAGAAGGCCGCCGAGGAGGCGTACAGCCAGGCGACCCGGGCGCTGCACGAGCGTTTCGACCGGTTGGAGCGGATGCTCGACGAGAACCGCGGGTGACTCCCCGCCCGGACGCGGCACCGATGAGATTCCGGCGGTCGTGCGGTCTACCCGTCGACGAAAGGAGCGCACCATGCGCGAGATCATCGTTTGCACGTTCCTGACACTGGACGGCGTCATGCAGGCGCCGGGCGGCCCGGACGAGGACGCCGAGAGCGGCTTCGAGCACGGCGGCTGGCAGAAGCCGGTGGACGACGACGAGGTCGGCAGGGCCATCGCCGGATGGTACGAGGACTCCGACGCCATGCTGCTCGGCCGCAAGACCTACGACATCTTCGCGTCGTACTGGCCGACCGCCGACCCGGACAACCCGTTCACCGACCGGATGAACGGCATGCACAAGTACGTGGCGTCCCGGACCCTGACGTCCCTCGAATGGCAGAACTCGACCCTGCTGGAGGGCGACACCGTCGACGCCGTACGCAGGCTGAAGGCGTCCGACGGCGGGAACCTCAACGTCGTCGGCAGCGGCGACCTGGCCCAGACCCTCATGCGTCACGGCCTCGTCGACGAGTACCGGCTGACCATCCACCCGGTGATCATCGGGACCGGCAAGCGGCTGTTCGCCGACGGAGCGATTCCCACCGCGCTGGAGCCGGTCAGCGTCTCGACGACGAAGGGCGGCACGGTCGTCGGTGTCTACCGGCCGACCGGTGCGCCCAGCTACGACACCTACTAGGACGCCGGAGGAACCGAGGTGCCCCGACGTGCCGGGGTCCGGTACTGTGCGGCTCATGTCGAGTCCCGAGTCAGACAGGGTGGGGGCTTTCGGTCACCCGTCAGCCCCCTGAATCACTGAGTTCGCAGCCCTGTGCCGTCATACCGCTTTCGCCGGTCGGACGAGCGCACGCACGGGGGCCGGCCGTGGTGACGAGATGACCCTTCTCGTGCTTCTCCTCGCCTCGGAGCCACTCGATGCCCCTTCCGCTGTACCTGCTCGCCGTGGCCGTTTGCGCCATGGGCACCTCGGAGTTCATGCTCGCCGGCCTCGTGCCGGACATCGCCTCGGACCTCGGCGTCAGCGTCGGGACCACAGGCGTACTCACCTCGGCCTTCGCGACCGGCATGGTCGTCGGCGCTCCCCTGGTGGCGGCGCTGGCCCGCACCTGGCCCAGGCGTTCCAGCCTCCTCGGATTCATCCTCGCCTTCGCGGCGGCACACGCCGTGGGAGCCGGCACCACGAGCTTCCCCGTCCTGGTGACCTGCCGGGTCGTGGCCGCGCTCGCCAACGCGGGATTCCTCGCGGTCGCACTGACGACTACCGCCGCACTGGTCCCCGCCGACAAGAAGGGACGCGCGCTGGCCGTACTGCTGTCCGGCACGACGGTGGCCACGGTCGCCGGTGTCCCCGGCGGGTCACTCCTGGGGACCTGGCTCGGCTGGCGGGCCACGTTCTGGGCCGTCGCCGTCCTCTGCCTGCCCGCGGCGCTCGGCGTGCTGAAGGGAATCCCCGCGGGACCCGTGACGGCGGCGGCGACCGGTGGGCCGCCGCTGCGAGTCGAGCTCGCCCGGCTCAAGACCCCCCGGTTGCTGCTCGCCATGCTGCTGGGCGCGCTGGTGAACGCGGCGACCTTCGCGAGCTTCACCTTCCTGGCCCCCGTCGTGACCGACACCGCCGGGCTGGGCGAACTGTGGGTCTCCGTCGCTCTGGTGCTCTTCGGTGCCGGTTCCTTCGTCGGCGTCACCGTCGCCGGACGGCTGTCCGACCAACGCCCCGCCCAGGTCCTGGCCGTCGGCGGTCCGCTGCTGCTCGCCGGCTGGCCCGCGCTGGCGATGCTGGCCGACCGGCCGGTCGCGCTGCTGATCCTCGTGTTCGTCCAGGGCGCACTGTCGTTCGCGCTGGGCGCCACACTGATCACACGGGTCCTCTACGAGGCGGTGGGCGCGCCCACCATGGCCGGTTCCTACGCGACCGCCGCCCTCAACGTGGGCGCCGCGGTCGGACCCCTCGTCGGCGCGACCGCCCTCGGCACCACGACCGGCACCCTCGGGCCGCTGTGGGCGAGCGGGCTCCTGGTCGCCGTCGCGCTGCTCGTCGCGTTCCCCTTCCGCACGGTGATCACGACTGCCGCACGACCCGAGACGATCCGATGACGCATGCGAAATGCGCGTTGTCCACCGTGAACGGTGTCACGGCGTCCAGTGGTGGCGGGCACGGGACATGTCCACTCGCGTCCCGCGCATCGGCGTGGCCTCGTCCCGCAGAAGGAGCGGCGCCCGCCCCCCCGTGGCAGGAGGGCGGCGTCCCGTCCGCGTACACGACACGCCACCACGGCACGCCCTCGTCGAGCAGACTCATGGCCCGACCCACCTGCCGTGCACCGACGCCGACCCGTCGACCGACGTCACCGTACGAGGCGACGGCGCCCGCGGGGATCGAGCAGACCGCATCCCGGACCTCGTCGACGAAGGTCACGGCACCTCCGAGTCGGGCGGTGGGTAGGTGAGCCGGCCGTCGCGGACCTGTGCGTGCTCGTTCAGGACGGCCGCCTTCGTGGCCGTCCGCGACATGATGTGCGCGACCTCCACCCCGGCGACCAGCAGCGCGTCAGTGATCAGCCGGCGGTGGCACCGCCACGGCACCGCCTCGCTGCACATGATCGCGGGCCGCTCGTGCCGCGCCAACCGGATCAGCTCGTCGAGGCCTTCCGCGAATTCGTCCCCCGCCATGTAATCGGCGTAGTCGCGGAACGCTTTTACCCGCCACGCACCGTTCTCACTGGGGACGCCCGCGGGGGTGTGCCGGCGACCACCCAGCCGAGGGATCCAGCGGTACTCGATGTCGGACGGCAATTGCTCCACGACAGCGGCCTGGTTCCACTGCGGATGCTTCCTGGACGAAGGGTAGGAGCGGACATCGACCAGGCAGGTGATGTCATGGCCGCGCAGCATGTCCAGCACCTCGTCGAATGCACGCGTCGAATGCCCGATCGTGTGGACCCGGCTCACCTCGGCCCCTACGCCTTCTTCAGTGCTCCACCCTTGTGCATGGCGACATGGTCGGTCTTGTCGCTCCTTATTTCGTACTGCGGGTCGTCCGCCGAGCAGTGACGTGTGCGGCCCTTGAATTCCACGTCGTGGGTGTGCTTCTTGATGACGACGCCCTCGACGTACCCGGCCTCGGAGTTCCAGCGCACGTGGTCTCCCACGGAAAAATCGTCCGCCATGTGGTCCAGAATCTCACGTGGGCAGGCCCGCGGCTATCCGGTGAATGGCTCAGTCCCCCGGGGCCGAAGTGGCCCACACGGGCGAAGTGGCGGGAGCATACGGTCGAGGGCACCGTGTGCGTGACGACAGCCGCTCGACCCGAGGACCCGATATGCAAGCCATCTCCGTCCATGACCGTGACGCAGGCGCCGAAGGGCTCGCCCTCACGGAAATGCCCTACCCGCACGCTGCCGAGAACGACGTCGTCGTGCGTGTGCATGCCGCCGGTTTCACCCGCGGGGAACTCACCTGGCCGGGCACGTGGACCGACCGTGCCGGACGCGACCGCACCCCGAGTGTGCCCGGGCACGAACTCTCGGGCGTGGTCCAGGAACTGGGGTACGGCACCACCGGACTCACCGTCGGCCAGCGGGTGTTCGGCCTGGCGGACTGGACGCGCAACGGTTCGCTGGCCGAGTACACCGCGGTGGAGGCACGCAACCTGGCCCCGCTTCCCGCCGGTCTCGACCACACCGTGGCCGCCGCGCTGCCCGTCTCGGGGCTGACCGCGTGGCAGGGGCTGTTCGACCACGGACGGCTCGCGACGGGGCAGACGGTCGTGATCCACGGCGCCGCCGGCAGCGTCGGTTCGATCGCGGTCCAGCTCGCCCGCGAGGCGGGTGCCCGGGTGATCGCCACCGGTCGTGCCGCCGACCGGGACACCGCTCTCGGCCTGGGCGCCGAGGTCTTCCTGGACCTCCAGTCGGACCGGCTGGAGGACGCGGGAGAGGCCGACGTCGTGTTCGACGTCATCGGCGGCGAGATCCTGGACCGCTCGGCCGCTCTGGTACGTCCCGGCGGCACCCTCGTCACCATCGCCGCGCCCCCCGTCGTCAGGCCGGAGAACGGGCGGGCGGTCTTCTTCGTCGTCGAATCCGACCGGGTCAGGCTCGCCGACCTCGCGCAGCGGGTGAGGGACGGGCGGCTCAGGGTGTCCGTCGGAGAGGTGCGCCCGCTCACCGAGGCACCCGCCGCCTTCGCGTCCGGCCGGGGCAGGCACGGCAGGACCATCATCCGCGTCGTGGCCGAGGGCCCCGACGAGGCGGCGGGCCACCGGTGACCCGTATGTCGCTCGGCGCCCTGCCCGTGCCCGGCAGCGCGGCATCGGCCGCCGCCCTGGACGTCGCGACCGCCTACCTTCCGCCCGCGCTGCTCAACCACTCGCTGCGCGCCTACGCGTGGGCGGCCGCCCGCGGCACGGCGGACGGCCTCTCGTTCGACGCGGAACTCCTCTACGTCGCCGCGCTCTACCACGACATCGGGCTGGTCCCGGCGTTCGACAGCCACACGCTCGCGTTCGAGGAGGCGAGCGGCCACGTGGCCCGCGTCTTCGCGGCGGGCGCCGGATGGCCGCCGGGGCGCCGCGAGCGCCTGGCGGACGTCGTCGTCCGCCATATGGCGCCGCAGGTGGATGCCGCCACGGACACCGAGGGACACCTGCTGGCCCGCGCCACCGCGACCGAGGTCACCGGCAAGGACGTGGACGACTACCCGCCGCACTTCCGCGACGAGGTGCTGGCACGCTATCCCAGGCTGGACCTGACCGAACGCTTCTTGGCGTGCTTCGAGGCCCAGGCCGCGCGCAAACCCGGCAGTTCCGCGGGCGTCGCGGTGCGGTCCGGGCTCGCCGGCAGGATGGCCGCCAACCCGCTCGGCCCCTGAGCCCGGCTCGTGTTCCCCGCACGGGTCCGTGGGCCGTGCCGGTTCAGCGCGAGGGCGTGAGGTAGCGCAGCAGCAGGGTGTCGTCCTCGGCGAGTGCGGTGGCCAGGCGCAGGCCGGTGGGCGGGGTGGGCGGCCCGGTGGCGATCCGGCCGGCCGGGCCCGCGGTCAGCAACGGGGAGACGGTCAGACGGAGTTCGTCGACCAGTCCGGCGGCGGTCAGCGCCCCGAACAGATGGGGTCCGCCTTCGCAGTCGATGCGCCGCAGCCCCCGCCGGGTGAGTGCGCAGACCGCTGCGGCCAGGTCGACGGTGTCCTCGCCCGCGACGACGACGTCCGCCCCGGCCTCCTGCCAGGCCCGACGCGTGGGCACGGGTACCGAAGCGCAGGTCAGGACGATGGTCGGGACGCGCGCCCGGGTGATGACGGGGGCGTCGGCGGGCAGTGTTCTGCCGGTGCTCACGACGGCCGTCGGCGGGACGTCGGCCAGGCCGTGGCGGCGCCGGCGGCCGAGGGTGTCCGGGTCGGGGTGGACACCGCGGAAGCCCTCGACCATGGCGGTGTTGGCGCCGATCAGCAGGACGTCGGCGAGGTCGCTGCCGAGCCGCAGCACCTTGCGGTCGGGCGGCGTGGACAGGGGCCTGGCCAGGCCGCCGACCTCCACGGCCCCGTCGGCGCTGGCGACGAAGTTGACGGCGAGCCAGCGCTCACGGTCCGGGTAGGTGTAGAGGCGTTCCAGTTCGTCGTCGTCGATGGGCCGGGCGTGTTCGGCGGGCCAGATCAGGTGCATCAGGCGATCCAGGTACTCGTACGGGCGGGGGGACGGCTGCCGTTGATGCCCGCGGCCATCTCGACGACGTGGCGGGTGGGCAGGACCTGGTGGGCCCGGAAGACGGCGGCGCCGTCCCTGGCGGCGACGGCGGTCGCCGCCAGGGTGCCGGCCAGCCGGTCCTCCAGTTCCACGTCCAGCATCTCGCCGACGAACGTCTTGTTGGACAGTGCCATCAGGACCGGCCACCCGGTCCGGGTGAACTCGCGGAGGCTGCGGAGCAGGAGGAGGTGGTCGGCGGTGTTCTTGCCGTAGCCGGTGGCGTCGATGAGGATGCCGCCGCGGGGCACGCCGGCGGCTTCGGCCCGCTCCGCCAGCTCGACGACGGAGGTGCGGACGGCGGCCACCACGTCGGGGTAGTCGGGTCGGAAGGGTTCGGCGCGGGGAGTGCGGCCGCCGGTGTGCGTGCACACGTAGCCGGCACCGTGGTCGGCGGCCACCTCGATCAGTTTCGGGTCGGCGGCGGCCCAGGCGTCGTTGAGGATGTCCGCTCCCGCCCGGCAGGCGGCGTCGCCGACTTCGTGGCGCCAGGTGTCGATACTGATCAGAAGGTCGGGATAGCGGTCGCGGGCCCATTCCACCAGCGGGACGACACGGGCCACTTCTTCGGCCGTCGTGACCTCCTCTCCCGGACTGGCCGCGACTCCGCCGAGGTCGATCATGTCGGCGCCCTCGGCGACGGCCCGGGCGATGGCGGACCGGGCCGCCTCGGCGGCGAAGGTGGCACCCCGGTCGTAGAAGGAGTCCGGTGTGCGATTGACGATCGCCATCACCAGGGGCCGGTCGCCGACTACGCGGCGGCCGCGGAACTCCAGGTCGACTGCTGTGGTGGGCATGGTGTGTGCGGCTCCTGTCGTCGGCCGGTCGAGGGTGCTCATCGCCGGGGCGGTGCGTCGCCGGTGGCGAGCGTGTCGAGATCTGCCTCGGTGAGCCGCTGGGCGGAAACCCGTGCCCGGGTGCCGACCAGGGCGGTGAGGGCGTCGCCGTGGTCCCAGGAGTTGACGTTGAGGGCGGCGGTGATCCGCCCGTCACGCAGCCAGAAGGCGAGGAACTCGCGGGTGGCCGGGTCGCCGCGCAGGACCAGTTCGTCGCGGTCGGGGTCGGCGAGGCCGCGGTACTCGCAGCCGAGGTCGTACTGGTCGGAGAAGAAGTACGGGTCGGCGCTGTAGGCGTCGTGGCCGCCGAGGAGGTTGCCCGCCACATGGGCGCCCTGCTCCTTGGCGTTGGACCAGTGCTCGACCCGTACGCGTCCCTCGTGGCGCGGGTGGTCGTGGGCGGCGATGTCGCCGGCCGCGTAGACGTCGGGGGCGGAGGTGCGCAGTGCGGCGTCGGTGGCGACCGCGCCCGCAGCGAGGTCCAGGCCGGCGGCTTCGGCGAGTTCGGTGCGGGGCAGGGCACCGACTCCGACGACCACCACGTCGGCGGGCAGCTCACTGCCGTCGTCCAGGAGTACCGTCCGGCCGTCGTGGCGGACTTCGGTTCCGGTCGCCCCGACGCCCAGGCGCAGGGCGACGCCGTGGTCGGCGTGCAGGTCGCGGAAGACCGCTCCGACCTGGTCGCCGAGGACGTGCCGCAGAGGCAGCGGCACGGGGTCGACCATGGTCACCCGTGCGCCGTGGGCGCGGGCCGCCGCAGCGACCTCGCAGCCGATCCATCCGGCACCGACGATCACCACGCGGGCTCCGTCGGTCAGCTTCTCGCGCAGGGCCAGGGCGTCGTCGAGGGTGCGCAGCGTGCACACCCCGGGACCCTCGAAGCCGGGCGGGACCCGGGGGCGGGACCCGGTCGCCAGCAGCAGCCGGTCGTATCCGTGGGTCCTGCCGTCGGCGTCGACGATCTCGTGGTCGGCCGGTTCGAGGGCGGTGACGGCGGTGTCACGGCGCAGGGTGATGCCGTGGTCGTCCCAGTAGCCGGCCTCGCGGACCCAGTCCGGCTCGTCCCGCTCGCCCAGCAGGACACCCTTGGACAGCGGGGGGAGTTCGTACGGGTCGTGGGCCTGCTCCGCGAACAGGGTGAGGTCTCCGTCGTATCCCTGCTCGCGCAGGGCGGCGGCGGCCGACGCGCCGGCCAGGCCGGCGCCCACGATCAGGATCCGCCGGGGCGGGCGTTGCGGTGTGCTCATGACTGCCTCCCGATGGCTGGCGCGTTGCTCTGCTACCGCTGGATGCCGGTGAGGGCGAGGAACTCCTGCCGGGACGCCGCGTCCTCGCGCAGCGTTCCCAGCAGGGTGGAGGTGACGGTTCTCGATCCGGTGGCCCGCACTCCGCGCAGGGTCATGCAGGTGTGCTCGGCTTCGACGACGACCCCGACTCCCCGGGGCCGCAACTGTTCGGCGAGGTGGTCGGCGACCTGCTTGGTCAGCCGTTCCTGCACCTGGGGCCGGCAGGCGTAGTGCTCCACCACCCGGGCCAGCTTCGACAGCCCGAGGATGCGTGCGCCGGGCAGGTAGCCCACGTGTGCCACCCCCACGAAGGGCAGCATGTGGTGCTGGCAGACCGAGCGCAGGGGGATGTCGCGGGCCAGCACGAGTTCGTCGTAGCCCTCGTCGTTGGGGAACGTGGTCATCCGGAACGGGCGCGCGTTGAGCAGTTCGGCGTAGCCGCGAGCTATCCGGCCGGGCGTGTCCCGCGTTCCCTCGCTGTCCACCACGACCCCGAGCGCCCGCAGGAACTCCCGGGCGGCCCGCTCGGCGGCCTCCAGGTCGGGCCCGGTGACTTCGTCGGGCGCGGTGACATCCTCGATCACCTGCAGTGCGGCTGTGGCAGTCATATCCACGGATCCTCCTGTGACATGTGCACGGCCCACGGCCCTCCGTGTATCGACAAGTTCTGTTGTTTTTACAGGCTGGTCACCGTGCCGGAGATTTGTCAAATCTCATTGGTGTTACATTGGGAATGTGGGTACGAACGAGGACCGTGACAGGGACGCCATCGGCGAACTGAGCAGCCTGGACGATCCGGTGCGGCGTCGGCTGTACGACTACGTGCGGACCTGCGACGAAGCCGTCAGCCGGGAGGACGCCGCGAAGGCGGCCGGGATCAGCCGCACGCTGGCCGCCTATCACCTGGACAAGCTCTCCGAGGCGGGCCTGCTGACCGCCGGCTACGCGCGGGCCGCCGGGCGCGGCGGCCCGGGAGCGGGCCGCCCGGCCAAGCGCTACACGCGAACGGACCGGGAGCTGTCGGTCAGCGTGCCGCCCCGCGACTACGCTCTGCTGGCCGGCGTGCTGGCCGGCGTGCTGGCCGAGGCCGTCGCCGCCGACGGCTCCGGGGCGGTGCGGGAGGCCGTGGCCGCCGCCGCGCACGCGGCGGGCAGGTCGGCCGGTGGCGAGGACCTGACGGCGGCGCTGCGCGGCTGCGGCTACGAGCCCGCGACGACCGCCGCGGGAAGCATCGACCTGCGCAACTGCCCCTTCCACCGGCTCGCTCGCGAGCACACGGAACTGGTGTGCTGGCTGAACCTGCACCTGGTACGGGGCGTGCTCGAGGCCGGCGGACAGCAGCCCGGTCGTGCGGTGCTCGCACCCCGCCCCGGCCGCTGCTGCGTGGTCGTCGACCCGCCCGTGCAGGAGTCCGAGGACGCGGCCGTCCGACGGCCGCACGGGGGCGGTCGGTAGCCCCTCGCGACCGGTGCTAGGCTTCGCATCGAAGTGATGATCCGTCTGCTTGCGGAGACTGAAGGAGGTGAGTTGATGACTGGCGTGGAAACGCCCGCCGTGCGCGGCGTCCGAGTCGTCCTCATCTCCCGGGCCTCGTCCTGATCTGCGTCTGCCTCCCTCCCTCGTAGGACCGGATTCGGCATGCCTGTCGACGGACGGGTCCCGGTCCAAGGGTTTCCATGGAAAGGAACCTGGTCATGGACCTTCCCCGCATCTTCACCATCCGCGAGAGCAGCCACCGCATCCACAACCCCATAACTCCGGCCAAGCTGGCCACGCTGGGCGAATCGCTCCACCTCGACCCCGGGACCCGGGTGCTCGACCTGGCCAGCGGTTCGGGCGAACTGCTGTGCACCTGGGCCCGCGACCACGGGATCACAGGCACCGGAGTGGACATCAGCACCGCCTTCACCGAGCGAGCCCGCGCCCGCGCCGACGAACTCGGCGTCGCCGACCGGGTCCGTTTCGTCCACGGTGACGCGGCGGGCCACGTCGCGGACCAGCCGGTCGATCTGGCCGCCTGCGTGGGCGCCACCTGGATCGGGAACGGCGTCGCCGGAACGACCGAACTGCTCGATCGCAGCCTCCGCCCCGGCGGCCTGATGCTG
Organism: Streptomyces sp. NPDC001599; assembly: GCF_042893535.1. Taxonomy (NCBI): domain Bacteria; kingdom Bacillati; phylum Actinomycetota; class Actinomycetes; order Kitasatosporales; family Streptomycetaceae; genus Streptomyces; species Streptomyces sp. NPDC001599. The sequence goes on from NZ_JBIAVA010000008.1 coordinate 239,252, forward strand.
ATCGGCGAGCCCTACTGGCGGCGGACCCCTCCTGACGAGGAGACCGCCACGGCCTGCCACGCCGCCTCCATCGCCGACTTCCTGGAACTCCCGGACCTCATCGGGAAGTTCCAGGGGCTCGGCTACGACGTGGTGGAAATGACGCTGGCCGACCAGGACAGCTGGGACCGGTACGTCGCGGCCCAGTGGCTCAACATGCGCCGCTGGCTCGACCGTCACCCGGACGACGAACTGGCGCCCGAGATACGGGAAGGTCTCGCCACCGAGCCCGTCCGCCACGCGCGCGCCACACGTGAGTATCTCGGCTGGGGCGTCTTCGCCCTGATGAAGCGCTGAGGGCTCCGTCCCGCGCGAAGCCCGGACGCCGTACCGTCGGGGTCCGGGCTTCGCGCGGGGCCAAAACGGCTCAGGCCAGCGCGTTGACCGCGGCCGAGAACACGCGCGGCAGTCGAGCGGCGGTGGGCATGATGCGGGGGGCGAGCGCGGGCTGGAGGCGGGCCCGCAGCAGGAGTTCGGTCAGCAGCCGGTGCCTTCGGGTAGCCCTGCGCCAGTCGGCCTCGTAACGGCCGGGTGTGCCCCGGCGCAGGTTGGCGACCAGGGCCTCGGCGCCGACGAGGGCGAGGGCGACGCCCTCGCCGGTCAGGGCGTCGACGTATCCGGCGGCGTCACCGACGAACAGGATCCTGCCGTGGGCCCGGGTGCGGGAGCGCTGCCGCAGCGGTCCGGCGCCCCGCACCGAGGTGACGGCCCGGTCCGGCGGCAGTCGGGCCGCAAGACCCGGAAAGCCCTCCAGATGGGCGGTGAAGGAGGCCCGCCGGGTGGTCAGCACGGCGATGCCGACGAGCCGGGGGCCGACCGGGGTGACGTACGCCTCCGCGTCCCCGCCCCAGTGCACTTCGACGTACGGCGACCAGGGCGCCACCGCGTAGTGCCGGCGCAGTCCGTAGCGGGCTGCGCCGCGGGTCTCCACCTCCAGGCCGAGGGAGCGGCGTACACGTGAGTGCAAGCCGTCCGCCGCGACCAGCCACCGGGAGCGCAGCCCCGTGCCGGGCACGCTCACGCCCGCATGGTCCTGCCGCACCTCTCCCACGCGCAGCGGCAGTACGGGCACCCCGGCCGCCAGCACGGCACGGTGCAGCACGCCGTGCAGGTCGGTGCGGCGGACGCCCATGCCGGGGCCGTGCCGGAACGCGGCCTGGACCCCGCGGGCACCCTGGACGTAACGGATGCCGCTGACGGGGACGCCGGGGACCGCCAGACCGAGCGCGGCGAGCGAGCGGACCGCGCCGGGCATCAGCCCCTCGCCGCATGCCTTGTCGACCGGCGCCGGGCGGGGCTCGACGACGACCGTGTCGAGACCGGCGCGCGCCGCGTGCAGGGCGGTGGCGAGACCGGCGGGACCGCCCCCGACGATCACCAGGTCGTGCTGGGCACTCACGCGGGCGCCGCCTGGGCGAGGGCCGTGTTCTCACAGCGCAGGCGGACGGTGAGCAGCATCGCGTTGGCCGCGGTGAAGACGGCCGCGGTCAGCCACGCCGAGTGCACCAGGGGCAGGGCGGCCACCTCCACCACGACCGCGACGTAGTTGGGGTGCCGCAGGAAGCGGTAAGGTCCGGCGCCGACCAGACGCGCTCCCGGAACGACGATCACGCGGGTGTTCCAGTAGGGCCCGAGCGTCCCGACGCACCACCAGCGCAGGGCCTGCGCCAGAAGCGCCAGGGCCAGCACGGGCCACCCCAGGGCGGGCAGGAACGGGCGGTCGGCGATCAGGGGTTCGAGCAGACAGCACGCGAGCAGCCCGGTGTGCAGGGCGACCATCACGGGGTAGTGGCCACGGCCGTGCTCCACTCCCGCGCGGGCGAGCGTCCACGCCGCGTTGCGGCGCGCGACGACGAGTTCGGCCACGCGTTCGACGGCGACGGCGAGGAGGAGAAGCGCGTACCACGGCATGAGAGCACCTCACCAGCGCAGCAGGACGAGTTCCGAGCAGAAACCAGGGCCCATCGCCACGAGCAGGCCCCAGGTGCCGGGCTCCGGTGCACGACCTGCCCGGATGCCTTCCAGGATGTGCAGCACGGACACGGACGACATGTTCCCCACCGCCGCGAGGGAGCGCCGTGAGCAGTCCAGGGCGTCGTCGGACAGGCCGAGGGTCTCGCTCACCGCCGACAGGATCCGCGGGCCCCCGGGGTGGCAGATCCAGGTTCCGATGTCGTCGACGGTCAGCTCGTGCTCGGCCAGGAACGCGCGCAGATGCCGGCCGAAGTGGCCCCGGACGATGTCCGGGACACCGGCGTCGATCACGACGCGGAAGCCGGCGGCGCCGATCTCCCATCCGAGGAGCTGCTCGGTACCCGGGTACAGGTGACTGCGGGTGGCGACCACGCGGGGACCGGCCGCGGGCGCGACGGGGCCACTGCCGCCGCCGTCGGTGCTGCCGCCGCGGGCGACGAGTGCGGCGGCGCCGTCGCCGAAGAGGGCCCCGGCCACGAGGTTGGCACGCGAACCGTCACCGCGCTGGAGCGTGAGCGAGCACAGCTCCACGGTGAGCAGCACGGCGGTGTCGTCGGGGTGCCCGCGGAGGTGGTCGTGCACCCGGGCCAGACCGGCGGCGCCCGCGACGCAGCCGAGCCCGAACAGCGGAAGCCGCTTGACGTCGGGTCGCAGCCCCATGCGCCCCGCCAGCCGGGCGTCGAGCGACGGAGCGGCCACGCCCGTGATCGAGGCGAAGACCAGCAGGTCGACGTCGGCCGGTGCCAGCCCTGCCTCGCGCAGCGCGCCCGAAAGGGCCTCCTCGCCCAGTTCGAGCCCCGCCTCGATCCAGGCGTCGTTGCTGCGCCCGAAGTCACCGAGCCGGGCGTACCGCTCGATCGGCAGGGCGAGGTGACGCGTACGCACCCCCGCCGACGCGTGCACACGCTGCAACAGGGCGCGGTCCGCCCCGGAGGGCAGGCACAGGTCGCCGATGGGCCCGGTGAGCTCGTGCTGGGCGTACCGGTGCGCAGGCAGCGCGCACCGCACGGCGGCGATGCGGGGACCCGCCGCGGACGGCGGCTTCGGATGCCGCGCGGAGGCAGGGGGAGCGGACGGGGAGGGAGCATGCTCGACGAGCACAGGGACACGCATGTCGTTCATGCCTTCCTCGGCCGCCGGTCCCACTACCGTGCGTACGTGTCACTCCACCCGTCCGGGGTTCTCCCGCGCTCGTCCGGCAGAGTCGTGGCGTTGCTGCGCGCCTGCCATCCGGAACCGACGGCCGCCGTCACCGTCTTCGTGGCGGTTCTGGCGGTCGGAGCCGGCCGCGGGCCGGCGGGGTCGGCGGCCGTGGTCCTCGCCGTCCTCGCCGGCCAGCTCTCGATCGGCTGGTGCAACGACGCGGTCGACGCACGGCGCGACACGGCCTGCCGGCGCGGTGACAAGCCGGTGGGCACCGGGGCGCTTCCGCGTGCCGCTGCCGCCGCCGCCGCGGGCACGGCCCTGGTCCTGTGCGTACCCCTGTCCCTGGTCTGCGGGCTCGCCGCGGGAGCCGTCCACCTGGTGGGGGTGGCCGCCGGCTGGGCGTACAACCTGCGGCTGAAGCGGACGGTCCTCTCGCCGCTGCCGTACGCCGTGGGCTTCGCCTCCCTGCCGGCCTTCGTCACCCTCGGTCCGCCCCTGTCGGCCTGGCCCGCCTGGTGGGCCGCGACCGCCGGGGCCCTGCTGGGGGTGGGAGCCCACCTGGCGAATGTGCTGCCGGACATCGAGGACGACCTGGCCACGGGGGTGCGCGGGCTGCCGCAGCGGCTGCACCGGTCGGCCTGCCGCCGGCTGGCGCCGGTCGTGATGTCGGCCGCCGTGGGAGTGCTCGTCGTGGGACCGCCCGGCGCGAGGGGAGTCATGGACCTGGTGCTGGCGGGAGCAGCGGTGGTCGCCGCCGTGGCGGGCACGGCCGTGCGGGCGGGAACCCGCAGCCGGTGGCCGTTCCGGGCGGCCGTCGTGGTGGCCGGCATCGCGGTGGCGCAACTGCTGCTGCACGCTCCCGACATGAGCTGAGCGCGGGCTGCGTACCCGGGCCGCACTCCGAACAGACGCGGTGCGCTGGTCGGTTCGCGAGTCCTGAGGTGCACTGGGACCGGTGGCCCCGAAGCGGGGCCGGGTGCTGCCCGCGAGGCGGCCCGACGGTCGAGGAGACCCTCATGAAACGCATCAGGACAGCCACCGCGCTGGCCGCGGCCCTGCTGGTCACCGGCGCGGCGGCAGGGTGTTCGGACGACGGCGGCGGAGGCGGCGCCGGCGGTACGGAGACCCGCAACGCCGCGGACGCGCCGGACACCGACGTCGTACCGGCCGCGACCTCCTCGAGCGCCCCCGCGGTCGACATCAAGGACGGCACCTACGGCAAGTCGCTCGTCGACGAGAAGGGCCGGACCCTCTACCTCTTCGAGAAGGACGCGAAGGACAAGTCGAAGTGCGACGACGACTGCGCCGCCGCGTGGCCGCCGTTCACGGTGAAGTCGACCCCGGCCGCGGGCAAGGGGGTGAAGAAGGACCTGCTCAAGACCACCAAGCGGGACGACGGCTCCGAGCAGGTGACGTACAACGGGCACCCGCTCTACCGGTTCGCCGACGACCGGAAGCCGGGCGACACCAACGGGCAGGACGTCGACGCCTTCGGCGCCAAGTGGTTCGTCGTCGACCCCGACGGCGACAAGATCACCACCAAGCCCAAGACCGGCGACGGCGGCTACTGACCTCCGGCCGGACCGGCCCACCACCGCTCGGAGAAGCCATGCCGTTCCCGTTCCCCACCGGTGCCGCCCGGCTCGCCGCGGCCGCCGCCTGCGCGCTCGCCCTGACCACCCTCGTCGGATGTTCCGACGGGGGAGGCGGTGGCGGCGACGGCGCGACCGAGACGGCCACCCGCCCGTCCGCGAGCGGCGGGACGCAGGTCACGATCAAGGACTTCAAGTTCCAGCCCGCCTCCCTGACCGTCTCTCCCGGGGCGAAGGTCACCGTCGTCAACAAGGACTCGACCACGCACACCGTGACGGCGTCCAAGGGCGGATCGTTCGACACCGGAGACATCGCCCCAGGCAAGAGCGCCACCTTCACGGCGCCGTCCACGGCGGGCGACTTCCCCTACACGTGCACGATCCACCCGTTCATGAAGGGCACGCTCACCGTCGAGTGACCTGGCCGGCGGCCCCTCGGCCGCGAGAACGGAGACCTGCCATGTCAGCACAGCCCACCGCTCCGCCCCCGCGCCGAGGCGGCGCCGGCCAGGTCGTACGGGGTGCCGTACGGGTGCTCGCCGCGGCCGGTCTCGCCGTGGACGCGTATCTGCACGCGCACCTCGCCGACCGCTACGACGCCATCGCGTCGAGTGTCGGCCAGGGCACCCTCTTCCGCCTCGAGGCGGCCCTCGCGGCACTGGCCGCCCTGCTCGTCCTCGTCTGGCGCCGCCTCCCCGGGGACCTCTTCGCCGCGTCGGTGGCGGTCGGCGGACTCGCGCTGCTGCTCGTGTACCGCTACGTGGACGTCGGCGAACTGGGGCCGATCCCGGACATGTACGAGCCCATCTGGTACGGCCAGAAGGAAGCCGCCGCGGTCGCCCAGGCCGTCGCCGCGCTCGCCACGCTGTACCTGCTGCTCGTCCGGCCCCGAGGCGCTCGGGGCCACTGAGCCCGCAAACACACCGCCGGACACTCGCGCGCGGGGCGTTGAGGACGAAATCCCCGGGTCGGACCGGGATTCGCCGCGGCCTCGCGGCCGGTCAGGCGTAGTGCCGGTACACCGCCCGTGCCACGCAGGCGGGCTTCTCGCTGCCCTCGACCTCCACGGTGAAGGTCAGCGCCATCTGCACCCCGTTGCCCTTGACCGCGTCGACCGAGTCGACCGCGCCGTGCAGGCGGATCTTCGCGCCGACCGGCACGGGGCTCGGGAAGCGCACCTTCTCCAAGCCGTAGTTGACGCTCATGGAGATGCCGGAGATCTCCAGCAGGTCGCCGAACATCGGGATGATCAGGGACAGGGTGAGGTAGCCGTGGGCGATGGGGCCGCCGAAGGGGCCGTGCTGGGCCTTCTCCGGGTCGGTGTGGATCCACTGGTGGTCGTCGGTGGCGTCGGCGAAGGTGTTCACACGCTCCTGCGTGATCTCGAGCCAGTCGGTGCGGCCGAGGTCGCGGCCGGCGAGGGAGACGAGGCCTTCGAGGCCCTGGGCGGTGGTGGTCACGGGGTGCTGCCTTTCCACGGGGTCGGGGTGGTGGGTTCGGGGGAGGGGGCCGGATGGGCCTCGCGCACGGCCGATTTGACGATCTTGCCGGAGGCCGTCCGGGGCAGTTCCCCGGCGAAGGAGACGGTCTTCGGGATCTTGTACTTGGCGAGCCGGCCCCGCAGATGCGCGAGGATCCCGGGCCCGTCGGCGGGGCGGCCGGCCTCCAGGACGACGACGGCGTGACCGACCTCGCCCCAGACCTCGTCCGGCACGCCGACGACGGCGCACTCGCGCACCGCCGGATGACCCATCAGGGCGTCCTCCACTTCGGCCGGGTACACGTTCTCCCCGCCGGAGACGAACATGTCCTTGACCCGGTCGACGATGTAGGCGTAGCCGTCCTCGTCCGTGCGGGCGACGTCGCCCGTGCGCAGCCAGCCGTCGTCGGTGAAGGCCGCCGCGGTGTCCTCGGGGCGGCCCCAGTAGCCGGACATCACGTGGGGCCCCTGGACGAGGACCTCGCCGCGCTGCCCGGGCCCTGCGGGACTGCCGTCGGCGAGGACGACCCGGGTGTCGGTGAAGAAGTGCGGGACGCCCGCCGAACCCGCCTTGGCCGAGGTCTGTTCCCGGTCCAGGAAGAGCACGCCGGGGGACGCCTCGGTCATGCCGTACCCCTGGCTGAAGGCCAGGCCGCGGGCGAGGTACCGCTCGATGGTGCGTGCCGGGACGGGTGACCCGCCGCAGGACACGGTGCGCAGGCTGGACAGGTCGGTCGTCCGCCAGCGCGGATGGGCGGCCATCGCGTCGTACATCGTGGGCACGCCGAACATGTACGTCACGCGCCTGCGCTCGACGGCCTCCAGCACCGTCCCCGGGTCGAAGGCCTCCAGCAGCACGACCCGGCCCCCCTTGAGCAGGGTCGGCAGGCAGGTCATGTTGAGCCCGGCGGTGTGGAACAGCGGGGCGACGACCAGGGTGACCTCGTCACCGGTCAGGTCGGTGTCGACGAGGACGTTGACGCTGTTCCAGGTGATGTTGGCGTGCGAGAGCACCGCGCCCTTGGGGCGGCCCGTCGTCCCGGAGGTGTACATGATGAGGCAGGGATCGTCCGGGGCGACCGGCTCGTCCAGCGGACCGGCGTCACTGCCCGCCAGCAGATCCTCGTAGCCGCGGGCCCCACCGTCCGGCGTGCCCAGGGTGACGCGGTGCCGGACCCCGCTGTCCGCGGCGGCCGAGGCGGCCGTCTCGGCCTGCGCGGCGCCGTGGACCAGCACCGTACTGCCCGAGTCCCTGAGGCTGTACGCCAACTCCGACGCTGTCAGGCGGGTGTTGAGCGGAACGAACACGGCGCCGAGGGCGCCCGCCGCGAACAGGGTCTCCAGGAAGGCCGGGTGGTTGGGACCCAGATGGGCGACCCGGTCGCCGCGGGCGACGCCGAGGGCACGCAGCCCGTGCGCCAGACGCAGGACCCGTTCGTGCAGCAGGCGGTAGGTGATCTCGGCGTCCCGGTGGACCAGGGCGGTGCGCCCGGGGGTCTTGCGGGCCCGGCGGGCGGGCCAGGAGCCGATGCCTTGGTTCAACACGGCGTCCTCCCTCAGTCCTTGACCAGGCCGAGCAGGCGGGCGGCGTTGTCCTTGAGGATCCTGGGCCGGACCTCGGGCTTGATGTCGAGCTTCTCGAAGTCGGCGAGCCAGCGGTCCGGGGTGATGACCGGGTAGTCGGAGCCGAAGAGCACCTTGTCCTTGAGCAGCGTGTTGGCGTACCGCACCAGTTGCGGAGGGAAGTACTTCGGCGACCAGCCCGACAGGTCGATGTGGACGTGGGGCTTGTGCGTGGCGACGGCCAGGGCCTCGTCCTGCCACGGGAAGGACGGGTGCGCCAGGATGATCCGCAGTTCGGGGAAGTCCACGGCCACGTCGTCGACGAGCATGGGATTGGAGTACTTCAGCCGGATGCCGCCGCCCCCGGGCACTCCGGCGCCGATCCCGGTCTGCCCGGTGTGGAACAGCGCGGGCACACCGAGTTCCTCGACGGCCTCGTAGAGCGGGTACGCCATCCGGTCGTTCGGGGCGAACGCCTGGATGCTGGGGTGGAACTTGAAGCCGCGCACCCCGTGGTCCTCGACCAGGCGGCGTGCCTCCCGTACGCCCGCACGGCCCTTGTGCGGGTCGACACTGGCGAACGGGACGAGCACGTCGGCGTGGGCGGCGCAGCTCTCGGCGACCTCCTCGTTGGCGATGCGCGGATGGCCGGTGGCGTGTTCGGCGTCCACGGTGAACACCACGGCGGCCATGTGCCGTTCCCGGTAGTACGCGGCCATCTCGTCGATGGTCGGCTGCCGGTGGCCGTGCGCCTTGAAGTACTCCTCGGAGGCCCCGAAGAGCTCGGGGCTCAGGGCGCCGTGACCGGTGCGGGAGACCTCCGCGTGGGTGTGGACGTCGATGGCGGTCAGGGCGTCGACATCGATGACCGGATCGCTCATGTCAGGCCTCCGGTGCCTTGGGAGCAGGGATGCCGAACGTCTCGGGGGCGGCGCCGACACCGTCGTGCCAGCGCTCGCCGATCGCGTCGGCGCTCCAGCCGCCGTCGGCGAAGGCGACCGCCGCCTCCTTGGGGTGGGCCCACAGGGCCAGCCGGTCGCCGCCGATGCCGATGGCCTGCCCGGTGACGTCCTTGGCGGTGTCCGAGGCGAGGAAGGTGATCAGACCGGCCACGTCCTCGACGGTGCCGAGTCCCTCGTCCTTGCGCAGCCAGGCCGGCAGGGGCGCGCCGGTGCGCTCGGCCTCCTCGATGACCGGGGCGAAGGCCGGGATGGTCTTGGTCATCTCGGTGGCGGCGACGGGGACGACCGCGTTGACGGTGATGCCCGCCCGGGCCAGCTCCAGAGCCCAGGTCCGGGCCATCGCCACGATGCCGGCCTTGGCGGCGGCGTAGTTGGTCTGGCCGAAGTTGCCGCGCTGGCCGGCGGGGGAGGAGATCAGGATCAGCCGTCCGCCCTCACCCTGCTCGCGCATCCGCACCGCCGCGGCCCGGGCGCAGGTGAAGGTGCCGCGCAGGTGGACCTTGACCACCGAGTCGAAGTCGTCGTCCGTCATCTTCCACAGCACCCGGTCGCGCAGGATGCCGGCGTTGGTGACGAGGACGTCCAGCCGGCCGAACTCGCGCACCGCCGCCTCGGTGAGCCGTTCGGCGGCCTCGCTGTCGCCCACCGCGGCCACGACGCCGGTGGCCCTGCCGCCGGCCGCGGAGATGGCGCCGACCGCCTCGTCGACCACGTCGGCGTCGACGTCGTTGACCACGACGGCGGCGCCCGCGGCGGCCAGGGCCCGGGCGTAGGCGAGTCCCAGTCCGCGTCCGCTCCCGGTGACGACGGCGACCTTGCCCTGCAGATCCATGACTGTGCCTCTTCCTGGTGGCGGTGGGATTCCTGTGGAGCGGCGCGCCGACCGGGCCGTCACCCAGCGATTGATCGACAGGAATCCTGTCGGTTGGGTTCAGTGTTCTCTTTTAACAGGAATCCTGTCAATGGCTTAGGGTGGTCCACCGTGAGACACGGATCGGCAGTCGGTGGAGGCACAGGATGACGCGCACGCGAACGGCGGATCGGCCCGCCGGGGACGCCGGAGCCGAGACCGGAGCGGGGCCGTCGCTGCTCTACCTGCTCAAGCGGACCGAGCTCGTGGTCCGCGCGCGCCTGGAGGAGGTGCTCAAGCCCGCCGGCGTCACCGCGCTGCAGTACACGGCGCTGACCGTGCTGGAGCGCCACGACGGCATCTCCGCCGCGCAGTTGGCCCGCGACTCGTTCGTGACGGCGCAGTCGATGGCGGACATGGTGCGCGCGCTGGAGAGCCGGGGGCTGGTGCGACGCGAGCCGAACCCGTCGAACCGGCGGGAGAAGGTGATCCTGCTCGCGGACGCCGGGCGACGGCTGCTCGCCGACTATGCCGAACCGGCCCGGCTCCTGGAGCGGCGCATGGTGGCGGAGCTCGGCCCCGCCGACGTCCAGCGCTTCCGTGACGCCCTGAAGAGCGCGCACCGCGCGCTGTCCCGACCCGAGCCGGGTGACTCGCGGCGCGGGTGACGTGTGGCGCTGGTGGCGTGTGGCACGGGTGACGTGTGGCGCGGGTGACGTGTGGCCGGGCCCGGGCCCGGATTCACGGCGCCCGGTTCAGGACTTCGAGTGCGTCACCTCGTCCAGCCGCCGTGCCGCCGCCGCCTGCTCGAACGGGGTGTCCCCGTGCGCCCTGCGGTCGCCCAGCGAGGCGTACAGGCCGGCGATGGCCGCGGAGTCGTGATGGGAGACCAGTTCGGCCAGAGCGGGTGAGACCGTGCCGAGAATCTGCCGGAACCGGAGTTCGGCCAGGGGGCCCAGGCGGTCGTAGATCTCCAGGAAGACCTGCTGGGCGCGCGGCCGGTCCCAGTCGGACGGCAGCAGCTCGGCCGGCAGGTCCGGGTCGGTCTCGGGGAACCGTCGCCAGGCCACCCGGAGTTCGGTGCGGGTGCGCAGTGCCTCGGCCGGGCTGATCAGGCCCGCCGCGAGACTCTGGAGCACCGGCTCGTAGCGTTCGGTGAAGGCGCGGTACTCCTTGCTCAGCGACGTCAGGTCGAACGCGGAGGCCGGGTCGCCCCGGCGGGTGCCGGGCACCGTCACGCAGCGCAGCGCGGTCGCCGTCTCGATGCCGAGTTCCCGCAGCAGTGCCTGCGCCTCGGTGCCGAGGTCGTGGGGCGACACCCACACGCCGTCGTACAGCGCGGCGAACCGCAGCAGCCGCAGCCGGGAGCGGAGCGCGGTGCGCAGACCGCGGGCCTGCTCGGGGACGGAAAACGCGACGACCGTCCACTGTCCGTCCCACTCGGGCGCGGTCGTGCCGAAGGTCAGCATCCGGTGCGTGCGTTCGACGATCACCTCGGAGGTGCGCGCCGGGATCCCGTACGCCGTGGTGCGTCCGCTGCGGGAGGTGTCCAGGAGTCCGCGGGTCGCCAGCCGGCGCATCGCGGCTCTGGCGCCGTCGGACGTCACGTCGAAGTCGGCGAGCAGTCTCACCAGGGCTGTGGCGGGGATGTGTTCGTCGCGCCAGTACCAGAAGTCGCCCAGCAGGGACGTCAGCAGGAGCTGGGGCTCCGCCCCGTTCTGAGCCCGGGGCAGCTCGGCCTTCGACAGGTCCTTCCCCATGGCACCTCGGTTCCCTCGGTGGTCTTCGCGTCGCGTCGAAGTATCGCACGACTCTTGTCATAGGCGACACCTCATGCGACGCTCGGCATCGATACCGACAATGACGCGGATCTCCTCCCATGCAAGGGAACACCTTCATGCGTAACTTTCGAGGCCACCGTCGGTGGCGAACATGTTGCACCCTCACGACCGCGCTCGTCGCCGCCACGGCACTCGCCGGCTGCGCCGCGGACGAGGAGGACGGCGTCTCCAAGCCCTCCATCCCCGAGGTCGCCGCCCTCCACGCCGCCCTGCCGCAGTCGGTCAGGGACTCCGGCGTCCTGCGGTTCGCGGGTGACTCGCACCCGCCCTTCCGCTCGGTCGGCGCGGACGGCTCCGTGACGGGCATCGACCAGGACCTCCAGGAAGCCCTGGGACAGGTACTCGGAGTACGCACCGAGATCAAGATCGTGAACAACCTCCCCGCCGCGCTCCAGGGGATGCTCAGCGGGCGCTACAACGGCTTCAACGGGCCCGTGCAGGCCACCGTCGAACGCGAGCGTCAGTTCGACACCATCACCTGGATGACCAGCCGCACGTCCTACGTCGTGCCCAAGTCCGGCAAGACCCGGATCTCCTCCGCCGCCGACCTGTGCGGAAAGCAGGTCGCCGTGGTGAAGTCGAGCATCGTCGAGAGTCAGCTGGCCAAGCTGTCCGCGTACTGCACCGACCAGGGCAAGCGGGCCACCCGGTCGATCGGACTCGACGACACCAACGCCACTCTCCTCGCCGCCCAGTCCGGCCGGGCCGACGCCGCCGGGATGACCCAGGCCGCCGCCATCGACGTCACCGGGTCCCAGTCGGAGAAGTACGACTACGTCACCCAGACCGAGGAGCAGGGCGCCACCACCGACAACCTCGCCCTCCTCGTGCCCAAGGAGAGCAAGCTCGGCCCGGTGATCCAGAAGGCCTTCCAGAAGCTCGTCGACGACGGTGAGTACCGACGCGTCATGGAGCACTGGGGACTGAAGGACGTGATGGTCGGCAAACCCGTCCTCAACATCGCCAGCAAAGAGAGCTGAACCGTGGCCGGACCCATCCCACTGACGGAGAGCAGGATCCCCACCGACCCGAAGTCCGACGACGTCGCCCTGTCCAGACGGCGGATACGGCCCTGGCGGGTGGTGGCCGGCGTGGTGCTCGCGCTCGTGGCCGTGCTCCTCGTCCACTTCCTGGTGACCAACCCACGCCTGGAGTGGGGCGTCGTCGCGGAGTACCTCTTCGAACCCTCGGTGCTCTCCGGACTCGGCACCACCGTGTGGCTCGCCGTCGCGGCCACCGTCGTCGGCGCCGCCGTCGGCGCGGTCCTCGCCGCGGCGCAGATGTCCGACTTCCCGCCGGTCCGTTGGGCGGCCACGCTCTACATCGGCGTGTTCCGCGGCATCCCGCCCCTGGTGCAGCTCATCTTCTGGTTCAACCTCGCCTACCTCCTGCCGCGCATCTCCCTCGGCATTCCCTTCGGTCCGGAGTTCGCCTCCTGGGACGCGAACGAGGTGATCACGCCGGTCACGGCCGCCGTCGTCGGCCTGTCGCTGGTCGAGTCCGCGTACATGGCGGAGATCATCCGCGGTGGACTGCTCGGGGTGGAGCAGGGACAGCGGGACGCGGCCCGGGCGATGGGCTTCACCCCTGCCCAGACCTTCTTCCGGGTCGTGATCCCGCAGGCGATGCGTGTGATCATCCCGCCGGCCGGCAGCCAGTTCATCAGCGTGCTCAAGGGGACGGCGCTGGTCTCGGTGATCGCCATGTCCGACCTGCTGCACTCGGTCCAGGTCGTCTACAACCGCACCTACGAAATCGTCCCCATGCTCATCGTGGCCTGTCTCTGGTACCTCGCCGTCGTCACCCTGTTCACCGTCGGACAGCGCTGGCTGGAACGGCACTTCTCCCGGGGCCACACCGCCGGCGGCCCCACCCGCCGCCCGAAGAAGACCACGGACGGAGCGTCCGCATGACCACTGGACCCGCCCTGCGCGTGCGGGGCATACGCAAGAACTTCGGCGACCACGCCGCCCTCGACGGAGTCGACCTCGACGTCGCCGACGGAGAGGTCGTCACGATCATCGGGCCCTCCGGCTCCGGCAAGTCCACCCTCATCCGGTGCGTGCACCAGCTGGAGACCATCGACTCCGGCGCGATCTACCTGGACGGCGAACTGCTCGGCCACGAACACCACCGCGGCACCCTGCGCCCCCTCGGCGCCCGCCGGGTCGCCGCCCAGCGCGGCCGGATGAGCATGGTCTTCCAGCAGTTCCACCTCATCCCGCACTTCACCGTGCTCCGCAACATCACCGAGGCGCCGGTGCGCGTCCACGGCAGGTCCCGCGAGGAGGCCGAGGCCGAAGGACGTGACCTGCTCGCACGCGTCGGGCTCGCCGACCGCGCCGCCCACTATCCGCGTCAGCTCTCCGGAGGCCAGCAGCAGCGGGTGGCGATCGCGCGGGCCGTCGCGGCCCGGCCCCGCGTGATGCTCTTCGACGAACCCACCAGCGCCCTCGATCCCGAACTCGTCGACGAAGTACTCGCCGTCATGCGGAAGCTGGCCACCGAGGGCATGACGATGGTCGTGGTGACCCACGAGATCGCCTTCGCCCGCGAGGTCGCCGACCGCTGCGTCTTCATGGAGGCGGGCCGCATCGTCGAGAGCGGAACAGCCGACGAGATGCTCACCAACCCCCGTACCGCGCGGCTGCGTTCGTTTCTCGCCCGGCATCGCGACAGCAGCGACTCACCCCAGGAGACCGTCTCGTGATCACCGTCGCCTCGGTCGGGGACCTCATCCTCGACGAGCCCGACCCCGCCTCGTTCCTGGCCCCCTCGGCACCCCTGCTGAGCGCCGCGGACGTCACCGTCGGGCACGTCGAGGTCCCGCACTCGACCACCACCGTCCAGCAGAGCACCGACGTCCCCGCACCCCCGGCCGACCCCGCCGCACTCACGGCGCTCGCCGAGGCCGGCTTCGACGTCGTCACGCTCGCCGGAAACCACATCTACGACGCGGGCGACACCGGCGTCGCCGACACCGTCGCGCACGCCCGACGGGCCGGCCTGGCCACCGCCGGCGCCGGAGCCGACCTCGACGAGGCGAGCACCCCCGCCCTGGTCGAGCGCGGCGGGCTGCGGATCGGTGTCCTCTCCTACAACTGCGTGGGCCCGCGCGAGTCCTGGGCCACCTCGCGCAAGGCGGGCTGCGCCTACGTACACGTCCTCACCCACTACGAACTCGACCACGCCAGTCCCGGCGGCCCGCCGAAGACGTACACCTTCGCCGACCCGGACAGCCTGACCCGGCTCCAGACCGACGTGGCGGCCCTGCGCGAGCGTGCCGACGTCGTCCTCGTCGGTCTCCACAAGGGTGTCGGCCACACCCCCGCCGCCGTCGCCATGTACGAGTCACCGGTGGCCCGCGCCGCCATCGACGCCGGCGCCGACGCCGTCTTCGGCCACCACGCCCACATCATGCGCGGCATCGAGACCTACCGGGGCCGCCCGATCTTCCACGGCCTCGGCAACTTCGTCACCGTGACCCGTGCGCTGACACCGGACGCGACCAGCCGCTCCAGCGCGGAGCTGACCGCATGGGCCCACCGCCGCAAGGAGCTGTACGGCTTCGCCCCGGATCCCGGCATGCCCGCCTACCCCTTCCACCCGGAGAGCCGCAACACCGCGATCGCCGTGTGCCGTTTCGACGGCGAAGGACGCGTCGAGGCGGGCTTCGAACCCTGCCGGATCGACGACCGGGGGCGCCCGGTGCCCTGCGGCGACACCGACGAGGGCCGACGGGTCACCGACTACATCGAGCACATCACCCGCACCGCGGGCCTGAACGGCCGGTTCGTCCGTGAGGACGGCCGCGTCATGATCGAGCTGAACAACGAGAGGGCGTCATGAGCGACCAGCCACTGGCCGGACGGACCGTCATCGACCTGACCACCGCGCTGGCCGGCCCCTACGCCACCCTGCTCCTGGCCGGGCTCGGAGCCACCGTCATCAAGGTCGAGAACCCGGCCACGGGCGGTGACTCCTCGCGCAACAACGCCCCCTACGTCGGCGGCGACGGCCTCTCCGTGTCCCGGCGGAGCCCCGACGACATGTCGGTCTCGATGCTCGCCCGCGGCCGCAACAAGCTCAGCGTCACCCTCAACCTCAAGGACGCGCGCTCCCGGCGGGTCTTCGAGGACCTCGTACGCGACGCCGACGTCCTCGTGGAGAACTACAGCCCCGGCGTCACCGGCCGCCTCGGCATCGACTACGCGGCCGTCCACGAGCTCAACCCGCGGCTCGTCTACACGTCCATCACCGGCTTCGGCAGCCAGGGCGGCCCCGGCTCCGGCAAGGCGATGGACTCCATCATCCAGGCGCTGTCCGGCGTCATGCTCACCGCGGGCGAGCCGGACGAGGGACCGGTGCGCTTCGGACTTCCCGTCGGTGACATGCTCGCCCCGCTGTTCGCGGTCATCGGCACCCTGTCGGCGCTCATGCAGGCCGACCAGAGCGGCGAGGGACAGCACGTCGACGTCTCCATGCTCGGTGCGCTCACCTCCCTGGTGGCGTGCGAGCCCTTCGACGCCTTCGCAGCGGTCGGCATGCCGCAGCGCACCGGCGCGATGGTCCCGCGCCTCGCCCCCTTCGGCATCCTGCCCACCGCCGACGGCCACATAGCCCTGTCCGCGCCCACCGACGCCTTCGCCCACGGCGCCCTGCGCGCCGTCGGCCGGCCCGACCTGATCGACGACGCCCGCTTCCACAGCCGCGACCAGCGGGTCCGCCACGCCGACGAGATCCACGCCCTGATCCGGGAGTGGAGCAGCGCCCGCCCCACCGCCGAGGCGCTCGACGCGTTCACCGAGCACGGCGTGCCGGCGGCCGAGGTGCGCGAGCCCAGGGACGCCGTACGGGACCCGCTCGTGCAGCAGCGCGAGGAGGTCGTCCCCGTCACCCACCCGACGCACGGCCCCGTCGAGGGCCTGGCCACCACCGGCGTCCCCATCAGGTTCTCCGCCGCCCGCGCGGGCTTCGACCGGCCCGCCCCGGCGCTCGGCGAGCACAACGACGCGGTGTACCGCGAGAGGCTCGGCTACAGCCCCGAGGAACTCGCCGAGCTGGCCGCCGAGTCGGTGATCTGATCCCGCCGCACCCGGGTCGCCGCTCCACCGCACCCCCGCACCACCTGGAGGAACTCCCCATGTCCGCTGCCCTCGCGCGGCTCACCTCCCACGGCACCGACCGCCGCGCGGCCGCCGACGAGTTCAGAGCACGCCACCACGGCGGGGTGATCGGCTACGTCGGCGCCGACGTCCCCGTCGAGTACATCACCGCCGCCGGGCTGCTGCCCCTGCGCCTGTCCGGCAGCCCCGGCACCCCGAGCACGGCCGGCGACCGCTACCTCGGCACCGGCCTGGACCCGGCCGCCCGCTCCGTGCTCACCCGCCTGCTCGCAGGCGACTTCGGCCCGCTGGACGGCATCGTCGTCTCCCGCGACTGCGAGGCGTCCCTGCGGTTGTTCTACGCGCTGCGCGAGCTGCGCCGCGTGGACCCCGCCCTGGCCCTGCCGCCGGTGCACCTGGTCGACGTGCTGCACCTGCCGCACCGCACGACCACGCGCTATGTGCGCGCCAAGCTCAGCCAGTTGCGGGCCACCGTCGAGACCTGGGCCGGCCGGCCGATCGACGACGGGGCCCTCGCCGACGCCATCACCGCCCACGACCGGCTCCGGGAGCTGCTCACCCGGGTCGCCGCCCTGCGCCGGTCGCAGCCGGCCCGCCTCACCGGTACCCAGGCGCTCACCGTCGTGGCCGCGACCACCGTCCTGCCCGTCGGGCGTGCCACCGCGCTCCTCGAAGAGCTGCTCACCGAGGCGGACCACCTGCCCGAGCACGAAGGACTCAGAGTGTTCCTCACCGGAAGCCCGCACGACACGGGACACGTCTACACCGCCCTGGAGGACAGCGGCCTGCTCGTCGTCGGCGAGGACCACGACTGGGGGGACCTGCTCTCCCTGCGCCGGACCGCCGCCCCCACCGAGGCGGCACTCGCCGAGCGCTACCAGTACAACGGGCCCGCGGCCCCCCGCGCCTCGATCCGCGCCCGCGCCGGACACACCCGGTGTGCCGCCCGGGAGTGCGGTGCGCAGGCACTCGTCGGTTACGCCCGGGTGCGCGACGACGCCCCGGGCTGGGACTACTCGGCCCAGCGGGAGGCGACCGGACTGCCGTCCGTGCTGCTGAACCGGCAGCCGTACGGCGCGCTCGGCGCCGAGGCGGCCGAAAAACTGGCGGGGCTGACGAGGACGGTGCGACCGGCCGGGCCGCGTGCCCGCGCGGAGGCCGCCCGATGAGCGCCGCCCGACTGGCCTCCGCGTCGGCGGCGACCGCCCACCAGCGGCAGTGGTTCGCCGACCTCAGGAAGGAAGTGGCGGACGGCGGGCACCTCGCGCTGGTCAACGCCGACGCCCCCCAGGAGATCTTCCGCGCCATGGGCATCCCGTACGTCGTCAACCAGTGGTGGTCCTCGATCGTCACGGCCAAACGACGCGCCCAGGACTACCTCGGGCTCCTGCGCGAGCGGGGCTACCCCGACGACAGCGAGCAGTACAGCTCCATCCCCCTGGCCTCGGCCTTCGACCCGGACCCGGCGAACGCGCCCTGGGGCGGACTGCCCCGGCCCTCCATCGTCCTCGCGGAGACCACGGGCGACGCCTCCCGGAAGATCTTCGACATCTGGGACACCCAACCCGGCGTCTCCTTCTACCCCCTGGAGAGCGCCGCCGAGAACGACGTCCCCACGCGCTGGTGGGAACTGATGCCGCGGGACTGGGAACGGGCCGTCGGCAGCGACCGCCTGGACCTCATGACCGGCGAACTCGAAGGCCTCATCAGGTTCCTGGAGCAGACCACCGGCAGGGTGTTCTCCGAAACCCGCTTCGCCGAGGTCATGACCCTCGTCAACGAGCAGCAGGAGTGGAACCGCCGCACCCGCGACCTGATCGCCCGGGCACGCCCCTGCCCGCTGCCGGTCAACGACAGCATCCCCAGCGTGATGATCCCGCAGTGGCACCGCGGCACCACCTGGGCGCGCGACGCCGCCCGCGCCTTCCACGACGAGGTCGCCGAGCGCGTGTCCGCCGGCACCTCCGTCGGCCCGGAGGAACGGGCCAGGCTCATGTGGATCGGCCGCGGACTCTGGTTCGACCTCGACTTCTACCGGCGCTTCGAGGACAGCCACGGAGCGGTGTTCGTCTGGTCCATGTACCTCGCGATCGCCGCCGACGGCTACCTGCGCTACGGCGGCGACCCGCTGCGCGCCCTGGCCGCCCGCTTCGCGGCCTTCTCCGACCAGCTCTACACCCCGCCCTGGTCGGCCGAGTGGTACGTGAAGGAGGCCCGCCACCACGGCGTCGACGGCGTGGTGCACCTGGTCTCCGAGGACGCGAGGGGCAGCTACTTCACCACCCGTGCCCTTGAGGCCGCCGGCATCCCGGTGCTCGAACTGCACGCCGACAACGTGGATTCCCGCGGCGCCGACGGCGACGCCCTCACCCGCACCGTCGGCGACTGGCTCGACGGGCACGTCCTCGCCGGTGACTGACCCGGCACCCGGCCTGCGGGAGGGCGCTACCCCGGAGCGCATGGCCGTACCACTTGCCGCGGTCGCCCTCGCCGCCGTACTCCCGGTGCGGGGGACCCCGCTCGAGGCGCGCGGGTAGTCTGCCTGACCCCAAGGGCCCCGCCGGACGCTCGTCCGGCGGGGCCCTTGGGGTCAGGGCCGGCCGGTCAGCCGACGTAGGGGCGGTTGAAGACGGGCGGTCGGTAGTGCACGTAGCGGCCCGGCGTCTGCCCGGCCCGGCGGGCCAACCGGTTCAGGCCGTCCGGGGTGGCCGAGCCGGACCAGTGCCCGGTCCTCAGCCGCTCCGTCATCGCCGTGATCGCCGCGACCTGCTCGCCGGTCGTGAAACCGCAGTGCCCGACCGTCCGCAGGTAGCTCTGGCGCAGCAGCGCCGCCTTCCCGGCCGCGCGCACCGCCTCTCCGTACGACTGCTGCTGGGCGACGGTGGAGATCTGGTCGCCGATCGGACTGACCGTGAGCACCGGGACCGCCAGGTCACCGTCGAAGACGATGCCCCGCTCCAGGTACGCCACCGCCGCCGGGTCGGCCCCGGTCCTCGGCGCACGGGACAGGATGCCCAGGTCGGCGCGGAGGTCCAGGCCCGCACGGGCATACAGCTCCCGGACCGTCCGCCGCTGCTCCGGGCTCGCCGACGCGAACTGACGGGCGTAGTCGATGCCCGTGTTCCACGAGGGGTTGCCGCCCGCCAGCGTCTCGATGGACCGCCGACTGCTCATCGCCTGGCCGATGTACGGCTGCGAGCCGCCGGCGAGCGCCAGGTACATGCCCTCCTGCACGGCGTCCGCGTCGCCGGGATCGGGCATCGGTGTGGCCGCCCCGCCCGCGTCCAGGCCCCAGCCCGGCAACTGCCCGATCGCCGCGGCCAGCGCGATCCGGGCGCGGCCCGCAGGGGTCTCCTGGGCCGAGGCCAGCGCCGATCTCCAGGCCGAGGTGGCCGCTCCGGTGTCCGCGGGAATCTCCGTGACCGGCAGCGTACTGCCCGCGAAGAGCAGGTTCTTCAGCGTGAAGACGGTGTCCAGCTTCTGGTTCCACTGCCCCACAGAGCCGCCGAGACCACCGCAGAAGGGGACGGCGGCGTCGAAGACACCGGGGTGGACCTGCGCGACGCCCGCCGACACGAAACCGCCCATCGAGCGTCCGGAGGCGACGGCCCACCGGGGACGGCCCACGGCCTCCTCGAACCGCCCGAGGGCGGAGGCCTGGTTGTCGACGGCCTCGGCGATGCGCCAGCCCGTGACGTCGCGGGTGGTGCCGCCCACGGCGTAACCCCGCCCGGTGAGTTCCGCGGTCAGCGGCTCCTCGGCGGGGCGGCTCGCGAAGTCGAGGTCGACGATCACCACGCCGTTCCAGCGGTCGGGGACCACGAACCGGTACGGCGTGCCGTCGGCCAGCTCCCCACCCGTACAGCTCACGTCGGCGGGGCTCCCTTCGGGACACGGCCCGGTGCCGCGCGGCGCGGCACCCGCCGTCGGGGCGGCGAGCGCCGCCATCCCGACGGCCGCCAGGCACACGGCGACGGCGTCGCGCAGTCTTCGCGTTCCCTTCGTCCTTCTCGTCGTCCTTCTCGTCGTCACGACGCTCACCACGCGATCGGAAGGGTGATCGACGATGCGCGGCCCGGCTCGCGGTGCACGGTGTACACAGGGGCCGGGCTCAGCTCGGTGCGGTCGCTCTCGCGTACGTCGGCTCCGGTGACGGTCACCCGCAGCCGGTGACCGGCGGGCACCACGGCGGAAAGGGGGAGCATGTCGAAGTCGACGCGCTCCGCGCGGCCCTCGGGCATGGGGACGGCGTCACCGGCGTTGCCGCGGTGCCAGGGCGTGCCGAGCACGTCGTAGGGCGCCCGCTGCGTGCCGCGCAGCGCGAGGCGGAGCCGACCGTCGGTGAGGATGCGTACCGTGCCGTCCGGGGCGACGTCGGAGAGGTAGGCGAAGACGTTGCCGTCGGGCGCGGTGGAGGACAGGCGCAGCGAGACCTCGGGGTGGCCGGTGAGTTCGACGTCGTCCCGCAGCGGAGCCGTGGTGTAGGTCAGCCCCTTCTCGTCCTGGGGGCAGGTCTGCGCGAGGCCCACCGGCTCCGGGCAGCTCACCGAGTAGTCGACCCGGTAGGCGTCACCGGCGTCGCGGCCGCGTGGCCGTGAGCGGTCCAGTGTGCCGTCGTTGACCGAGTCGACGGTGCCGCTGCTGCCGCCGCCCAGGTAGTAGCGAGTCTGGCGGGCACGCGGGTTCGGCGGCCACTGCCGGGCGTCCCGCCACCGTCCCGTGCCGTCGGACGAACCGGTGTAGTAGTGCAGCGGCGGCTCCTGCATGATGCCGTTGTCGACGCCCTTGAGCCAGTAGTCGAAGAACCGGTGCCGCTCGGCGACGATGTCGAAGCCCTCGTTGCCGCAGTGCGGCCACGGGCCGACGAGAACCTTGTGCGGGTTCGACAAGGTCGCCGCGCTGACCAGACTCTCCTTGCGGAAGTCGTCCTCCCAGCCGTCGAAGCTGTAGACGGGGACGCCGGAGCGCTCGATCGCGTCCCTGTAGGTGGCGACGCTGTACTCGGGCCACGGCCGCGTGCCGACCGAGGCGACCTCGGTGTCCCGGTAGGGGGCCGCCCGCCACATGTCCTTCAGGGAAGTGTTCGCCCGGTGCTCCTCCACTGCCCGGCGGAGCAGCGCGCCGTCCCCGTCCGCGTCGACCGGCAGGTTGCGCAGGTCTTCCTCACGCGTGCGGTTGGGCCCCGCACCCCAGTTGGCCCTGATCCCGCCCCGCTGGAAGGCGTCGTACTTGTGGAAGGAGTAGTTGCCCGCGAAGACGGCCTTGAGGTGGGGTGCGCCCACGGTCGCCGCCTGCATCGCCGCGTCGCCCGTGTTGGAGCAGCCGAACACGCCCACCCGGCCGTCGCTCCAGGGCTGCGCGGCCAGCCATTCGGTGACGTCGTAGGCGTCGGACGCCTCCGTGCGGGAGTGATAACCCGTCATGGTGCCGAAGGAGGCGCCGTTGCCCCGGCGGTCGACGAACGCCACCGTGTAGCCGTACTTGGTGAGTTCGGCCATGCCGCTGGTGACCCCGCGCAGGTCGACCGTGCCGTCCTCGGCGCGCGAGGCCCTGCTCAACTGGTGCTCCCACAACACCGGGAAGGGACGCTCGACCGCCTTGCCGTTCACGGCGGGACGGTAGAGGTCGACGGCGAGCCGGGTGCCGTCCCGAGTGGGCAGGTACCGCGAGGTGCGCACCCACTCGTCGTAGAGCACGGGGGCGTAGCCGGCGTACTCACCTGGCCGGGACACCCGTTGGTGTGGGTCGGCCACGGCTGGTGCTCCGGCGGCGGCGGTGACCAGGAGCGCCGTGAGCGCGGTCGTCAACCGTTTCAGTCTCACTGTCCGACCTCTCTGTCCAGGTTCCTGAGAGCCGGTGCGGGTCTCCGGCGTGGAACACCCGGAACAGGATGGTCGTTTGGAAAGTCGTCCGTCAATGAGACTGTCGCCTAATTTTCTCGGCGGAGCCGTCGGGTCGAGCATTGTCTTCTCTGGCGATTCCAGCGGTGTTCAGGAGATTTCACCTGCTCTGATCGGCATGTTGACATCCTGTCGGTCGCATACCTGTCACCTGGGTGGTGGTGGCTGGGCATGGTGGGGCTCGGCGGTACGGACCCATGGTTGAAGATGAATGTCGTTTTCTATTAACGTCTGACCATCGCGTGTCGGCCGCGTCCGCGGCTGCAGGGGAGGGGCCCTCATGTCCTTGGCAGGCCAGGCGTTCGGATCCGGGAGAGTCGGCGTGGAGCGGGACCGGTGTGCCGGAGCGGGGCAGTGCGTCCTCGCCGCGCCCGGTGTCTTCGACCAGGACGAGGAGGACGGGCTCGTGCGCGTGCTCGCCGAGCGGCCCTCCGCCGCCGAGTCCGACGCCGTGCGTGCGGCCGTACGGGCCTGCCCGTCCGGAGCGCTCACTCTTCGGTAGTCCCGCGGGCCGCCCGTCTTCCGGCCTCCCCTCCCTTCTTCCCGCCTCACTTCACGCGCCGCAGCTGTCGCGCGGCGCCCGGTTCAGCTCAGCAGAACGTCAAGGAGAAGCATGTCCAGACAGATCGATCGCCGTGCCTTCCTCCGTCGTGGCGCGGCGGGCGCCGCGGCTCTCGCGGTGGGACCCGGCCTGCTGGCGGCGTGCTCCACCGACGAGCCCGGCTCCGCCGGAGAGCCCGGACCGGGGTCCTCGCCCCGCTCCGGCGGCACGCTCCGCGCCGCCTTCGTCGGCGGCGGCGCCTCCGAGACCCTGGACTTCTTCAACGGCCCCTCCGCACTGGACCTCGTACGGGCCCGGGCCTGGCACGGCACCCTGGGCAACCTCGATCCCAGCGGCCCCGACGGGGTGCGGTACGGCGTGCTCAAGGGAATCGACATCGCCGACGACCTGTCGGCCTACACACTGCACGTGCGGCCCGGCGTCCGCTTCACCGACGGCTCCCGGCTGACCTCCGCCGACATCCTGCACTCGCTCAGCGCGCTCGCGGCCCGGAGCAAACTGCCCGTGTACCGGCTCGCCGCCGCCAACTTCGACCTCGCGCGCGCCAAGGCCGACGGCGACCTGAAGGTCGTACTGCCCACCCTGCGGCCCATCGCCGACGGCCGCCTGATCCTCTGTCAGGGCAACTTCCTCGTCGTCAAGGACGGCACCAAGGACTTCCGCGAGTCCATGCCCAGCTGCGGCCCCTTCCGGCTGACCGGATTCACGGCCGGCCAGGGCTCGGCGTTCGAGCGCTACGACGACCACTACGGTCACGTGCCCCACCTCGACGGCCTGGAGCTGCGGTCCATCGCGGACTCGACGGCCAGAGCGGGGGCGCTCACCGGCGGCGCGGTGGACTTCGCCCACGACCTCTCGCCCGTCACCGCGCGCACCCTCGCCGACGACGCGAAGGTCGAACTGGCCCCCACGAGGAGTCCCTACCTGGTCGGTCTCTCCTTCCAGCTGAACATGAGCGCCGAGCCCTTCGACGACCCGCGGGTCAGGGAGGCGTTCAAACTCGCGGTCGACCGCGAGGCCATGGTGAAGACCGTGTTCTACGGCAACGCCGAGATCGGCAACGACCTGCCCTCCCTCGGCTTCCCCGACTACGCCGACGGCATCCCCCAGCGCGCCCACGATCCGGAACGGGCCCGCGCCCTCCTGGAGGAGGCCGGTGCCGACGGGGTGAAGGTCCAGCTGACCACCGGCCCCGAGACGCCGGGCATGGTGGAGATGGCCACCCTCTTCGTCGAGGACCTGAAGAAGATCGGCGTGCGGGCGTCCGTCCGTGAGCTGCCCCCGGGCCAGCTCTACGCCGACTTCCCCGCCTACTCGGCACTGCAGCTGGCCGGCTCGTACCAGATGCCCATTCCCGCGCTGACCACCTACCAGATGAACACGGCGGGCGGATCGCCGTCCGCCTTCGGCTGGAAGAAGTCCGCGACCGACACCCTCGTGGCCAGGGCGCGCGCCGAGCGCGACCCGGAGCGGGCGAGGCAACTGGGCACGCAGGCCCAGCGCACGCGCTGGGAAGAGGGCAATCAGGTGGTGCCGGTCTTCAAGCCGAACCTGAACGCCCAGGCCAAGGGGGTCGACGGGATACCCGACGACCTCTTCGAACAGTTCCCCGGCTTCTCCCGGGCGTCGCTGGCGTGAACCTGCTCGCCTTCGCGGCCCGTCGCCTCGCGGGGGCGGCCGTCCTCCTCGTCCTGCTGTCGGCCGCGGTCTTCGCGGCCACAGCGGTCCTTCCCGGAGACGCCGTCAGCGCGGTCGCCGGTGTGGACGCCTCCGAGGCGCAACGCGCCGAGGTCCGGGCCGGACTCGGGCTGGACCGGCCCGCCGTCGAGCGGTACGCCGACTGGGCGGCGGGCGCGGTCCGGGGGGATCTGGGCCGCGGCTTCGTGGGGGAGCGGCCGGTCACCGACGTGCTCGCCACCCGCCTGCCCAACAGCCTGCTCCTCGCCGGACTGACGCTCGCGGTCACCGCGCCGCTCGCCACGCTGCTCGGCCTGTGGACGGGGCTGCGCGGCGGCGTCGCCGACCGGTTCGTCTCGACGTCCGCCCAGGTCCTGGCCGCCGTACCGGAGTTCGTCGTCGCCGCACTGCTCGTCGCGGTACTGGCGGTGTGGCTGGAGCTGCTGCCGCGTGTCTCCGTCATCCCCCTGGGCGGCACCCCGCTCGACGTCCCGCACGCGCTGGTGCTGCCCGTACTGACGCTCAGCGCGGTCGGCCTGGCGGTGGCCACCCGACTGCTGCGGGCCTCCGTCGCGGACACGGCGGCCACGCCGTACTGCGAAGCCGCACGGCTCAACGGCGTGCGCGGCGTGCGACTCGCGGTACGCCACATCCTGCCCAACGCGGCCGGACCGGCCGTGCAGGCGCTCACCCTCACCACGGGGGCCCTGGTCGGCTCGGCGGTGGTGGTGGAGAACGTCTTCGACTACCCGGGCATCGGCCGGGAGCTGCAACTGGCCGTCGCGGCACGGGACGTGCCCATGGTGCAGGGCATCGCCACCGCCCTGGTCGCGGTGATGCTCGCGGTGCTGCTCCTGGGCGACGTCTGCGCGCGTCTGCTGGGGGCGAGGAAGGGGCACAGCCGATGACGACGGTACTGACACCACCGCGGAGGCGGGCACGCACGGCCCGCACCGCAGGACGCCCACGACCGCCGCTGCTCACCGGGGCGGCCACGCTGCTCGTACTCCTCCTCGCCCTCCTGGGTCCGCTGGCCGCGCCGCACAGCCCCACCGCGCAGCTCGCCGCACCCTTCCAGCAGCCGGACGGGCAGTTCCTCCTCGGCACCGACGTGCTGGGCAGGGACGTGGCGAGCCGGGTGCTCGGCGGCGGCCGCACCATCGTCCTCACCGCGCTGGCGGGAACGGCGGCGGCCGGCGCCGTCGGCATGAGCGCCGGTGTCCTGGCGGCCATGGTCTCCCGCCGGCTGGGCGACCTGACGGTCCGCTGCGTGGACGCCCTCGCCGTGCTCCCCGCCCTCCTGGTCGTCCTCGTGCTGGCCGCCGGTTTCCCCGGCAGCGACGCCGCCCTGGTGACAGCCGTCGCCCTGGCCACCGCCCCCTTCTCCACCCGGGTGCTGCGAGCCGCGGCGGACACGGTGCTGCACAGCGGTTACGTCGAGGCGTCCCTGGCCCGGGGCGACACCCGTAGGGCGGTGCTGCGCCACGACGTGCTGCCCAACATCGCCGGACCGGCCCTCATGGACACCGCGCTGCGCCTGGTCGCCTCCCTTCACCTCACCGCCACCGCGGGCTTCCTCGGCCTCGGACGGGGAGGAGCGGCGCCCGACTGGGGACGCATGGTGAGCGAGAACGCCCCCGGGGCGACACTGGCCGCCGCGCCCCTTCTCGCGCCCGCCCTGCTGCTCGTACTGCTGTCCGTCTGCGTCGGTCTGCTGGCCGGACGACTGGCGGACACGGTGGGGAAGGGAGCCGCATGACCGGGAACGCGACCGCTGGCCCGTCGGGTGCGGACCCGCTGGTCGAGATCAGCGGGCTGTCCCTCGGACCGGTGCAGGGCGGCCCGCCCGTCCTGCACGACGCCCGCCTCACGATGCCGCGCGGACGGGTGCTGGGGGTGGTCGGCAGGTCGGGATCGGGCAAGAGCAGCCTGGCGTACAGCTTGCTCGGGCATGTCCGCCCCGGCCTGGAGGTGCGCTCCGGGACCGTCCGCGTGGCCGGACTCGACCCGTTCGACCGCGCGGACGCCCGCCGACTGCGTGGGCGGGTGGTGTCGTTCCTGGGGCAGGACCCCGCCTCCTCGCTCAACCCCGCGCTCCGGATCGGCACGCAGATCGCGGAAGCGGTCCGACTGCGCTCGCCCGCGAGGCGTGCGCACGCGGTCCGCGCGCAGGTCGAGGAACTGCTGCTGTCCGTGCGGCTGCCCGCCGACCGGCAGTTCCGGCGGCGGCTGCCGCGTCAGGTGTCGGGAGGGCAGGCGCAACGAGTCGCTCTCGCCCTCGCCCTGGCGGGTACGCCCGCCCTGCTGGTCCTCGACGAGCCCACCAGCGGTCTGGACACGGTCCTGGCGGACCGGATGCGCGGCCTGCTGGCCGAGGTCCTGTCCGACGGGGACCGCGCCGCTCTGCTGGTCAGCCACGACCCGGCGTGGATCGCGTCCGTGGCGCACGACGTCGTCCGCCTGGAAGAGGGCCGGATCGCCGGTGCCGGGAAGCCCGAAGTGCCGGTGCCCGCCCCGCGGTCGTCCGCGGGCCTCCCGGCCGGCAGCGTCCCCGGCCCGGGCGGTGCGCCGCGTACCGGCGGCTCCGGCACTGCGCCGCGTACCGGCTCCGGCACTGCGCCGCGTACCCGCTCCGGCGGCGCGCTGTCCGTGCGGGGGCTGGACGCGGCCCACGGGCGTGTGTCCGTGCTGCACGACATCTCCCTCACCGTCCCGGCAGGCTCCTGCACCGCCGTCGTGGGTCCCTCGGGTTCCGGCAAGACCACCCTCGCCCGGTGCCTCGCGGGGCTGCACCGGCCCGCGCGGGGGAGCGTCGAATGGCGGGAGGACGGCGCGGAGCGAGGGCGCGGCGCCCCGGTGCAGCTCGTCGCCCAGGATGCGCGCGGTGCCCTCAACCCACGGGAGTCCGTGCGCGCCGCGCTCATGCGGCCCCTCGGGCTGCGCCATCCCGCCGCCGACGCCTCCCGCGAAGCCGTACGGCTGCTCGACCTGGTCGCACTGGACGCCGACGTGCTGGCCCGCCGGCCGGGGGAGCTGTCGGGAGGCCAGCGCCAACGCGTCGCGCTGGCCCGGACGTTGGCCGCGCAGCCGCGTGTCCTGGTCTGTGACGAGATCACCTCCGCGCTGGACCGGGAGACCGCGAGCGGAGTCCTGGCCCTGCTGGACTCGCTGCGCCGGACACTGGGAGTGACGGTCGTGATGGTGACGCACGACCTGACGGCCGCCGCCCACCACGCGGAGCGGGTCGTCGTCCTGGACGCGGGCCGGGTGGCCGAGGCCGGGCCCGTGGACCGGGTGCTCACCGCCCCCGAGCACCCCGTCACCAGGGCACTGCTCACCTACGCCGACGGTGCCGTCCTCGCCGTACCGGACCAGCGGCGGTGACGGACGTCTTACGGCAGGCGGGAGGAGCACCCGGGTCACCGGGCGCTCCTCCGCGCCGGGCCTCACCGCCGGGGCAACTGCCGTGCCAGTGCGGCCTTGTCGACCTTCCCGACCGCGGTGAGCGGAAGCCGGGGAACCCGCACCACCTCGTCCGGAGCCTTGTACCCGGCCAGCCCGCGCTCCTTCAGATGGGCGGCGACCGCCCGGATGCCGGGAGCCGCCCCCGTACACACGACGAAGGCGACCGACCGCTCACCCCACCGCTCGTCCGGCACCCCGACCAGGGCCGCCGCCGTGATCGCGGGATGCGTCAGCAGCTGCTCCTCCACCTCCACCGCGGCGACCTTCTCGCCGCCACGGTTGATCTGGTCCTTGAGCCGCCCCACCACCACGAGGTGACCGGACGTCAGACGCCGCACCACGTCTCCGGAGCGGTAGTAGCCGTCCGGCGTGAACGCGGTGCGGTTGTGCTCCTCGGCGCGGTAGTAGCCACGCAACGTGTACGGACCTCGGGTGAGCAGCTCACCCGCCGTACCGTCCGGCACGGGCCTGCCGTCGGCGTCCACCACGAGCACCTCGTCGTCCGGCGAGACCGGCCGGCCCTGGGTGGCGCAGACCAGGTCCTCGGGGTCGTCGAGGCGGGTGAGGTTGATCAGGCCCTCCGCCATGCCGAAGACCTGTTGCACGGTCACCCCGAGCGCCGGTCCGAGCCTGCGGGCGTGGTCCTCGGGCAGCCGCGCCCCGCCGACCTGCACCACCGAGAGGCTGCCGAGGTCCCAGGAGCCGGACGCGGCCTCGTCCGTCCAGTGGGGGACGAGCGGGGGCGTCAGCGAGGTCAGGGTCACGCCCTCCCGCTCGACGAGGGCGAACGCCGTCTGCGGGCTGGGGTCGGGCGCGACGACGACGGTCCCCCCGGCCATCAGGG
The DNA here is from genome assembly GCF_042893535.1 of Streptomyces sp. NPDC001599. NCBI lineage: Bacteria > Bacillati > Actinomycetota > Actinomycetes > Kitasatosporales > Streptomycetaceae > Streptomyces > Streptomyces sp. NPDC001599. The sequence continues at coordinate 268,273 of NZ_JBIAVA010000008.1, forward strand.
TGCCCAGCACACCGGGGCAGGCGAAGGCGAAGTTGAACCCGAGGGGCAGCACCGCGAGGTACACGGTGCGCGCGTCGAGTGCGCAGACCTCCGCGCAGGCACGCGCGTTGTAGGAGTAGTCGTCGTGGGTGCGCGGGATGAGCTTGGGAAGTCCCGTGGTGCCGCCGGACAGCAGCAGGAGGGCGACATCGGCGGCGTCCGCCGCGTCCTCGCCGGATGCTGGGTCGGACCCGGGACCCGACGCGGACGGTGGGTCCGTCCGCAGCGCCTCGAAGGGGACGAAGCCTTCGTCGGTCCCGGGATCGCCGACCACCACGACGTGCCGCAGCGAGCCGCCCGGCCCCTGCTCCGCCCGTACCTCGCGCATCAGTTCGCGGTGGTCGAACCGGGCGTGCCGGTCGGGCACCACGCAGGCCACGGCGCCCGCCACGCGCACCAGGTGGCCGATCTCCAGGCGCCGGTGGCCCGGCATGGCGTGCACCGGAACGGCACCGACGCGTTGCAGCCCGAACCACACCAGCACGAACTCCGCGCAGTTGGGGAGCTGGACCACCACGCGGTCGCCCCGCCCGATCCCGAGTCCCCGCAACCCGAGGGCGACGCGGTCCGCCTCGGCGTCCAGCTCCGCGTAGGTCCACCGCCGGTCGCCGTCGACCAGGGCGACGTGCCCTCCATGGACCGCCGCACTCTCCCGCAGCCGGGCGGCGAAGGTCACCCCCTGCCAGTGGCCGACGGCACGGTAACGCGCCGATTCGGCTTCGGACCAGGTCCGTTGAGTCTCGCTCACGGGCTACGCCTCTCATTCATCTGCCGGGCCTCCGGCTCTGGCGCCGAGTCCCGGCATGTGATTACGATGTGAACTATAGAAATGATAATCATTTCTATCTAGCACCGTCCGACCGGAAGGCAGCACCAGTGAGCGAAGAAGCAGTCGTCCAGGCGCGGACAGCGGAAGGAGACGTCGGCAGCCGCGACCGCCACGCCCCCGCCGCGGTGCGGGAAGCCGTGGCAGGCGCGCTGGAGATCGCACCGGAGGAGTTGGACGACGACCGTGACCTCTTCGAACTCGGCCTCGACTCACTGGCCTTGATGTCCCTGGTCGGCACCTGGCGGCGCGAGGGCAGCACGGTCACCTTCCAGGACCTCACGAGCAGGCCGACCCTGCGGGACTGGACGGCCCTGCTCGGGCGGGCCGCGCGGCACGACACGGCCGCCACCGCCCCGCCCGGGCCGCAGCCGCCGGTGACCGGGGCGGAGCCGGACTCGGACTCCTTCCCGCTGGCCACGATGCAGCACGCCTACTGGATCGGACGCCAGGACGGACAGCCTCTCGGCGGCGTCGCCGCGCACTTCTACGTCGAACTCGACGGCCACGGCGTCGACCCGGCCCGGCTGGACACCGCCCTGCGGGCGCTCGTGCTGCGGCACGGCATGCTCAGGGCCGTCTTCGACGAGGACGGCCGGCAGCGCTTCGGTGCCGCCGGGGCGCCGCTCACCGTCCACGACCTGCGGGAACTCGCCCCCGTCGAGGCCGAGTCCGCGCTGGAACGCCTGCGCGAGCGCAACACCCACACCCGCCCGGACATCGGCGCCGGTGACGTCTTCCGCACGGCCCTGTGCCTGCTCCCCGACGGCAGGACCCGCCTCCAGATCGACCTGGACATGATGGCCGGTGACGCGCTGAGCCTGCGGGTCCTCCTGTCCGACCTGCGCCGCTTCTACGAGTGTCCCGACGAACCCCCGCGCGAACTCGGGCTCGACTACCGCCGCTACCTCGCGGAGCACGACGCCCGGCGACGGACCGAGCGTGAGCGGGACGCCGCCTGGTGGCGCGAGCGCCTGCCGGAGCTGCCGCGGGCTCCGCGACTGCCGACGACCGTAGACCCCCTGACTCCGGTCACCGCGGACGACCGCACCCTGACCCACTCCCGCCGCCTGCACCACTGGCTCGGCCCCGCCGACAAGGCCGCCCTGCTCGGCGCCGCGCGTCGGCACGCCGTCACTCCCGCCGCCGCCCTCGCCACCGCCTTCGCCGAGGTGATCGCCGCCTGGAGCGACAGCCGGCGCTTCCTCCTCAACCTGCCGCTGTTCGACCGGGAGATGTTCGCACCCGAAGTGGCCGGACTCGTCGGCGACTTCAGCAGCTCGGTCCTGCTCGACGCGGACCTGAGCGCGCCCCTTCCCTTCTCCCGGCAGGCCCGCGGCCTCCAGGAGCGGCTGCGGGCGGGAATCTCCCACGGCGCCTACGGCGGTGTCGAGGTGCTGCGCGACCTCGCCCGCGCCGAGGGTGCCCCGGTACTGGCTCCCGTCGTGTACACGAGCGCCATCGGACTGGGGGAGATCTTCGAACAGGACGTCCAGAAGTCCTTCGGCCGCCCCTCCTGGATCATCTCGCAGGGCCCGCAGGTGTATCTGGACGCCCAGGTCACCGAACTCGACGGTGGTCTCCTCCTCAACTGGGACGTGCGGGACGGCGTGTTCGAGGCCGGCGTGCCCGACGCCGCGTTCGACGCCTACCGCCGCCTCGTCACCCGTCTGGTGACCGATCCCGACGCCTGGGACCGGCCCGTGGACGGCCTGCTCGCCCCCGGCGTCCTGTCCCGGCGCGCGCAGGCCGCCCTGCCCGCCACGCCCGTCGCGGACCGCGCCCTGCACACCCGCTTCTTCCGGCTGGCCGAGACCGAGCCGGACCGCACCGCGGTCGTCCGCACGACCGGCGACACCCTCACCTACGGCGAACTCGCCCACGCCGCACGGCGGATCGCCACGCTGCTGCACAACCACGGCGTACGGGAGGGCGACACCGTCGCCGTCACCCTGCCCAAGGGCGACGACCAGATCACCGCGGTCCTCGGCATCCTGGCCGCGGGCGCGGCCTACGCCCCCGTCGGCGTGGAACAGCCCGCCGTGCGCCGCCAACGCATCCACGCGGTGGCCGGTGCCTCCGTCGTACTCACCGACCGGGACCACGCCCACCTGTGCGAGGACGTCTCCCCGGCCCCGGTGGTGCTCGTGGAGGACGCCTCGGGGCTCCGGCCTGCGCCGGTCGTCCGGCCGGACCCAGGCCTGGCCGCCTACGTGCTGTTCACGTCCGGCTCGACGGGACTGCCCAAGGGCGTCGAGGTGTCGCACCGGGCGGTCGTCAACACCGTCGAGGCGATGGAGGCGCAGCTCGGGCTCGGCCCGGCGGACCGCACGCTCGCCATCTCCGCGCTGGACTTCGACCTCGCCACCTGGGACGTCTTCGCCCCGCTGTCCCTCGGCGGCCAGGTGGTGGCCGTCGGACAGGAGCACCGCCGCGACGCCCACCACTGGGCGCGGCTGGTGCGCACGCACGGGGTGACGCTGGTCCAGTGCGTGCCCGCCCTGCTGGACCTGCTGATGGCCGCGGGGGAGGACGAGGGCCTCGGGGACTCCCTGCGCATGGTGCTGCTCGGCGGCGACTGGATCGGGCTCGACCAGCCCCGCAGACTCCGCGCGCTCGTCCCCGGCTGCCGTTTCGTGGCGCTCGGCGGCATGACCGAGGCCGCCGTCCACTCCACGGTGTTCGAGGTGGAGGAGACCGACCCCGCCTGGAAGTCCGTTCCCTACGGCGTTCCGCTGCGCAACATGCGGGCCCGTGTCGTGGACGGACGCGGCCGCGACTGCCCCGATCTCGTCCCGGGCGAGCTGTGGATCGGCGGCCCCGGCGTGGCCAACGGCTACCGCGCGGACCCCGAACGTACGGCGGAACGCTTCGTCGACCACGACGGCGAACGCTGGTACCGCAGCGGCGACCTGGCCCGCTACCGGCCCGACGGTGTGCTGGAGTTCCTCGGCCGCGCCGACCACCAGGTGAAGATCGGCGGCCACCGCATCGAACTGGGCGAGGTCGAATCCGCGCTGGAGGACGACCCCGCCGTCCTGCACGCGGTCGCGACCGTCCTCGACACCCCCGTACGCCACCTCGCCGCGGCCGTGTCCGCGCCCGGGGCGGCACCCGACCCGGACGAGATCCGCCTGCGGGCGGCGGAACGCCTCCCCGCCCACATGGTCCCCGAGCGCGTCCTCGTCCTGCCCGACCTGCCGTTGACCGCCAACGGCAAGCTCGACCGGACGGCCGTCCGCCAGGCACTGACCGAGGCCGCCGGCCGGCCCGGACCCCGCACGTCGGCGCCGACCGGCCCGGTGGAGACCGCCGTGGCGGCCGAATGGGCCGACCTGCTCGGCGTGGCCGAAGTGGGCCGCGAGAGCGGCTTCTTCCTGCTGGGTGGCGACTCACTCGTCGCGACCCGCATGATCGGCCGGCTGCGCGCCACGGGCTTCCCGGACGCCCGCGTGGCCGACCTCTTCGCCCGCCCCGTACTCCGGCACTTCTGCGAGACGCTGCACCCCCCGACGGCCACCGACGAGGAGCCGGTCGCGGCCACCGCTCCCGTCGTCCTGCCCGATCCGGACCACGCGCACGAGCCGTTCCCGCTGACGGACGTCCAGGCCGCCTACCACACCGGCCGCGACCCCCGATTCACCCTGGGCGGCGTAGGCACCTGGCACTACACGGAGTTCGACGGCACCGACGTCGACCTGGACCGGCTGGAGCGCGCCTGGAACACCCTGGTGCGACGGCACGGCATGCTCCGTGCGGTCGTCGAGGACGGACACCAGCGTGTCCTGCCCGACGTACCGCCGGTGCGCGTACCGGTGGAGGACGCACCTGCCGACGGCGCGGCCGAGGCCCTGGCCGGCCTGCGCGCCCGCCTGTCCCAGCAGGTCCGCGACCCGGCCCGCTGGCCGCTCTTCGCCATCGAGGCGGTGCGCCACCCCGCGGACGAGGACGCCGACGAGAACGGCGGCCACCTACGGACCCGGATCGGCATCGGCCTGGACTACCTCGTGCTCGACGCGCTCTCCATCACCACGCTCTACGCCGAACTGAACGCCCTCTACGCCGACCCGGACCACGAACTGCCGCCCGTCGGCGTGTCGTTCCGCGACTACCTGACCCGCCTCCCGCCCGACCCCGAGTCGACCGAGCGGGCCCGCGTCCACTGGCAGGCCCGTCTGCCCGAACTGCCGCCGCCGCCCGCCCTCCCCTTCGAAAGGGACCCGGCGACGCTGGACGCACCCCTCTTCACCCGGCGCCGGCTGAGCCTGCCCGCCGGGGACTGGCAGGCCGTCAAGCGGGACGCCGCCCGGCACGGCCTGACCCCGTCCACCGTCCTGCTCGCCCTGTACGCGGAGGTCCTGGCGGCCTGGAGCGGGACCGACGCCGTGACCGTCACGCTCACCCTCTTCAACCGGCGTGACGTCCACCCCCACATCCACCGGGTACTGGGCGACTTCACCTCCCTGTCCCTCGCCGGCTACCGGCGCGAAGGCGCTGCCTGGCGGGCGGCGGCCGCCGAGCTGCAACGCCGTCAGGCCGAGGACCTCGACCACGCCGACGTACCCGTCGACTGGCTGCTGCGGGAGTTCGGCCGGCGCACGGGCACCGTGGACGCCGCCGCACCCGTGGTCTTCACCAGCGCCATCGGCGTCGGGGACGCGACGCTGGCCGGACCGGGCACCGGACTCCCCCCGAAGGTCTGGGGCATCTCCCAGTCCCCGCAGGTCTGCCTGGACAACCAGGTCACCGAGGAGTCCGGGAACCTGGTCGTCACCTGGGACGCCGTCGAGGAACTGTTCGCCGAGGGTGTGCTGGACGCGATGTTCTCCGCGTACGGACGGCTGCTGCGGCACCTCGTGGACGGTGACTGGGAGGCACCGCTCCCCGACCTGGTGCCCGCCTCCCAGTACGAACGTCGGGACGCCGCCGCACGGGAGGCCGCCCTGGAACCGGTCACGCCGCGCCCGCTGCACCAGCTGTTCTTCACCCACGCGGCGGCCGCCCCCGACCGCACCGCCCTCGTCACGACGGCGGGGGAGGAGGTGACCTACAAGACCCTCGCCGGACAGGCGCTGCGCACCGCCGCCGCGCTCGGCGACGCCGGGGTACGGCCGGGCGACCTGGTCGCGGTCACCCTGCCCAAGGGCCCGGAACAGATCGCGGCCGTCCTCGGCACCCTCGCGGCCGGCGCCGCCTACGTCCCCCTGAGCCTCGAACAGCCCGCCGCACGGCTGGAACGGGTGCACGCCACGGCCGGTTTCGACCTCGTCCTGGGCGGCTGGCCCGCCACGGACGACCCCGGCCCCCGCACCCTGTCCCTCGCGGACACGCAGGGCGGCGAGGCGCTGTCCACGCCGGTCGCAACGTCTCCCGACGCGCTCGCCTACGTGATCTTCACGTCGGGCTCCACGGGCGAGCCCAAGGGCGTCGAGATCACCCATGCCGCCGCCTGGAACACGATCGCGGACATCAACGCCCGTCACGGCATCCGTGGCGACGACCGCGTCTTCGCCCTGTCGGCACTGGACTTCGACCTGTCCGTGTACGACGTCTTCGGACTGCTCGCCGCGGGCGGCTCCCTCCTGCTGCCCACCGAGGACCAACGACGTGAACCGGCCCGCTGGCCCGACCTGCTGGACCGGTACGGCGTGACCGTCTGGAACACCGTCCCCGCCCTGCTCGACCTGCTGCTCGACGCGGACGGGCAGGACGGGCAGGACGGACAGGGGGAAGAGGGGGGACGGGAAGACCGCCGGATCGCGGGGCTGCGGACCGCACTGGTCTCCGGCGACTGGATCGCCCTCGACCTGCCCGCCCGGCTGCGCGCCCGGACCGGGCGGCCCTGCGCCTTCGTCGCCATGGGCGGAGCCACGGAAGCCGCCATCTGGTCCAACACCCTCACCGTCACGGAACCCGACCCCCGGTGGGTGTCCATCCCCTACGGACGGCCCCTGACCGGGCAGCACTACCGCGTGGTCGGCCGGGACGGCCGGGACTGCCCCGACTGGGCCCCCGGCGAACTGTGGATCGGCGGCGCGGGACTGGCCCGCGGCTACCTGGCCGATCCGGCCCGCACCGCCGAGAAGTTCGTCGAACGGGACGGGCGGCGCTGGTACCGGACAGGAGACCTGGGCCGGTTCCGGGGCGACGGACTGCTGGAGTTCCTCGGCCGGCTCGACAGCCAGCTGAAGATCGCCGGCCACCGCATCGAGGCCGGCGAGGTCGAGGCCGCGCTGGAGGCGCACCCGGCCGTCGCCCGCGCCGCCGTCCTCGCCGTCGGGGAGCGCACCGCCAGGCGCCTGGTGGCGTTCGCCGTACCGCACGAGCCGCCGCCCGCCGTACCCCACGAGCCGCCGCCCGCCGAGGGCACCGAGCCGGTCGAGAACCCCGAACTCACCGAGGATCTCCTCGGCCTGCTGGCCGAGCGGGTGCCGGGCTACGCCGTCCCGTCCCGCATCCTGTTGCTGCCCGCTCTGCCCCTCACCGCGAACGGCAAGGTCGACCGGGCCGCCCTGACCGGCCTCGCGGGACCCGAGGCGGTCTCCACCGTCGCCGAGCCGCCGCGGGGCGAGACCGAGACGGCCCTCGCCGCGCTCTGGCACGCATGTCTGCCGCACGGGTCGCCGGACCGCAACGCCAACTTCTTCACCGTCGGCGGCGACAGCCTCACCGCGCTGCGCCTGCTCACGGCGATCGAGCGCCGCTTCGGGGCCGCCGTGCCCGCCCGACGCTTCTTCGCCGCACCGACCATCGCCGCGCTCGCCGCGGACATCACCCGAACGCTCGCGGCCCACGGGACCGCCTACGAGACCGGAGAGCTGTGAACATCGCTGAACTGCTGGCCCGCTACGCGGACGAAGGCGTGGTGCTGTGGGCCCAGGACGGACAACTGCGGTTCCGGGCCCCGCAGGGCCGGCTCACCGACACGCACCGAGCCGAACTGCGCACCCACAAGGAAGCCATCCTGCGCCACCTCGAGGCCGGGGAGCCCGCGCTGCGCGCCGACCCCGGCCACCGCCACGAACCGTTCCCGCTGACGGACATCCAGGCCGCCTACCTCATCGGCCGCACCGACGCCTACGCCTACGGGGGCGTCGGCTGCCACGCCTACGTGGAGCTGGCATACCCCGACCTCGACGTCGACCGCGTCACCTCCGTGTGGCGGCAACTGGTCCAGCGGCACGACATGCTCCGCGCCGTCATCCACCAGGACGGCCACCAGCGGGTCCTGCCCGAGGTGCCCGCGCTGTCCGTCGGGGCCGACGACCTGACCGCGCTGCCGGCCGCCACCGCCGAGGAACGGGTGCGGCACACCCGGGCGCGGCTGTCCGCCCGCGAGGCGCCCACCGACCAGTGGCCCCTCTTCGACGTGCACGTGACCCGGACCGGCAGGCGGGCCGTACTGCACCTCTCCTTCGACATGCTCGTCGTCGACCACGCCAGCCTGCGGATCCTGCTCGCCGAGTTCCGGCGGAGCTACGGCGGCACCGCTCTCGCCGACGCGCCGCGGATCACGTTCCGCGACTACGTCCTGGCCCGCCGCGCCCTTGCCGACACCGACGGCCACGCCCGCGACCGCGCCTACTGGACCCGACGGCTCGACACCCTGCCGCCCGCCCCCGAACTTCCCCTCGCCGAAGCCTGGCAGGCCGCGGTGGGCGACCCGGGAGAGGCGGGCCGCGGCCCGGCGTCCGGCGGCGACGCGGTGGCGTTTTGCCGACTGGAGGTCCTGCTGCCTGCGGCCGACCGGGACCGGCTCACCGAACGTGCCGCGCGGCGCGGGCTGACCGTCTCGACGGCCCTTCTCACCGCGTACGCCGAGACGGTCGGCTCCTGGTCGCGGACCAGCCGGTTCACGCTCAACGTGCCCACCGTCGACCGGCCCGCCCTGCACGAGGACATCGACCGCCTCGTCGGTGACTTCACCTCGCTCGAACTCCTCGCCGTCGATCTCGACACCCCGGCCACCTTCGCCGAACGGACCGGGGCCGTGGGCGAACAGCTCCTCGAAGACCTCGCGCACCCGCTGTTCACCGGCTCGGAGGTGCTCGCCGAACTCTCCCGCAGGGCCGGCGGTCCGGTCCTCATGCCGGTCGTCTTCACCAGCGCCCTGGGCGCGGGCGCCACGTCCGAGGGCGTGCCCCCCGAGGTGGAGTACGCCGTGACCCGGACACCGCAGGTGTGGCTCGACTGCCAGGTCATGCACCGCGGCGAGGCCCTCAGCCTGTCCTGGGACATCCGGGAGGGCGCGCTCGCCCCCGGGGCGGCCGACGCCATGTTCGAGGCGTACACGGCGCTCGTGCGGTCGCTCTCGGCCGAGGGCGAGGCAGGTGAGAAGGCATGGGACGCGCCCGTGCGCATCCCGCTGCCCCCGGCGCAGGCGGCCCGCCGGGACGCGGTCAACGCGACCGGGGGCCCCCTCCCGGACGCCCTGCTCCACGAACCCGTACTCGCCCGGGCACGGACCACACCGGACGCGATCGCGGTCCGCGCTCCCGAACTGGCCCTCTCCTACCGGCAGCTCGTGGCCCGCGCCACGGGAATCGCGCAGCAGCTGACGGACTCCGGACTGCGCCCCGGGGAACCGGTGGCCATCTGGATGGACAAGGGCTGGGAGCAAGTCGTCGCCGTCCTCGGCATCCTCATGGCGGGCGGCGCCTACCTGCCCGTCGACACGGCCCAGCCGGCGGCCCGCCGGAACACGATCATCGCGGACGCGGGCGTCCGCACCGTCCTCACCCAGTCCTGGCTCGCCGAACTCGAGGACCTCCCGTCGGCGGTGTCGCCCGTCGCCGTGGACCTCGTGGAGGAGGCCCACGCCGACCGCGCGCCCGCTGCCCGCCGGGACCCGGACGACCTCGCGTACGTCATCTACACCTCGGGCTCCACCGGCACGCCCAAGGGCGTGATGATCAGCCACCGGGCCGCCCTCAACACCGTCGAGGACATCAACCGCCGCTTCGGCGTCGACGAGCGCGACCGTGTCCTCGGCATCGCCGGACTCGGCTTCGACCTGTCCGTCTACGACCTGTTCGGACCGCTCGCCGTGGGCGCCACCCTCGTCCTGCCCCGGTCCGACCGGCGCGGCGACCCCTCCCACTGGGCCGAACTCGTCCGCGACTTCGGCGTCACGGTGTGGAACTCCGTGCCCGGCCAGCTCCACATGCTGTGCGACTGGCTCCGCTCCGAGCCGCCCACCGACGACGGCTCACTGCGCCTGGCACTGATATCGGGCGACTGGATACCGGTCTCGCTGCCCGACCAGGCCCGCGAACTCCTGCCCGGACTGGAGATCGTCTCCCTCGGCGGAGCCACCGAGGGCTCCATCTGGTCCATCGCCCACCCGATCGGCGAGGTCGACACCGCCCGCCCCAGCATCCCGTACGGCAAGCCCCTGACCAACCAGACGTTCGCCGTGCTCGACCGGCACCTGCGGCCGCGGCCCGAATGGGTTCCGGGCGAGCTGTACATCGGCGGTGCCGGTGTCGCCCTGGGCTACTTCGGCGACGGCGAGCGCACGGCACAACGGTTCCTCACCGACCCCGCCACCGGAGAGCGGCTCTACCGCACGGGCGACCTCGGCCGCTACCTGCCCGACGGGACCATCGAGTTCCTGGGCCGGGAGGACGCCCAGATCAAGATCCGCGGCTACCGGGTCGAACTCGCCGAGGTGGAGGCCGCCGTACAGACCCACCCCGCGGTCGCGGCGGGCGCAGTCGTCGTGGACGACTCGGCGGCGGGCGGGCGGCGCCTGGCCGCGTTCGTCGAGACGGTACGCAAGGACGGCGGCGGGCCCGCCGTGACGAGCCGCGAACGGGCGCGCACGGCAGCCGCCGACGTCGTACGCGAGGCGGCCGCGGCCGTCGACGCCGCACGGCTCACCGACTTCCTGGCCGCCCTCGACGACGTGGCCGTCGCCGAGATGACCCGGGTCCTCGCCGCTTCCGGAGTGTTCGACTCGGCCGCGGCACGCACCGCGGAGGAGGTGGGCACGGCACTGCGGGCCACACCGCGCCACCGGCACATCGTGCGCCGCTGGCTGCGCGCCCTCGCCGCCCGGGACCTGCTCACCCACCGGGACGCCGACGCGACCTACACCGGCCTGCGCCCCGTCCCCGCGCCCGAGGCCGAGCGCCGGTGGCGGCGGGCCGCCGAACTGGAGCACGAGATCGGGTGGAGCACCGAACTGCTCACCGTCATGCGCACCTGCGCCGAGCGGCTGCCCGAGCTGGTCTGCGGGGACGTCGGCATCCGGGACCTGCTCTTCCCGGGCGCGGCGACCGAGGCCGCGGACGCCGCCTACCGGGACAACCTCGCCATCCGGCACCTCAACCGCGCCGTGGTCGCCGCGCTGCGCGAGATCGCCGCGGGCCACACCGGCGAGGAGCGGCTGCGGGTGCTGGAGGTCGGCGGCGGCGTCGGCGGCACCACCGGCGAACTGGTGCCGGTCCTCGCCGAGTACGGCGTCGACTACCTGTTCACCGATCCCTCGGCGTTCTTCCTGAACGAAGCCCGCGAGCGCTTCGCCGACCACGACTGGGTCCGCTACCAGCGCTTCGACGTCGACGAGGACCCGCGCGCCCAGCAGCTGCTGCCCAACACCTTCGACGTCGTGGTCTGCGCCAACACGCTGCACGCCGCCGCCGACGCGGACGCCGCCGTGGGCAGACTGCGGGAACTGCTCGTACCGGGCGGACAGCTCGTGTTCGTGGAGAACACCCGCGACGAGAACCTCCCGCTGCTGGTCTCCATGGAGTTCCTGGAGGTCGCCGGCCGGACCTGGACCGACGTGCGCGAGCACACCGGGCAGTCCTTCCTCACCCACACCCAGTGGCGTGCCCTCCTCGACGGGCACGACGCGTCCGGGGTCACCTCGCTGCCCGACGCCCGGGACGCCCTGGCACGCACCGGGCAGGAGGTGTTCATCGCCACGATGAAGGACGACCGGCACCACGTGCCGGTGGGGGAACTGGCCCGAACGGCGGCCACCCGGCTCCCGGAGTACATGCTCCCCACGGTGTGGCAGGTCGTCGACACCCTGCCCCGCACGGCGAACGGCAAGACCGACCGCGCGCGCCTGCGGTCCTGGCTGCCCCGGGAGAGCGCACCGGTCGTCGTGGACGAGCAGCCGAAGGACGAGCTGGAGAACAGCCTGGCCGACCTGTGGTCGGAACTCCTCGCGGTCGAACGCGTCACCCGCAACGACGACTTCTTCGACCTGGGCGGCGACTCGCTGCTGGTGGCCCGGATGGTGGGCCGGCTGCGGGAACGCGTACCGCAGGCGGCGGACCTGGAGTGGGAGGTCGTCCTGCGCCACATGCTGCGCAGACCCACGGTCGCGGGTCTCGCCGGGTTCCTGCGCGCCCTGGCCGGTCCCGAGGACGGGCCCGCGTCCGGTGCCGTACGCACGGACCCGGTGATCCACCTGCACGGCTCGCGCTCCGAGGACGAGCCGACGACCGTGCTGGTGCACGCCGGAACCGCCACGATCATGCCGTACCGGGCCCTGATCACCGAGATCAGGCGCCGCTCGCCGGGCCTCGCCGAGGTCGTCGGCGTGGAGGTCCCGGACCTCGGCGGATTCCTCGCCGCACCGCCGGACGGACTCATCGAGCGGATGGCGGCCGACTACGCGCGGGCGCTGACGGCGGACGGCCGCAGCCGCTTCCACGTCGTCGGCTACTGCCTGGGTGGCCTGATCGCGACCGAAGTGGCCCGCAACCTGGCCGAGTCGGGAGCAGAGGTGGAGAGCCTCACCGTCATCAGCAGCCACAGCCCCCGCTTCCGCCTGGACGACGAACTCCTCGCCGAGTACTCCTTCGCCGTCATGATGGGCATCGACCCGGCCGACCTCGGGTTCCCGGACGACCAGTACCGGGTGGCCGCCGCGGCCGACGCCGTCCTGGCCGCCAGTCCCGGCGTTCTGCCGGACGGCGGACTCGCCGCGCCGGGCGAGGAGTTCGAGGACGTCGCGAGCCGCTTCCGGCGGCTCGCCGACATCCCCCGCGCCACCCGTATCGCCCGGATGTGCGAGGCGGTGCCCGCATCGGCCGGCACCTACGAACCCGACCACATGACACGGCTCTTCCTCGCCTTCCGCCAGAGCGTCTTCGCCATCACCCGCTACCGGGCGGAGCCCTACGCGGGTGACATCACCTTCCTGCGCCACGACGGCGCCTACCCCTTCCCCGGCAGCAAGGACGCCGTCACCGCCTACTGGGAGGAACTGACCCTGGGAGACCTGGACATCGTCGACATCGGCGGAGACCACTACAGCTGCCTGTCCGTCGAACACGCCCCCGGAATCCTCAAGACCCTCGGCGAGCTGACCCAGGGGGCGATCACCCGATGACCAAGCCCGTGATCGGAGTCCTGGGCGCCTCCGGGGCGGTGGGCCGCGCCGCCGTACGCGAGTTGCGCGCGCTCGGCCACACCGGGCTCCGCCTGGGGGGCCGGACCGTCTCGGCCCTGTGCGCGGTCGCCGAGGAGGAACCGGCGGGCCACGACGAGACCGTGTGGGCGGACGCCGACGCACCGGACGGCCTGCGCGCCTTCACCGAGGGCTGCGACATCGTCCTCAACTGCGTCGGGCCCACCTACCGGCTGCGCGCCACGGTGGCCTCCGCCGCACTCGCCGCCGCGGCGCACTGCGTCGACGTGGCCGGGGACGACCCGGCCGCCGAAGACCTCCGCGAGGCCGGTGACCCGGCCCGCGACGGCCGCACGGTCGTCCTGTCCGCCGGAGCCCTGCCCGGCCTGTCCAGCCTCCTGCCCCGCTGGCTGGCCGGGCAGGGCCTGGACGGCGCCTCCGCGCTGACCGCGCACTGCGGCGGTCTGGAGACCTGCTCACCGACGGTGGCGCACGACCTCATGCTCTCCCTCACCTCCGGAGGCGCGGACGGCGCGGCCTACGGCGAGGCCCTCGCCGCCGTCCGCGGCGGCCGGCGCGTCCCGCGCGCCCTGCGCACCGCCGAGGACACCGCGCACCCGTCCTTCCCGGGGCAGGTGGCCCTCCAGCCGTACCTCAGCGGAGAGAGCGAACGCCTCGCCACCGTCCTCGGCCTCGACCGGCTCGACTGGTACAACGTCCACCCCGGCCCCGCCGTACGGGCGCTGCTCAACCAGCTGCCGGGCCGCCTCGCCGCCGGGGACGACCCGGCGGAGCTGGCCGACCGGCTGATCCTCGCCGCCGACCTCGACCTGGCCGGGCGCAAGCCCTGGTACGTCATGGACTTCGAGCTGTCGGGCACCGCGTCCGGGCGGCCGGCCGCCGCGGGACTGACCCTGCGCGCGGCCAGCAGCTACCGGCTCACCGCGGCCGTGGGCGCGCTCGCGGTGGACGCGGTGCTGCGGGGCGGGGTACCGGCGGGCGTGCACTTCGCCTGCGACGTACTCGACCCCGACGCCGTGGTGCGGCACCTGCGCGACCGGAACGTCGCCGACCTCCGGCCCACCGGAGCGGCGGCCGGCACCGACCAGGTGGAAGAGGGCGTGCTGTGAACACATCGACGCCCTTCAGGGTGCTGGTCTGCGGCACGAACTTCGGCCGCTTCTACGCCGAGGCGGCCCACCGGCGCCCCGGATACGCGCCGGCCGGCATCCTGAGCCGGGGCTCGGCCGCCTCGCGGGCCTGCGCGGAGCGACTCGGCGTTCCCCACTACACGGACGTCGACGACCTCCCGGCCGGCATCGACGCCGCGTGCGTGGCGGTGAGCTCCGCCATCTCGGGCGGGCAGGGCACCGAGCTGGCCCGGGCGCTCATGGACCGGGGCATCCACGTCCTCCAGGAACACCCCGTCCACCTCACCGAGTTGACCGGCAACCTCACCCACGCACGCCGCCGGGGCGTGCAGTACCGCCTCAACACCCACTACCCGCACGTCGCCCCGGTCCGCGACTTCATCGACGCCGCCCGCAGGCTCGTCGCACAACAGCGACCGCTCTTCGTGGACGCCGCCACCCCGGTCCACCTGATGCACCCCCTGGTGGACATCCTCGGGCGGGCGATGGGCACCCTGCGGCCCTGGCGGTTCGCGGACCCGGCGCCGCTGCCCGCCGACATCGGTCCGCAGCCGTTCCGCTCCCTGCACGGCATGCTGGCGGGCGTACCCCTCACCCTGCGCGTGCACCACCAGCTCGACCCGTCGGACCGGGACAACCACGCCCTGCACTGGCACCGGATCTCGATCGGGACCGAAGGCGGAGTCCTCACCCTGGCCGACACCCACGGCCCCGTGCTGTGGAGTCCCCGGCTGCACGTCGGACGTGACACCGACCGGCGCTTCGTCCTCGACGGACCCGGCACCGGCCGCCTGGGTCTGGGCACCACGGCCGTCGTGGGGACCACGGGCACCTTCCGCACCGTCTTCTCCGACCTGTGGCCGGACGCGGTCGGCCGTGCTCTCGACGGGCTCTGCGCGGCCGTCGCGCAAGGCGGCGACGCCCTGCGTGCGGGCCAGTACGACCTGGCCGTGTGCCGCATCTGGACCGACCTCGCCGCACGGCTCGGGCCGCCCGACATCGTCCGTCCGGCCACCCCGCGGCCCCTCGCGGTCAGCGACGTCTTCCCCGCCCCGGAGCGGGCTCGCGCCGACGCGCGCCGTACGGGCACGGACGGCGCCGATCCGGATGGGGCCGACATGGGTGGCGCCGATCCGGATGGGGCTCTCAGGGACGGGGCCGACGCGCACCGCGCCGCCGCCCCTTCGAGCGCCTCGCCCTACACCCCGTCGGCGGAGTTCTTCGACCTCGTCGCCGCCGAGCACACCGCGACCGCGAGCGCACCCGCTGTCGCCGCACTCCTCGCCGACGCCGACCTGAGCGGCGGCCCGGTGGTCGACATCGGCGCCGGCACCGGCCTGGTCACCGAGGCCGTCGCCCGGGCCCGCCCGGACGCCGAGATCCTCGCCTGCGAACCGGCGACCGGCATGCGCGCGGTGCTCACCAGCCGGGTCTTCAGCGACCCGGACCTGCGCTCCCGCGTCACCGTCACGCCGGACGCCGCTCCCGACCTGGACCTCCCGGACCGGGTGAGCGCCGTCCTGCTGTGCGGTGTCCTCGGCCACCTCGACGCCGACGGACGAGCCAGGCTCTGGCGACGGCTGAACCGGCGGCTGGCCCCCGGCGGACTGGTGGTCGTCGAACTCATGCAGTTCGAGGAGCCGTTGACGCTCCCCGAGACCAGGCTCGCCACCGCCACCGCCGGACGGCAGCGCTACGAGTGGTCGTTCGGCGGAGCGCCGGACGAGACCGAGGACGGCGTGATGCGCCTGCACTCCACCTGGCGCGTCTACCGCGACGACTCCATCGAGGCGGAGCGCGAGGTGCACGACTCCTACCGGTGGGCGCCCTTCGGGGTGAAGGAGGTGGCGGCCGAGTCCGGGATGACCGCACGCGCCCTGCCCACCCGCCCCGGAGCGCCCCCGCTGGCCGTACTCACCCGGGCACCGGACGCCCCGACCACCCCTGTCCCTGTTTCCACCTCCACCCACGGCTGAGGACCACCGATGACACCCCCCGAATCCCCGACGGCCTCCCACACCCCCGGCGCCGCCCCGCCCCGCGACTTCCCGATCCGGCGCGGCTGCCCCTTCGCCGCGCCCGCGGAGTACGCCGCGCTGCGCACCGACGACCCGGTCGCCCGCGTCACCCTGCCGACCCGGCGGGAAGCCTGGGTGGTGACCCGCTACGACGACGTACGGGAACTGCTCTCCGATCCGCGCGCCAGCGCCGACATCCGCCGCCCGGGCTTCCCCGCTCTCGGCGAGGGCGAGCAGGAGGCCGGGGCCAGGTTCCGCCCCTTCATCCGCACCGACGCCCCCGAGCACACCCGCTACCGGCGCATGCTCCTGCCGGCGTTCACCGTGCGCCGGGTCCGCGCGATGCGGCCCGCCGTACAGGCACGGGTGGACGAGATCCTGGACGGCATGCTGGCCGCCGGCGGTCCGGTGGACTTCGTGAGCGCCTACGCCAACGCCGTCTCCACGTCGGTGATCTGCGAACTGCTCGGCATCCCGCGGCACGACCTGGAGTTCTTCCGGGACGTCACCCGGATCTCCGGCTCCCGCAACAGCACCGCCGAGCAGGTCTCCGAAGCCCTCGGCGGCCTCTTCGGCCTGCTCGCCGGACTGGTCGCCGAGCGCCGGGAGGAACCCCGCGACGACCTGATCTCGAAGCTCGTCACCGACCACCTGGTCCCCGGCAACGTGACGACCGAGCAGCTGCTGTCCACCCTCGGCATCACCATCAACGCCGGCCGCGAGACCACCACCAGCATGATCGCCCTGAGCACCCTGCTGCTCCTGGACCGGCCGGAGCTGCTGGCGGAACTGCGCGAGGACCCCGCCCTGATGCCCGCGGCCGTCGACGAACTCCTGCGCTTCCTGTCCGTCGCCGACTCCATTCCGCTGCGCGTCGCCGCCGAGGACATCGAGCTGTCCGGCCGCACCGTCCCCGCCGACGACGGCGTCATCGCGCTCCTCGCCGGTGCCAACCACGACCCCGAGCAGTTCGACGATCCCGAGCGGGTCGACTTCCGCCGCACGGACAACCACCACGTGGCCTTCGGCTACGGAGTGCACCAGTGCATCGGTCAGCACCTGGCGCGGCTGGAGCTGGAGGTCGCCCTGGACACGCTCCTCCGCCGCGTCCCGACGCTGCGCCTCGCGGGGGAGCGGGACCAGGTCGTCGTCAAGCACGACTCGGCCACCTTCGGCCTCGACGAACTGATGGTGACCTGGTGACCGCCGCCTTCCCGTCGGACTCCTCCGCCCGCCCCCGGCGCGCCGACAGCCCGTGGATCAGACGGTGGAACGAGGGCGCCGCCTCCCGGCTCACGCTGATCTGCCTGCCGCACGCCGGCGGCAGCGCGGGCTTCTACCGGCCCTGGGCGGCACTGATGCCCCCGGAGGTCGAACTCGTCGCCCTCCAGTACACGGGCCGCGAGGACCGCTTCGACGACCCGGAGAGCGCCGGCATGGGCGAGCTGGTGACCGCGGTCGCGGACGCCGTACTGCCGCTGCTGGACCGGCCCTACGCCCTCTTCGGACACAGCATGGGCTCCGCCGTGGCCTGGGAACTTGCCCACGAACTGGACCGCCGCCGAGCCCCCGGCCCGCGCCGGCTCTTCGCCTCCGGCCGGGCCGCCCCCGGTACGGCGGTGACCGGGCAGCTGCACCGCCAGGACGACGACGTGCTGTGCGCGGAACTGGCCCGGCTCGGCGGCACCAGCCGTGAGGTCCTCGACGACCCGGGGCTGCGCTCCCTCGTCCTCACCGCCGTCCGCCACGACTACCGGATCATCGAGACCCACCGGCCCGAAAAGCGGCCGCCGCTGTCCTGCCCGATCCACGTGCTGACCGGCGACGCGGACCCGGAACTCGGCGAGCGGCGCAGCCGCGCGGGGGCCGGTGGCTGGGCGGACCTCACCACCGCCCGCACCGAGGTCCGGGTCTTCCCCGGCGACCACTTCTACCTCACGCCGCGACGCCGTGAGGTGGTCGCCACCGTGCTGCGCAGGATGGACCCCTCGCTGACCACGGACGTCCGGCGCACCTGGCCGAGCACCCCGTGAGGAGACCGTCGTGATCGACTACTACTCGACCTCGGCCGAGTTCTACGAACTGGTCGCCACCCGGCACACCGCCAGCAGCGGCCCGCCGCTGACCCGCGTCCTGACGGGCCTGGACGTTTCGCACGGCCCGGTTCTGGAGATCGGCGCGGGCACCGGACGCGTGACCGAGGTCATCGCCGCGGCGCTCCCCGAGGCGGAGATCCTTGCCGCCGAACCGTCGGCCACCATGCGGGCCATGCTCACCTCCCGGGTCGCCCGCGACCCGGACCTGCGGCGCCGGGTGACGGTGGTCGACGGCGCCGCGCAGGATCTCGTCCTGCCCGAACGGCTCTCCGCCGTCGTCATCTTCGGCGTGGCCGGTCATCTCACCGTCCCCGAACGCGTGGCGCTGTGGAAGCGTCTCGCCGACCGCCTGCCGGACGGTGCGCCCATCGTCGTCGAATTGATGGGGGTCTCCTCGCCCCGCCACATCCCCCCGGTGATGTCCCTGAGGGAGACCATCGGCCGCCAGACCTACGAGTGGTGGATCGGCGGCGAACCCACCGAGGGCGACGCCATGCGGTTCACCACGACCTGGAAGGTGTCGCGCGACGGCCGCACCGTGCGCGAGGTCGCCGACAGCTACGACTGGCACACCTTCGACGTCGCCCGCCTGGCCCGCGAGGCGGGCATGACCAGCCGCCGCATCACCGAGGCGGGCGGCCGGCCCATCCCCGAAATCGGAGTACTCGTCAAGTGAAGTCACAACCGCCCGAGACCGGCCCGGACCCGGTGTCCCGGACCCCGGCAGCCCCCGGCGCGGGCACCGGGGCGCCCCCGCCCCGCCCGCAGCCCCTGCGCGAGCTGGCCGGACCCGTCCGGGGCCGGCTGGCCGCCGCCGTCGGCCTCCAGACCGGCGCGGCCCTCGCCGGAGTGGTGCCGTTCATCGCCGTCTCCGAGATCGCCGACCGGCTCACGGCGGGGACCCCCGCCGACGGTGACATCCTGTGGCCGCTGGTCGCGCTGGCCTGCGCGGCGGGGCTCCTCGCCCTGGCCTGCGGCACGGCGGCCGGCGCCCTCGCCCACATCGCCGACAACGACCTCCAGCTCGCCCTCCGCCGCCGGCTCGCCCGGCACATCGGACGGCTGCCACTGGGCCGGCTCACCGACCGGGGCACCGGCGAGGTCAAGCAGGCGGTGCAGGACGACGTGAGCGCACTGCACACGCTGTTCGCCCACACCCTGCTCGACGTCGTCGCCGTGCTCACCGCACCGGTCCTGGCCCTGGCCTACCTGTTCACCGTCGACTGGCGCCTCGCCCTGGTCGGCGTCGTCCCCCTGACGCTCGGCGTGCTCCTGTTCGGCCGGGCCATGGCGGGCGCGGCGGCCCAGATGGCCGAGTTCGGCGCCGCGCTGGGGCGGATCTCCGCCGCCGCCGTGGAATTCGCCTCCGGCATCGCCGTCTTCAAGAGCTTCGGCCGCGGCCGCAAGGCCCACGAGCGTTTCGTCGACGCCACCGAGGGCTTCGCCGACTTCTTCTCCCGCTGGGTGCGGACCACCCTGGTCACTTCCACCGCCGCAGTGCTGGTGGTCGCCCCGGCCGTGGTCCTGCTGCTCCTGACCGTGGTGGGCGCCGTGTTCGTCACCCAGGACTGGCTGACCGGCGCCGCACTCGTCCCCTTCCTCCTGCTGGGCCCCGCCGTCGCCGCCCCCATGGGCGTCGTCGGCCCCCGCATCCAGCAGATCCGGGCCGGCCAGGCCGCCGCCGTACGCATCACGGAGCTGCTGCACGCCCCGACCCTCCCCGAGCCCGCCACCCCCGTCCTGCCCGACGGCCACCACATCTCCCTGCGCGGGGTCTCCTTCTCCTACGACGGCCGGACCGACGTCCTGCGCGACGTCGACCTCGATCTGGCGCCCGGCACGGTCACCGCGCTGGTCGGCCCCTCCGGCTCCGGCAAGTCCACCCTCGCCTCGCTCCTGCCCCGCTTCCACGACGTCACCGCCGGCACGGTGACCCTCGGCGGCGCCGACCTCCGCGACATCCCCGCGACCGAGCTGTACCGCCGGGTCGGCTTCGTCCTCCAGGACGTACGGCTGCTGCGGGCCAGCGTCACCGACAACATCCGCCTGGGCCGCCCCGAAGCCACCGACGAGGAAGTCGAGCGGTGCGCCCGCGCCGCCCGCATCCACGACCGCGTCACGGCACTGCCCGACGGCTACGCGACCGAACTCGGCACCGCCGTCACGCTCTCCGGCGGTGAGGCACAACGCCTCTCCATCGCGAGGGCCCTGCTCGCCGACGCCCCCGTCCTCGTGCTCGACGAGGCCACCGCGTACGCCGACCCGCACTCCGAGGCACTGATCCAGGACGCGCTGTCCGCGCTCGCGGCCGGCCGCACCCTGCTCGTCATCGCCCACCGGCTGTCGACCGTCCGCTCCGCCGACCGGATCGTGGTCCTGGAGGACGGACGCGTCACCGAACAGGGCCGCCACGACGACCTCGTCGCCGCGGGGGGCCGCTACGCCACCCTCTGGGACGCCCAGAGCAGCACGGACGACGTCCGAGAAGGAAGTGCGCGATGATCCGTCAGCTCTACCGGGTCCTCGGGCCGGAAGGCTCCCGTCCGCTCAACCGGCTGCTCGTCCTCCAGTGCGGCGCGGCCGTCCTCCAGGGTGTGGCCTTCGCCCTCCTGGTGCCCGTACTGCGTGCCCTGCTCGGCCCCGATCCCGACGACGTGTGGCCCTGGCTGGCGGCGTTCGCCGGCTGCGCGCTCGCGCACGCCGTGCTCCAGGGCGCGGCCGTCGGCGGCGGGTTCACGGTCGGCTCCCAGCTCTCCCGGGTGCTGCACCGCCGTATGGCGGACCAGGCACTGCGCCTGCCGCTGGGCTGGTTCGGCGCCGGCCGCACGGCCGAGTTCAGCAGGCTCGCCGGACAGAACGTCATCCAGGTGATGAGCACACCGGCCCACCTGCTGCGCCCGTTCATCAGCTCCCTGCTCACTCCGGCCACCCTGGTGCTCGCCACGTTCTTCTTCGACGTCCGCACCGCCCTGGTGCTGCTGGTCTGCGCGCCCGTGCTGTTCGCCGTCCAGGCGGCGAGCAGCGCCGTGATGCGCCGACTGGACCTGGGCCGCGACGCCGCGATCGGCGAGTCCGCCGACCGGGTCCTGGAGTACGCGCGCAACCAGCCGGTACTGCGGGCGTTCGGCCGGACCGCCGAGGGATACGGCGCGCTGGACGACGCCCTGGTGGCCGAGGCGCGCGCCGACCGGCGGCTCATCGCGCGGGGGCTGCCCGGACTGGTCTCGTTCTCCTCCGCCACCCGGCTCGTGTTCGCCCTGCTGCTCGCCCTCGGGGTGTCCTGGCAGCTCGACGGCTCCCTCACCGTGCCCACCCTGCTGGCACTCCTCGTGCTGCTGGTCCGCCTGATCGACAGCGTGTCGTCCGCCGCCGAGGCCGGTGCCGGGATGCGCATCGCCCGCAACACCCTGGAACGCCTCGGCGCTCTCCTCGACGAACCGCCGTTCCCCCAGCCCGCCGAGCCGCAGACGCCCCGCGACGCGAGCGTGGAGTTCGACAAGGTCGGCTTCCGCTACGACGGCGGCGCCGACCCGGTGGCCGGGGCAGCCGCACGCCCGGTCCTGAACGACGTGAGCTTCCGCCTGCCCGAGCGCAGCATGACGGCGCTGGTCGGGCCCTCCGGCGCGGGCAAGACCACGATCGCCCACCTGCTCGCCCGCTTCCGGGACACCACCGAGGGCACCGTCCGCATCGGCGGCGTCGACGTACGCGAGATCGGCGCCGACGACCTCGCGGCCCACGTGTCCCTCGTCTTCCAGGACGTCTACCTCTTCGACGGCACGATCGAGGAGAACGTCCGCATCGCCGCCCCGCACGCGGACTCCGGCGAACTGGCCGAGGCCGCGGCGCTCTCCGGCCTCGACCGCGTGATCGAGGAACTGCCCGAGGGGTGGGCCACGAAGGTGGGCGAGGGCGGCGCCCGTCTGTCCGGCGGACAGCGGCAGCGCGTGTCCATCGCCCGCGCACTGCTCAAGGACGCCCCGATCCTCGTCCTCGACGAGGCCACCGCCGCCCTCGACCAGGAGAACGAGGCGCTGTTCGCCCGGGCCGTGCGGGCCCTGGCCGCCCGCAAGACGCTCCTGGTCGTCGCGCACCGGCTGAGCACCGTCGTGAGCGCCGACCGGATCCTGGTCCTGGAGGACGGCGAGATCACCGAACGGGGCACGCACGACGACCTGGTGGCGGCGGCAGGCACGTACGCCTCCTTCTGGGAACGGCGGGCGCAGGCCCACGGCTGGCGACTGGAGTCGGCCCCTTCATGACCCCTCGCCCGACACCCGCGACCACCCCGACCCATCGGCAGAGAGAAGGCACGACACGATGAGCACCGGATCCCGGAACACCTGGGAGGCATGGGCGAGGTCCGTCCCACCGCTTACGTGCGCGAGCACCCGGGAGCCCTGCCACGACCCGGCCGCCACCGCCACCCGCCTCGCACGGGCGGGCCTCGCGGACCAGTACGTGGTGTACGAGTCGGAAGGCGGAGTCTGGCACTTCGCGGCGGGCTCCGACGTGAGCGTCACCGCGGACGCCACCGGCATCACCGCGCGGGCCGCCGGGCGTACCTGGACCTCGCGCACGCAGCGGCGGCCGTTGACGGCGTTCGCCGAGGCCCTGGCCGCGCTGTCGCCCGTGTCCGCGCTGCCCGACGAGAGCGGCGAAGAGCGCCGCTTCTACGGCTGGGCGGCCTTCGAACTCGCCCACCTCCTGCACGCGGAACCCGCGACGGCCGGGGACCGGCCGCTGCTGCACGCCCTGGTCCCGTCCGTCGAAGTGACCCTCACCGGCGACTCGACGGTGGTCCGCGCGGTGGACGAGGCGTGGGCGCGCAAGGTCGCCGACCTGCTCGCGGAGCCCGCGGCCGAGCAGACCTCCCACGACGGACCGGCGCGGGACCGGACCGAGGACGTCATCGCCGTCGGCACCGCAGCCTACGGCCGGGCGGTCTCCCGTACGGTCCGGGACATCCGCGCCGGGTTGCTGGAGAAGGCCGTGGTCTCCCGGCGGGTCCCGCTGCCGGCCGAGCCCCGCCCGGACTTCCCCGCGACCTATCTCGCGGGCCGCCGGGCCAACACACCGGCACGTTCCTACGTGCTGGACCTCGGCGGCTACCGGGCTGCCGGATTCAGCCCCGAGACAGTTCTGGAGGTCGGGGACGACGGGCGGGTCAGCACCCAGCCGCTCGCGGGCACGCGCGCCCTGGGCGCCGACCCGGCGGAGAACGAGCGCCGGCGCGCGGAACTGCTCAGCGACCCCAAGGAGATACACGAACACGCCGTGTCCGTTCGTCTCGCCTGGGACGAGATGGCGGCCGTGTGCCGCCCCGGCTCCGTCGTGGTCGAGGAGTACATGGCGGTCCGCCCACGAGGATCGGTGCAACACCTGGCCTCGCGGGTGACGGGCCGGCTCCGGCCGGACGCCGGACCCTGGGACGCCTTCGCCTCCCTGTTTCCCGCGATCACCGCCACCGGAGTCTCCAAACGTGCCGCCCTCCAGGCCCTGGCCCGCCACGAGGAAGGGCCACGCGGCCTGTACGGCGGGGCGGTCTTCCGGGGGACCACCGGCGGCGCCCTCGACGCCGCTCTCGTCCTGCGCACCCTGATCGGCGCGGGCGACGAGGCGTGGCTGCGAGCCGGCGCCGGGGTCACCGCTCAGTCCAGCCCCGAGCGGGAGACCGAGGAGACCTGCGAGAAACTCCGCAGCGTCGCCCCGTACCTGCGGTTCTCCCTCACCTGACCGCAACCGTGCCGTTGGAGCCGGCGGAGGGGACGGATCGGAGGCAACGGACACGTCGTCGACGCAGGAGGGGACATGGCGGTACTCACCGGCAAGGCGGCCGTCTTCGCCGGAGGCTCGCGGGGGATCGGACGGGCTGTCGTGCTGCGACTCGCACGGGACGGAGCGGCGGTGGTCTTCAACTACGCGCAGAACCGGGAGGCCGCGAACGACGTGGTGCGGCAGGCCGAGGAGGCCGGTGGCAGGGTCACCGCGGTCCAGCTGGACCTGGCCGAACGGGGGCGGCCGAAGACCTGCTGTCCACGGCCGAACGTCGGCTCGACGGCCTGGACATCCTGGTCGACAACGCGGCCGTGCACACCGACGTCGTACCGACCCTCGTGGCCTGAGCCCTAGGACGTGGCGGACGTGGTCGCCTTCCTCGCGGGGCCGGACGGGCGATGGCTGACGGGACAGGACACCCGTGCCAACGGAGGCGTCCTCTGACGGGTGTTGCGGAAGGCCGAGTTCAGTGGTGGCTGTGGGGCGTTGTGCGGGGATCGAGCACCTGTGCGCCCCGCAGGCTCTCTCCCTGACCTGCTGCGCTGCGGCGCACGGTCGGATGTATGGGGCATACAGGTGAAGCGTGTGCGGGACGCGGAGACGGTACGGACTGCCCGAACGGGGAGGACGCCGTCGTGGACGGGCCGCGGTGCGAGGAATGCCGGTACCACTGGGAGCTGGACCAGACCGAACCCGGCCGGCGTGCGGCCCCGGACGACGGGATGACCCGGCCGCTGGGGGAGCCGGGGGAGGCCGGGAAGGAAGTCGCGTAGGTTCGGCTCACGGTCGGCACTTCCGGGCCGAGAGGTCAGGGGCGCAGCAGATCGGTGGAGACGGTCCACAGGCGCTGGGCGGCGGCGGGATCCAGCGCCCACTCCTTGACACCGTGCGGGTGCTGCGCGAGGTCGGCGTCGTTCGGCACCGGGTAGGCCTCTTGTCCGTCGTCGAGGTAGTGGCCCCCGGAGTGGGCGAACTCGGGGGCGACGGCCGCGACGACACTGGTGGCGGCTCCCTGCTCGACCGTTTTGTACGTGAAGATTCCGGCAGCCTCGGCCGCGTCGAGCGACGCCTTCTGCTCCGGCGTGAAGTTCCGCTGCAGACCCGTGGCGACACCGCCGGGATTGACCGCGTTGGCGACGATGCCGTCGGACGCCCACAGGCGGGTCGCCTCGACGGCGAAGAGGGAGTTCGCCGTCTTCGACTGTGCGTAGGCGGTCTGCGGGTCGTGGCTGCGGTGCTGGAAGTGGAGGTCGTCGAAGTCGATGCCGGACCGCATGTGCGCCGTCGAACTGACCGAGACGATCCGTGCTCCGTCGCGCTCGGCCGCACCGCGGGCCAGGGCCCGGTGCAGCCCGGTGGCCAGGGCGAAGTGGCCGAGGTGGTTCGTCGCGAAGTGCAACTCCCAGCCCTCGGGCGTCCGTTCGAGCCCGCCGGTGACCACACCGGCGTTGTTGACGAGCAGGTGGAGCGGGCCGTCCCACGCGTCGACGAACCGGGTGACGCCGGCCCGGTCGGCGAGGTCGAGCCGGGCGACGCGGGGCGGGGCCGCTCCGGTCGACCTGCCGATCGTCTCGGCGACGGTGACACCCGAAGCCGTGTTCCGCACGGCGAGCGTCACCTCCGCCCCGGCAGCGGTCAGGGCACGAGCCGTCTCGATGCCGAGCCCGGAGGACGCTCCCGTCACGATCGCGCGGACGCCGGTGAGGTCGATGCCCTCCAGCACCTCGTCCGCGGTGCTGGAGGCGGTGAAGGGCGTGGAGACGAGCGGGCGGGTTTCCATGGCTCAACTATACGAACTAGACGAAATTTGTATAGTGCGACCGGTGCTCGTATGCTCACCGCATGAGCAGTCGCGACGCCGACCACCCGCCCTCGACCGGCGCGGATGCCGACCGCCGGACCATGGTTCTGGAGTCCGCCATGGCCACGTTCGCGCGTTTCGGATACCGGAAGACCTCGATGGAGGAGGTGGCGCGGGCGGCGCACATCTCCCGGCCGGGCCTCTACTTCCTCTTCTCCTCGAAGGAGAGCCTGTTCCGTGCCGCGGTCACCCAGGCCCTGCACCGCGACATCACCGCGGTCGAACAGGCCCTGGCCGACGGCGACCGCCCCCTTCTGGAGCGCCTCGTCGAAGCGTTCGATCACTGGGCGGGCCGCTACGTCGGCCCGCTGACGCGCGATGCCGCGACGGTGATCGAGGACAATCCCGGCATCCTCGGAGAGGTGGTCGAGGTCCTGCCGCGACGTTTCGAGGAGCTGATCACGGAGGCGATCGCCGCCGCGACAGGACGGGAGGAGGCCGTCCGGATCGCACAGACGATGATCAGCGCGTCGACGGGACTCAAGCACCAGGTCGGGTCAAGGGAGTCGTACCTCGAACGCCTGACGGTGGCCGTCGGTCTCCTGGTGCGCTGAAACGCTCCGGTGGCACTCGCCTTCTGCGTCGGTCCACCGCACGAGACGCCTCAGTGTTCGGCCGCACGCGTGGCCAGGTCCTCTTCCGTGATGGTGCGGGTCACCCGGCACGGTGTGCCGACCGCGATGGACATGGGGGGAATGTCCCGGCTGACGACGCTGCCGGCGCCGATGACCGACCCGTATCCGATACGGACGCCGGGCAGGACCACCGCGTTGCTGCCGATCCACACCTTGTCCTCGATCACGATCGGTTCGGAGAACCTCCCGAAGTCCACACGTCGGGAGGGGTGAACCGGATGCCCCGTCGTGGTCAGCGTCACGCTGGGGGCGATCATGACACCGTGGCCGATGCGTATCCGCACGTCGTCCACGAACGTCAGGTTCACGTTCCCGAAGAAGTCGTCGCCGATGTGGACGTTGCTGCCGAACCCGGCGTGGAACGGCGGCAGCAGCACGGTCCGTTCACCGACCGAGCCGAAGATCGCGGTCAGGAGCGACCGACGCCGCTCCGTCTCGCCCGGCGGGGTGTGGTTGTACTCGAAGATCTGCTCCGTTCGCTGCAGAGGGGCCTGGAAGGCCGCTTCCGACTCGGTGTAGACGAGCCCTTTGGCGATCCTGGCCAGGACTCTTTCCTCGTGACCGTCCGTCACAGTGAGGGGCTCCTTTCGCTCTGCCGACCGGATCAGGCGCGGTCGTGGAGGGTGACGTGGTAGCCGTCGGGGTCGGCGAAGGTGAACGTCCGGCCGAACGGGCCGTCGATCGGTGCGGAGACGATGGTGTGACCGTCGGCGACGAGGGCGTCGTGGATGGCCTGGACGCCGGTGCCGTGGAGCCAGATCGCGGCACCGATGCCGGGCTGGGCGACGGAGGCGAGATCGGTGCCGGGAACGAGGTCGCGGAGTGCGAACGCGATCGGCTTCGTCTCGAAGACGACGGCGTGCGGAGGCCCGGCCTGCGAACGGACGAGGCCGAGGTACTGCTCGTAGAACGCCTGCGAGGCGTCGAGGTCGCGTACCTGGAGCGAGATGAAGTCGGGACCGGTGACGGGCATGGCGATGCTCCTTCTCTTCGTGTCAGATTCCTGACACAAGCCAATGTATGTCAGAATGCTGACATGAGTCAAAAGGGTGCCGGCATCGACCTGGACAAATCACTGGGCTACCTGCTCAAAGAGGCTTCGAGCGCCCTGCGCGCAGCCATGGAGGAGGTGCTGCGGCCACTCGGGATGAGCGTGACGCACTACTCCTGCCTCGAACTGCTGGCTCAACGGCCGGGCATGTCGAACTCCGAGCTCGCGCGGGGCGCGTTCGTGACCCGCCAGTCGATGAACGTGCTGCTCCAGGCCCTGGAACGCGACGGCTACGTGACCAGGCCCGCGGCGGCGCCCGTCGGGAAGGCGCTTCCCGCGCGGCTCACTCCTCGCGGCCGGCGGAGCCTGGAGAAGGCGACCGTGGCGGTCCGCTCCGTGGAGCTCAGAATGCTGGCCGGCATGACCGAGAGCGAGCAGTCGGGCGCGTTCCGGATCCTGCAGAGCATGATTCATTCCCTGCGCGCCGACACCGAGGGTTCCTAGACCGCCTCCTACTCGGCCTGCGGCTGCACCTCCGCCGGGGCGGACGAGCGGCTGATGACCAAGGCACCGACGACCAGTCCGGCGACGGCGAGCACCGCTGCCGCCAGGAACGGGTCAACACCGTGCACGGCGGGGGCGAATCCGATCCCCACATAGACCGTCACACCGGCCGCCCCGCCGAGCTGGTCGGCCGCCCGCTGGACTCCGGAGGCGATCCCGGCGTCGTCGTCAGTGGTCCCGCCGACCGCGATGTACTGCAGCCCCACCAGCCCGAAACCCATCCCGGCGGCGATCAGCAGCATCGCGGGCAGCAGCCACACCGCTCCGCCATCCAGCGCTGCCACGAGCGCGATCACCGTCATCGCGAGCGCGGCGGAGCCGAGGCCCGCCAGCACGCACACGCGTGCTCCCCAGCCGGCCAGCAGCCGGGGCACGAGAACCGAGGCCGCGATCAGCGCGCCGGCCAACGGCAGCATCGTGAACCCGGCTCCCAGCGGACCGACCCCGAGCCGGTCCTGCAAGTAGAACGTAAACAGCAGGAACGAGGTCGACAGCGCCCCGCTGAGCAGCATGGTGGTCAGGTTCGCCCGCACCCGGGCACGGTGGGCGAAGAAGGCCGGCGGCACCAGTGGCGCGGGGGACCGCGACTCGACCCGCACCAGTCCGGCGGCGGCCAGTGCCGCACCGGCCAGCGCCACCAGGCTCACCCACCGGCGCGTGCCGGATGCACCGGCCTCGACCGCGGCGTAGGTGAACAGCAGCGGGCACGCGGTCAGCAGGAGCGCGCCCGGCAGGTCCAGCCGGGCCCGTTCGCGGGGTGCTGGGCGGTCGGCCCGGACCAGGACGAGCGCGGCCACCGTCACGGCCAGGATGAACGGCACCGAGATCAGGAAGACCCATCGCCAGCCCAGATGGGCGGTGATGATTCCCGAGAGGGCGAATCCGAGCACCAGCCCGCAACTGGCGACCGCGGCCCACACGCTCAGAGCC
This sequence comes from Streptomyces sp. NPDC001599, assembly GCF_042893535.1. Classification (NCBI taxonomy): domain Bacteria; kingdom Bacillati; phylum Actinomycetota; class Actinomycetes; order Kitasatosporales; family Streptomycetaceae; genus Streptomyces; species Streptomyces sp. NPDC001599. The sequence continues at coordinate 297,532 of NZ_JBIAVA010000008.1, forward strand.
CGCGACCGGCGTGGGCCCTCGGGGAACATCAGCACGATGGTGGCCATCGCGGCCGGCAGCGCGATGGCTTCGCCGGCCCCCTGGACGAGGCGCGCGGCCACCAGGACCGCGAACGAGGGGGCCAGCCCCGCCAGCAGAGACGCCGCACCGAACAGGGCGGTGCCGGCCAGCAGCGTGCGGCGGCGGCCCAGCAGGTCGCCGAGGCGGCCGCCGAGCATCAGCAGCCCGCCGCCGGTGACGGTGTAGCCGACCACCACCCAGGTCAGCGCGTGGCCGTCGACGCCGAGATCCGCGCCGATCGAGGGCAGCGCGATGTTCACCACGGTCACGTCGACCGCGATGAAGAACTGCAGCATCGACATCGCGCACAGCACGAGCCGTGCACGCATGGGAGACGGGCTGTGCCCGCGGGAAGAAGGATTGCCTGAAAGCATCGATTGCTCCGTCGCTCCGAGGAGTCCCGGGCAGCGCGAGTCGCCGCTCCGGACTGATCACGAAGCGGCTGGACGTTCAGGTCGGTGCTGTGAGTCGAACGTCCCGCCGCTAGCGGGACGTCCTGGTCACTGCCGCGCAAGCGGCCGAGCACGATGCGGCTGACATGCCGTGCAGTTTAGGGGATGCCATTTGGATCTTGCCGGGGTCGCGGGGTCTGCCACAGGGCGACGGAGGCTGCGGCAGGGCTGATCCAAGCGGCGCCCCTGGCAGCCGGCGTGCGACGTGATCAGCCGTCGACGCCGGCCCTCGGCAGCTTGCCGGAGGGCAGGGCTGATCCGTTCACCCCTCGGCCATGCAGCCGTCGCCGGCGGGCTGCCCGGGCGACTCGAGCTACAAAAGCATGATGTTCAAATGTCTGATGTTTGTGTAGGCTGCCGCCATGAAACGCATCAGCGCACCGCGACGGACGGCCAGCCTGTCCGCGCAACTGGTCGACAGCCTCCGCTCGCACATCGAGTCGGGGGGCTGGCCCGTGGGGACGCGGATCCCCCCGGAGCATGCCCTCATCGAGGAGCTCGGGGTCGGACGCAGCACGCTGCGGGAGGCGATCGGTGCACTGGTGCACCTGGGTCTGCTGGAGCCGCGGGCCGGAGACGGCACCTATGTCTGTTCCTCGAGCGAGCTTCAGTCCGTCATGGTGCGGCGGGCCAGTTCCGCGCAGCGGGACAAGGTGCTGGAACTGCGGACCGTTCTGGAGGAGTACGCCTCGGGAGCCGCGGCCCTGCGCCGGAGTGAGAGTCAGTTGCAGCAGCTGCGGGAGCTGCTGGCCGACGCCGACGCGGCCAGCGCCGGTGAGGATCCGGCCGCGGCCACGGGCGTCGACGCGCTGTTCCACCGGGCCGTGGTCCGGGCCAGCGGGAACGACCTGCTGATGGAGGTGTACGACCACCTCGGTACGGCGCTCACCGCGTCCCTCGGGGGTCTGCCCTGGGGCGCCGCGCACGCCGAGGAGCACGCCCGCCTGCACCGGCGGCTGGTCGACGCGATCGAGGCCCGGGACGCGGGCGGCGCCCGGGACGCGGCGGCGGCGATCGTCCAGCTCACCCGCGACCACGAGAGCGACACGGCACGGGCTGCGGGGGAACGGTGAGTCCGCAGCCGGCTTCGGCCTCCCGCCGGCACTCCACCTCCGAAGCGCCGGCCGCCGACCGCGCACGGCCCGCCCGGCCCGCCGTGTCGGTCGGGCTCATCGTCGCGATCTGTCTCGTGGCGGCGAACCTGCGCACCACTCTCACAGGTGTCGGAGCACTGCTGCCCGAGATCGAGCGGGGCAGCGGCCTGACGTCGAGCTGGGGCGGGCTGCTGAGTACGCTCCCGCTGCTGACGTTCGCCGCGACGTCGCCGCTGGTCGCCCGGGCCTCCCACCGATGGGGCAGCGCTCGTCTGCTGGTGGCGGCGCTCGGTGTGCTGGCCGTCGGTACGGTGGTCCGCTCCCTTCCCTCCGTCGCCTTCCTGTTCACCGGAACGGTGATCCTGTCCGCCGCCATAGCCTTCGGCAACGTGCTGCTGCCCGCCCTGATCAGAAGGAGCGTGCCCGCACACCGTATCCAGGGCGTCAGCGCTCTCTACGTGACCGTCATGGGCCTCATGGCCGCCGTCTCCTCGGGGGTGTCCGCGCCGCTGGCGCACACCGTGCCGGGTTCCTGGCGCACGGCGCTGGCCTGGGGCGTCGCCTTCACGGTCGCCGCCTTCCTCGCCTGGCTGCCCCGGATACGAGGTGACAGGCCCCAGGCGTCCACCGGTGAGACGCACAGCCCGATGCCCTGGCGGTCGCGGCTCGCCTGGCAGGTCACCCTCTTCATGGGCCTGCAGTCCCTGGCCTTCTACACCGCCGTCGCGTGGCTGCCCAGCATCCTGATCGACCGCGGTACGAGCAGCACCACGGCCGGATGGATGCTGTTCTACTACCAGGTGGTGTCCTTGGCGGCCAGCAGTCTCCTGCCCGTGCTCACCCGCGGCCGGCACGATCAGCGGTGGACCGCGGCGGGGGCCTCGGTCCTCGTGGCAGGCGGCTTCACCGTACTGGTCGCCGCTCCCGCGCTGTCCGTCCTGGCGTGCACCCTGCTCGGACTCGGCGGCGGTGCCTGCCTCGTCCTCGCGCTGACCTTCCAGAGCCAGCGCGCCGGCAGCTCCGGCGAAGCCGCCGCACTGGCGGGCATGGCACAGTCCATCGGCTACCTCGTGGCGGCGGCCGGCCCCCTCCTGCTCGGCATCCTGCACGACACCACGCACAGCTGGACACTCCCCCTCATCGTCCTGGCGGTCCTCGGGATCACCACGGCGGTCGCCGGACACGGGGCGGGACAGGACCGGCACCTGCGTCGGGGCTCCCGCTGACACGGTCCCGGCCACCGGACGAACGCGTTCGTTACGATCGGGACATGACAGCGAGAAGAGACCCGGTCAGCCGCCGGGACCGCCCGGCGAAGCCCGCACTGTCCCGGCGGTGGATCGTCGACACCGCGGTGGCGCTCATGCGTGCGGAGGGGCTGGAGAAGGTCACCATGCGCCGCCTGGCGCAGGAGCTGGACACCGGCCCCGCCTCCCTCTACGTGTACGTGGCGAACACCGCCGAACTGCACGCGGCCGTGCTGGACGCGCTGCTGGGCGAGGTCGACCTCACCGGTGCGGGCGCCGAGGAGGGCTGGCGCGAGCAGCTCAGGGCCGTGCTGACGTCGTACACCCTCGTACTGTTCGCACACCCTCAGCTCGCCCGGTCGGCCCTGGTCGCCCGCCCCAGCGGGGAGAACTACCTGCGGCTCGTGGAACGGATCCTCGAACTGCTCGCCCGCAGCGGAGCCCCCGGCGCCCAGGTCGCCTGGGGCGTGGACAAGCTCCTGCAGGACGCCACCGCCACCGCCGCCGAGCAAGCGACCCAGGAACACGATCCGACGTCCCACGAGGACTGGAGCGCCGCCGTCCGCGCCCTGCGCGACGCGGACGAGGCCACTCATCCCGCGATCGCCTCCCACATGCCCCTGCTCATCGGCGGCTCCGCCCACGACCGCCTGCGCTGGTCCTTCGACGTCCTCGTCAACGGGATCACCCGCACGCCCGTCCCCGGCCCGGCGCGGGGCGCGACCGGCTGAGGGACGGGGCGGGGCCCGCTGCCGAACCCGACGCTGCCCAGCCCTCCTGCGAGGACGCGACTGAACGAACTTGTTCGCTACGAACATGTTCGTTACGCTGAAGGCGTCCGACCGCGCCCCCCTGGAGGCCATCATGAGCACCCGGCACCACCCCATCGCGATCATCGGCGGCGGCCTGGGCGGCCTCACCGCCGCCCGAGTCCTGCACGTGAACGGCATCGAATCCGCCGTCTTCGACCTGGAGCCGGGCCCGGAGGCCCGCACACAGGGCGGCATGCTCGACATCCACGAGGAGAACGGCCAGAAGGCGATCCACGCCGCCGGCCTCCATGACGAGTTCCGCAAGATCATCCACGAGGGCGGTCAGGCGATGCGCCTGGTCGGCCCGGACGGCACGGTCCATGTGGCCACCGAGGACGAGGGCGACGGCGGCCGCCCCGAGGTCGACCGGGGCGAGCTGCGCGGCCTGCTGCTGGACTCCCTCCCCGACGGCACGGTCCACTGGCGGCGCAAGGCCACCGGCGCCCGAGCGCTGGACGACGGCCGGCACGAGGTCACCTTCGCCGACGGTTCGGCCATCACCACCGACCTCCTCGTCGGCGCCGACGGCGCCTGGTCCCGCATCCGGCCGCTGCTCTCGGCCGCCGAGCCCGCCTATACCGGCATCTCCTTCGTGGAGACCGACCTGCACGAGGCCGACACCCGCCACCCGGGCAGCGCGGCCCTCGTCGGCGGTGGCTTCTTCATCTGCCTCGGCGACCGGCGCGGCCTCCTCGCCCACCGCGAGACCGACGGCAGCCTCCACGTCTACACCGCGCTCAGGGCGGACGAGGACTGGATCGACACCATCGACTTCACCGACCACGGCGCCGCCAAGGCCGCCGTACTCGCCCACTTCGACGGCTGGGACGAGGCCCTGCGCGGCCTGGTCGACCACGCGGAGACCATCACCCCGCGCCGCATCCACGCCCTGCCCGTCGGGCATCGCTGGAAGCGGACCCCCGGCGTCACCCTGCTCGGTGACGCGGCCCACCTGATGTCCCCCTTCGCCGGCGAGGGCGCCAACCTCGCCATGTACGACGGTGCCGAACTCGCCCTCGCCCTCGCCGCTCACCCGGGCGACACCGAGGCCGCGCTCACCCGGTACGAGGAAGGCCTCTTCCCTCGCGGTGAAGCGTCCGCCATCGAGTCCGCCCGCAGCATGGACACCATGTTCGCCGCGGACGGCCTGGAGCGGATGATCGGGTTCTTCGACTCCGACCGCGCCGGGGCCTGACACGGCTCGGGGACCGCGTCGCGGGACTCACTTCCCGGCGGAGTCGGACGATGCCTGGCGCCGCTCGCCGGCGTGCAGCGAGCCGAGAAGGCCCAGGGCGTGGGCCGACGGGCTGCCCGGCTCGGCGTGGTAGATGACGAGTTGCTGACCCGGAGCGTCACGGACGTCGAAGGACTGGTACGTCAGCGAGAGGGCGCCGACGTCCGGGTGGAGGAGCCGTTTGGCGTCCTGGGTCTTGCCGCGCACGGAGTGCTCCGCCCACAGACGCCGGAACACCGCGCTGTGCTCGGCCAGCGTGTCCACCAGGCTCCTCAGCCGCGGGTGCTCGGGATCAAATCCCTGTGCCTGGCGCAGGTTGGCGACGACGGCCTGGGCGGCTCGGTCCCAGTCCTGGTAGAACTCCCTGCCCGCCGGGTCGAGGAAGATCATGCGGGCCAGGTTGTCCGCAGGCGCGAAGGGGGCGAAGAGCGCGTCGGCCAGGGCGTTGGCGGCCAGGACGTCGAGGGTGCGGCTCATGACGAAGGCGGGGGTGTGGGCGTAGCCGTCCATCAGCTGGCGCAGTGCGGGGCCGACCCGTTCGGTCGCGTGCAGAGAGTCCCGCCCGGCCGGTGACACCCCGGCCAGGCGGTGCAGATGGGCACGGGCCTGCGGGTCCAGGTGAAGCGCGCGGCCGAGAGCGTCGAGTACTTGCGGGGAGGGGTGACGCTCGCGGCCCTGTTCCAGCCGGGTGTAGTAGTCGGCGTTGACCCCGGCCAGGACGGCGACCTCCTCGCGTCGCAGTCCGGCGACCCTGCGCAGGCCGTGGCTCGCCATGTTGACGTCCTGCGGCCGCAGACCGGCGCGGCGCGCGCGCAGGAACTCCCCGAGGTGGTTGTCGTCCATGCCGCCAAGGCTAGGCGGTGCTCCGGTGCGCTGCCCGGGTGTGCCGCACCCAGGCAGCGAACGCCCTGGTACCTCCGGGCCGACCTGCGCAGACTCGGTCGGGCAGACGCCACCGCCCACCGTGGAAGGGAATTGCGATGACAGCGAACGCGCGGGATCGGCGAAACCGTGAGAACGCCGACGTGGTCGGCATGTGGGTGACCGCGGACGGCCACATCCGTCAGGAGCTGCTGCCGGACGGGCGCTACGACGAGGCCCGGGGGCATCGGCGCAGCGCGTACACCGGCCGCTACACGGTGACCGGCGACCACCTCGACTACGTCGACGACACGGGCTTCACCGCCACCGGAGACCTGCGGGACGGCGTGCTTCACCACGAGCACCTCGTGCTGTACCGCGAGGAGAAGTCCCCGGCGTCGTAGGCGTCGGCACGCCACGACCGACGACGCCGGGCCTCACCCGATGCGGACACTCGCGCCCGGAGCCAGCCGACGGTAGCGGGCCGGGACGCCGGGGCCCCGCTCGCCGAGGAAGCCCTCGACCATCGCGGTGCCGACCTCGTTGAGGGCGCCGTCATGGACGGCGTAGGCATCGTGGGGGGCGACCTCGCGCACGTAGTCGATCAGATCGCCGACCGTGGACCAGGGAGCGTGCACGGGCAGCAGCAGCGTGCCGACCGGAGTGCCGGGGACGGTCAGGGCGTCGCCGGGGTGGAACAGGGACCCGTCCACCAGGAATCCGATGTTGGCCATGCGCGGGACATCCGGGTGGATGACCGCGTGCCAGGTTCCGTGCACCGTGAGGTCGAAGCCCGCGACGCTGAAGGCGTCCCCGTCCCCGGTGGTGGCGACCTGCGCGCCGAGACCGTCCAGCCGTCCCGCGACGGAGGAGTTGGTCCAGATGCGCAGACCCGGACGCGCCGCGGCCGCCCGGCGCAGCACCTCCTCCGAGAAGTGGTCGAAGTGCTCGTGCGTCACGAGCACCGCGTCGGCGCCGTCCAGCGCCTCGGGGTCGGTCAGACCGCCCGGGTCGATGACCAGGCGGCGCCCGTCCTTCTCCAGCCGCACACACGCATGACCGAACTTGGTGAGTTCCACGACCGCCATGTCCTTCCGCCTTCATCGAACAGTACCTGTAGATAACTTGTACAACCTAACTGTACAACTAGCTGGAAGATCTCCGGCTAGGATGGCTCCATGGACGAAGACGCGCTGGCCGAGGAGCTGCGGCGGTCGATCGGTGAGCTGGTGCGGGCGGTGAGAGCCGTGGACACCATGCCCCCCGGCGAGGCCGCCATCCTCGGATTCCTCGACCGTGACGGCCCCCTGACCACGGCCGACCTCGCCCGACTGCGCGGTGTCACACACCAGTCCGCCGCCAAGTCGGTCAAGGACCTCTCCGTCGCCGGCCTGGTCCGCGGCGAGCCGCACCCCGACGACGGACGCAAGCTCCTGCTGCGCCTCACCGACGCCGGCCGCTCCCGCCTGCGGCAAGAGCGCACCCTCCGCGCGGGCGCCCTCGGCGCCGCCATCCGCGAGACCTTCGACCCCGACGAAAGACGGCGACTGAGCGAGTCGGTCGCCCTGCTGTCCCGCCTGACGGCCCGCCTCACCGGACTCGGAAGCGACGCCCGCTTCGCGCGCGGCGGAGGGGCGAGCCGATAGGCTGCGGCCTTCGAGAAGTCGATCGGAGTTCACCTGTGAGCCGCACTCGTCTGGGCATCGCGATCCTGACCATGGGCAATCGCCCCGCCGAATTGCAGGCGTTGCTGGCCTCGGTGGCCGGTCAGACACGGCCGGCCGCCCGGATCGTGGTGGTGGGCAACGGCTGTGCGCTGCCGGAGCTGCCCGAGGGCGTGGACGGGGTGGAGTCGCAGGAGAACCTGGGAGTGTCCGGCGGCCGCAACGTGGCCGTCGAGCACCTGCGGGCGTGCGGGGACGTGGATGTCGTGGTCGATCTGGACGACGACGGACTGCTCGTGGACAGCGGCGTCTTCGCCAAGCTCGCCTCGATGTACGACGCCGACGAGCGGCTGGGGATCGTGTCGTTCCGGATCGCCGACGAGCACGGCCGCACACAGCGCCGGCACGTACCGCGGCTGCGGTCGAAGAACCCGATGCGCGGTGGTGAGGTGACGACGTTCCTGGGCGGCGGGCACGCGCTGTCGATGCGGATGCTGGACCGGATCGGCGGCTGGCCGGACGCGTTCTTCTTCGCGCACGAGGAGACCGACCTGGCATGGCGCGCCCTGGACGACGGGTGGCGGGTGGTGTACGAGCCGTCGCTGCTGCTCCAGCACCCCTGGACGTCACCCGCCCGGCACGCCGTCTACTACCGGATGACGGCCCGCAACCGGGTGTGGCTGGCCAAACGGCACCTGCCCGCCGCCCTGGTCCCCGTCTACCTCGGGGTGTGGACTGGGCTGACGGTGGTGCGGACCCGCTCCTGGGGCGGGCTGCGGGCCTGGGCGGGCGGTTTCGCCGAAGGGGTGCGCGCATCGGGCGGCGCGCGTCGACCGATGCGGTGGGCGACCGTGGCACGGATGACGCGCCTTGGCCGCCCGCCGGTCGTCTAGCGTCGTGTCCGGGAGGGGACGTCGGCGATCACTCCCGGGGATACTGGTCGCCCATGGATGAGGTCGAAGTCGTCGTCGCCCATTCCGAGCGTGCGACTCTGCGCGTCGGCGACGTGTTTCTGAAGGTGGATACGGATCAGGCGCGTATCGACGCCGAGGTCGAGGCGATGTCCCGCGTGCCGGTCCCGACGCCGCGGGTCCTGTGGCGCAAGCCGCCCGTGCTCGCCATCGCCGCAGTGCGCGGGACGACGCTCGGGCGGCTCGGTGGGCCCTCGACCGGGTCGCCCGCGGGGTGGGCCGCGGCGGGCGCCGCCATCCGGAAGCTGCACGACGCGCCGTTGCCGCCCTGGCGGGGCCGGGCCGGCCGGAGCATCGTCGCGCTGGCGGCGGAACTCGACGACGAGTGCGAGTCGCTGGTGTCCAACGGCGTGCTGCCCGCCGACCTGGTCACCCGCAACCGTCGGGTCGCCGAGGCCGCGCTCCGGCCGTGGACTCCGGCGTTCACGCACGGCGACCTGCAGGTCGCGCACGTCTTCGTCGACGGCGACGAGGTCACGGGCATCATCGACTGGTCCGAGGCGGGCCAGGGCGATGCCCTGTACGACCTCGCCACGTTCACCCTCGGACACGAGGAGCACCTCGGCGACGTCACCGCCGGCTATGGCATCGACCTCGACATCGACGTGATCCACGCGTGGTGGTCGTTGCGAAGCCTGCTGGCGGTTCGCTGGCTGAGCGAGCACGGCTTCGACCCCTTCGCGCCGGGCTGCGAGGTCGACGTGCTGAGGTCCCGGATGTGAGGCTACGGAGTCCACGACGGGCACGGAATGAGACTTTCGGCAGTGGCCGGCCGCCGCCCGAGGTCCGTACCGTCCCCTCCGTGGACAGCACACTGACCGACAGCCGAACGGCGACGACGTCCCGGAAGCTGCTCCTGCGGCGGGTACGTGATCCCGGGACCCTTCTCAACGCGGCCACCGCGGTGGCCGCCGGCCTGAGCGTGACGAACCTGTGGTGGGCGGTTCCGACCGCCGTCACCGCGTTCCTCGCGGGACTCCGGCCAGGGCGGACGGCTCCGACGGCGCTCGCGCTGGTCGCGGTTCTCGCGGCCGGTGTGACGGCCCTGTCCGTCGTTCCCGCCTGGCTCCCGCTGGCCGGCCGGTTCGTGACCGTGGTGGTCGCCGCCATGATGCTGCCCTGGTTCGCGGGGCGGTTCTGGTGCCAGTACCGCCAACTCGTCCGGGCCGGGTGGGAGCGCGCCGGTCAACTGCAACGCGAGCAGCAACTGATCGCCGACCAGGCGAGGTTGCGGGAGCGGACGCGCATCGCGCAGGACATGCACGACGTGATGGGCCACGACCTCAGCCTGATCGCCCTGTCGGCCGGCGCGCTCAAGCTCGCGCCCGACCTCGCGGAACACCACCAGAGGGCGGCGGCCGACATCCGCGCCAGGGCCGCGGCCGCGGTGGAACGCCTCGGCGAGGTGATCGGTGTCCTGCGGGAGGAGGCCGGCGCGACGGACCTCGAGCCCGAGGACCCCGGCCTCACCCGGCTGACCTCCGAGGCGTCCGAGGCCGGCCTCCCCGTGGAACTCGGCGTCGACGGCGAGGCGGACGACCTGCCGCCCACGGTTGCGCGGGCGGCGCACCGGGTGGTGCAGGAGGCCCTGACCAACGTGGCCAAACACGCGCCGGGCGCGAGGACCACCGTCCATGTGACGCACACGGCAATCCGGACGGACGTCGTCGTGGAGAACGGCCCACCCCCGTCCGCCGACCGCGTACGGACCCGGCCCGGCATCGGAGGGCGTGGCCTGATCGGCCTCGAGGAACGCGTGCGGCTGACCGGCGGCTCGTTCCAGCACGGGCCGCGCGACGGAGGCTACGCGGTCGTCGCCCGCATCCCGCACCACTCCTCGCCACCACACCCGCACCACTCCTCGCCACCCACGCTCACGCCCTCGCCGCTCGTACTCCCGGCCTCCCGCGACCACGCGCTGCCGCAGGAACACCGCCGCGTCCGGCGCAGGGTCGGCCGGACCCTGGTCGCCGCGGCCATGGTGCCCCTGGTGACGGCAGCGCTGCTGAGCGCGGTGCTCATGGTCTGGGAGACCCGGTCGGCGGCGCAGTCGGTTCTGGACCCGCGTGACTACGCCCGCCTGCACGTGGGGCAAGATCGTGACGAGGTGCGGCGCCTGCTGCCGGAACGGCAGACCGACTACCGGCCGCCGACCGACGAGCCGACGGGAGAGGGCACGACGTGCGAGTACTACGCGATGACGGCCGACCGGTTCGACGACCGGTCCGGCGACGCCTACCGGCTCTGCTTCCGGAAGGACACCCTGGTGTCCCTCGGTACGGTCGCCCCGTGAGCGCGCGATGATCCGGGTGCTGATCGCCGACGACGAGCCGATGATCCGTGCCGGGGTACGCGCCGTCCTCGCCACCGCCGCGGACATCGACGTCGTCGCAGAGGCCGCCGACGGGCACGACGCCGTGGATCTGGTGCGACGCCATCGTCCCGCGGTGGCCGTACTCGACATCCGCATGCCGGGCCTCAACGGCATCGACGCCGCCGCGGAGATCCGCACCGCCGTGCCGGGCACCGGCGTCATCATGCTCACGACCTTCGGCGAGGACGACTACATCCTGAAGGCCCTGGGCGGCGGCGCGGCCGGTTTCCTGATCAAGTCGGGTGAGCCCGAGGAGCTGCTCACCGGAGTCCGTGCGGTGGCCGGGGGCGCCGCCTACCTGTCACCGCAAGTCGCGGCCCGGGTCGTCGCGCACCTCGCCGCCACGGGCGCCGGCACCCTGGCCGGTCGGCGCTCCGCCGCCCGTGACCGGGTCGCCGCCCTCACCCCCCGGGAACGAGACGTACTGGCCCTTCTCGGCGGCGGTCTGTCCAACGGCCAGATCGCCCGGCGCCTGCACGTGGTGGAGGGAACGGTCAAGGCTCACGTGAGTTCCCTCCTGGCGAGGCTGGGCGTCGACAACCGGGCCGCCGCCGCCGTCGTGGCCCACGAGGCCGGGATCATCGCGCCTCAGCCTCCCCAGTCGTGAGGCCGCACCCCGGGCCGCGGGCCAGAACGCGAGGAGCACCGCCGCCACGACGGCGCCGCCGAGCGTCGCACCGGCGAGCACGTCGTGCGGGTAGTGCACCCCGACCAGCACGCGCAGCAGCGCGGCAGCCCCGGCCAACGGCAGTGTGACCACGGCGAGCCGGGGCCGCAGGACGGCGAGACCGACGGCCAGACCGGCGGCCAGGGTGGCGTGGTTGCTCGGGAACGACCAGTCCCCGACGTCCGGGCACTCGGCGACGGCATCGGCCCCCGCGCCGAGCGCACGGCAGGGACGTTCCTCGTCCACCACGAGTTTCAGTGCCTCACTCACCGCGTAGGCGACGACGGTGCCGACGCCGATCAGCACGGCCCCGGTGACCCCTCGGGCGTCCCTGCGGCGCACCGCCGTCCACGCCGCCCACAGCAGCAGCGCTCCGAGGACCACGAGCGTGCCCTCGGTGGCGGCTTCCAGAGCGGACCCTGCCCAGGACGGCGCGTCCGCCACGGCCCCCGTGACCGACCGGTACGCGGACGCCGAAGCCCCGCCGGTGACCTCGATGGGGCCGGCCCGGCCCAGTCCGCCGGGGGACAGCCACGCGATCACTCCTGCTCCCGTGCCCAGGACGGCCGGCACGCCGAGCAACCGGCCGGCCGCGACCTTCTTTCGCGGTTCTCGTCTCATGAACGGAAACGTAGAAGCGCGCCCGTCCGGACGCCCGGGCCGAACGACCACCCCGGACCCTGACCATCGTCGGGGTTGACAACTCGTAGAGGTCAGAGACTCATACGGCTCCGGAGGAGTTCCACACCGTCGCCTTCGAGATCGTCGCAGTAGGCCGCGCGCCCGGTCATGGCCATCACCAGGGCGAGGGTGCGGCCGGACACGAGAGGTCCGGAACCGGTCGCGAACGGGCCGTCGTCCGCCACGAGTCCGAGGCCACCGATGCGTCCCTTGGCAACGACGACGAGGTCGGAGCCCTGGTAGTACTCGGCCACCTCCGTGACGACATCGATCGGGTGGTCGCGGCGGATGCCCAGCGGACGCCGGATGTCTTCTCCGTGCACGATGGTCTCGCCCAGCATGGCGATGGCCGGCAGGGGAGGCTTGGTCGTGCTCGGGACGACGCGCCGGAATCGTTCAAGGGTCTCGCCCGGGGTCGCGCCGAGCTGCTCGGCCAGCCGCATGGCCACCTGCTTGTCGAAGTCGAACCGACACCGGATCACACCCGCCAGCCAGCGCACGGTGTTGAGGCTCGCGCCCGCCGTCAGGTGCGCCAGCACCTCACGCACCGACAAACCGGCGCAGAGCGAGGGCATGGCCCACTGCTCGTCCGTCAGATCTGCGAGAGCGGCCGCCAGCGCCGCCCGCTCGGCGCGGATCGAGGGCCAGACCCCGGTCTCGCGATGGGGGTCTGCCGTCAGTGCCGGATCAGTCATGTGTCCTGGACTCCTGTCAAGGGTTGTCGTCCGTGTGCTCCCGGGCGCGACGAGTGCGCGCCCGGCAGGGGCGTTCCCGAAGGAGACTCCCGCTCCGGAGCAGAATCATCGCCCGTGGGCGATGTCCGGTGTCCGCCTGGCTTGTTAGCCTGCGTGCATGTCAGACCTGGGACCCGTCGCGTGGCCGCCCGTACCGATCACAACCGCCAGACTCGTGCTCCGGGAGCCCGGGGCCGGGGACCGTGCGGCGTTCGTCGAGCTGCTGGCGTCGCCCGAGGTGCATACGTACCTCGGCGGTCCCCGCCCCCGGACGGAACTGGAGCGCGAGCTGCCCGGGACACCCGAGCGGTGGCCCGGGAGCTTCGTCGTCGACCTCGACGGCGAGATGATCGGCCAGATCCTGCTCAGGCGCACACGGGAGCACCACTGCCCCGTTGCGGTGGGGAAGGTCGATCTCGGATACCTGTTCCTGCCGCGGGCGTGGGGACTCGGGTACGCCGCCGAGGGGTGCGCGGCGGCTCTCGACTGGCTCGACCGCGTCCTTCCGGGCGAGCCGGTGGTGCTCACCACGCAGACCGCCAACACCGGCTCGATGCGCCTGGCGGCGAAGCTGGGTTTCACCGAGGTGGAGCGGTTCCGGGCCTGGGACGCCGAGCAGTGGCTGGGCCTGCGGCCCCCGCTCACGCCGTCCGTCTGAGCCGGGCGCCGCCGGGGAAGTTCCGTACTTCACTCGCGGCCGTGCAGCCTTGTGTGAAGCTTTGCCTATGACTGATCCGCGTGAAGAAGTCAGGGCGCGACTGCAGACCGATCGGCCGCACTCCGCCCGGGTCTGGAACTACCTGCTGGGAGGCAAGGACAACTACCCCGTCGACAGCGAGGCCGGCGACGTCATCCTGACGACGTTTCCGGAGTTCGCCGCCGTCGCCCGCCTGCAACGGCGGTTCCTGGCACGCGCGGTACGCTTCCTGGCCGGCGAGGTCGGTGTCCGCCAGTTCCTCGACATCGGCACCGGACTGCCCACCGCGGACAACACGCACGAACTGGCCCAGCGCATCGCGCCCGAGAGCCGCATCGTGTACGTGGACAACGACCCCCTCGTCCTCACGCATGCCCAGGCGCTGCTCACCAGCACGCCGGAGGGTGCCTGCGACTACGTCGACGCCGATGTCAGGGACCCGGAGCGGATCCTGGCCGAAGCCGCCAGAACCCTGGATTTCAGCCGCCCCGTCGCACTGACCACCCTCGGGATCATGGGCCAGATCTCCGACGCCGAGCGTCCCGCCGAGCTGCTGGACACGCTGATGGCGGCGCTGCCCCGGGGGAGTTATCTGGCCCTGAGCGACGGCACCGACAACAACGAGGCGCTGAACAGGGCGGTCGAGGTCTACAACGGGCAGTCGGCCAACACCTACCACCTGCGCTCCCCGCAGGAGATCGCCGCCTTCTTCACCGGACTGGACCTGGTGGACCCCGGGGTCGTCGCCACGGCTTCCTGGCGCCCGGACGCAGGCCGGCCCGAAGAGCCCACGGCCGACGTGTCCGTCTGCGGGGTCGCGGTCAAGAACTGACGCCCCCACCATGCCGCCGGCCGGTACACCTCCCCGGCAGCGGTACGCGACGACCTCCCGGCGCCCGGGGCAGGGGACGGGCAGGGGCAGAGGAAACCCCGAGGACGCCCCGTACGAGGCTGCCGTCCGCGGCGTGCCTCACTCGGACGGCCCCGTGCGTCGGCGCGTTCTCCCGGGCCGCCGAAGCACCGGGCTAGTGTCGACGGGCACGCCGCAGACTGCGGATCACCTTGTGCCCCCGCCCCGTCGCCCCGTCGTCCCGAGGGAGCGTGTTCAGCTTGGCCCGCAACCGTCGTCTGATCCTGAGTACCCCGTCCGAGGTCTGGAGCCTGCTGTCCGACGGACACCGCTACGGGGAGTGGGTGACCGGAACCCAGCAGGTCCTCGCCGCGGACCCGCACTGGCCCCAGGTGGGCGCCCGGTTGCGCGTCCGGGTCGGTGCCGGTCCGCTGGTCCTTGACGACACCTGCGTCGTCCGCATCTGCGAACCCGAGCGCCGCCTGGAACTGGAGGCGAAGGCCGAACCGTTCGGCGCGGCCCGCATCGCCATGAAGCTGGTGCCCTGGGGTGATGCCACGCTCTTCGTGCTCGACTGGCACGCCTTGAGGGGACCAGGCATCCGGATGCACGGACTGCCCGTGGACTACCTGGTCGAGGTCCGCAACGGCATGATGCTCACCAAACTGGCCCGGATCGCGGTCCGGGAGCACGACCGCACGCTTCAGCGGGGCTGAGGGCAGAGGGACGGCGCAGCGGTGAGGAACCCGGTCAGCTGGTCCGCATCACGCGGCGCCGTCCGTTGCGGCGCGGTGGAGCGCGAACGCTCCAGTCCCTCCTTCAGTCCAGCTGTTCGGCCAGTCCGACGATGATGCCGTCAGGTCCGCGGAGATAGCACAGCAGGTAGCTGTCGCCGAACCGGGCGATCTCGCCGACGAGTTCGGCGCCGTGCGGGCGCAGGCGGGCGATGGTGTCCTCGAGGTCGTCGACGGCGAACATGACACGGTGAGTGCCGAGAATGTTGTGCGGCCGGTTGCGCGGCCCGGTGCTGATCACCGCGGGGCTGAGGTACTTCGCCAGCTCGAGTCGGCTGTGACCGTCCGGCGTCCGGACCATCGCGATGTCGCACCGGACCCCGTCGAGTCCGGTGCACTGGTCGGCGAACGGGCCCTCGATCTCCGCCCTGCCCTCCAGCTCCATACCTAGTTCCACGAAGAACGCGACGGCCGCATCCAGGTCCTCGACGACGATGCCGACGTTGTCCATCCGCTGAATCCCCATGCCGGTCTCCTTCTGCCTCAAGCGGCCGGTGCCGGCCACCGATGTCCCTGGGACGGAGCCGACGGCACGATCTCGACATCGTGACGGCGTCACTTGTCCCCGGGCCGCGACAATAGGACACAGGCCAGGACGATCGGGCCTGTGCGGGCCCGTGGCCCGGCAGAGGTTCGCGGCGTGGTGCGGGCCGGGGTCACATGTAGATCGTGGACAGGTAGATCTCGTCCACTCCGGTGATCCCCTTGATCCCGTCCGTGCCGGCCGAGGGGTCGACGTCGAACTCGACGTCGTCGTCGCCCCAGCCGGCCGTCGCGACGTTCGTGATCTTGACACCGGAGGCCGTCTTCCAGCCGACGTCCCACATCACGAGGACGGCGCCGAACGCGGTGCAGTGGAGGTCGCCGTAGGCCCGGGCGGAGCCGTCCTCGTTGACGCACACGGTGATCGTTCCGTAGCCCTTGCTCACCTCCTTGGTCTCGGTGACGCAGCCCGGTGCCGCCGACGCGGTGGCGCCCGGCGCGGTGGCCGCCGAGGCGGCGGGTGCGGCGGCGAGGGACACGCTGCCGAGGAGAACTGCGGACAGCAGGGCAGAGGCGAGCTTCTTCACGGGATGCCTTTCACCGAACACGACAGGGTCACCGTGAAGCTAGCCGCGGGCGTTATCGTCGGAATATCCGGAGCCGCACGCTCCCGATTCCGTCCAGGTCGCGGACCATCGCCGGGACGGCCGTCGCCCCCTGACTCCGCGGCAGCTTCTTGACCCCCGCCTCGAACCTGTGGGCGCAGACCACAGCACTCGGCTTGCGCGAAGAAGCGCTCGAGCCGCATCGGTGTCACGGCTGCGCGCGTCGCTCTGCGGCGTCGAACGCGGGCGCGAGCGGGGCCAGCGCCGTGCGGAGCCGGTCGGGCAGGGAACCGGCGGGCACGACGAGGCCTCCGGTGGCGAAGCTCCCGGCCGTCTCCGCGGTGCCCGCAGGCCGCAGCCAGCCTTCCAGCGCGATGCGTACCGCCGCGGTCACGCTCGCCGCGAGGACGCGGGCTGTGTGGGCTTCGGCGTTTTCCAGGCGTTCGGCGATCACCGCTGTGAGCGGGAGTTCGATGCCGGAAGTGGTGTCGAGGAACGCGTCGCGCAGCGCGGTCCTGGTGGTGATCAGCAGCAGCGCCTGGTGTTCACGCGCGCCGGTGTTCGTGTACTGCTCGACCACTGCTTCGGTGACGGCGTCGGCCAGGCGTACTCCTTCGGGCCGGGCCGCGACCGCCGCGGCGATGCGCGCCTCCCGGTCCGCGGTCACGGCGGAGACGATGGCCTGCTCGCGGCTGGCGAAGTAGTTGTTGTAGGTGCGCGGCGAGACCCCGGCCGCTTCGGCGATGTCCTCGACCCGCACCCGGTCCGGTCCGCGCTCCACGGCCAGGCGCAGAGCCGCTTCGCGCAGCGCCTCGCGCGTGGCCTGCTTCTTCCGCTCCCGCAGTCCGGGCGGTGGTGTCGTCACGGGGTCAGCTTTCCACGCGTGACTGCGCGCCCGCAAACTTGCGCGTGCGTAAATTTGCCCGCACGTAAACTTGCGTGCACGCACTTTCCCTGTCAGTCTCGACCAGCCGAGACGGACAGAGTCAGAGAGGACTGCGGCGCCATGCGAGCAAGAGGAATGACCTACGACACCGGATTCGTCGTGCACGGTCAGACATCCCGCGGGCACTTCGACCCCGCGGTGGTCCGGCGCGAGCTCGCCATCATCCGCGACGACCTGCACTGCAACGCGGTCCAGATCATCGGCGGCGACCCGGACCGCCTGGAGCTGGCCGCCGGTGCCGCCGCCGAACTGGGCCTTGAGGTCTGGTTCTCGCCCTACCCGCTGGAACTGCGTCCCGAGCCGATCCTCACGCTCTTCCGCGACTGCGCCGAGCGAGCGGAACGGCTACGGCAGCAGGGGGCCACCGTCGTGTTCGTCGCAGGGGTCGAGCTGAGCGTGATGAACCGCGGGTTCCTGCCGGGGGACAGCCCCGAGGAGCGGGTCGAGCAGCTGTTGCGCCATCCCGAGCGGCGAGCCGAAGCGATGGGCGAGCTCGGCGCGCGCGTCAACGCGTTCCTCCGCGAGGCCGCGGCCACGGTCCGCGAGCGCTTCCAGGGAAAACTCACCTACGCTGCCATCCAGTTCGAGCAGATCGACTGGACCCCCTTCGACCTGGTGACGTACGAACTGATCCGCTCCGCGGAGGTCGCCGACCGGTTCCGGGACGCGGTGCGCACGCTCGCCCAGGATCCGAAGCCGCTCGCCATCACCGGGTTCGGCACCGCGGCCTACCGCGGCGCGGGAGACCGCGGCGGACGGGTGCTGGAAGTGGTCGAGCACGACCCGGCGACCAGGGCCCCGCTACGGCTGACCGGCGTGTACGAGCGTGACGAGGCCGGCCAGGCCGCATATCTGAGCGAACTGCTGGAGATCTTCGAGACCGAGGGCGTGGACAGCGCGTTCGTGTTCCTGTTCGCCCTGCCCGGCTACCCGCACCGCCCGGACGGCGACCCCAGGGACGACCTGGACCGGGCAGGCCTGGGCATCGTCAAACTCCTCGAAGGACGCCGGGGACAGACCTACCCCGACATGGAATGGGAACCCAAGGCCGCCTTCACGGCCGTCGCGCAGCGGTATCGGCGGTGACCGGCTCCGCGAACGATGTTCACGAGGAGCGACAGCGCACGGCACCAGCCGCAAGAAATCCGTTGTCACACCACCTCCGCAGTCGCATGCTTCGGGTGTGACCACTGCAGACGAGTCTCCCTACGCCACCGTCACCACGCGTGTCACCGTGCGCGACTTGCTGCCTCGGGACGTGCCGTCGTGCACATGGTCCGGTTCGGCCACCCACCTTCGCCACGTTGAGCGAGAGCTGACGCGCGCTGCGGCGGGCGAGGTGGACTACCTGGCCGTCTGCACCCCTGTGGACCTGCCGGTGGCGATCGGCGGCATCGACTATCAGGTCTCCGACGAAGCCGGAACCCTGTGGCAGCTCGCCGTGCTGCCGGCGCTGCAGTCCTGCGGCCTGGGAACGTTGCTCGTCCGCGCGGCCGAAGAACGAATCCGTTACCGCGGGCTCCGCAGGGCCGAACTCGCTGTGGAGGAGGACAACCCCCGGGCCCGCGCCCTGTACGAGCGCCTGGGCTACGTCGCGTACGGCCGCGAACCGGACGCTTGGGACGAGGAAGGACCCGACGGGTCGATCCGTCGCCACGAGACGATGTGCGTCCTCATGCGAAAGAGTCTCTAAAAGGTCCTAACAAAGGCGTCGAACGTGGCGGTGGGTGATTAGGCAGACGGCGAGGCCGAGGAAGGCTTCGTGGATGTCGTCGCGTCGTTCCCAGCGGATGCGTAGGCGGCGGAAGCCGTGGAGCCAGGCGATCGTTCGCTCGACGACGTAGCGAAAGATGCCCAGGCCGGTGCCGTGTGGCTCGCCCCGTCTGGCGATCACGGGACGGATCCCTCGCTGCCAGAGCAGGCGGCGGTACTTGTCGTGGTCGTAGCCGCGGTCGGCCAGCAGCGCGTCGGGGCGTCGGCGGGGTCTGCCGACCCGGCCCGCGACGGCGGGAATCTTGTCGAGCAGCGGCTCGAGTTGGGTGACGTCATTGCGATTACCGCCGGTCAGCGACACCGCGAGCGGGATGCCCTGTCCGTCGACGATGAGGTGGTGCTTGCTGCCCGGCCGTGCGCGGTCGACCGGGCTGGGCCCGCTTTTGGGCCCCTGCGTGCGGCCCGTACGTGGGAGGAGTCGATCACCGCCCGTTCCCAGTCCAGCTGGTTCTTCGACCGCAACTCGTTCAGCAGGAGCTGGTGGAGCTGGTCCCAGACGCCGGCCTCGTTCCAGGCCGCCAGGCGTCGCCAGCAGGTCATGCCCGAGCCGAAGCCGAGTTCCTGCGGCAGGTACTCCCATTGGATGCCGGTGTGCAGGACGAACAGGATCCCGCACAGGGCCTGCCGGTCCGGCACCCGTGGTCTGCCCTCGGCCTTCTTCGGACCCCGCTTCGGCAGCAACGGCTCGACCAGCGACCACAGTTCATCCGACACGATCCACGGCCGCGACTGACGGTTTCCCATGCCCAGACATACGGGCAGAGAGGCCGAGAGTCTCATGATCAGCAGCTTTTGTTAGAGCCAGTAAGTGCCGTCCTCAGCGAAGGGCAGTCCAGGCTGGAAGCCGCTGCTCCCGTCGGGCGCGGTCCAGACCCACCGCAACTCCGGGCCGGGGGGAGGCGGTGGCGGGCCCCGGCCGCGTCACAGCAGCGCAGCGATGCCCTCCCGGTTCTCCGGCAGCCCTGCCGCGCGGAACCACAACCAATTGCCGCCGATGCCGCCCGTCGCCTCGTCGGTGTCCACGAACGCCCGCAGCAGGGCGCGTTGGGCGGAGGTGAGCGAGTGGGTCGGGTCGTAGCCACCGGGAAAGGCTCTGAACAGGATCGGCCCGCGTTCGTTGTCGACGATGCATCTCTGGCCTGCGGCCACCATCGCGATCGCCACCGGTGCCACCTCCTCGAACGATGCGGCCAGGTCGAGCGCGGAACGCAGCACGGTGAACCGGAACCATCCGTCGACCCCGCGCAGCGGCTCGGGGAACCATCCGTCTGTCGTGCGGGGGTCCCGTAGCGCGTCGAGGAGCACGGCGAGGGCGCGGGGCCGGCCGACTCGGACGGGACCGAGCGCGGCGCAGACCCGTACGGCCGGGTCGGAGTCGGCGAGCAGGTCGGAGGTGTCCGTTCCCCAAAGACTCAGCGCCCGCGCCACGGCGGCTCGTTCCCGTCGGCCCGTCAGGGTGCCCAGCCGGGCCCGCAGCAGCGCGGCGGCGCGCGGTATCCGGTCGGCGAGGGCCGGGGCTGAAAGGAGCGGCACCGCGACGCCGAGCGCGGACTCACAGATGTGGGGGTCGGAGGAGGAGAGGAACGGCTCGACGGCGTCGTACAGGGCGGGACGGACGTCCCGGCACGCTTGCAGCGCGGCGAGCTCGTCGGGGCCGCGCTCGTCTCGCCTGCCCTCGTGCCAGGGCTGCCACTCCCAGTTGGCTCGGTCCCGCGCCGGGTCCTCCCCGTAGGCGGCCGACTCGGCCACTCGGCCCAGCCAGTCGAGCAGGGCGGCCTGCAAGCTGCGCGGCGGCCCGTCGTCCCACGGGAAGTGTCCCTCGTGCTCGGCGCGACACAGCGGATGGTCGAGGATCGCGGCGACGAACAGCGCCGCGGGCGCGGTGACCGTGTACAGAGAGCCCTGATGCAGCACGCCCATGTCCAACGCGGCCAACGCCTCGGACCGCACCTCGGCATCCTCGTCCACGAGGGAGCACAGGGAGACCGGTATGTCCTCGCCGGAGCCGTAGGCATGCCGGTGAGAAGCCCAGTCCGTCTCCCGCAGCAGTTCTTGAGCCACTGCCGGCAACCCGCTGAGGATCCGCGTCATGCGGGCACTCTCGCTGTTGGTCATGCAGGCACCCTGCCAGGACCCACCGACAACGCCCCCTCTTCGAAAGCTTGACCTGTGCCGCGGCCGCCGCGTTCCGGCCGCCGCGGCAGGTCCGGCGCAACTGACGTGGGCCGTCGGGGCGTCCATGGAGGTGGCGGGTCCGCCGCGGCCGAGACCGTGCGAGGGGGCGCCGGCCGGACGGCGTGGAGCTGAGGAGGCGTGCCTGACGTGTCGTGGGGATGGGTGATCACGGGTGCGGTCGCGGCGGTGGGGGCCGCGCTTGGCGCGGTGCGGGTGAGGAGAGCGCTGAGCGACCCTTTCGCGCGGGCGGAGAAGGAGCTGGACAAGCGGGACCGGACGCTGCGCGAAGAGCATCCCGATACGGTGGCGCTCCGGCACCAGGCCCACTACCTGAGCGAGACCGGGGACCTGGCCGGCGCCCTGGAAATCTCCGAGCAGCTGCTCGCCGAGCGGGTGCGGGCGCTGGGCCCGGACCACCCTCAGGTCCTCACCACCCGGCACAACCTGGCCAACCTGCGCGGCAGGGCCGGGGACGCGGCCGGTGCCGCCGACGCGTTCGAACGGCTGGCGCTCGACATGGAGCGGGTGCACGGAGCCGACTTCGTCTACACCGTCCAGTCCCGGCGCGCCGCCGTCCGCTGGCGGGAGGAAGCGGACGGCGGCAGCCAGGGCACCGAGTGACGACCGCGGCGCCGCACCCAGGTGCCGGCGAGCCCCGACCCCCCTCACCACGGTCGCGGGAGTCACCGCGCCACAAAAACCACGGCGGTACTTGGCCGTACCGGGACCCCGGGCCGTACCGGACCCCGGGCACCGTCGCAACGCCGCTCCGCATGCCGGCCACTCCGACCCTTCGTCCCGCCTCCTTCGACTTGCCGTGTCCTCTAGCTGTAAGCCCCCCACCGGCGACCCAGGGTGTCGTACATGTACCGCGGCAGGCCCTCGATGGCGGTGGTGCGGAACGGGCGGCCGTCGTCGTCGATGCGCACGGTGCCCGTGCGGCCCTGCGAGGACCAGTCCAGCTCCAGGTACCAGCGGCAGTCGCACGAACTGGCCGAGGCCGTCACCAGCAGGACCTCGGGGTCCTTCGCCGAGACGCGGTAGGGCATGCGCACGGCCGGGATCGGCGTCCCGGAGTCGTTCCCGGCCACCGCGCGGGCGATGGGACGGTCCTTGTCCAGGTCCACGGCGAAGGACCGGGGAGTGATCGAGCCGCCGCAGCCCTGGTCCATGGCGTAGGCGTTGCCCTCGACCGGAGCCGCACGGCCGGTCACACGCACGCGCAGAGCCTCAAGTACGACGGCGGTGTCGCTGCGCCCCTGCACCGACAGCTGCACGAGTGTCTCCTTGCCGTGCACCGCGTTCTGCGTCGCCGCCCAGGGCGCCGCGTCCTGCGGGGCGGGGGGAGGGGGGACCTGGCTCGGTGGTTTGGCGATGACGTAGTCGTGGCCGCAGCCGAGTTTCCAGGCCTGAGAGTTGACGGACCAGGTGAGCGGAAGCCCGGCGGGCTGTTCGCTGTGGGGCGGGGCGGTCGTCGTTCCGTGCGGACGGGAGGTGCCTGGCTGCCGCTGCTTCGGGGCGGCGGGGCCCTTCGACTGCTCGGAGGTCTCGGAGGCGGTGGTGCCGCCGCTCGGGCTGCGTGAGGCGTCCGGACGCTCGGACGCTCCGGCCCTGGCCGTGCCGGACGCCGTCGGGTCGGACACGTGCGCGGGACCGTCGGCGGACGCCCGTTGCCTGTCCGGTAGCGCGGACAGGGCTCCTAGCGTCGCGAGTACGGCACAGACGCAGGCCGTCCCCGCCACGAGCGGTCTACGGCGGTACCAGGGGCGGCGCGGGGGAGGGGGTGAGGGGTCCGTTTCGGGGCGCGGGGCGCTGGGGGCTTCGGGTGGGGCGGCCGGAGCGCCGTCGGCCTCCGGCTCCGTGTCCGATTCGGTGAAGGCGTTCCCCGATGTGTCGGGCCCGTGGGCCGTGTCGTCCACGGTTTCCGACTCGGCGGCGTCGGCCGCGCCCTGCCCCGCTCCCGCGGTGCGCGGCCGGTGGCGGGCTGCCACGGCCAGGAGCCAGCGGCGGTGGAGTTCGAGACGTTGGCCCGGGGTCGCCCCGCACAGGGCGGCGAAGCGCTCCACGGGGGCGAAGTCGAGCGGCACCGTGTCACCGGCGCAGTAGCGGTGCAGCGTCGAGGTGTTCATGCCCAGGCGGCGGGCCAGCGAGCCGTAGCTGCGGTCCGTGTGGTCTTTGAGCTCCCTCAGCAGCGCCGCGAACTCGGCGACCCCGTCGGTGCTGTCGCAGTCGTGCTGTGTCGGCACAGGTCTCCCCGTCCTAGTACGGCCCCTGTCCAGCCCGGGACGGCATCCCAGGCATCCCATGTACCTGCACGTCAGACGGGCTGGGATGGTTCCACCGTGTATGACGGGCCGTCGGCTGTTGCGCCCGCCCCCTGTGTCCGCCGATGCTCTTGTTGCCGCACCGACCAGGCCCCGGGCCGATCAGCAGGCCTCCCCGCGGCACCCACGTCCACGCTTCCATCCACGGGGGAACACCCATGTCCCTGCACCTCCAGGCGAGCGCGCTCCGAGCACTCACCGTCGCCGCGCTCGCGGCCGGCGCGGTCCTGACGGCACCGGCTGCCGGCGCCACTCCGAAGGAAGCCGCGCCCACGTCGGCCGCCGCGCCCACGTCGGCCGCCGCGCCCACGTTCCTGTCGGCGTCCCAGCTGCCGCCGCACCCGACGTCGTCCTGGACCGCCGGTCCGGTCACCGACGGTTTCCCGGACGAACTCGGCCTGTGCCTGAGTACGGAGGGCGTTCCCGGCTACGACTACCGGCACCGCCGGTTCTGGACCGACCTGGACGCCGGCGCCGTGCAGTTGACCGTCGTCGCGGACACGTCCGCCCAGGCCAAGGCGCTGGCGCAGCACTACGACGACCTGATCCGCACCTGCGCCGACCGCATCGAGGAGTCCTCGCCCGACGTCGAGGCAGAGGGCCGCAACTACGGCACACTGCCGGTCGAGGAGGGAGCCCGCGTCCGGGGCCTGCACACCGAGACGTCCTGGGGCGCCACCGACATCGCTCTGCTGTCGGTCGGGCGCGACGGCAGGACCGTCACCGTCGTGAAGTGGGGACAGATGGGCGACTTCCGGGATGCGCCTGTGGCCGCCTTCAAGAAGACCACACGCACGGCCGTCGACAAGCTGTACTGACCGGGCGGCCACCGGAAAGAGCCGGGGCCGTCCTCCCGCCACGGGGGTCGGGAGGACGGCCCCGAATCGGTCGGTTGCCGGGGCGTGCGATGCGCATGCGGACACCGGCAGTTCTACCGGTTCAGCAGAGCCAGTGCTTCCTTCGCGTTGTGCTCGGCGATTTCGTGCATGGCCGTGCGGTGCGGGAAGTCGCCGTCGAGTAGGCGGAGGGGGCCGGCCACCAGTGAGAGGCGCATCGCGAGCATGTAGAGGGCAAGTCGTGCCGGGTCGAGTCCGGGGCGGGACAACGCTCGGTACTGGTCGCCGAGACGAAGTCGCAGGAACACGTGCTCCCACTCGACGTCGAAGTACATCAGGCCCTCGATGTCGATGAGGGCGGGGCGCCCGGTGGCATCGACCAGGACGTGGTCGGGGCAGAGTTCGCCGTGGACCAGTCCGTGCTGTGTGCGCGGAGCCACTCGTGCGGCCAGCTCCAGCGCTGACTGCGCTGCTGGTGCATCACGTTGAGCATTGCGGCCAGCTCGCTCAAGGCATGTGAGGCGTGTGCGGGGTCGGTCTCCAGGAGCGCTTCCAGGGTGCCGCCGGCAATGTCCTCGACGACTGCCACATCCGCCGGGTAGCGGTGCCGGCTGTCGTCAGCGAGAAGTACTCCTGGAACCCGGACTCCGAGACCGTCCCGTCTCCGCTGGGCGGTCAGGAAGGGGACCAGCCCGGAGGCGGGAGCGAATGGGTGGGCCGTGTCGACGGGTTCCGAGGCGGGCCAGAAGTTCTCGGACTCGGCCCAGCTGTAGACGATGACACCCACTGCATGTGTCCCGCCCGTGTGAACTGGCGCATCCGCCGACCCCATCCCCGGCCCGATGCGTTGGCCGGGGTCCGTTCCCCGGGCGTTCGGCCGGTCCCATGGGTCCTGCTGGAAGAGGCCACCGGGCAGCAGTCGCCATGAAATCCGCTCGACCTGGTCACCTCCTAGGAGGGATCTTTAGGCATGGAGTTCCTCTGCTACCACCGAGACCGGCCCGCCTCCCTGTCCCTGCGCTACGAACTGGCAGAAGCGCATTGGTCCTACATGGACCAGTACGCGAAGGAGATGATCGCCCGGGGGCCGACTCTCGCCGACGACGGCGAGACCCTCACCGGAAGCGTGCACATCCTCGACCTGCCCGATCCCGCCGCTGCCCGCACATTCGCCTTCGACGAGCCGAACTACCAGGCCGGCGCCTACCGGGACGTGCTGCTACGACGGTGGCGCAACACGTTGGGGCGCACCATGTGGGAGTTCCCCGGCGGCCGGACCGGCGGGAACCGGTATCTGGTGATCGGACTGGGCGCAGGACAGGCCGCCGACCTCGAAGTGCCGCCGGTCCGGAACGAGCTGATCGCCTACGGACCGCTGCTTTCCGACGACGGCGCCACCTGGGTGGGCACCGCGGCGCTGGTCCGAGCACCTGACCCGGACACGGCACGCGCCATCCTGACCCCGGACCGGTACGCCGACATCGAGGTGCAAAACTGGCAGTTCGGCGGGCGCCCGTCCTAGCGGGCGGACCGCTCACCATCCTCGTTCGTAGAGACGAAAGCACTGAGCCCCGGTTACGACTGCCGTCACCGGGCACTGGCACACCTGGCGCCGTCCTCAGGCACCTGATGAGGCGTCAGCAAGCAAGTCGTGTGCGGCCTCGCGCAGTCCAGGCCCCCGGCAACCCCACAGTGCGACAGCTTCGCCTTCCGGACCAGGCAACATCAGGCTTCGCGTACGAGAAGGCTGTGCGCGGATTCACGGAAGCGGGCGACGAGCGGGTTGGCGTCCGCGAGACGAGTGGCGACCACCACCTGGCAGGGTTCTACTCCCTCGACGGGGATGGTGGCGAGGTCGTCGCGGAGTGTGCAGCGCCGGTCGTCGGCCGGCACGAGGGCGATGGCCCGGCCGTCGGCGACGGCTTCGAGCTTGTCCTCGAAGGTGTCGACGAGCATGGGACCGAGTGGTGCCGGGCTGCCGTCCGGACGCGGGTCGAGCCGCCAGAACCCGGTCCACAGCGCCGCCATACCGGCGCAGGCCACGAGGGGCTCGTCGGTGAAGTCGTCCGGGGTGACCGACTTCTTGCGCGCGAGGCGGTGAAAGGCGGGCACGAGGAGTGCCCGGGGTTCGTCGTAGAGGACGGTCACGTCCAGACCGTCGCTCGGGATCGGCAGCGGAGTGCGCAGGACGAGCGCGTCGACCCGCCCCTCGGGCAGGGCGCGGGCCTCGTCCCAGTCCAGGTGGAGGGTGCGGACGTGGGCGTCGGGGTGACGGCGGCGCAGGTCCCGCACCGCGGGGGTGACGACGAGGTCCTCGACGTATCCGATGGTGACCGTACGCGGCGGCGCGGCGGAGCGTGCGCTGAGCACCGCCTGATGAGCCGTGTGCAGGAGGGTCTGCGCCTGCGGGAGGAAGGCCGCGCCGGCAGCGGTGAGGCGACTGCCCTGAGTCGTGCGTTCCAGCAGGCGCACACCGAGAGCGTCCTCCAGCCGCTGGATCTGGCGGCTCAGGGAGGGCTGGGCAACGCGGAGCGCGGCGGCCGCCCGCGCGAAATTCAGATGCTCGGCGACGACCGCGAAGTACCGCACCAGTCTCAGATCCAGGTCAGGGCCGGGCTTGGACACGATGGAGGGCGGGACTTCGTCGGACATACCGGCAGCCTACCCGTTATGCAGTTTCTGCATGACGGGGTGCAGAACGGGTCTTGGACACCGAATCTGGGCGGTTGTTGACTCGAAGTTGTCCAGCGAGGTCCGACCGCGCGGATGACAGTCGACAACCGTTGCAACAGATGGAGTGTGTTCGAAGTGGGCAAGTACGCAGGCAAGCGTGTGGTGATTACCGGAGGCAGCAGCGGTTTTGGACTGGCCACCGCGCAGCTGCTCGTGGACGAAGGGGCACACGTGCTGATCACCGGGCGGAACCAGAGCACTCTGGACGCCGCCCGCGACCGGCTCGGCGACAGGGGGATCGCGGTCCGCAGCGATGCCGCCTCGCTGGCCGACATCGATGCGCTGGCCGACCGCGTGAAGGCCGAGTTCGGCACGGTCGACGCCCTGTTCGCCAACGCCGGCATCAACGGCTTCGCGCCGTTCGAGGCGACCAGCGAAGCGCTCTACGACCAACTGCTGGCCACCAACGCGAAGGGCCCCTACTTCACGGTGCAGAAGCTCGCTCCGCTACTGGCGGAAGGCAGCGGCGTGGTGCTCACCACATCCGTGGCGAACGTGCTGGGACTTCCGATGCTCAGCGCCTATGCGGCCGGCAAGGCGGCGGTGCGCTCGATGACCCGCAGCCTGGCCCGGGAGCTGCTCACGCGCAAGATCCGCGTCAACGCGGTCAGCCCCGGCCCGATCGACTCCGGAATCCTGGAGAAGTCGATGCCTCAGGAGGCGGCCGAACAGACCAAGACCCAGATGGCGGCCGACAACCCCATGCTGCGCATGGGCACCCCCATCGAAGTCGCCAGGGCGGTGGTGTTCCTCGCATTCGACGCCACCTACACCACCGGCGCCGAACTCGCCGTGGACGGCGGCGGCTCCCAACTCTGACACTCAGCACCGGGGAAGCGAGGAAACGCTCTCCCCCTTCTCCATCCGCCGGGCCCTCGTGCATCGAGGACCCGGCGGAACCGTTCCGAACGACCCACCGCCCCCCGGCACACCGGCTGCTCCGCAGCAACTCGTCGTGGATCGTGTTGTACCGATCAATCCCCTCCTGGCCGGAGCCACACGCAGCCAGCCCTCTTTCCGCAACGGCGGCGAGCCGAGCAGGCGGCGGCGACCGGACAGCATGAGTCAGTCGATGCCTTCGACGATGCGGAAGTCGCGCTCGACGCCGTCGGAGAGGGCGACCAGCGCCGCCTGGTAGGCCGCGCTCTCGTACGCCGCGACGGCCTGCTCGAAGCTGTCGAACTCGACCAGGACGGTGCGCTCGGCGATTCCGGCATCGCGCGCCACGACCTGACCGCCACGGACGAGGGTCCGACCGCCCCCGGCCTTGACGGCCGGACCGGCCAGCTTGTTGTAAGCAGCCAGCTTCGCAGGGTCTGAAATGGTGCGGTAGGAGCTGACCCAGTAGCTCTTGGGCATGGAACCTCCAGTGTTGGGATGAGCGCATCCGGACTTACGGGTTGGTCTCGGACGAGCGTCGGCGGGCGAGAGCGAGGCCGGCCAGCGTCGTGATCGCCATGGCGCCGATGCCGACCAGCGCCGCTGTGGTGTAGGCGCTGTCGTCGGGGAAGACGTGGCCGGGGCCGGTGCCCGCGGCGAGGACCAGGCCGCCGATGGCGCTGCCCAGGGAGTACCCGACGCTGCGGACGACGTAGTTGAAGCTCATGGCGCTCGACGTCTCGCTCTTGGGGGTGACGGCCAGGATGACGCCGGGCATCGCGGCAGAGAAGCCGCCGACGCCGAAGCCGAGTACGCCCATCGCCGCGAACAGTTCGGCCAGGTCCGACCGGGCCGTCGCGAACAGCGCGAACCCGCCGCCGACCACGACGGCGCTGCCGGCCAGGAGCAGGGGGTCGGCGATCCGCGTCCGGACCCGCGGCGTGAGCTTGCCGGCGACGAACCCCAGCACCGAGAACGGGATGAGGACCAGCCCGGCGACGAAGGTCGTCAGTCCGAAGCCGTAACCGGCGCCGTGCGGCGTCTGCGCGTACCGGGTGATGAGCGTGAGCAGGAGGTACATGCCGATCCCGCCGACGAACATGGCGAAGTTCGCCCCGGCGACCGCCGGGTGCCGCACCGCCCGCACATCGACCAGGGGCGTCGTGCTGCGCAGCTCCATGACGGCCCAGACGCAGATCAGCACCACCGCGACGACGGCGAGGCCCGCCGCCACGGCGAGGTGTCGGCTCCACAGATTCCGTTCGCCGGCGAGGAAGAGCACCAGGATCAGCGCGGCGGCCAGGACGACCGCGCCTGCCACGTCCACCTGCGCGGAGCGGCCTTCGGGAGCTTCGGGTATGGAGCGCCACGCGGTCACAAGAGCGGCGGCAGTGACGACCAGGCCGAGACCGTAGGCGGCTCGTACCCCGCCGAGCTCGGCGAGCAGTGCGGCCAGCGGGTAGCCGACACCGGCCCCGATGATCGAGACCACCGAGATCAGGGCGATCACGGCCGCGCTGCGCTGCTCGGGGAGGTGGTCCCGGGCGACGCCCATCATCAGCGCCGTCAGCCCGAGCCCGACGCCCTGGGCGGCCCTGCCGGCCAGCAGCCACGCGAACGGCAGGGGCAGCACGGTGAGCGCGCTGCCGGCGACGACGACCGCCAGCGTGACGAGGATCGTGGCCCGCCGGTGCGGGCCGGCTCCGAGCCGGCCCAGGACCGGCGTGGCGACGGCACCGCTGAGCAGCGAGGCGGTCAGCGTCCACTGCGCGCTGCCGAGCGAGACGTGGAACGAGGTCGCCACGCTGGTGATGAGCGGCGTCCCGAGGGAGGCGACCGCCGCCACGACCAGAGCGATGAACACGAGGGCGGGGACCAGCAGGCGCGCCTCGGAACGCGCCACCGGGAACCCCTGCACCGCGGCCCCGCCGACCGGCTGCCTGGTCACGGCTCCGGCCCTTCGCGGTCCTGGTTCTCGAGCTCTGCCAGATGCTTCAGCGCCGGAAGGGCCGCCGCCAGCGCCTCGATCTCGTCGCCGGTGAGCCCACCGATCAACCGCTCGAACGCGTGGACGCCGGCCCGCTGCCGCGTCCGGACATAGGAGGCGCCGGCTTCGGTCAGGCACACCAGCGTGACCCGCTTGTCGGACGCGTCGCCCCGCCGCTCGACCAGGCCGGACTCCTCCATCACCCGGACCAGGGCGGTCATCGCGGGCTGGGTGACGCCCTCGACCGCGGCCAGATCGGTGATGCGCCGCGGACCGGTCCGGTCCAGGGTGGCCAGGGTGGCGGCGGACGTCAGGCTCATGTCCCGGGGCAGGCGTCTCGCGGCCCTGGTGGCCAGGCCGTAGAGGGCTGCCCCGATGGCGGCGGACGCGCCAGGAGCGGTGTCTTGACGACTCATGCCCAAAGCATAGCAGTCTTATATTCATAGCTTATGTAAATGCTCGACTGGCGCCGGCCCTACGGGCTGTGCTCGCGGGCCGAGGGCAGCATCGGGCAATACGTGGACGAGCCGGTCGCGGTGGCCACGGCGGACGCCGGTGCCGGTCAACCGGTCCCTCGTCCTGGGCGAGGCCGATGTCGTCCACCCGATCCGCGAGTGGGTCACACATGCAGCGTGATGGCCGCGCCCGACCTCCCGGGGCGTCGGGTCAGGGGTGGACGAGAACCTTGAGGGACTGGCGGTCGGCCATGCCCCGGTAGCCCGCCGGGACGCCGCCGAGGTCGGTGGTGGCGTCGAAGACCCGGCCCGGTTCGACGGTGCCCTCGAGAATGGCGGGCATCAACTCCTCGACGTAGGCGCGGGTGGGGGCCGGCCCACCGGCCAGGCGGATGTTTCGGCCGAAGAGGCTGCCGAAGCCGACCGGGGCCTGCTCGTACTGCGGAACACCGACCCGGCTGATCACGCCGCCCGGGCGGACGACGTCGTCTTGCTCGCGATCGTCGTGACTGGGCGGCCTGAGGCGTGCACGTGAGAGGGGCGCCCGTTGGATGTTGAGCCGGCCGTCGGGCCAGACCCGTGTCGTTGCGGTGCGGACCTTCTCACACCGCAGGCCACGGCGGCGCAGCCGCGAGCGGTCGCCGGGACGCGTACCCGCTGATTCCCAAGCCGGCCCCGACCACGGCCAGCAGGATCCCGAGCCCGCCCACGGTCAGCAACACCGGCGGTACGACGAACCCGGCCCGCACCCGCCCGAGCACCCCGGAGGCCGCGACGCTGCCCGACTGCTCGTCGAGGGAGAAGCGTGAGTCGTTCGAGTTCCCCCGGTTGTCACCCAGCAGGAACAGCCGGCCGCTCGGCACCGACACATCGTACGGTGCGGCTCGGGGGGTGAACTCGTCGCGTACGTAGGGTTCGTCGACCGGCTTCCCGTTCACCGTGACCCGTTCCCCGTCGCTCTCCACGTGATCACCGCCCGTCCCGATGACCCGCCGCAGGACAGGGGCGCCCTTGTATCGGCCGGACACACGGATGAGTACGACATCGCCCCGGCGTATCTCGTCCGCGCCGATGTGCTCGACGACCAGGTGCTCGCCCTGGCGGTACGTGGGTTCCATCGACTCGCCTTGGACGGTGACCCCTTGGTGACGCGCGAAGAAGTAGCCGGTGCTTCCCAGCACCAGGACCAGCCCGAGCGGGACCAAGACCCAGCCCGCGACTCTCAGCCGCCCGCCCGCTCCCCGCTGCCGCATGAACGCCCCTCCCTGGAACCGCCCCGGGCGGGCGGACCAGCAGAGGTTAAGCGGTCCCGGACGGAAACGCACCTCCAGCCGCGGCCACACGGGGCGGACCAACGGGGTCTCCGATCGCCGAGGCCCCGGTCGGCGATCCGGAACTGCCTGGCGACTCTCGAAGCCGCCTCGGATAAGGCGGCCACCTTGCGATCCGCTTGCCTGTCCGGCGAGGGTGAGGTTGCGCATCCGGGCGAAGACGTGCTCGACACGGGCCCGGACCTGCTTGTAGGACTTGTTGTGTTCCCCTTTCCACGTCGGCAGTTCGGTCCGGCCGCGCGAGCGGCGGTGTGGGATGACGAGTCCGGTGCCGGAGACCAGCTGTTCCCGGCGTCGTTCCCTTCCTCGAACGTGGCGACGGTCATCACGGCAGTCTCGTTTCGTGATCTTGCCCGGGAGCGCCGCAGGTGAACGGACCGGGCTGCTGCGAAGGGATCCCGGGACAAGGGGATCCCGAGTTATAGTCACAGTGTCGCGAAAAGCGAAGTTCCGCGGGTTCGCCGCGGGACATCGCCCGTACATCGATGCAGATCCTTCTGATCGTTGAGCGTCTCCTTGCCGGGACTGGACATCTCGTCCGCTTCCCGGCAGACCATCGTCGGCCTGTGCCGACGCAACCGAGGAGCGCTGCATGCAGAAGACCATCGCCATCGTCGGAGCGGGGCTGGGCGGACTGACGCTCGCCCGAGTACTGCAAACTCACGGCATCGCCGCGACTGTCTACGAGGCTGAGGCTTCGGCGAGGACCCGTACGCAGGGCGGCCTGCTCGACATCCACGAAGAGACCGGGCAGGTCGCGGTTCGCGCCGCCGGTCTTCACGACGAGTTCCTGAAGCTCGTCCGCCCGGGCGAAGACGCCAAGCGCGTGGTCGACCGCCACGGCACGATCCTGTTCGACGAGCCTGCGGACCCCGGTTCGGCCCGCCCAGAGGTGGACCGGGGCGAGCTGCGGCGCCTGCTCATCGACTCGCTGGCGCCTGGGACGATCAGGTGGGGGCACAAGCTCGCTTCGATACGGCACCGTCCGCAAGGCGGCCACGAACTCACCTTCGTGGACGGTTCCGCCGCGAGCGCCGACCTCGCCGTCGGCGCGGATGGCGCCTGGTCGAAGGTGCGTTCACTGCTCACGCCCGCCAAGCCGCTCTACAGCGGCACCTGCTTCATCGAGATCGCTCTCGGCGCAGGGGGTGCCCAGGACTGTCGGGCAAGCGTGGCTGCGATCGGCAGCGGCACGCTGATGGCGGTCGCGCCGGGCAAAGGCATCATCGCCCACCGTTGCGCCGACGGGCGAGTACGCGGGTACGCAGCGCTGAACAAGCCCGAGGAGTGGGTGAGGTCGATCGACTTCGGTGACCCGTCCACGGGCCTCCGTCGGCTCGCCGACGAATTCGACGGCTGGTCGCCCCTGCTCACCGCCTTCGTGACTGAGAGCGACGCAGAACTGTGGCTCCGGCCCATCTACGCGCTTCCGGTCGGACTCACCTGGGACCGGTCACCCGGCGTGACGCTCGTCGGCGACGCCGCGCATCTCATGTCCCCTTTCGCCGGCGAAGGCGCGAACCTCGCGATGTTCGACGGAGCGGATCTGGCGAACAAGCTGGCGGAGCAGCCCGACATCGAGGGTGCGCTCGCCGCCTACGAAGAGCAGTTGTTCCCACGCAGCAGCGACTCCGCCGGCCGCTCGGCGCAGAACCTGAAGGTGTTCTTCGGCGAGGAGGCGCCGCAGAGCGTAGTCACTCTGTTCGATCGCTTCTGACACCTCGGTTCGCGATCGCGCCACGGACCCTGCGGGCCGGAAGAGCACGTCCACCAGGCGTACCGCGACGGCACGGAGGACCGACTCGGCGCGCTCTGCCTGGCAGCCCGGCCCTCAATGCCGTCGTGCTCTGGACGACACAGCAGATCGACGCCGCCGTCGCCCGGCTCCAGGCCGAGAGCCACGAGATCTGGGGACGAAGACATCGCTCGGCGCTCCCCGCTCAAACAGGGGGAGGAACGCATGGTGCCGCCGCGCGCCGACGTGCCACGGCTTCCCCGGAGACTCCCTCCCTGCATGAATGATCCCGGCCAGCCAGTGTTCGACACGGCGCTCTGCCTCCCGCTCATGGGCGAGGTATGCGGCGCGTACCGGTCTGACAGGCGGTTTGCCGATGAGTTCACCGTCCTCATGCGGTCTACCCAGCGACACAACCGTTCTCGACAGGAGTGCCATGTCCACCATCCAGCCAGTGATCATCACTGCCGACCAGGACGTCCTGCTCGGCTTCTATACGAAATTGTTCGGCGCCGAGGAGATCTTCCGGGTACCGGCGAAAGGCCCGGCCTTCTACCTCGGCTTGCGCATCGGCGACACCGACCTCGGGCTGGTGACCAAGGCGAACCCGGGGACCGGGGCGGCACCGCGGATCCTGCTCAGCATCGGTGTCGACGACGTGGACGAGATGCTCGGCCGGGTGACGGCGCTGGGCGGCTCGGTCCGCAGCGGCCCCAACGACATGCCGTGGGGACAGCGCGTCGCCCATATCCTGGACCCGGACGGCAACCCGGTGAACCTCACCCAGGCGATCCCGGCTCAGTGACGCTGGTCCGGGTGCTTGTGCTGGTCGTGGGCTGACTGTGGTGGAGACCGTTCTCCTGTAATGGCCTCGACGTTCGTCAGTCCCGTTCGGGCCCGCCAGTAGTCCTCGTCGAATAGGAGGGCCGGTAGGCGTCGATTCGGTCGATCGGCAACAGTGTCCCGTCCAGAAGGACGAACGCCTTCATCGACGCCGCCCGGACCGCACGGTAGGCAGTGGTGGTGCCCACGCCGGACCCGGCCGCGAGCTGCACATAGGGGTGATCGTCGCGGGGTGGGCGAGGGCGAGCAGGGCCTGGCGACCTGCGGAAAACCCGTCTACCAGGGAGTTCAACCCTGTGTCGGGCCAACCGGCAAGCTGCCGAAGCAGAATGAAGAAGCTCCTCGGTTACCGGTCTGCCTGCGTCCACCCGGGCCGGCCGAGGGCGAGCGAACCGACGAAATGACGGAGCGGCTTGTTGTCCTCACGAAGGCGCTGTCCGGTGGGGCGGCAGGCGATACTCGTCCTGTGGACTGGTTGGAGCGGGCTCGGGCGGCGGAACAGCTTCAAGAATGGGACGCGGCGATCGCGCTGGTAAGCGCTCACGCCGAGTGCTACTCCGACGATCCGGACATGCACGACAACCATCTGTGGCACATGGATCTGCTGGCCCGAGCGGATCGGATTCCAGAACTTACGGAGCGCGCACTCACGGATAGTCACGCACGTCGAAGACTGAACAGGTCGCTTCGAGAACGCGGTATGGAGGCGGCGCTGCGTGTCCGAGCCGGAGACGGGGACCGCGGCGCCCTGTACGTCCTTGTGCGACTGATGTGCGAGACGGGTCGGGTCCAGGAAGCCCAGAAGGCAGTCCAAGACATCGGCCCGGACGACCAGTACGCACACGAGATTGTGGCCAGGGGTTACCGGCCATAGGTGTCCGGCTAACGCGCTGTGTTCGCCGTCTTGGGCAGCGACACCGTGCCCAGCCGGCGGATCTTGCCGGCCCGGTGCGCCTCCAACACAAGCACCGGCTGGACCGGCGGGAAGGGCTGATGTTGAAGAGAGCCCTGGTGATCCAGGTCCGCTCAGCGTGCAGGCAATCCGGCAGCAGGGCCGAGCACCCCGGCTCTCACTGGCCCGATCACGGGACGCGCCCGATCACGGCCACGGCGCCTTCCCCGAATAGTCAGCCGTCGGGGGTGGGCCGGACGAGGCCGCTCTGGATTCTTCCAGTGCCGCATCAGGCAACGCTCGCCCGGTCTCCACCATCTGGCACGTGTGTGTCTGTGGTCAGGCGGTCCGTGATTTCCTCGGCGGTCAGGACGAGCGCGAATCCCTTGCGCAGGACGGCGAGTTCTGGTTCCTGCCGCGACTCGTCGTCGGTGGCCGTGACGTCGGATCCGACGACGACCTTGTAGCCGCGTTCATATGCCTGTCGGGCGGTGGTGCCGCAGCAGTAGTTGGTGAGCGTTCCCGTGACGACGACCGTGTCGCGGCCGAGGTTGCGCAGCATCGTGTCGAGCGGAGTGTCGTAGAACGCACCGTAGGACGGCTTGCGGATCAGGGCCTCGTCCGGGCGGTGGCCCATCGGGGCCCAGACCTCGGCGGGGCCGGGGCGACGCCAGTCGGTGCCGGCGTGCGGGAGGTGGCGCAGGGCGTGCGGCCGGTCCAGGCCGAGATGCGTGTCGTCGAAAATGGTCCAGATCACCGGGACGGAGGCGTCCCGGCATGCCCCGACCAACTGCCGCAGCCGGGGCGCCATCCGCGTCGCCCCGGGCACCCAGTAGGGGCTCCAACCGGGCCGGACGAATTCATCCTGCATGTCAATGACCAGCAGTGCCGTCCGCTCGGGTTTGACATCGAACGATGCCCGGCCGTGCTCGTAGGCAGCCCGTGCCCGCGCGGTCACCCATTCCTCGGTATACGTCATCCCTGCCTCCTGCATCGATTCGAGGTACCTCGCTTCGATGTGCGAGGGTAGCAGCATGCTCGAACTCGCGATCCTGGGATTCCTGGCCGAAGGCCCGCTGCACGGCTACCAACTGCGCCACCGGATAGCGCAGTTGTCCGGCCATGCACGGCCCGTCAGTGACGGCAGCCTCTACCCGGCGATCACCCGGCTGGTCAACGCCGGGCTGCTGGAGCGACGTGCCGAACCGGGCGCCTCGGCCGCCCAGCGGCACACGCTGAGCCTGACCCGCACCGGCCGCTGCGACCTACTGCGACGGCTGCGGGATGCCGACGGCCTGGATATCAGCGACGGCACCCGGTATTTCACGGTCCTGGCCTTTCTCTCTCAGCTTCCCGACGCCGCGGACCAGCACGCGGTACTGCGCCGCCGACTGCAATTCCTGGAACAACCGGCTAGCTTCTTCCACGACGGTGACCGCCTGTTGGGCGTCGAGGACACCGATGACCCCTACCGCCGCGGCATGCTCACCATCGCCCGCGCCACCAGCCGCGCAGAACGTTCCTGGCTGAGGGAAGTGCTGGACTGACGATGCGCCGACGGGTCCCTCGCCCGTTCTCGGTTGGCGCCCCTGACCGTCGCAGACGAGGTGGATCTTCGTGGTCGGTCCGCCGCGGGACTGGCCGATCGCCTCGCCCGGCCAGACGCGCCCTCAGCCGGGCGTCGGTTGCACGTACTTCATGTGCGCGCTGCCCACTTGAGCCCCCGGCCGACCATCGTCGCCGTCTGCGGCCCCTCGAGGTCCGCGACGCCGTGGCCCAGGGCGCAGACGAAGACCCGTCCAGCGCCCCAGCGGCGCGTCCACACCACGGGGAACTCGACCGGGACGTCCCACGCGCCGGTGGTTCCGGGCACGAGCACGGACGTGGCCAGGACCGAGTTGTGCGCGTCCGTCAGCACCCAGTAGTGCTCGGTGACGACGTCGTAGTCGTCGATGCCCCTGGTGATCACCCCGTCCCGGTCCGGCATGGCGGCGATGCGCACGGTGAACTCCTGGAAACGGTCGGGGGGCCACAGCAGCCGGCCCCCGACCATCCGCAGGTAGCGTGCGTTGTGGACGCTCGCCCCGATGACGCCCCCGTGCCACCCGGCGAAGCCCGTGCCCGCCTCCACGGCCGCGACATGTTGACCTCCTGACTCGGGCTCAGCTCGCCTCCCGACCAGGAGTGCACGACGAGGTCGGTGGCGGCGAGCAGATCGGTGTCGTCGTAGACCGCCAGGTCCTCGCTGACCGAGACCTCGAACCCCGCCCGCTCCAGGCAGGGCCTGAACATCTCGGTGGAGCCGAACGGGTCGTGCTCCTCCCATCCGCCGCGGACGACCAGCACCCTTCGCGTTCTCATGTCGAGATCCCTTCTCACGCCGGTCTGCGGCACGAGCCGCGGACCGGCGTCGGCCGGACGGACGTGCGGGCCGGGAGGGACGGCCCATTGCCCGGGCTCGGCCCGGGCGGCGATCGTCTCCTCGTCGACCTCGATGCCCGGGCTGGGGCGTCGCCGAGGACGATGCCGCCGTCCGCGATCACCCGGACCACGGTGAGCCCGACGGGGACGACCCGGCATCCGGCCTGAAGCGCCGGCACGATGGACGCGTCGTGCTGGGCGTCCACCGTGGTGACCACGACCTCGTCGATGCCGTCGGTGCGAAGCCGCCGCTCGAAGTCACCGGGACGCCAGACCGCGGCCTGCGGTTCGCCCGCCTGAGCGAGCAGCCGCTGGTGATGGGCGATCCGCGCCGGGTTCGGGTCGCACAGGGCCGACACCCGAAACGCGGGTGCCCGGCCAGGGCGGTGGTGAACAACTGGGCGCGGGAACCGGTGCCCACCACGACGGCACGGGCTGGGCGGGCCTTCGTCATGCGGCACCCACCGGCCGGCCGTTGACCGTCACGCGGTGCACCGACAGGTCCCCGACGGACTGGAGCAGCATGTCCTGCGCGGCGTCCCGGAAGGTGAGCCGGTCGAGGCGGACACCGCTGACCGGTGTGTCGGGCAGCGCACGGATGCGCACCGGATACTCGCATCGGCCGCCCACCGACCAGCGCTCCGCCGAGAGGCGGGACACCTCGGCCGGCTGACTCCCGCCC
Source organism: Streptomyces sp. NPDC001599 (assembly GCF_042893535.1). Classification (NCBI taxonomy): domain Bacteria; kingdom Bacillati; phylum Actinomycetota; class Actinomycetes; order Kitasatosporales; family Streptomycetaceae; genus Streptomyces; species Streptomyces sp. NPDC001599. The sequence goes on from NZ_JBIAVA010000008.1 coordinate 335,824, forward strand.
GTTCCGCCGGCGTACTGGAAGGTCACCTCGAAGGGCACATACGTCCAGCCCGGCGCGTCGACGTCGGTGACGCGGACGTCCCGCACGTAACCACCGCGAGTGGGGGTGGACTTGACGTTGAGGACCGAGGCCACGGAGGCCTCGTCCAGGTTCGGGTCGGCCGGCAGGTACAGCCGCCGGGCGACCACGTCCGAGACACCGCCGCTCATCTCGCTGCCGATGGCCACCGCGGCTCCGCCGCTGAGGTACACGCAGTCCTGGATGCGGATGTGCCGGGAGGGCACGCCGACCCGTCGGCCGTCCTCGTCGCGGCCGGACTTGATGGCGATGCAGTCGTCGTGGGTGGCGAAGGTGACGCGCTCGACGGTGACGTCCTCGCACGAATCGGGGTCGCAGCCGTCGCTGTTGGGGCCCTCGCACTCGATCCGCACGTCGCGCACGGTGATGTGCCGGCTCAGCACCGGATGGATGTTCCAGAACGGGGAGTTGCGCAGCGTGACGCCCTCGATCAGGACGTTCCGGCAGGCGTAGGGCTGGATGAAGCTGGGGCGCAGGAAGTGCCCGCCGCCCAGGACGCGTTCGGTCACCGGGACGCCCCGCGCGCCCCACTCCTCCAGGATTGCCCAGTCCGTGCGCTCGTGGGGCATGCCGGGCTTCCAGCCGTACTGTCCGGAACCCTTCCACGGCCACCAGTGCGCGTTGTCGCCGCGCCCGTCGAGCACTCCGCGGCCGGTGACCGCGATGTCGTGCCGGCCGTAGGCGTAGATCAGGGGGGAGTAGTTGAGGACCTCGATGCCCTGCCACCGGGTCCGCACGACCGGCAGGTAGGCGGCCGGGTCGGTGCTGAACAGCACGGTCGCGCCCTCGGCGACGTGCAGGTCCACACCGCTGAGCAGGTGAATCGGACCAGTGGCCCAGCGGCCGGCGGGGATCAGCACATGCCCGCCGCCGGCGGCGTGGCAGGCCCGGACCGCCGCACGGATCGCGGCCGTGCAGTCGGTTGCGCCGTCGCCGACGGCCCCGTGGTCGGTGACGGGGAACCAGCGTCGGGGAAGTGCGGGCGGCCCCGGCCGGCGGCGGCCGCGCCGGTGGCGTGGGCCAGGGGGACGGCGGCGGCCGCCAGGGCGCCGAGGCGGAGAAGCTGTCTGCGTGCCGGATCACTCACGCTGTTGCCCCTCGGTGAGGTGGCGCGCAGGTGGTGGGCGGTCGCTTCAGGGCCCGGGCGGAGTGCCGGCCCCGGACTGGTCGGGCAGGTACCGTGCTGCCTCGCCCGCGGCGTGGTCGGCGAACATCGGTCCGGCGACGTCGGGGTCGCCGGAGCGCAGGACGTCCAGGAGTTCGGCGTGGTGCTCGGCCATCGCGCCCCAGCCGCCGGCGTAGCGCGGGTCGCCCAGGACGTGCAGGTCCCACAGGCTGGACTCGATCATGCGCCACAGGCGGATCAGCGCCGCGTTGCGGGCAGCCTCGCACACATGGCGGTGAAATGACATGTCGGCGTCGCGGAAGGCGCCGATGTCGTCCTTGGCCGCCGCCCGGCGCAGTCGCGTCACGTCGTCGCTGAGCAGCCGGGTGTGCTCGGCGTCCAGCCGGCCCGCCACCCGGCGGGCCGCGTACTCCTCGAACATCACCCGGATGTCCCGGATGTCCTGCGCCTGACGCTCGGAGACCCGTGCGACGTATGTGCCCCGATGCGGCTGGGAGATGACGAGCCCCTCGTACGCCAGCCGCTTGATCGCCTCCCGGCAAGGGGCCTGACTGGTGCCGAAGCCGCGTGCGATCTCCGCCTCCACCAGGCGTCGGCCTGGGGCGAGTTGCCCACCGACGATCCAGTCCCGCAGTTGGGTGTACACGTGGTCGGACAGCAACTGGCGGGGCACGCGGGGCGCGCCCGGCACGGGGCCGTCGCCCGTCCGGCCGGCTTCCCGGCGGGGCCGGCTGTTGCGTGGCCTGGCCGGCTCGGGCAGCTTGTCCTGCTGCTCCCGCCAGATCCGGGCGACCGTGGACTGGGACAGGCCCAGGGCGTCCGACAGGGCGCGGGTGGAGGGCACGGGCGCGCCGTCCCGCGCCTGTTCGAGTACGGCCGCCACCTGGGCCTCCGCCTCCTGCCGGGTGTCGCTGCGCGGGCGCCCCGCGCGAGGGGCGTCGCGCAGGCCGGCGATGCCCCGGCTCAGATAGCGGTCCCGCCACTTGGCCACCGTGGCGGGACTGACCCCGAGTCGCTGGGCGATCTCGGCATTGGTCAGCCCCTCGGCACAGGCCAGGACGATCCGGCTGCGCAGCCGGACCGCGCCGGGCGGTTGCTGCGAGAAGCCGGCCAGGGCGGCCCGGTCCTCCGCGCTGAGCTGGACGAACGCCGGGGGATCAGGAACGGTCATTGCCGCACCTCCTGGGATGCGCGAACTTGTGACTCGGACGCCGTGGGCGAAGGCTTCGACGGCGTCATCAACTTCAGGTTCAGCCTCACATATTGACGCCACATTGGCACGAACATATTAACTATCGTTGCTCGATCAGTGACCCACTAGATGGTGTGCACGCCCGGGAACGATGACACGTCCGATCCATGGCACGTCCGCGTCCCGCGCGGGCTCCCGAGCGAGACCGGCGCCGTCGCACTCGGGCCGACGGCGCCGACAGCACGAGTACCGCAGCTCTCACGACGCACTTGGAGGCACCCCCATGTCCGAGTTGTCCCGACGACACGTCCTGGCAGCGGCCGGAGCATCCGCGGCGGCGGTCGCGCTGGACGCCGGTGCCGCGCACGCCGTACCGGGCGCGGCGGACCCCGTACCGGGCGCGCCGGGGACCGGCCACGGCTCCAATCCGTTGCGGCTGTGGTACCAGGCCCCGGCCGAGGTGTGGCTGGAGGCACTGCCGGTCGGCTGCGGTCGGCTCGGCGCCATGGTCTTCGGCGGAGTGGCCACCGAGCGCCTGCAGTTGAACGAGGACAGTGTGTGGGCCGGCGGCCCGCACGACTACAACCCGCCCGGTGCGCTGGAGGCGCTGCCGGAGATCAGACGGCTGGTCTTCGACGACCAGTGGGGTGCGGCGCAGAGGCTGGCCGACGAGGCCTTCATGGGCACCCCGAGCGAACAGGCGCCCTATCAGCCGGTGGGCGACCTGCGACTGGTGTTCCCGGGGACGGAGGAGTACACGGATTATCACCGGGAGCTGGACCTGACCACGGCGATCACGAAGGTGACCTACGTCAGGGACGGGGTGCGTCACACCCGTGAGGTGTTCGCCGGCCTGCCCGACCAGGTCGTCGTCATGCGGCTGAGTGCCGACCGGCGTGCCTCGGTCTCGTTCGAGGCGGAGTTCTCCAGCCCGCAGGACAGCACCACCGGATCCGCGGGCGCCGCCACCATCCGGCTCGACGGCATCAGCACCGCGTGGGAGGGGCGCCCGGGCGCCGTGCGCTTCCAGGCCCGTGCCCGGGCGGAGGCCGACGGCGGAACGGTGCGCACCGAGGGAGGCCGGCTGATCGTCGACGGCGCCGACGCGGTGACCCTGCTGATCTCCATGGGTACGAGTTACCGCAGCTACCGCGACGCGGACGGCGACCAGGAGACGCCCGCGGGACGCCATCTCCAGCGCGCCTCGGCCAAACCGTACCGGGTGCTGCGCGAGGCGCACGTCAGGGACTACACGGCTCTCTTCGGCCGGGTCGACATCGACCTCGGCACCTCCGAGGCCGCCCTGCTGCCCACCGACGAGCGCATCGCGCGCAAGCAACCGGACACCGATCCGTCACTGGCCGCCCTGTACTTCCAGTACGGTCGCTACCTGCTGATCTCCAGCTCGCGCAGCCCGGGGTACGCGGCGAATCTGCAGGGCATCTGGAACGACAGCCTGAATCCTGCCTGGGAGTCGAAGTACACGCTCAACATCAATCTCGAGATGAACTACTGGCCCGCCGGGCCGGCCAACCTCGCGGAGTGCTGGGACCCGCTGTTCGACCTCGTGTCCGACCTGTCCGAGGCCGGTGCCGAGACCGCGCGGAAGATGTACGGCGCCAAGGGCTGGATGGTGCACCACAACACCGACGGCTGGCGCGGCACCGCGCCGGTCGACTTCGCCTTCTACGGGGTGTGGCCCACCGGTGGCGCCTGGCTGGCGGGCATCATCTGGGAGCGCTACCTCTACACCGGCGACAAGCGCACACTGCGGCAGCACTATCCGATGCTGAAGGGCGCCGTCGAGTTCTTCCTCGACACGCTTCAGGAAGACCCCAAGTCCGGCCACCTGGTGACCAATCCGTCGCACTCGCCCGAGGTGGGCCACCACGAGGTCGACGGCGAGAACGTCAGCATGTGCGCCGGCCCGACGATGGACATGCAGATCCTGCGGCAGCTCTTCACCGCGTTCGAGGGCGCGTCCGAGGCCCTGGGCGAGGACCCGGGCATGCGGCGTACCGTCTCCGTGACCCGCGAGCGGCTCGCCCCCACACAGGTCGGTCACCTCGGTCAGATCCAGGAGTGGCTGGAGGACTACGAAGGGGACGCCGCCCTCTCGCGCAGCCGGCACATCTCGCACCTGTGGGGCCTGTTCCCCGGTGAGGAGATCAACCCGCGTACCCGTCCCGAACTGGCTGCGGCGGCACGGCGTACGCTCGAGCTGCGCGGTGAGGCCGGTGCGGGATGGTCACTCGCCTGGAAGATCAACTTCTGGGCGCGGCTGCTCGACGGAGCCGAGGCGTACAAGCGGTTGACCAACCTGCTGGTCCCCGCCCGCACCGCGCCCAACATGTTCGACCTGCACCCGCCCTTCCAGATCGACGGCAACTTCGGCGGCACCTCCGGGATCACCGAGATGCTCCTGCAGAGCCATGCCGGCGAGGTCGCGCTGCTGCCCGCCCTGCCCGACGCGTGGCCCGCCGGCTCCTTCCGGGGGCTGCGGGCCCGCGGCGGCTTCGAGGTCGACCTGGAGTGGACGGCGGGCGGGGTCGCGCACGCCGAGGTGCGTTCCCTGCTCGGCAATCCGCTGCGGATCCGTACCCCGCACCCGGTGGATGTCGAGGGTGCCGAGGCCGACCGTCCCGAGGAGTGCGTCGTGTCGTTCGGCACGCGCCGCAACGGCCGGTACCGGCTGCGTTCAGCCGCCCAGTAGCGGCATCCACACCCGCATCGCGCCGTCGCCGCGGTTGTCCCACTGTAAGTAGGGCACCGCGGTGGCGGTGACGGGACGGTCGGTGTCCGCGGCGTGCGGGCCGCCGGCGGTGCGGTAGGGGAGCCCCGCCTCGTGCCCGCCCGTGACGGCCGCCGCCCGGGTGCGCAGTGCCACGGTGGGGCCGACGCCGTCCAGATCGGTGTGCGTGACCTCTTCGAACATGGCGTCCCGGAACAGCGCCAGGTGGTCGACCGGGACGCCGCCCTGCTGGTCGGTCTGCTCGAAGCAGTAGACCAGCGGGCCGCGTTCGACAGGTATGCCGGGGTGAAGCGTCGTTCCCATGCGATCGATGTTCCGTCAGCTCGTTTCCCGCGTGCGCCCGATCCTGCGCGCCGGTCCCGTCCTCGCGTCCTGCTCGCTCAGGTGGCCGACGCCCCTCCGCCACGGCGAACGGGGCCGGTACCGCGGGCGGCCGGCCGGTCGCACTCGCGCCGAACGGCACGGCAGGTGCCGTCTGCGCCGACACCACTGCGCCTCACCTTCGACTCGGCCGTCCGGCTCGGCACCGAAGGGCGCCTGACCGCGCACCGCGCCGACGGCGTCGCCGTGGACACCGTTGACCTGGCCGACCCCGCGACGTACCAGCGCCTCATCGCCGACGCACGCTCCGACTACGGCCAACCGCACCGCTGGAACTACGAGCCGGTCGTCGTCACCGGCCGCACCGCCACCGTCCTGCTGCACCGCACCCGCAAGCCCGGACAGCGCTACCACGTCACCGTGGACCCGGGCTTCTTCCTCGGCCACCGGGGCATCACCTCGCCGAACGAGTGGCGCTTCCGGACCGCGGACGCCCCGCGCTCCGGCATCCGGCACCTGCGTGTCGACGCCCGGGGCTGCGGTGACTTCTGCACCGTCCAGGGCGCCGTCGACTCCGTGCCGGAGGGCAACCGCGGCGAGGTCCGCATCGACGTGGCACCCGGCACGTACCGGGAGCTCGTCCACGTCGGCCCGTCGCGGCCCCACCTGCCGGTGCGCGGCGCCGGCGCCGGCCGTACCGTGATCGGCCACCCGAACAACAACTGCTCAACGGCGACTCCGCCATGGCCGACGTGCCGCCCGAGCAGAGGCACTGCCCGCGCCGGGTGCTGCCGCAGCCCGACAGGTTCAACTGCCGGCGCGCCGCCCCCCCGCACCGAGTTGTTCCACGCGGCACGCGAGTTGGACGCCACCGACATCCGCACCGTCGACGCCGGGCCGGAGGCGAGGTGAGCGAGGTCCTCCTCAACCGGCAGGAGGCGTGGGACCCCGTGAGTGAGCGAGGGCACCCGACGTTCCCAGCGTGCTCTCCCGCTTCTCCAGCCGGTAGCCCGGCCGGATACGCCGGCCTCGCTGCTCCCCGCCGTTCAGCTGGGCGAGGACCGACTCCACCGCCATACGGGCGATCGCCGCCTTGTCGGGTGAGACGGACGTCAAGGTCACCGCCCCGAACCGTCCCTCGGCCACGTCGTCGAAGCCCACCACCGCGACGTCCTCCGGCACCCGCAGTCCGCGTTCGGACACGGCGCGCAGAGCCCCGATCGCGATGAGGTCGTTGTAGGCGAACACGGCGTCCGGACGCAGGCCGGAGTCCAGCAGCCCGGCCATGGCCCGCGCGCCGTCGGCGTGCTCCCACCCGTCGGTCGCGGCCACCAGCCGGGAATCCGCGACGAGACCGGCGGCGTCGAGCTCGTCGCGCCACCCGCGCAGACGCAGATGCGCGGGCTGGCTGTGTCCTCGGCGGGCACCGATGAACGCCACGTTCCTGCGCCCCAGCCCGATGAGGTGCCGTACGGCGGCACGGGCCGCGGCCACGTTGTCGATGGCGATGTGGTCGTAGGGCAGGCCGTACTCCCGTTCGCCGAGCAGCACCAGCGGCACCTGCTCGGTCCGCGACCGCAGATCCTCCGCCTCCAGTTCGATGGGGCTGAGCACGAGACCGTCGATCACGCGTGTCCGGAATCCCCGACTGACGAGGATCTCCTGGTCCCGTCTGCCGCGGGTGTGGTCCAGCAGCACGGTGTAGTCGTGTTCTGCCGCCGCGTTGATGACCTCGGTGGCGAGTTCGGCGAAGTAGGGATTGCCGAGTTCGGGCAGGGCGAGAGCGATGATTCCGGTGCGCCCCTTGCGCAGGTGACGTGCCGTGAGGTTCGGCTGGTAGCCCAGCTCGTCGATGGATGCCTGAACCCGGGCGCGCATCGCGGGTGTGACGTGCTGGTAGTCGTTGACGACGTTCGAGACGGTCTTGATGGACACCCCCGCGTGTAAGGCGACGTCCTTGAGGCTGACCCGCATCGATGTTCCTTCCGCCACCCGACCGTCTGCCCGGGGCCGCGGACCGGTTCCTGGCGCCCAGGGGGAAGGCTCGCGCCAGGCTCGCATCGTTATACGTCGCGAGCCTTCCCGCTGACAAGGAGATTGTGCGGCGCCCACGGAGCACGGAACGTGGCCGGCAGCGTCAGACGAACCGCCACAGGTGGTCGGCGGTGCCGTTGTCCTCGTACTGGACGACGTGGGCGCTGTCGGCGGTGGACATGTTGTCGACGCCGAGCACCTTTCCACTGTGCCGGTTGCGTACGAGGAACCATCCCTCGCCGCGGTCCTCCAGGGTCCACAGGTGGTCGGCGGTGCCGTTGTCCTCGTACTGGACGACGTGGGCGCTGTTGGCGGTGGACATGTTGTCGACGCCGAGCACCTTTCCACTGTGCCCGTTGCGCACCAGGAACCAACCCTCGCCCTTGTCGATCAGCTGCCAGGCATGGTCGCCGGTACCGGAGTTGTCGAACTGGACGACGTGGGCGCTGTTGGCGGTCGACATGCCGTCCACGGCGAGGACCTTGCTGCTGTGCTTGTTCAGAATCCGCCGGAACGGCGGTTCGGGAGTCCAGGCGTGCCCGTCCTCGGTGGCGGTGGGGAAGGCGCAGACGCGCAGGCGCGCGGCCCCCATGGGAATGAGGGTGACCGTCTCCACGGGCGCGTCGCTGCGGGCCGGACTCTGCTGCAGGGGTGCGACGACCCGCTCGGTGTCCGCGATCCAGCCGTCGATCGGCCGGGCCTGCGCCGTGATCCGTACGGGGACGGTGCCGTGGGTGAAGGGATTGTCGGCGACCGGGCCGTCCAGCGGCTGGAACGAGAGGGGGGCGTCGGGTACGAGCCCGTAGTTCCAGGGGGTGGTGGCGTGTACCTCGTACTCAGGGAAGGTGTCACCGCCCGCGTAGCGCTCGTAGCGCTCGCCGATCCGCAGCGCGTAGCTGAGCGGCCCGCGATCGACGCCGACCGCACCGCGCTGGGCGGACCAGGTGCGCAGTACGGTGCGCTGCGGAAGCCGCAGGGTCACCGTGTCCCCGTCGCGCCAGGCGCGCTCGACGCGTGCGAAGGCTGGGCCGCGCGGTGCCGCGACCGCCCTGCCGTTGACCTCGAGTTCCGGATCGGGACACCAGCCCGGTATGCGCAGGAGCAGGGGGAAGGAAACGCGCTGTCCGGTGGAGACCGTCAGCCGGACGGTCTCGGAGAAGGGGTAGTCGGTCTCTTCCCGCACCCCGACCCGTACCCCCTTTCCGACCTCGGCGGTCACCTCGCAGGGAGCGTACAGGGCCGCGGCGAGCCCGCCGTCCGGCGTGCCGAGCCACAGCTCCTCGCTGAAGTACGGCCAGCCCATTCCGTAGTTGTGCGGGCAACAGCGGTATTGGTCGACGCCGGGCTGGTAGGACTGCATGGCGAAACCGTTCTGGAACTGCCCCTGGGTCTTGCGGTCCTTGCCGAGGTCGACGCAGTTGGCGCTCGTGATGTAATGCACGCCCTTTCCGGCGGGGTCGAGGGAGGCGGGAAGGAGGTTGAAGGCCAGGTCCTCGCACCGGTCGGCCCAGACCGGATCGCCGGTGGTGCGGGTGAGCAGTTGGTGACTGGCCATGAACTCGACGATGCCGCAGGTCTCGAAGCCCTGCCGCGGGTCGGTGAAGCCGGGGCGGATGTTCTCGTCCCCCGCGAAGCCGCCACCGGGGAACTGGCCGTATCCCTTCAGCACCTGTTCGTACGTGCGGTAGGTGGCCCGGATCAGCTCCGGGTCGCCCGTCAGCTGCGCGTACTGGGCCGGTTCCCGGAATCCCTGCGCGATGTTGACGTTGTGCTGGTCGGGCAGGTCGCCCGTCCAGTCGGCGCCGTAGGTGTGCATCTTTCCGGCGAGGCCGAGCAGGAAGGTGTCGCCGGTGCGGCGGTGCAGCCACGCGGCGATGTCCAGTCCGTCGCCCCACCGCAACGATACCCAGCTGGAGTCGAAGGCACCTTGGCCCTGGCCGTTCATGTAGCGCAGGAAGCGGGTCATGAACGGCACGATGCGGCGGTCACCCGAGTACTCCTCCCAGGTGCGCAGGGCCATGAGCAGGGGGAGGAAGGGCCAGAAGTCCGGCCCTCCGTCGAGTGCCGTGCGCAGGGCCCTGGGACCGAAGAACCCGTCCGGCTGCTGGGTGGCGAGGACGGCGTCGATCCATCTGCGGGCGTTGGCGAGCGCGTCCTGGTCCTTCGTGGCGATGGCGAGCGGTACGTATCCGCGCAGCCAGTAGGGCAGTTCCTCCCAGCCGCCGTTCTCCGGGTGGACCCAGCCGGACGTGGCGAAGTCGAGGAAGTGGGAGACTTCCTCGTAGCGGCCGCACAGTCCCGTCAGCTGGAGCCTCAGTTGACCGGCGAGCCAGCCGTGCGCGGCGATGCTGCCCGGCGGCAGCCTGAGCAGCGCGTCCGGCGCCAGGGCCCGGTGCGCGGCGGACGGGGCCGCGGGTGCCGCCGACGCGGACGCGGCGACGTACGGGGGGACGGCCGATGCCGCAGTCACGATCAGGGCGGTGTCGCGCAGGAGGCGTCGTCTGGGCAAGGACATGTGGATCCTCCGGTCGGTGGCGGGGCCCTCGTCGGTGGGCGGGCGTGAGCGACAGGGGTCACGGTTCGGACGCGCAGGCGGGACGGGTGTGCGCCTACAACGTTGGAAAGGAGCCCCTGGCATGACAGCACGCCCGGACTTGGCCGTCCAGGGACATGACAAAGGGGCGATCCTTTGTCTCGATCCCGCCCTTCGGGCAGCCCCTTCCACTGGGTACTCGCGCAGGGAGGCCGGCCGCCCGAGCACGGCGGCGAGTTCGTCAGCCGAGGGCACCGTCCTCCGCATGGGCGTGGCCCATGGCGGTGGCGATGGCCTCGGCCAGAGAGGGGAGGGACCAGTAGGCGGAGTGGGTCCACAGGCCGTCCGAGGCCGCGTGGGGGAGGGACACGTCGACCGGCGTGCTTCCGTCGTGCAGGCGGAAGACGGTCGACGCGGCGAACGCCAGCATGTCCAGGGGTTCCCAGAGGTTGGTCCAGCGGCTCAGTGAGGGCGGCAGCGTGACGCCCTGCCCGCCGGCGTAGGGCGCGAGTTGACCGCCGCGCGGGTCGCAGACGTGGAAGAACGCGGCCTGGGAGCCGAACGTCAGCAGGGAGCTCGTCCACAGTGGTGCGGAGGCGGTGGCCATGTCCACCGCGATGACTCCGCCGAGGCTGTGGGCGACGACCCGGACCGGACGGTCCGGACCCCGGCCCAGGGCCGGATCCACCGCATCGATCGCCTCGCGCACGCGGGCGTGGATCTTCGCCTGATGCCGCTGGTAGACGAGCACGTCTCCCAGGAACCGGGTCGTGGCAGGGCCCAGGCGGCTGCGCAGCAGGTGGTTCAGCCGGCCCGCCACGGCCTCGATCGCCGCGCCGGCCACCCGGTCGAGGTCGCGCAGTCGGCGCCGTACCAGCGCGCGCAGTCGGCCGTCCTCAGGAGCAGTGGCACGAAGACCGTCGTAGGAGTCGTCCAGGGGTTCGCCCGCACGTTCCGCGATGTCCGCGGTGTCCGAGACGGCGTTCGCCAGGGCGTGGCCGACCTCGGCGAGCAGCGCCGGGTCGTCGGCGTGACACAGCCACTCGGTCCGGGGCCATTCCTCCCGCAGAAGTTCGAGGACGTCCTCCACCGCGGGGGCGGAGGAGGGCGGGCCGCCCGCCCGGAGACCCGAGTCGGCCGGTGGGGAGGCGTACTGCTCGCGTACGGCCGCCTCGACGGCGGTCAGCCGGGCGGCGGGTTCGAGTGCGGTGGGGCCGTGGTCGAGCAGGGCCGAGCGGGCCAGGGGAGGGGCGCCGGGGTCCTGAGGGACAGGGGTGCCGTCCCGCAGACCCTCGTCCGCGGGGTACCGGCGAAGTGCTGCAGTGGAGGGGAGCGTTGCGCGGATGTGTTCTTCCTGGGCACCCAGATCACCCCAGAAGACCGGGACCAGTTCCACCCCGGCCGCGTCCTGCAGGGCAGCGACTTCCCGGGCGAAATCGTCACGGTCGCGGTGGGCCACGCCGTGGATGACGAAGGCCGGGTCCTTCAGATGCCCCGGAGGACGGGCGTGGGCGTCAACGGTCATGGGAGAGGCACTCCTTGGGCATGGCTCGGGGGAGGCGTGGCGCGGGCGGTGGGACTGCCGTAGACCGCGTAGGCGAGTCGGGTGGGATCGCCGTCGTCGCTGCGGGTGACGCGGCGGGCCTCGAGGGCTGCCCGCCCGAGCGGCTGCCCCTCGGTGACCAACTGGTAGTAGAACGCGTCGGCGAAGGTGAGCGCGGAGTCCGAACGCACCGGCCACAGAGACCCGATGAACGCTCCGGCCCCGGCCTGCAGGAACTGCGAGCCCCAACTGAGCGTCCCGGCGAACCAGTCGATCTCACCTGCGCTGCGGCAGGCGTTGAAGAACACCAGAGGATGGGTGGCCTGGAGCGCACCCCGCTGCTTGGGAAGGGAGAGGTCGACCGGGGTGAAGTCGCCGTCGGCCATGACCACCCGGGACCCGCCGCTGTCGAAGGTGTTGTGGCAGGCGAAGTGGAGCAGGCCGCCCAGCCCTTGGTCGATGAGGTCGCCGAGCGCCTCCTGGTCGGTGACGATGCCCCCGTACGCCACGGCGTCCGGCAGCCGCTGCCGTAGCTGTTCGACCTCCTGGCGGGCCTCGGGCGGCGAGCCCGGCGGCACCACGAACGTGGCCCGCGGCAGCGGGAGCCGGCTCACTCTGGGTTGGCCGAACACCTGGCGGACCACAGGCAGCCACTCGGCGAGAAAGCCGTCGCCTTCCTGGCTCCCGTCGACGGGATACATCAACTCCCAGGGCACGGCGTTGTGCTCGCCCAGGATCGTCACGGAGGTGAAGTCCCGGACCTCCTCCCAGAACTGCCGGCGCACCGCGTCGGGCACCGCCGCGGCCCACAACTCGGCGCCCAGCGCGCGCAGCCGGTCCTGCGCCCGCCGGGGGTGGAGCCGGCCCGGGTGCAGGGACGCGGCGGCGGTGCGGCGCAGTTCGTCGTAGATGCGCTCGGTCGCCTCCCGCGGGTCGCCGGCGCGCATGTGGAAGGACTCCGGGGCATAGCGCGTCTCGCTCAACAGCTGGAAGGAGAACGTGCCGTCGGAGTCCCGCAGGACCTGCAGCGTGGCCTCGCCCGGGTCGGTGGTCAGCGGGGCCAGCGGGGCGGTGTGCGTGGGGCCGTCCCGGCCGGGGGTGTCGACCCGTACGGAGATCTGGACGCGGAGTTCGCCGAGACAGGAGCCGCCGAGGTAGGCCCGCACGATGACGGTGTGCAGCCCGGCCACCGTGGTGCGCAGCCCGAACCGCAGGACCTCGGAGTCCTGACCGGCGCTCACCGTCAGCTCCTGCTGGAGGTGACCGAGGGTGAGGAGGCCCGGAGCGTGCACGCTGATCACCAGGCGGGTGCCGCCGTCCGCGACGGTGAAAGGGCTCAAGGGGGTGCTGACCGACTCGTGAGCCGCCCGCACGACTTGGACGTGCAGGGGCACTTCCCAGCCGGGCGGCGCCTGTTCGGCCAGCTCGACCATGAGGTGGCGAGGCTCGGGAGCCCCCGGCAGGCGGGCAGGGGAACGGGGCCCGGTCAGCACGTCACCGGGGGAGTTGACAGAGGCCTCCGTCACCTTCCCCTCCGCCGTCAGTTGCCTGAGGACCTTCTCCAGCGCCTCCTTCTCCTTCTCGGTGAACGGTGCGGGCACCCGGCGGCGGTCCGCCGGGGGCTCCTCGCGGTCGTCGGATCCGGCCACCGGACGGTCGGCGCCGGTGCCCCGGAGATGGGCGGTGGCGTCCGAGCGCAGTTGTGCGGCGATGGTGGGGTGACCGGTGAAGAGCAGGGCCAGACGCATCGCCAGCACGCTCTTGCGGTCCGTGTCCGGGGTGGTTTCGATGCGGTGCAGCAGATCTTCGATCGTGGCGCGGGTGGACGGCCATGCGGTCCCGAAGTGGTCCGGCATGCCGCCCCAGTTGGTGCGCACGACGGTGACGACCTGGTCCACGAACGCCTGGGCGTCGTCGGGCACGGTCACTCTCCCATGAAGACGAAGGGGGCCCAGTAGAACGAGTTCGAGAAAGGGCGGGTTCCGGGGTCGTCGAGACCGAATCGTGCGGCGCTCGCCGCGGCGGTCGCGGTGGCGGACGGGCCGCTGTGCGGGGGAGTGCCACCTGGTTCCGGCCGATCCACGTCCGGTCCGTCGGTGTCCAGGCGCTCCGCCTCGCGCAGAAAGCGCTGGTGCAGTTCGGCACAGGTGACCGTGGCGAGCCAGAGCTGGGCGCGGGCCAGAGCGCGGATCGGCGGCATGGGGCCTTCGCCGGTGCGTTCGTCGCCGCGCAGGTGCAATGTGTAGAAGCGCTCCATGAGCAGGGTCGTGGACAGGTCGTCGACCGGCCAGAGGGCGCCGATGACACCGGGAGTGCCGGCGGACATGATCGCCGTGGGGAGCCCTACGACCTCGTCGATGGCCCCCGATCGGGAGCCGACCGCGCTCTGGCACGCGGACAGCACGACGAGCCGGGCCCCGGCGAAGGGGCGCTCGCGAGCGATCTCCTCCAGCGTCAGGTCCTCGGTGCCCGCCAGTTGCAGCGTCGGGTTGTTGCCGCCGAACTCCAGGGCGCCGTGGCAGGCGAGATGGACGTACGTGGCCTCGGACGCCGCCCGCAGGGCCCCGGGCTTGGTCGCCTGCTCCTCGTACAGCGTGGTACATGTCGCGAACAGTGGGGCGACACGGCTCAGTTCGAGGGAGGCGAAGCGCAGCGGCGCGGGGTGCGGGAGCGGATTGCCGACCCCGGCCAGTGCCGGAGCGCCCCAGGTGCGGTGGACGCGGTCCCGGGCGTGCCGCACGGCGCGGGCGGAGGCGGCGAAACCGACGTCGACGTCGTTCAGGAGGCAGCGCCGCTCTGGGCCTTCGTCGTAGTAGGCGGTGTGCAGCGGCAGGGAGAGCAGGGTGCCGCAGGGAATCAGGGTCACTCGGCCTGCGCCCAGGCCGGCCAGGGCGCGGGCGAGCCGGGCGACGACCCGGCGGCCGAGCATGTCGATGCCGCCGTCCTCGTCGAGTCCCGTGCGGGTGATCGAGCCGGGTACGTCCCAATAGCCGGACGTCAGCGCGGAGGAGCCGTCCGGGAAGGTCGTCTGGACGAGGTTGTACTGGCGCATCAGGAAGCCGCTGACGATCGGGTAGAGCGCGTCGGCGGAGGACGAGCGGTGCAGCAGGCGATCGATGTCGTCCTGGGTGACGTCGCACCACAGGGGATGGATCTCGACCGTGCCGGCGCCCGGCTCGGAGCGGGTCAGCAGGAGGGTCAGGGTTCCCCACGGCGTGGTGTTGACGTAGGCGAGCGGGGCGTCCGGCTCCACGGCCGCCGTGACGGTCTCCCAGTCGGGGGTGTCCAGGAAGTCCTCGTGGCCGTCGATCGCGCGGATGCGTTCGACGACCCCGGTGAGTTGGGCGCGGGCGGCGCGGACCTCCTCGGCGAGCTCGATGAGCGCGGTGCCCCGCGCCCGGTCGTCTTCGGGCGGGCCGTCCTCCTCGGCGGCGATGCCGTCATACGCGCCGTCCTCGACGTCGGCCTCGCTGCCGCTGAGGTCCGGGTCGCCGACGAGGTCCCGGTCCTGCACACGCCGCAGCCGTTCGCAGGCCTCGCGATAGGCCGCGTACAGGTCCGGATGCCCGTTCCGCAGCCCCGCCAGGTCCGTGTGGTCCCGGTCCAGGGCCTCGCCCAGGGCCCGGGCGCGGCCGCGTTCCAGCGTCACCACCGCTTCCCGGAGCCGGCCGTCGCGGGCCATGGCGTAGGACGCCCAGCGCGTGACCGTGCCCGATCCGGAGAGGTGCGTCCGGGAGGCTGCCGTGAGCGAGGGGGCGATCAGGCTCTCCAGTGCCTCCAGCGCGGTACCGAAGGCCTCGGCTGCGGCGGGCCAGCGTCCCAGGTCGCCCAGCGCCTGGCCCAGTTCGGCGGCGACGTGCATACAGCCGTCCGGGCGGTTGTCGACCGAGTAGTGCGCCAGCAGGGAGCGGTAGAGGGCCGCGCGCTCCTCGGTGCTGGGCTGCCCGGACAGTTCGGTGCGCCGCTGCAGGGCCATCGCGAGGGTGAGGCGGTTGCGGGCCCAGGCCTCGGGGTCGGCCAACCGGTCGTGCACCGCCGAGGTCGAGTGCAGCATGGCGATGGCCCGCTCGGCGTACTCCGCCGCGTCGTTCCCCGCCCACTGGATGTACATGGCCGCCAGCCTGTCCGTGGTCCGGGCCCATGGGACGGGCATGGCTTCGCGGGTGCGGACCGTGAGCGCGTCCTCCAGGTGCCGGGCCGCCTGCTCCAGCTCCCTCGGGTTCGGCGCCCCCGGGCTGTCGCCGGCACCGTGGACCAGCCCGAGATTCGTCTTGAGCGACGCCCACAGCGTCGGGAAGCGCTCCCGGGTGGCGCCCCGGAGTGCCGTCTCCAGATGGCTGATGGCCAGTCGGCGGTTGGCGGGCCGGGCACCAGTGATCCGGTAGTCGTAGGCGGCGGCCAGGGCCTGGTGGGTGAGGGCGCAGTTGTACGCGTCGGACTCGGCGTCGATGTGGAGCAGTGACTCCTGGAGGTGGCCGATGGCGCGCTCCAGGTTCTCGGCCCGGTCACCGTGCACACGGTGACTGTAGAGGAGGCCGATGCCGTGCCGGGCGCCCGACCAGGCGCCGGGATCCAGCTCCGGGGTGAGGGTGGCGAGCAGATCCTGGTAGGTGACGAGAGCGGTCTCGGTGTTCTCGGCATGGTTTCCCGCGATGCGGTGGCTGTAGGCCTGCGCCAGCTGGGTCATGGCGGTGGGCCAGCGTCGCCAGCCCGAGCCGTGGTCACGGACCGCGAGGGCGGACTCGTAGCAGGCGATGGCCCGTTCGAGGTTGGTCCGGCGTGCGCCGTGCGCACGGGAGACGTAGCACGTGCCGAGGCGGAGCTGGGCGTCGGCCCAGCGGGTGGGCTCCCGGTCCCTGTCGTGTCCGCGCACCGAGGCCAGGAGGTGGGCGATGGCCGCCTCCGTGTTGCGCTGGGCGTCCTCTGAGACGTCGTCGAGCAGGCGGCGGGCATAGCTGTACTCGGCGTGCGCCCGGTCCGGACTCCCGCACAGGTCGCGCACCGCGTACTGGAACGCGTCGGTCAGCTGGCCTGCGTGAACGGTGAGGTGGCGTCCGCCCGCAACCGCAGTGGCCGCCGGAACCGCCGAAGCCGCCGGGACCCCCTCCAGCCGGGTCAGCAACGACTCCTGGGCCGACTGACCGTCGCCGTCCTGGAAGTCGCCGCCGTCCCGCAGAGCCCGGTAGGTGTCGATTCCGGAGTGCAGGGCCGCGCGGGCCCGTTCGCGGTTGCGCTGCGGGTCCCCGTGCGGGGTACGCGTCAGCCCGTAGGCGTACAGGCCCTGAGCCGCGGCCGACAGGCGGCGCAGCCCGGTGTTCTCCGGTGCCTGCGGCAGGAGCGAGAGCAGACGGTGACAGGCCAGGACGAGGGCCGGCGGCTCGTCCAGTGCTCTGAGTACGGCGTCCATCATGGCTTCGAGGTTCGCCGTGGCGCTGTGGCTCTCCCCACTCGCCTCCGTCGTACGCGTGTTCATCATGGAGTCGGCGCGACGGTCAACGTGACCGTGCGATTGAGGTCGATGTCGCGGTGAGGAGCGTGCCGGGCGTCACCGCCGGCGGTGGTGAAGGAACTGAGCGGACGCCCGCTGTGGTCGCTCAGCGTGCGGACCGCGACCATCGCCCGCCACAGGGCCAGCGGCGAACCGCCGCTCACATCGGCACCGGGCACGGCGGCCACATGCCCCACCACTTTCACCGTGGCGTCCTGCCCCGCCAGTCGCCGTCCCAACTCGGCCAGTGCGGCAGCGCCTTCAGGCGTGAGCTGCTCGCCGCCGACGAAGAGCGCTTCCTGGAAGACGACCCGGACCGAACCCGTGTGCCGCTCGACGCGCACCCCCGGGAAGGACAGCGCGCGGTCCAAGCCGGCGACCTGGGCTGCCAACTCGCCACGACGTTGTCCGGCACCGTCCTCCAGCTCCGCCACACGTGCCGCGAGCTTCTCGGCGCGCCGTGTCGCCCGGTCGGCCCGCGCGGTGGCCCGGTCGGCGCGCTGCTCGGCCGAGGTGGAATCCGACGCCGAAGGGGAGTCGAACGCATCGGCCAGGGCCACTCCGGCGAACGAGGCGGCACAGGCCGCCACCAGCGCCACCGCTCCCAGCCGCGCGCCCTTGCCGACCCGGGGCCGGGCCGGGCTGCGCCCTGACCGGATCCGGGCGACCAGGGCGCGTCCCGCCGCCGCATCGCGGTCCTGCGGGTCCGCGGCCTGCACCCGCTCCCAGCAGCGGTCGGCCTCCTCGAACTCCCCGCACTGCGCGTGGACACGGGCCAGCAGATCCAGTACGTCCCTGGGGGGTGCCGCGGACGAGCCCGTGACGTCCTCCAGCAGCCGCCTCGCCGCCGCAAGGTCACCTGATCGGGCGGCCGACTGGGCCTGGACCAGGAGGAGTTCCTCGCCCAGAGCGCCGTGCAGCGGGGTGTCCGCGGCATCCGGTGTGTCCGGGCGCCGCGGAGCGCCCAGGGGGCTCGTTGACGTGCTGGAATCGGTCGGAGGTCGGGTCTCGGTCACCGGCTCATCCCTTCGTCAGGCCGCCGATCTGGACCTGCGTGTTCACCGGCAGCAGCTGGAGCAGAGCGGCGTTGACATCGGCAAGGGTGGCACGGTCGTTGGCGGGCAGGGCCCGCTCGCCGCGTGCGAGCAGGGAGTCGGCCTGGTCCCGGGAGGACATCTCGTGGCGCACGGCACGCAGCGAACGGAACTGTACGGCCTCCAACTGCCCCGTGGCCTGCAGCAGCGCGACGTACAGCTGTGCCACGCCTTCCTTGGCCCGCTCCAGCGCCGCCGGATCGCCGCCCGCCAGTGCCTCGTCGGCCTGGGCCCGCAGGTCCGCAAGTTCCGCGCGAAGCTCGGCATTGCCGCTCTCGGTGACGAGCAGGGTGCACATGCGCAGCAGCTCCAGCAACTCCTGCTCGTCCCCGGGCTGGTCGAGCTCCTTCTCCGCGGAGTCCAGCTCCTTCTCCAGATAGAGCAGAAGGCTCTCGGCCGCCGAAGCCGCCCCGATGTCCGAGTCGGCCCTGGCCGCCAGTCGCTCCACCTCGGGCAGCACCTTCTCGCCGTCGAGCTTGGCCAGCCGCGCCCCGGCGGCCGGCGAACCCGCCTGCGCCACCCTGATCTGCAGCTCCGCGAGTCGCTGCCGTACCCCGCCCAGGCGCTGCTCCAGCACCACCTGCTCCGGTGGTCGTACTCCGGACAGGTCGACCTCTGCCTCGAACTGCGTGTCCACCAGCGAGACGTCGGCGATCACGGTGATGCGCCGGGAGGCGTCGGCCTCGAAAGTCACCACGACCTCGCTGCCGGCCGGCAGATCGATCGTGACGTCCCGTCGCCGGATGACCAACTCGCCCACGGAGTGGTTGCGTTCGGCGCGGGACTGCTCGCCCTCGGCCACTGGGATCCTGATGACCGCGTCGGGTGCGGAGTGGCTGAGCGGGATACTCGTCCGGAACACCTGCGTATTGCGCGTCGGCAACTGGGTTCCCTTGCGCAGTACGGCGTCGAAGCCGCCATCGGCCGTGCCGATGCCCAGGGACTGGGTGAGCACCTCGCCGGGGGTCTCCAGATCGCTGTGCGTGAAGGTCAGGGTGTCCGGGGACAGCCGCTGTGCCACGCCGTCCGCGTCCGTCAGCTGGACGGTGAAGGCCGAGGCGGCGTGCGCGTCGATGCTCACGTCGGTGACGAACTTCCCGTCCGGGCGTACGGCGACCTTCGGGCTGACAAACGGCGGCTTGCCCTGTGGGTTCGCCAGCACCACCGAGTAGCGCGTCCAGTCGACGTCCTCGACGCTGTGCAGCACCCCGCCGACCGGGGGGTTGGTGGTGGTGACGCGCGGCTCGTAGTGCAGGTCGACGGTGAACTCCCCGGCCTTGGCGGGGCGGGGCACCCGGTCCTTGACCCGGACCGTGCCGGCGAACACGGCCGCGCCGCGCGCCACGACCGTCGTCGCGTCCTGACTGTGGTCCACCTCGATGCCGAGGCCGTGCCGCGGGTCGGCGAGGTGCTCGCGCAGCCCCGGAGCGAGCGTGGCGCCGCCCACCAGCAGGAGCCGGTCGATGTCGTCGGGGCGGAGATTGCCCTCGGTGAGCGCGTCGCGGCAGCGGTTGACGGCGCGGGTGTAGTAGGGCGTGGTGATGTCCTCCAGGGCGCCGCGCGTAAGGGTGTACTCGAAGGGTTCGGTGCCGCCGGAGCCGGTGTCGAGCTCGACGTCCACCGAAGCGGACTCCCGCCTGGACAGCTCGATCTTGGCGCTCTCGGCGGCCCACTTGAGCTTGGCGAAGTTGGCCGTCCACCGCTTGTTGTCTCGGGTGAAGTCCGCCAGCCCCAGGTCACGGACGACCGCGGGCACCAGCAGCCGCTCGACCAGCGCCCAGTCGATGACCTTGCCACCCAGGTGGGGGTCGCCGGCGTGGTTGAGGACCTGCAGGTCGCCGTCCCGCTTGCTGACGATCGCGGCGTCGAAAGTGCCGCCGCCGAAGTCGAACACCAGCCAGTAGGCGCGGTCCGAGGCATCCTGGTACCCGTAGGCGATGGCGGCCGCCGTGGGCTCCTGGACCAGCGGGCAATGCTTGCCGAGTCCGGCCAGCTCCGCCGCCCGACCGGTCGCCGAGCTCTGGTGGAGCGCGAACGCGGCGGGGACGGTGATGACGGCGGCCCCGGGTGGCTCGCCGCAGTGCGAGGCCGCGTCGGCCCGCAGTGACTTGAGGACCTCGGCGGACAGCTGCTCCGGGGTCAGGGACACATCGGCTCTCGCGAAGTGGCGTTCAGCGCCTGCGACGCCCATCTCCAACTTGAATTCGGCGTGGGCGTTGGCGGGATCGGACTCGACCCGCTGTTTGGCCTTGCCGCCCACATGCACTTCACCGGGCTTGGGCATCCAGACCGCCGAGGGGGTGACGTCCCAGTCGTGGACGTTCTTGATCACCCGTACCGAGCCGTTCTCAGCCACGGCGATGGCGCTGGTGGTGGTGCCGAGGTCGATGCCGAAGTCGACGGTCTCACGCATCATCGTTCTCCTGGTGGTCGTGTCCAAAGGGGTCGGGCTCCGCAGGGGCGGGCCGGTCCTGGGACACGGCGGCGGGCCGGCGGACGATCACCTTTCCCGTCTGGACACGGCGGTCATGGACGTAGACACAGGGCTCCAGGGTCTCCTTGACGTACTCCCCGCTCCCCTCGCCCAGCGCGGGGTCGTCCACGAAGCCCAGCACCTCCAGGGACAGCCCGGAGTGGAACGGCGCCCCGTCATGGTCCTGGACGACCAGTCCCGTCTCGTCGAGCAGGGTGAGCGCCGTGCCGACGTGCCGTCCCGCCTGCCGGACGCCCTTGGGTTCGGGGTCCCCGGGGCCATCGAGCCTCTTGCGTGCCCGCCACAAGTACGTGGCGACACGGACCAGTTCGGCCGCCTCGATCGGTGCGGTGGACGCTGTCTCCGGCTCTGCCGTGACCGGCGGGGACGCGTCCAGCGGTGGCGTCTCCTGTGCGAGCCGCCGCAGCGCCCGCTGCTGGTCCGGACTCCATCGCGGCGGCGGGATACGGAAGGCGCGGTGGTGGCGCCCCTGCCGCAGGGAACCCCGTACACGGCGCAGCACATGTTTCATGACGGCCTCTCAGCGGCGTCCCAGCGGGCGATCGGTCGGACGGCGGTCGCGGAATGTGCGTATGCCCCCGCCGATCAGCTGCACCGCGCCCATGGCGAACAGGGCGTACGGCAGCGGCGCCGACACGCTCAGGGACATCAGGACCACGAACACGATCACGCCGGTCAGCACGGTGACCACCGTGAGCGCCGACGGGAGGTCACGGCGCGGCCTTGCCGGCGTGGCCGACCGGGGGCGGCCGGGCTGGGGTCTCGGCCCCGGTGAAGCGGGCCGGCGTGTGGCGGGCGGCGGTGCCGGGCGCGGCCGGCTGCGCGCACCGGGCGGGGTGGACCGCATACCGGGGCCCGTACCGAGACCCAAGCCCAGGCCCGCGGAGCGGGCGGCCCGGACCAGCGACAGCGCCTGGTCGATACCCTCCTGGGTGTCCGGGCGGGTGGCGAACCGCCGCGCCCGCTCCAGGCGGCCGACCGCCCACCCAGGTGACAACGCCGTGACCTGCCCCAACTCCAACGTCTTGTAAGCGCTGTTGGCGAGCTGTACGGCGGTGGCGTCCCGGACAGCGTCGGTCCGCCGCCGGGCCGCGGCGCGGTGCGTGGACGTACGCCCCTCGAACGGCTCCAAACGCTCCAGGGCCGGTACCACGTGCTCCAGCAGCAGGGACTCGGCTGCGCTCGGGCGTCCGGCGACCGTGTGTTCGTGGGCCCGTTGGATGTGCGGGCTCAGCGCCGCGTAGCGGGGGGAGAGGATGTCGTCGAGGGCGTCGTCCAGCGCGTGTCGACCCACGTCGGACCACTTGAGGCACTGCTGGACCAGGCGCTCCGGTGCGCCGTCGGCGACCGCGAGGTGCACGACCGGCGCGACCAGGGTGCGGGGCACTGCGCCGCGCAGCAGATCGATGACCGATTCGTCCAGCCGCCGGTCGTCCAGGGCCTGTAACCGAGTCCGCAGGTGCTCCCAGAAGGGCGCGCGGCGCAGTAACAGTCTCCACTGCGAAGCGGCTTCGGCCCACTCCTCGTTCCGTTGCCGGGCCGCCTCGGTGTCCGGCGGCTGTCCTGGGTCGGACAGTTCGGCATCCAGGGCGCGCACGTGCGCGCGTACCGCGTCGTCGTGGTTGCGGTGCACCGACTCGGGGCAGAGACAGCCGGAGCAGTCCGTCCCCCAGAACCAGAACACCTCGTCGACGATGCGCCGTTGCGAGTCGGTGAGATCCTCGAAGGCGGCCCGCGCCTGGTCGGCGGTGAGCGGTTCGCGGGGTGGGAACTCCCCGGGCACGTCGATCTCGATGTCCAGCTCGATACAGGTGTTCACCGTACGACGGCGGTTCTTGATGTCGCTGAGCGCCGCGACGGCCGGCAGACCGGTGCGCCGGAAGGCGTTGCGGCGGTAAAGCTCGGGCCCCGCGAGTTCCTTGAGGCGGGTGGCAGTCGAGGGATGGCTCCGGGCACCGGGCGGTGCCGTCACGGCGTCCCCCGCCCTTGAGACAGACACCTCACTGCTGCCCTGCGCACGTTACATCCCCCGCATCGCACAGTCGCCTTGCCAACCAGCTTAGGCTCAGGCGTACATGGCCTGCAACTGCAAGCCCGACGTGTGGTACAGGTGTACGAGGGACGGTGGTTGAAGCCGCGCGGGCACCTGGAGGACGAGGGGCGTCGTGAGCGTCGACCGTCTGCGGAACGGGCCGCCCGGCGAGTCGGGGCATTGGCGCCCGGCACGATAGGAACCCTGACCGGCCCGCGGGAGCCGCTGGTGGCACTGGACAACTACTCCGAGTGCGATCCCGAGCGGGCCCGGACCGCCACCGATGCCGTCGACCGCCAGTTGGATCGTGGACGCCACTCTCATCCCGGTCCGTGACCGCGACCCGGCTGGTGCCCGCAACACGGCGGACGCGCCCGCCTGATGGGGCTCCAGTCTGACCGAGCACTTCGAGTGCGCTGCCCTCGGCGACGGCACCTGCACCAACACCGGCCTGACCGCCCCGAACCGCACGCAACGAGGCTTGGGGTCACGGTGCGATCTCCCATATGCGGCCGCCCGGATCCTTGAGGCTGGCAAGCTGGCCATTCGTATTCCCCAGGGCCTGTAGAGCCCTCGGAGCCCGGGAGTTGGCGGATGCGGGCGGTCCGGGCATCGAGGTGGGCCGCCATGCGGTGGCATCGGTCCGGGTCGTGTGCTCGCCCAGCGCCGACGCGTCGGCGTACAGCACGCCGCGGTTCCACCGCGCGCTCCGGCCGGCCCGCGTTGGTGGCGGCAGATGCGATCCGGCGGGGCCTCCCAGGTCAGGAAGATCGACGCCGACCTGCGCCTGTCCCGCGCGACCGGCACGATTCACCTCCTCGCCACCCACCGCCTGAGCGACTTCGAGGGCGTCGGCGCCGCCGGGTCCGAGGCCGTCAGGTCAGAGCCACTCGGCCCAGCCGAAGGTCGCGATGTATGCCCGTTCCACCGCCTTCCAGCCCCGACCTCCACGTCGGCGGACGACGGCGAAGGCCAGCGCGAACCAGACGGCGAACACGCCGCCGATGATCAAGGGCCATCTCGGGCCGTTGAAGTACCCGACCGCACCGAGTGCCAAGAAGGTCAGCACCAATCCGAAGTGCGCCCCACCGCGGCTGGTACGCAGTGCCTCCCGTATCACCCTGCGGTCCTCTGCGAGGATCCGCTCGTACACGTTCGGCGCCGCCTCCGCGTCTTGTTCCCGCTCCACGTCCTTCTCCACCAAAGCCCCCAACAGACCCGGCGCTGTGCCGGGCCGGGTCACACTCCTACGGACGCCACAACCTTCACGATCGTTGCCCGGTCCAGCAAGGCACGCCTCCACAGACGATCCCGAGCCGCTCTGCCTGATCGGCGACTTCGGCACCGCCAAGACCCACCTGCTGACAGCCCTGGGTACCGAAGCCGCCATGCAGGGCTTCCGCGTCCTGCGGGTGCGGGCACAGCGCATCCGCCCCAGCACATCGGTCATGCTGCCGACGCCTGTGGTCCGCAACGAGTCCGGCGTCTGACGAGGTACGGCGCCGGCAGGTACCGATGGGTGGTCGCGATCGACTCGTGCCCGCACCACGCTTGCACCGTTGCGGAGTCCACGCGGCGAGCCAGCCGGAGACGCGCAACGGTGTGCCGCAGCTCGTAGGAAAGCGTCGGCCCGTACTCGGCGTGACGAGACCGGGTATATCAGGTCGTCGGTCAGCGCAAACTGCAGAGCCACCAGTTGGGGGTGCCGCCAAGATTTCGGCCGGCGACCGGGACGACCAGCGCAGGAGCGGGCCGGGGTCTGCTTCGCACCCTGGAGAGTCACCTCTTGCTGACTTCAGCTCGTCAGGGTAAGGGTGCGGGCCATGACTGGATCCTCTCAGGGAATCGAGCCTCCGTCATACCCGGAGTGCTTCAGTCACCGGCAAGGCATTCGACTTGTCATAGGTGCACATTCAGCTACCCGGCGAGACCGCGGAACAGACCCTCGAGGTCCTGTTCGCCGTCCCGGGTCTGGGCGCCGTTGGCGAGCCCGGCGCCCATGAGCTGTGCTGTAGCGGGGCGGAATACGAGCTCGGCCCAGGCGTCGTTCTCCCGCGCCAGGCCATCAGAATGATCGCGGGAGGCGACGGCGTGTTTGGCGGCCGCGACGACGCCGTCGGGCAATTCGGCGATGTTACCGGCGAGGCGGTCGACGAACTCGTCGAGCTGGCCGGCGGGGACGGCTCGGTTGACCCAGCCATAGCGCTCGGCGGTCTCGGCGTCCATCAGATCGGCGCCGAGCACGATCTCCAAGGCACGGTTACGGCCGACGCGCTCGGTGAGGTACTGCGTGGCCCCGCCGCCGGGGACGATGCCCATGAGGGCTTCGATCTGGCCGAGACCGGACTTGCCGATCGCCGCGAACGCCATGTCCGCGGCCACGACGAATTCGGCTCCGCCGCCGCGCGCCTTGCCTGCGAGCTTGACGATGGTCACCTGGGGCTGTCGGCGTAGCTGCTCCCCGACGGCTTGGAAGACGTTGACGCCGTCCGGCAGGTCGGCCATGAGTCCGGCGAGGGCGTCCGGGGTGGTGGTCATGTCGACGTGGGCGAGGAAGAAGTCCGGGTCCGCGCTGTCGAACACGATCACGCGTACGGTGTCGTCGCCGGCCAGCGTGGTGAGCAGGCGCCGCACATCGGTCATGACCGCGACGCTGAGGACGTTGACCGGCGGGTTGTCGATCGTGACGTGCGCGACTCCGTCCTTCTGGCTGACCCGCAAGGTCTGGTAGGCGTCGTGGCCCATGACGTTTCTCCTAGGTATCTGACAAGACTCTGGTTCCTGATGTATACCTACTGTGAAACTGTCTCTGACCTGCGTCAATAACGCACTTCAGACATCCCAGGGATCGTGGAGGATACTGCCATGGCCACTTCTGAGGCCGTCTACCGGGCCGTCACTGAGCACGACATCACGTTTCGGTCCGACTGTCCGAGCCGGCCGATCCTCGATCAGATCGCCGACAAGTGGTCGATGATGGTAATGGCGGTCCTGGCCGAACCACGCCGGTTCAACGAGATCAAGCGCCGCCTTGAGGGCATCACGCAACGCGTCCTCACGCAGACCTTGCGCCGGCTCGAACGCAACGGGATGGTCGAGCGCCGCGTGCTGCCGACCTCGCCGGTCGGCGTCGAATACTCGCTGACCTCCCTCGGCGAATCCCTGCGCGAGCCGTTCGCCCACCTCTACGACTGGACCGTCGCGAACGCCTCCGAGATCCAAGCGCGTCAGCACGCCTACGACCAGCGAGCCCTCCGCTGACAACACGACCATGAAGCCGAGCCGGAGCGAGCGGCACTCTGTCCGGCCCGGTGACATGTGAGGTCCGCCGACCACGACCGCCGACTCACCCTCATGCGGAGAGTTGTGACGGTTGAGGCATCGGTCCCGATGGTGTCGTTGATCGAACTGAGGGCGCGGCCCGCGTGCGGCGTGGTGTGGGGGCAGGGCGAGGGTGAGGTGGCGGATGCGGGCGTCGTCGGTGGTGCCGGGGGCGGCGGTGAAGCCGAAGCGGGCGCGGGTGTCGAGGACCAGGCCGGTGCTGGTGGCGGCCTGCTTGCGGGCCTGGGCGCGGATGCGGGGCTGCCAGCGGGCGCGTACGGCGTCCTCCAGGCGCCGTGCGAGGTCGGCGCGCGGGCGGCGGATCTGGTCCTTCACGTACCGCTCGACGGTGCGCTGCGAGACGCCGAGCAGGCCGGCCACGGCACGGGTGCCTTTGAGCTGTTTGACCAGGTAGCGCATCTGCGCGCCGGCCGACTTGGGGATGGGACGGGTGAACGCCCCTTGTACGGCGCGGTCGAGACCGTCCCCGAACAGGCTCATCGTGGCCCACTCCTACTCTCCGCTGTCGACGTTGGTGACGATGCCGTCCTTGATGTACCGGGCGAGGTTGAGTTCCGGTGCGTTGAAACGCTCGCGGACCTCCTCACCCCACAGCACGGTCTGGGTGCCCTCGTGCTTGACCAGGCCCGGGTTGATACCGTGCTTGAAGCCACCGGGCAGCGGCTTGCCCTCCCGGTAGGGCAGAAAGTCCAACGGGCTCTCGCCGCCTGCCGCGTAGACGACGCAGTCGGACAGGATCGCGACCGGGTACCGGCCGGTGAACGCCGCGTACTTGACGATCTTGCGGTGCAGGTTGGTGCGGGTGCGGGAGATGACCGCCGCCCGGATGTCCGGCCGCCACGTCGGGCGGGCCAGGGCGCGCCACGGCTGCCCGGGTTTCCAGCCCTCGCCCCGGGGGCGCTCGCGGAGCTTGCCCAGGCCGCCCTTGACCGTCGCCTTGACCGCCGAGACGACGATCGCCAGCTCCAGGTCACGGCCCTTCCAGCCGTTCATCGCGGTGAGGAAGTCGTCCGGGGCGAGGTCGGCACCGACGCCGAGGTCTGCCATCGTGGCCAGGTAGGCGTCCCGCAGCCGCTGGTACCAGCTGTCCAGGTAACGGCCGCTGTCGTGACGGACGTATTTTGTCATGACTTGTCCGTCTGATCATGCACAGAGCCAGATGATGGGGCTTCGGCGGTCGTGATCCCGAGGAAGACGTAGCCGCGCTTGTCGTAGCGGGTGGCTACTGCTCTGGCGGGCTCGAGCCAGTTGGTCGCCCGGTCGTCTGCACACCTCCATCAGGCGGGCGATGAGAATCTGTCTCGCAACCTCACATTCCTCCGGCCTGCGTCGTCATGTTGCTGAGGGCAGCGACTGGTGCCCCGGAACGGAGTGCGGAAATGAAGGTTTTCATCGCTGGTGGGCGCGGCCGAGTGGGGTCCCTCCTTGCTGACAACCTGGAGACCAAGGGCATTGAGGTGGTCTCGGGAGGGCTTGAGGACGGGATCGACGTCATCTCGGGCAAAGGGCTGACCGAGGCGCTCGTCGGAGTCGACACCATCGTCAACGTCCTCAACACCCCCCGCTTTGATGCGGAGGGTGCAATCTCGTTCTTCGAGGGAGCGATCAACAACCTGACCGCGGAGGGACAACGTGCAGGCGTGCGTCATCACATCGTGCTCTCCATTGTCGGCGTTGGGCAAGGGGACGCGTCTGAGATCGGGTACTACCTCGGCAAGGTGGCGCAGGAAAGGGCCGTGCGATCCGCTTCGATCCCCGCCACCATCATTCGGGCCACCCAGTTCCAGAGCTACATTCCTGTTCTCATTGACCAGCACACCGTGGACGGCAAAGTTCTTGCTCCAAGATCATTCATCCAGCCCGTCGAGCTGGACGAAGTGATCGAGCTGCTCGCCGAGGCAGCCACGACGCTGGAACCAGGAAGCGAGGTCGAGATCGCTGGACCCGACCGCTTCTACCACGACGACCTCTTCCGTGCCACTTTGGCTGACCGCGGAGATGATCGTGAGGTTGTGACCATGGACGCGGAAGGGGCACTCGATGTCATGGTTCCGCGCGGCGCGTACCGGGCAGGCACTGTGCGGTACCCAATCACAGGGATTCCCACCGCCTGAATGCGATAGTGAACGGAGGAGGAACGCATGAGCGCCAGGCAGAAGGCTGGGCGTGCTGCGCTCCAATGGGAAAGGTGCCCCATGCCGGAAGATGTTCCTGCGGAATCCGCCGAGTTCGGAGGAATCGAGCGTGATGAATCAACAGCCCTCGATTCAGTCATGGCAGAGCGGCATCGTCTGCTGTCGCTGGCCTTTCGCATGATGGGCACTCTGGCCGATGCCGAGGACGTCGTACAAGAGACATATGTCAGGTGGTACCGTCTCGATCCCGAGGAACGCAACAAAATTGCCGTGCCTGCAGCATGGCTGATTCGAGTTGCCAGCCGCATCTCACTCGACTTGCTGGGTTCCGCGCGAGCACGACGGGAGATGTACGTCGGGCAATGGCTACCGGAGCCGGTTCCGGCTGACCTTTTTGCAGACACAGCGAAGGTGCCACTGAACTCCAGCAGTCTTGCTGCTGATCCACTCGATCGTGTCACCCTAGATGATGCCGTCAGCATGGCACTACTGACGGTTCTCGAAGCAATGACCCCAGCGGAGCGAGTGACGTTCGTGCTGCATGACGTATTCGGCGTCCCGTTTGACGAGATTGCTGGTGTCGTAGATCGTTCAGCGGCAGCAACAAGGCAATTGGCAACGTCCGCGCGCCGCCACGTTCGACGAGGAAGACGTGCATGGGTTTCTTCGCACCAGCACGATGAGGTTGTTCGGGCCTTCCGTGATGCAGCTGTCGGAGGGGACATCGAGGCCCTGCTCCGCGTGTTGGCTCCAGGCGTCGAACTACGAGTAGACGGGGGTGGCTTCGTCAATGCGGCGCCTCAGGTCATCCATGGGTCGAATAACGTAGCCCGGTGGTTCATGGGAGTGATGCGAAAACAGCCCGCCCTCCGCCTTGAACGACGCGAAACAGCTGACGGTCTCGGATACATTCTTCGAAATGGAGAGCGCCGATACGGTATGGCCACATTTGACGTCAGTGGTGAATGCGTTACGAACGTGTGGCTCATGCTGAATCCAATGAAGCTAACAAATTGGCCACTCGACTGACTGATCGTCTCAAAATTTGTTGAGCTGCCGGTTTTGTGTCGACGAGCTTGACTGCATTGTGTCCGGGGTGCGTGCTGGTCTTGTTCCTGACGACCTATAGGAGCGGCTTGATCCGCTGTTGTCGCCTGCTCTAGAACGGTCCCACCGCTGTCTCGGTCCGCTGCGTGTTCCGTATCGCGTGCCATTTGTCCGCGTAATGAACGTGTGGCGGACCGGTCTAGCCTGGCTCGAGGTCCCCGCGGAAACCAGGCCTTGTTTCGGAGTAACGTCCTGGCGCCGACTGCGGAAGGGACCGAGACCGGCGTCCGGCCCCGCCTGAGTACCGTCTTCCTAGACGAGTCGCTATACATCGTAGTGGCTATGGACTCCTAGCCTGCCTTGCGGATCATGTGGCTGTTCCACGTCCGGTCGTTGATGTGGGTATGGGGCGGCGTGATCTGAGTGATGCCGAGTGGGAACGGCTGCGTCCGTTCATGCCGGTCAGCAACGGACGTTGCGGCCGGTGGCGGAATCACCGGCAGGTAATCGACGGGATTGCGCACCGGATTCGGACTGGATGCAGTGGCGTGACCTTCCGGAACGTTTCGGGCCGTGGAAGACGGTCTATGAACGGCGCTGGCTGTGGTCGGCCGGCGGGGCTTTTTGGGGGGTGTGTGGTGGTTGTCGTGTGCGGTGTCTTCGGGGTGGGGTCGGGGGTGGAGTGGGTGGGGTGTCTTTCTCGTTCTTCTCTTCGTGTTGTTCGCGGCCAGGGGGGTGTGTTGGTGGGGGGTGGAGGCCGGTTATGCGGGTGTTTTGGTGTTGGGGGCGGTTTTGAGGGGTTGTGTTGTTTCAAGGTATGTGCGGTCTGTTTTGCTGTGGGAGTTCCTGGGGGTGCTGGTGGTTCTGCGGGGCACTGTCGGGGCGGGGGTGACGGCTGTGTGTGCTGTGCGGGTGGACGCTCGGGTGGTATTGCCTGGTGGGCCGGGTTTTCGGGGAGGTCCAGCCGGTGGGGGTGGTCCTGGTCGGTGGCTGGACGTTCATGGTTGAGTGCAACGGCTTCGTGGGTGCCGGGCGGGTGGTGGTGCTTCCTGTGACGCGGGGGCGGGGCGGCGGTT
The DNA here is from genome assembly GCF_042893535.1 of Streptomyces sp. NPDC001599. NCBI lineage: Bacteria > Bacillati > Actinomycetota > Actinomycetes > Kitasatosporales > Streptomycetaceae > Streptomyces > Streptomyces sp. NPDC001599. Next base: position 366,111 of record NZ_JBIAVA010000008.1, read on the forward strand.
TCTCACATGGCCGATGTCTGTCCTGTGGGGTCGTTGTGCTGGTACGGGACAGGGTGATCCGGATGTTCTGCGGCGGGGTTTCCTGCTGCTGTGGGGGCAGCCACTTTGATGCTCTGCTCGAGGTCGTGCGCTAAAGGCTGTTCCGCAATGATCAACTGAGCCGACACGGTCAGCATGCGGGGAACGCCGTCGGGCCGGTCTATCCGGCGAGCGCAAGGTTGTGCAGGCGGGCTATGCCCAGCATGGCGTAGTGAATGCCGTCTCCCTTCAGGCGGCAGTCGCGGAGGATCTTCCAGCTCTTCATGCGGGCTAAGGCGTGCTCGATGCGGGCAGGGACCTTGCGGTGTGAGCGGTTGTGCTCCTCCTTCCAGGCCGGGAGCTGGGCCGGGCCTGGTTCGCGGCGGTGTGGGATCACCAGGCCAGTGCCGCGGTAGCCGCCGTCAGCGATCACCGTGGCGGTGCCGACGGAGCCCTTCGCTCCGGAGAGCTCCCATGCCCTGCAGTCGTTGCGGTTGCCGGGCAGAGGTTTGCCGACCGCGACGATCAGCCGTGTATCGGCGTCGGTGACGACCTGGTGGTTGGTGGAGTACCGGTAGTTCTTCGACTGCTCGGCCACCGCATGGTCACGCGTGGGAACCAAGGTGCCGTCCACGATGAGCACGGTGCCCTTGCGGAACCGAGGGCGCGGCCGCAGCGCGAGGAGCGGTGCGAGGCGGTCGATGATCCGGTCGGCCGCAGACTTCGAGATCCCGAACAGCGGCGCGAGCTGGCGCAGTGGCAAGTTCGTGCGCCAGTAAGCCGCGACGAGCAGGACTGGGTCCTCCAGGGGAAGGCTCCACGGCCGGCCTCGGCGGACCGCGTCCGCCCCCTCACGGCGCAAGGCGTTCACCAGCTTGCCGAAGCAGCGCGGGCTCAGCCCTGTGAACGGGCCTATCCAGGACGGCTGCGACGCCGTGATCACTGCTGACACGTCAAGATTGTCCCTCTACCCCGGAGCCAGAGTTGCGTAGACCAGCACCGGCCAGAATTCTGTTGGGCGGTCTCTTCACCGGCCGGTACGGTGCGACGCAGGACCAAGGGGGATGAGCTGGTGCGCCCGGTGCTGTTGGTGGATGTGGATGGACCGCTGAACCCGTATGCAGCGAAGCCGCACCGTCGGCCCGAGGGCTATCAGACGCACCGCTTGCTGACGCCTCGGTGGGAGGCCGCTGAGCGGCGCCGGCTGACTGACTGGGGACTGCCTAACAAGCCGGTGAAGCCGCTGCGGGTGTGGCTCAACCCGGATCACGGCCCGGCGCTGGAGGCACTTCCCCTTGACCTGGTGTGGGCGACGACGTGGGAGGAAGAAGCCAACGCCTTCGTCGCGCCAGTCCTGGGATTGCCCGAGCTGCCCTTCATCCCTTGGCCCTCGCCGCGGCCCGAGCCCGGGAACGGTGTGTTCTGGAAGACGCCTGAGATCGTCGCCTGGGTGACAGGCCGTGCGTTCGCCTGGATCGACGACGAGATCACAGAGGCGGATCGTTCCTGGGTGAAGGAACACCACGATGGTCCCGCCCTACTACACCGGATCGACCCACGACACGGCCTCGCCATCGACGACTTCGCCGCGCTGACGGCATGGGCGAGCAGCCTTGACTGACTCCGCAGCCGGCTGGCAACCGGCAGCGACGCCCTCCTGCGTGATCATTGCGGGACAAGTCTTAGGTGGGGTTGGGGCCGTTGGGAGACCCGGATGCGGATGCGGAGGTGGGGGGGGGCTTTGTGGTCGAGTTCGTTTTGGCGTGCTACGTGTGCGGGTCGGGCTGACGCGCGGGTTTTAAGGAGAGGGCGGAGTTCGCCTGCGGGCTGGTGCCGGGGAGTTCTGCTGCTTCCTGGCTGCGGGTCTGAGGCGGCCAGGCGGCCGGGGGGCTTGGTCGGGCGTGCCTGCCCGCCGGCCGGTGTGGAGTTCGTGTGCTCGGGGCCCGGCTGTGCCTGTTCGTGCGGTGCCTGGTCACGGGGCGAGTGTGGCCGCCCATCGTGTGAGGATTTCGGTGTAGCGTGCCGGGTCGGACTGGTGCATCGTGTGTGATGCCTCGGGTACGGATTCGTAGTGGACATTCGCCCCTGCCGAGTCCATCAACCGCTTGGCGTGTGCGGCCTGTTCGTCGGAGAGTGCTCCGAGGAGGTTTCCGGTGCGCGGGTCGGTGCCGCGCATGTGGTGGGTGAGGAGCACCGGTGTTTTGACCTGGGTCAGCATGCGTTCGTGGGGGCAGTTCAGGCCGACGGTTCCCTCGTAGAAGGCCCGGGCCCATTCCGGGTCGTACTCCTTGAGGTGCTGCGGGATTCTGTCCGCCACGAAGGACTGTGCCATGGGTGAGGCGGAGGCGCCGGCCGCGCGGCAGTACCCGTCCCAGTCGCCCACGCTCCACTGGTCGCCGAGATATGTGCGGAAGAGTTCGAATACCGGTCCCGCCCCGTGGCGGACCGAGTGGCCGTGTGCGGGCAGGAGTTCGGATGCGAAGAACGGCGGGTCCTCGCACAGGGCGCCCCGGAGCTGACCGGGCATGGAGTATGCCGACAGCCATGCGGCGAGGACGCCGCCGGAGGAGTTGCCCGCGGCGATGACGGGCCGTTTCACCACCAGGGTGATGAACCGGGCCAGGTCGTTGCCGAAGTTGTCGAGGCTGTACCGTTTCGGGGTCCAGCTGCTGCGGCCCTGGCCGCGCAGGTCGACGGCGTAGACGTGGAAGTGTTCCGCGAGCAGGCCCATCGCCTCCTCGTACGACCACCAGGATCCTGTCTGCTCGGGGATGAGCAGCAGGGCGGGCCGTGCGGGGTCGCCGGCCTGGGCGTAGTTCATGGTGATCTCGCCGAGGTCGGCCTGCTGTTCGGCATAGGCGTGCGGGATGTGGACGTCGCGTAGGGCGGGGCTGGTCATGTTGGTGTTCTCCTCGGTGTGTGCTGCCTGTCGTGACGGGTGGACGGCGTTTCCTTCGGCCCGGTCCTGACCACCGGTGCCGGTGTGCCGGTGTGCCGGGGCGGTGGTCTGGGCCGGTGTCTGCTGTCAGCGGGTGGGCGCGTCTCGGGGCTATTATTCGGAGCGTGGCAGTCGATGCGCACCGGCGGTTTCGATGAGTGGAACGCCGGTACAAGTCCGGCGTGGGGGCAGGCCGTTGCGTGGTGAGCCGGTCCTGGAGCGGGCGTTTCGGGTGCTGGGTTGTTTCAGCGAGGCCGGCGAGACTCTGGCGCTTCACACACTCGCGGCCCGGGCGGGTCTTCCGAAGAGCACGACGTCCCGGATCGCGGCCCAGCTGACGGATGTGGGGGCCCTTGAACGCCTCGGCAACGGCGACTTCGTCGTGGGCCTGCAACTGCTCGAGATCGCCTCGCTGGCGCCCCGCGGCCACGGACTGCGCGCCGCCGCGCTGCCGTTCATGCAGGACCTGCACCGGGTCACCGGCCAGCACATCCTCCTGGCCGTGCGTGACGGCGGCGAGGCCGTTCTGGTCGAGCGGCTGTCCGCACGGGACGCGGCGGCGGTCAAGTACCGGGTCGGGGGGCGCCTGCCTCTCGTCGGGACGGGTATCGGGATTGCCCTGCTGGCGCACGCCCCGGGGAGCATCCGGAAGCAGGTGCTGGCGGGCGCGGACGATGCGCCCTGTGTCCGCCGGCTTTTGGCCACCGTTCGTGCGGACGGTGTCTGTGCCGTGACGGTGCCCAACCCGCTGCGCCGTGGGCCCACGGCCATGTCGACGGTCGCCGCCCCGATCCTGGACCGCCGCGGCAATGCTCTGGGCGCGTTGTCATGGGTCGCACCCGATGAGGGCGGGCCCCGGACCGCGGCCGTGACGGCGCTGCGCAGGGCGAGTGCCGCGATCTCCCGGGTCGCGGGGCTGGCGTGAACCGTGTCTGTGCCGGGCAGTGGAGCGGCGGCTGCCGGCGGGAATCGGCCCGGCCCGGGCCCCTGTGCCACCGGGCAGGACGTCCACGGCACCGCCGCCGTGGACGGCCGGCTCGGGCCCCTGTGTCTCCGGGCAGGACGTCCACGGCAGTGCCGCCGTGGACGGCCGGACGGCCGGACGGGCGCCACCGCCCTGTGCGTGCTGGGGCCGGGCAGCCGCCGGCGGCTCAGGACTCGGTGAACTTGTCGGCCAGTCCCCGGTCCAGGTAGTCGTTCGGCAGGTCGTGGATGACCAGCTCGGCTTCGGTGCGCCCGGTGTGCAGCCGCCAGTAGGCGTCGGCGATCGTCTGCGGCTGGGAGGCGTGGCCCCCTTGGCCGATGTAGGCGGCGATCGCCACGTGCGCGGCGTAGACGCCGGTGCCGGAGAGCGCCGCGTGCAGGTTGAGGATCCAGTTGCGCATCCCGCCGGTGGCGATCTGGACGTTCGCCACCGGCGGGGCGATCACCGGCCCCGATCCCGCTCCGCTGCTGACCAGGATCGTGCCCGTGCCGCGCTCCAGCATGCCGGGCAGGACGTGCTGCACCGCCGCCACGCCTCCGAGCAGATAGAGGTCCAGCTGGGCCAGGACCGAGTCGACGGTGACCTTCGTGGCCTCGACCAGCGGTGCCCGGCGCAGGTCGGCCGGGGACGGTGCGGGCGAGTACTCGAGTATGTCGATCGGTCCCAGCCGTTCCTCGGCCTGGGTGAGCGCGGCGTGCAGGGCGGGACGGTCGGTCACGTCGGCGGGGAACGCCTCGGCCCGCACGCCCGTGTGGGACAGTTCGTCGGCCACTGCCTGCAGCGTCGTGCGGCTGCGGGCGATCAGCGCCACGTCGACTCCTTGGGCGGCGAACCGCCGGCCGATCGCGCGCCCGAGTTGCGGGCCTGCGCCCACGATCGCGAGCGTGCTCAATTGCGCCACCTCGTTACCCTTGTATCGACATTCCAGACCGCGGATGCCGGCTCTTCGATGTATGCCGGAACAAGGGTAGGAAGCGTGTGGTCCCGGCGCCTTGGACCGGTGCGTCAGTTCGAACGGGAGATTCGCGACAACGATGAGCGGTACGTTCTCGGCTGACGTGAGCGGCGCGAACGCCTTCAGCGTCTTCGCACACCAGTGGCGCAGCCGGATGGGTGACACCTTCGCTCTGGCCTCCTTCCGCCGCACGACCGTGTCCGGTTTCTCGGCGCGCTCCCGCGGGTTTTGGGTGCGGGACATGATGTTCAACCGCTTCCAGACCGCGGCGGCCCTGCGGACAGGGGGCCGACGGGTGGGGGCCGACGATCACGTACGCCTGTGGATCGTCCACCGGGGAGCCTGGCGGTTCGGCGAGCCGAACGGAGCCGAGCACACGGCACCGGCCGGCCGCCTGCTGGTGCAGAGGGGAAGGCTGTCCCACTTCTCCGCCGCGCCACGCACCGTCGTGCAGGTACTCGTCCTGCCCGCCGCGGAGGTGCGGCTCGGGCGGGGCGGGCCGGCCTCCGGTCCGGCCGACACCGCTGAGGTGCGGCTGCTGACGGCGCATGCCGCCATGGTGGGCCGGATGCTGGACCGTCTCGGGCCGGCCGGGGCCGACGCCGCCCGCAGCACCCTGGCCGAGTTGGCCCGGGCCGCCGCCGTCGGCGGCCTGGACGACGTGGAGCCCCTGTTGGCGCCGGCCCTGGCCCAAGCCGCGCGAGACCTGGCCGACCGCCGGCTCACCGACCCCGCCCTGTCCCCCTCGGCTCTCGCCCGGGAGCTGAACGTCTCCCCGCGTACGCTCCAACGGGCCTTCGCCAGGGAAGACGGGCCGCTGAGCACCTACATCCGGCGCCGCCGCCTCGAGGAGGCATGCCGCGCGCTCGTCGCACCGCACCGGCGCCTGACCGTCACGGAGATAGCCGCCCGCTGGCAGTTCGCCGACAGCGGCCACTTCGCGCGCGCCTTCCGCAAGCACTACGGCCAGACCCCGACCGACTACGCCGCGACCGCTGCTCGTGAAACGGATGCCGCATAGCTGCGCGGCCCGGAGTGTGAGTGGGCGGTGGGGCGGCAGTGGGTGGGCGTCAGCGGGATGGTGATGCGGATGTCCTGGCAGAGAGTGCGGGGCCGTGTGCGGCCTCTCGGTTTGTAGTCGGTGGTGATGAGAGTCGGTGTTGGTGGTCGGGTGGTTGGTTCATTGGTGCTGGTCAGGGGGGTGTTGAAGGGAGGGCTGGCACTGTCATAAGGCGAGAGGTTGATGGGTGGGATCGCTGTAATGGGGCTTTATCGCATTGCGGCTGATGGTGTCTCAGGTTCGTTAGTTCTTATGCGGTGAGGTGGGCCCGGTCGGTGTGATCGTGGGATGGACCAAGAGGTAAGGGCCGGTCGTGGGCCTGTGCTGCCCAGGGGGTTGGTGGTGCGTCGTCTGCTGGAGCGGCAGCAGGCGGGGGAGCTGGCCACGCGGCATGTGCGTGCGGTCGCTGAGACGGTGGGTGTTTCGGAGCGTACGGTCTGGCGCTGGCTGGAGCAGGCGAAGGCGACGGGGCGGCCGGAGGCGCCGGCCCGGCAGGGATACGTGGTGTCGGACGAGGTATGGGAGCTGCTGGGCGAGGCGGGGGCAATGTCTCGGAGCTGAGGCGTCGGCTGGTGGCCGCCAGGGGTGAGGTGCCGGTTCCGTCGATGTCGACGTTGAGCCGGGTGATCCGCAGGGACCGGCGGGCGGGGCGGGCTTTGCTGACCGGGCGGGAGCCGGAGGCGGCCGGGGTGCGTCGGCCGGATCCCCTCAGTGAGCTGGGTCTGGACGCGGTGGCCGAGAAGGGCGTCGGTGGGCAGGTGTTTCTGCGGGAGCAGAAGCACCTGGCGCAGGCCCCGGTCCTGGTTCCGGATGCCCAGGTGGTGCACACGCCTGCCGTTCGGTCGGTGCTGCGGACGGTTGCGCACGCGGCCGCGGTGGGGGCGGTGGTGTGTCTTTACGGCGACGCCGGCCAGGGCAAGACCGTCGCGCTGCAGTACGCCCTGTCCCCGCTGCCGCACCCGGCCAGAGTCCGTCGGGTCCACGTCGGTGTGCACCCGACGGTTCCCGAGCTGCGCAGGGTGCTCGGGGACGCTCTGGAGCTGGGCAGGCGTCTGCCGCGCGGGGCGGGGGAGACCGACCTGATGCTGGTGAACGCATTGCGACAGCCGCGCGTGCTGGTGCTGGACGAGGCGCAGCGTCTTCCGGGGCCGGCGCTGGAGTTTCTGCGCGGGCTGTGGGACCACCCGGACACGGACACGGCGCTCCTTTTGGCGTGTGCGGGCAGCGAACGGGCGCTGCGTCGGGTGCCAGCGCTGGCGTCTCGGGTGCTGACCTGGGAGTTGGTGCCTCGTCTTCGCCGCCGCGAGGTGGCAGCGGCGATGGCGGCCTTCCACCCGCTGTGGGAGGTCGTGAGCGAGGACGATGTCGTGTGGGTGGACGAGCATGTGGGACACGGCAATTTCCGGACGTGGGCGAAGCTGACCTCGCACCTGACGGCCGAGACCTACGGCAAGAGCCGTGCGGTGGTGGACCGCCGGTTGCTGGAGCGGGCCTGCGCACGGCTCATGGGGCCGCTGTGACCGGCGCCTCCGGTCCGGGAGAGGCTGGCGGCCACGAGGACGGTCCGCACGCGCGGGGAGGTGTCGTCGCCCAGTTTTTGTGAGTTGTTGCTGTGGCTGTGAGCTGGGGTTTCTCAGTTTTTCTGGGTGATGTTCGTGGTGCTTGGGGGTGCCCGGAGTGTGAGGCTGGGCGGGGTGGTGTCTGTCTGACCTGTGTGTACGTGGCTGTGCGCAGGTTGATCGAGCGTCATGCACTTCCAGCGAGCTGCTACTTGGTGGGGCGGGGTCGTGTTTTTGGGTGAGAGGTGTTTGTGCCAGCGGTGATGATGGAGGTCGTTGTGCGCCATCAGGGTTGTTAGGGGGGTCCGTTGTATTTGAGCCGCGTCAAGGTCTCCGGGCTGAGAGCTAGCGCTGAGGGGGAGATCGAGTGCCAGCTGCCGGGACGCTTCAGCGTTCTGATCGGGGCGAACGGAGCTGGCAAGACCACGATCACCGACTCCCTGTACCTGGCGCACACCAGCCGCTTCCCGCTGCTGCCCAGGCAGAGCGCTGCCGTTCTCGGCACAGGTGATGCATTGGGCGTCGAGGTGCAGTACAGCCTGGAGCACGCCGCGGAAGCCGAAGGACCTCTGGGACAGCAGATCCAGGGCTCTTTGCACCGATCCGCCGGCGACGTCGCGCAACAATGGTTCAGCGGATTCCAACGTAACTTGGGCACGGTCCGCGCTCAGGTCGACCGGTACCGAATACAGCAACCGGGTCTGGGGACGGACCCGTTCAAGTTTATCTACCTGCCGGCCTGGCGCCACCCTCTGGATGAGCTGGCCCGCCGTGAGACCCGGATCCTCATCGAGCTGCTGCGCGCCCAGCAGGAACGTCTCGACGGCAGCCGCAGCCTGGTGCCGCTGCGGGTGAAGGCCTCCCGGCTTCTGGAAAACCTCGCCAAGGACGGGCTCATCGAAGCCGTCGAGGAACGCATCAGCACCCATCTCGCCTCTCTCACTTCGGGCGTGCAGCGCCAGTGGCCCTACGTGCGGGGACAGGTGATAGACGACTCCTACCTCGCGCGTGTCCTGGAACTGATGCTGGCTGTCGTCGAAGGTCGTACCTCGGCCCGTCCGCTGGAGGTCTCGGGCTTGGGCTACGTCAACCTGCTCCACATGGCCGTCACGCTGGCCGCGATACCCGACTCCGCCGCACGCGCCACAGCCGCAGGAGAGGCGTCTGAGACCAGCGACGAACCCGGGGAACTGACGCAAGCGGACGAGGAGCAGTTGGCGAGGGAGCGCCGCCTGCAGGCCGCGGCGGAAGCCGAATCCGAGGCGGACTCCTTCTTTCCCCGCACCCCGTTCCACGCCACCGTGGTCATCGAGGAGCCCGAAGCCCACCTCCACCCCCAGCTGCAGCACGCCCTCGTGCGCTACCTGCGCAAGACCGTGCGCGAGCGTCCGGAATTGCAGATCGTGCTCTCCAGCCACGCCACCGACATCATCACTTCCTGCGACCCCGAACAACTGGTGGTGCTGCGGCGCACGCCGGACGGCCAGCGCGTCTGCCGACCGATCGCCACGATCCCGATGACCGAGCGCGACAAGACGCTGCGCATGGCCCGCCTGCACATGGACGCCAGCCGCTCGGCCGCACTGTTCGCCGAGCGGCTCGTCGTGGTCGAAGGAGTGACCGAAGCCGCCATCCTCCGCGACTTCGGCCGAGCCTGGGCCGGGCAGGACGAGGCGAAGCGTGCCTTCGTCGAGGCACTCAGCATCATGTACGTCGGGACCAAAGTCGGGCCGTGGACTTCGCGGCTCCTGGCGACGAAGGGTGCGGAGATCTGCACCCGGCTGGCCGTGTTGCGCGACAGCGACAAGCCCTTCGACGAACAGCCCACCCCGCCCGCCTGGCTGGCCGACCACGATCCGGCCGTGGTGCAGGCATTCATCAGCCACCCGACACTGGAGCCGTCCATCACCCAGGGCAACGAGCAGCTCATCGAGACCGCGCTGACCGACATCGGCGCAGCACCCATCGAGCCGATCACCCCGCAGTCGGTGCACAACCTGTTCAAGAGCGCCCGTAAGGGCAAGAAGGGCGCCCCAGACGTGCCGGCGGGCCCGCACGCCAAGGACAAGGCGGCCTTCGCCGACGCACTGGCTTTTCTGCTGGCCGATGCAGTCGAACGCGGCGAACCGGTCCAGGTCCCCGACCATCTGGAGAACCTGTTCGACTTCCTCTTTCCGCATCCCGCGGAACCCCAGGACGGAGACGGCGCCGAAGAGGGAGAAGCAGAGGAGGGAGACGTCCCGCCCGCCCTTCCGCCGGCCATCCCTGGCCTGTCCCCGGTCGACCCGGGCAGCCCTGCTGCTCCGCCGGTACCCATGCCCGCCGGAGCTTGGCCCACCGCCCCGGCGCAGCCTGCCGATGCCGACCCGTGGGCAGCAGGTTCCTGGGGATCTGAACCGTGGGCGGCGGACCCATGGGGGGACGCGGACCGTGACCCGAGCTGACACCGCCGGCGCTCTTACCGATGAACAACTGACCGCGGCCGGAACACCGCGCCGCCGCCTCTACATCGAAGCGGCCCCGGGATCCGGCAAGACCACCGTGGCGGCTCAACGCTTCGGTATACAGCGCTTCAACGGCAACGACCAGCGCGCCGTCATCGCGGTTAGTTTCACCCGCTCCGCGACCGCCGAACTCCGCGATCGTGTGCTCAGCCAATGGGGCACGAACGCTCTCGCCTGGCCGCACCGCATCGTCACACTCGACACCATCGTGTGCGACCTGCTCACCCACCTCCTGCACACCGGACACGTGCGGTGGCCCGCGGGCCACCGCCACCTCACCGTCATCGACCACTGGCGGGTGCTGCTATCCACTCAGTGGACCGACAGAGAGCCCACCGTGATCCTGGAAACAGGCCAGGTCGTCACCCAGGTCGTCCGACGGGCCGGGAAAGCGAACAGACCCAGCACCGCGGACGTCAGAGAGGTCCTGGCCGAGGGGTACTGCACACACCAGGATGCGCGCCACCTCCTCGAATCGGCCCTGGGCGCCCACGGCGTTCGCGATGTCCTGCTCGCCCGCCTCGCCCAGACCACCCGGGCGCTGATTGTCGACGAGATCTTCGACGCCAACGCCCTGGACCTGTCCCTAGTCCGCCTCGCCGCCGACGCAGGCCTGGAGGTCACCGTGGTTGGTGATCCGTGGCAGGCCCTGTACGGCTTCCGTGGCGCCCGCCCTGAACAAGTGCCCGGCCTGGTCAAGGATGCCCGCTTCGTCCAACGCGACTTGCACACCTCCTTCCGGTGGAGGAGTGCCCAACAAGCCCTGTTGGCAGATCAGTTGCGTGCGGGTCAGGGCGTGTCCCTTCCCGAAGGGCAGGCCGAGAACATGGACGTTCTCCTTGCCCTGCGATGGAAACCCCTGTGGGAGGCCGGGCCCCATGTCCTGCCCCTCGCCTACGGATCGACCACAGGCCACATCCACGAAGCAGCCTGCACTCTCCTGCTCAGCGAAGTCACCCAGCGGATGTTCGGGGAAAACGCCACCTTCCACAGGGATGCCCTCACCACCCTCGGTATCGACCACGAGGCGGCGCAGCGCCTGCGCTCTCCGCTCCAGGCTGTGCTCGCTGACCTCGCAGGCACGACAGGCATCGCCGAGATCTGGACTTCCCTCAACACGGTCGTCGCCAGCGAAACTGACCGTCCACTGCCCAGACGACGCAACCACACCCACACGGCACGCCTGGAGAACCTGAGAGCCCGTCTCCACGCCTCTGCACGCCTCATCCCCGGCCTGACCGCCCATCAGGCCAAGGGACGGGAGTGGGACGCCGTCGGCGTCTGCCTTACCGGCCCGGAGCGAGAAACCCTGCGACAGGGCCTCAGCTCAGACAGTGAAGACCACCGCAAGCTCTACGTGGCCCTCACCCGCGCCAAGCGAATGACCATCGCCGTCTATGGAGACGCCCCGTGACGGTCTCCTCTGCGGGCAGCGACCGACCCCGAGCGGACAATATGGCTGCGGAGGCCCTCCAACATCGTCGGTTTTATCCGGGGTGGATGCCGATGGTGGTGAGGAGGTGTTGCTGCTGGGGGTGCAGGGTGCTCCAGCGGGTGCGTTGCTGCTCGGTCCATCGCTGGATGGTGGGGGAGTGGTCCTGGCCGGCGTCGTGCTGCTCGCGGGCTTGGTGGTAGGTGCGTTGCCAGGTGTGGGGCCAGGGTGGGCACCACCAGGGGTCGAGGGTGTCGAGGGCGTGAGCGGTGGTGGGGGATAGGCGGCCTTGTCGGGCGGCGCGGCGTTTTTGTGTCAGCCAGTCGCCCAGGGCGAAGTCGTCGTGGTGGGTGTCTTTGCTGCAGGCGAGGTGGCCGTTCAGGGCGGCGTAGGCGCGGGCGTGGGCGAGTCCGGGGCTTGAGGGGTAGACGCGGCTGGTCCGGCGGCGGCCGACGGGGGCGATGCCCAGGTCGCTCAGGAGCTGCTGCTGTTGGGGGAGTAGATGTGTCCAGGCGGCGTGTTGTGCTCTGATCCAGCTTCTGACGTCGGCCGGCAAGCCGGTGGGCCAGGCCTGGGTGGTGAGGGCGCGGGTGTAGGCGCGCTGCCAGGCAAGATCCCAGGGCGGGTTCCACCACGGGTCGATCGCGGTCAATGCCTGGTGACGAGCGGTAGGGGTGGCATCGCGTCGGGCTTGTTGGCGTTGGTCATTCAGCCAGCGCCCCAGCGGGAAGCCGTCGTGGACGGTGGAGTAGGCCACGGCCAGGGTGTGGTGGGTGGCGGCGTAGGCGCGGGCATGCGTGAGTGCGGTCTCGGCGTACGGGTTGATGGGACGGGTGCGGGCTCTCTCGCGGGTGAGGCCGATGTCGGCCAGGAGGCGCTGCTGGTCGGGGTGGAGGTCGTTGTAGTGGGTGCGCTGCTGGCGGAGCCAGGCGCGTTGGGTGGGGGCGAAGCTGCGGAAGTGGTGGTCGGTGTCGAGCCGGTGGCCGGCTCGGACTTGGTCGTGGATGTGCTGCCAGGCGCGTTGCCACGCCAGGCTCCAGGGCGGGCACCACCAGGGATCGATCTTGTTCAGCGCCTTCGCCGCGGCAGAGGGAGGTGTACCCCGGTCGGTGTCGGTACGGGCGTGCTGGCGTTGCCGGCGCAGCCATCGTCCGAGCTGGAATCCGTCGTGGACGGTGTCGATCGCGGCGGCGAGGGTTCGGTGCGTTGCGTGGTAGGAGCGCGCGTATCCGAGGCCGACGGCGAAGTCGGCCTCGCGCTCGGCGGGCCGGGCGGCAGCGCCGCGCGCGGTCTCCAATGTCAGTCCGATACGGGCGAGCAGGTCCTGCTGGCCGGGCTGGAGGATGTCGTACTGGGCGCACTGGGTCGTCAGCCATGTGGCGAGCGCGCTGCTGGTGCCGGGGAATCCTGCCGCGGCGTCCAGGACGTGGCCGCCTTGAACATGGGTGTGTGCCCGGTGCCAGGAGCGCTGCCATTCCAGGGTCCAGGGCGGGTTCCACCAGGGATCGATCGCCGACAGCGCCAGGGCCCGGGACGAGGGGGTGCCGTGGCGGTGCTGGTAGGTGCGGTCCTTGCTGCGCTGGTTGGACAGCCACTGCCCCAGCTTCAGTCCGTCCTGGACGGTGTCGGTGGTCGCGTTCACCAGCGTGCCGTGGGCCTCAACGAAGGCGCGGGCGCAGGCGAGGGCGCGCTGGAAGTGGGTGGCCATGTGCTTGCGGCGGGGCCGGGCCGCCCGGGCACTGTCGCGGGTGAGGCCGATGTCGGCCAGGAGGCGCTGCTGTGCGGGGTGCAGGTCGTCGTAGCCGGTGCACTGGTTGTACAGCCATTCGCCCAGGCCGAAGCTGGTGGCGGGGAAGCCGTGTTCGGGCCGCAGGCCGCCCCGGGCGCGGGCGTGGTCGCGGGCTTCGTAGTAGGAACGCTGCCACATGACCGTCCACGGCGGTCTCCACCACGGATCCAGCGCCTCGAGTTCCGCGACGTGTTCGGGTGGCATCGCGGGGAATTTCCGGTGGTTCGACAGCCACCGGCCCAGGGCAAAGCCGTTGAACCGCTCGCCGATCGGAGCGGCGAGATGGCCGTGGACCGCAGCGTAGGCGCGAGCGTGGGCCAGGCCGGTGGTGAATGCCTGGTCCGAGGTGTGCCGGAGCCCTAGGTGCAGCCGCGTACCGCCCGCAGCGTTCTCGCCCTTGTCGGCGATGTCGCGGTAGGCGGTGAGTTCGCGGGCGATGGGGCGGGGCCGGTGCGCCATGTGCAGCGTCCACAGCCGGTCGGCGACGGCTGTGTCCGCGTCGGCCCGTACGCAGTGCTGCACCCAGAGCAGCAAAGGACCAGCCGAGGTGGAGGCGATCTGTTCGGGCAGCCACGGACGGTTCGTCACCCGCGCCAGCTGGGTGACCAGACCAGGGACGTGAGCGAGCGTGTGGGGCAGATGTCCGCCCGTATCGGCGAGCAGCCGCTGCCTGGTGCGTTCGTCGGTGAGCACTGAGGTGAGGGCGACGGTCTCGGGGTAGGTGACCGCGTCCCGGGCCAGCAGCCGCCACCAGCCGGGATCGGTGCCCGGCGGCGCGAGCCGCAGTGCCCGGCGCGGCCACTGCTCTTCCTCGGGCCACTGCTGCGCCCACCAGGAGACGACCACGGCGTGCGCGACCTCGAACGCGCGGGCGGCGTCCGGCCGATGACGCAGCAGATCCAGATGCCGCCGGTGCGCCGCGACCATCTCCGGCAGTCCTGTCAGGTCGATCTGCTCGGTGTCGGCCGGTGCGCCGTCGATCCAGTGGGTGCCGAGCATCCAGCGCCGGTGGCGCGGGCAGATGCGGGTGTGCGGCTGCAGATAGAGCCGGGCGGGCTTGGTCCGTCCGGTGCGTGTGGCCGTGCACAGCTGGCAGCCTTCCCCCGCGGCCGGCACCACGGCCCCGAAGCGGAACCGCCCGGCCGCACCCGCCCCGTCCGGCGCGATGGGCTCTTGGGCGGTCCAGGCGGGCAGAGCCCGCTTCAGGATCTCCTCGGGCACGCGGCAGAACGCGGAGACGCGGGCGCGGGCTTCGGCGTTGAGGTAGACCTCGCCGTCGGTGCGGTAGCCCTTGAACAGGCCTCCGCCGACCTGGAGGAGTGCGGGGATGAGGTCTCTGACGCCGAGTCGGTAGCGGTCGGCCAGCCGGTCCAGGTACGACAGGTTCGTCTCGCCGCGCAGCGGGGCGAGACGAACCGGCCCCGGACGTGCCTCTGCTGTCCGAGGCGGCTGCGGCTGTGGTGGAAGAGAGTCGAGCATGAGGGAGCAGAGGTCGTTCCTGGCGGGCTCGGATGCATCTGCATCCGAGTAGTCGCCAAATGGGGGATCAGGACGGAAAGTTGGGGCGGACGCGCAGGTCAGGGCTGGCGTTGCGAGGGCATCCGGCGGCGGTGCGGTGCCCGGGCCCGTTGTTCGGCGGCGCTGTCGAGCTCGATCTGTTCGAGGAGCTTCTTGGTGATCTTCTCGGTGCCGTCCAGCAGGGACACCAGGGCGGCTTCCCGGATGAGGTGGGAGAGGCTGCCCATGCGGCCGCCGGTGCGGGCGTGCAGGTAGGCGGCGTGCGTGACCAGCGTGCCCGGCCGGTGATGGCGCAGCCGCAAGGCGCTGTCCATGCTGCGCACGAGGTCGTGCCAGATCTGTTTGTCCGCGCTGCTGCCGTAGCGCAGGGGCTGGTTGCGCACGATTTTGAAGCGGCCGGCGAGCTGGGAGCCGCGCACGCCGGTCAGCAGCGGCGAGGATTCGACGTCGATGCCGGAGTAGACGAAGGTCGCCGGGATCCGCTCGCCGAGGTACTTCAGCTGATCAGAGGTCTCGGCGCCGGCCCGGCTGCGGGTGTCCATCAGGTGCACGTCGTCGACCAGGACGAGCTGGGTGCTCATCTCGCACAGCAGCTCGC
This sequence comes from Streptomyces sp. NPDC001599, assembly GCF_042893535.1. Classification (NCBI taxonomy): domain Bacteria; kingdom Bacillati; phylum Actinomycetota; class Actinomycetes; order Kitasatosporales; family Streptomycetaceae; genus Streptomyces; species Streptomyces sp. NPDC001599. The sequence goes on from NZ_JBIAVA010000008.1 coordinate 381,467, forward strand.
ACACGGCGTTGGTGATCTGGATCTGGTTCATCCGTTCCAGGGCGGGCAGGCCGAGGAAGCGGGCGAACTCGCTGATGAGCATCTTCGGGGTGGAGGACGGCGGCACGGTGATGAACAGGACCGGCAGACGCTCGTCCTGGTTGGGGTGGCGGCGCCGGTCGGCGAGTTCGACGGTGCGCCCGAGCTGTTGCATGGCGGTGGTCTTCCCGGTGGTGGCAGGCCCGGAGATGATCAGGCCGCGTCTGGCTCCGCCCTGCTGGCCGCGGTTGAGCAGCAGCAGGCGGCGTACCGCGATGGAGATGGTGTCCATGGCGGGGGTTTTCAGCACCACGAATCGTGCGTGGTAGTCCTCCCGCTGCTCCAGTGTCCATTCCTGGTCGCCGGCGTCCCGTGCCGGGGCGTGGGGCGTGTCGACGAACTGCTGCCATCCGTCCCACGTGGTCAGCGGACTGAACGTGCTCGTGGTGGCGGGCTGGGCCGTCGTCACCATGCCTGGGCCTCCTGGTACGGGTCGTAGATGCGCATGCCGCCCGCCCCGGCGGCGTCCGGCGTCTGCTCAGCTGCCTGGCCCCGGGTCGTTCCGGCCGTCGGCCCGGATGCTTCGGCCTCATCCGCGTGGCCTGCCGCGGCGTCCTGGCCGTCGGTGAGGGCGCCGAGAAGGTAGTCCTCGTCGTCCTGGTTGTCCTCGATGTCGTCCAGGCTGTCGTCGGCGTCCCAGCCGCCGTCATCTGGAAGCGGGACGGTGAAGGAACCGGGCAGCCCGAACGAGGCCCCCGGCGCCAGAGGCGCAGGCCACTGCTGCCCGGTGGTGGCGGGGGAGGGATCGGTCATCTGCGCGGCCGCCTGGGCCCGCGCGGCCACCGTCCGCTCTCGCCTGCTGCCCAGTCCCTGGCCGGCACGGTGCAGCAGCGCATCGAGTGCCTGGGCGATCGCCGCCTCGTGCTCTTCACGGCCATGCCAGCGTTCCACGGTGCGGCGGACGTGGTCGAACGTGAACGCGGTGAACGGGCGCCTCACCGCCCCCGCGTGGACCCACGGCACCTCGAGCCATCCCTCGGGCAGGCGCACCCACACCCGGTTCGGATCGTAGGGGTTGTGGTGGACCTCCCACCGTCCGTTCTTGTCCGCCCGCAGTGAGCGGCGGCGCCGGTAGGGATTGAGACCGGGGTGGTCGTAGGTGCGGTAGCCGAAACGGACGCCGTAGTCGTTGACGGCCTGCCACCGCACCGGCAGCAGCTCGACGTAATCGTCGGCGGACAAAGGCACCGGTACATGCCCCGTCACCGCCACCAAAGCCGCCCACATCTCGTTCGGACAGACGGCAACCTTCGGCATCATCGGGTGCCGCAGCGCCTCGTGCCGGCGCTCCTGCCACCCGCAGATGACCCACTCGTCCAGCAGTTCCTGAAGCTGCGCCAGGCTCCAGCAGGCATCCTGCTCCGCAGCCGCGCCCCGCTGGGAGACGTCCGAGCCGGTGTGGCCCGGCAGGTACTGGCTGAACCCGTCGGCAATCGCGCGGAAGGTCCGCTCCACGTTCCCCTTCGCCGGGCCGTTCGCCGGCGGCACCGGCTGCACCGACACCCCCAGGCTCTCGCACGCCGAGACGAACGACGCCGACACATACACCCGGCCCTGGTCCACGATCACCGTCTCCGGCATGATCACCGGCCGGGCAGCCGCGTGCTCCAGCCGCGCGTCCAGCGCGATCAGCCGCTCGTAGGGGATGACCGACCGCTGCATGGACAGTGCCGCATCCCATCCCGGCCGCATCGCCGTCGGCACCACCATCTGCGCCAGCAGCATCGCCGCGTCCACCGACGTCGTGCCCACCGGACGCACCACCGCCGCGCAGATGCTGCGTGTGGCCACGTCCAGCGCGATACACAGTTCAAGACGGCCGGTCACCCCGTCGTCCAGGACCGCCAGTACATCCAGCGGCGTGCTGTCCAGCATCACCAGCTCACCCGGCCGCAGTGCCACCGTCGGCGTGAAGGGAGGTGCCGGCCGCGACGTATGCCACCGCCGCTGCGCCGCCGTCCCCAAAAGGCCCTGGCCGTCGGCCATCGCGTGCACCAGCCGGTTGAACGTCGACACCGGCGGCAGGGCCACCACCCCGGCGCCGTACTCCTCCTCCAGCAGCCACCCCACCCGGCGGCGCAGCCGCACCAGCGTGCCCGTCGACCGCTCCCGCTGCCCCTCCAGCACCTTCCTGACCGCCGCGACCACCCGCTCATCGGCCCGCCCCACGGCCGATCGCTCCCGCACCGCCCGGCCGTCCACCAGCCCCCACAAGCCCTCGCTGCGGTAGCGCGCCCGCATCCGGCGCACCGTCGCCGCACTCGCCGACCAGCCCGCCGCCGTCAACTCCTCGGCCTTCGCCCGCTCCCGCTGCGCCAGGCTCCGCGTCGCCGGATCGAACTGCTCACGCGGGGCGCCCTGACCGACAGCGTCAGGAAAGCCGGTCTCCACCTCCTGCACATGCCGCTGCCACGCCAGAGCCCGCTCCCGCACCTGTTCCGGCAGTGCTTCCAGCAGCCCGAACGGCGGCACCCTCCCCGGCGCGGGTCCGCCTTCCACCTCGAAGGACGGATCGGCGAACAGGTAGGGCAGCAGCACGACCGCCGAGGAGCCCTCGTCACTCACCAGCGTGGCCCGGGCGCCTTCCAGCACGGCGAGCGTCCATGTCCGTCCGTCGTAGCGAAGGCGCGCCCCGACCTCGACGACCGCCTGCGTCACGCCGCTTCGGTCTCCTGCCGTGCGAGGCAGACGACGGCACGCTCGTGCAGCGGTTCATCCAGCCGCACCCGCAGCACACCGCTCCACAGCGCGTGAAAGACCGCAGGCCACACGGCGATCGGATCCCCCAGCTCACACACCGCCTCCACCGCCGGCCGCGGACTGGCGAACACCTCCACCAGAGCCGGCGTCCACGGACCTGCGGCGTACCGGGGATGCCGGTAACCCGCCAGCCACCGCACGTTGGCCACCAGCACCGGATCCGGCGGCCCCGCGAGCCGGTAGGACCAGCCCGCTGCCTCGGCGGCAGCCGCCACAACCCGTGCCCGCGCCGCCAGCCGGGCAGAAGGCCCGCTGCGTCCCGCGCAGTCGAGCAACAGGCCGCTGCCGTCCTGCAGCCTGGCCATCAGCTGCGGCGCATGACCGAAGGCCCTGCTTTTCTCCCGCCACACCAGTTCCACCGGCCGGCAGGCCAGCGCCACCACCGCCGGATCCCGGTCCAGCAGCATCAGCTCGGTCCGCATGACGCCGGACCCGTACGCCACCAGCCGCCCGGTCGTCGACGACCACCACCAGCCCGGAGCCACACGCCGCCCGGGCCGGACGGGGAAAGCCCGTACCGCAGGACTCTCCTCGAAGGCGACGTCCTGCGCAGCCTCAAGCCACGGGAGCTGGTGTGCGCGCCCCAGAGGGTCTCGAAAGCGCACATCGATCAGGCTGGCCTCTACAGCCGCAGCTTCGTCGCGTCGAACAGCACCACCCGTACTGTGCGGCTCGGGGATGCGGCGCCCGGCCCCGGGCGCCGCGGACGATGCGGCCTCCTGGCTGCTGTCGATGATCACGTACTCCACACAACGCCATACCTGGCCTGCCGCGCAGGAGAACCGGCCGGTAACCGCAACATCGGTGCAACCGACGGATGTTGGGCTGCTCGCGGCACCCAGGGTGCCGCGAACGGGCACCGGTGTCAGTGCGAAGTCCCGCACTTTCCCGTTCCCATGGCAGGCCCTTGTGTCAGTCCTCGCCCTCGCCCAGGGCGAGCACCGCGGCCAGCTCCTCGGCGGGCAGACGGGACCACTGGGCCACCTCCTTGAGCGCCACCCCGGAGGCGACGGCTGCGGCGGCCGTATGCACGAGGGCCTGGTCGATCAGGTCGGCACTCTCACTGAGGTGCTCCAGCAGCGTGCGGGCCACCTCGGCGGTGGTGCCGCTGTGCACGCCGCGCAACTCCACCAGCTGTTCGCGCGCCTCGTCGACCAACTGCGAGACGCGGAACCGTTGTTCGGCAGGAACGGTGGCCCGCCACCGGGTACCCGAGCCGCCCGCCTGCTGCTCTGCCGCCATGACGCGCAGCTGGCCGGCCATCGTGGCGGGCTGCTGCTCCCGCTTCAGGTGCCACGGATCCTCCCGCCAGCCCGGCGGCCCCGCCGCGTGGCGGCGGGCACGCACGATCGCGCCCTTCCAGCCGTTCAGCGGGCTGCCGTGATCGGCCGCAAGTTCGGGCCCCAGCCAGATGCGGCCCACCCGCTCACCCAGCCGGTGACAGAACGCATCGTCGGCCCTGCGCGCCCGAGGCTTCATCCCGCCGCTCACCTGCCAGGCCACCTCGACCATGGCCGGCTCCAGCAACGCGTCCGCGACGGCCACTACCTCCGGAAAGATCGCCGCGTCCCGGCCCACGATCCGCCACCACTCAAGCCGCGATCCCGCGTCGCCGCCCGCCAACTGGTGCAAACGGCGCGGCCAGATCACCTCCTGCTCCCAGGACAGGGCCTGCTCCCACCAGCGGGCCACCACCGCATGCGCCAACGTGAACGCCCGCTCCGGCTCCACCCCGGCCCGCACCGCACGCCGCGCCACACCCCGCCACCGCCGCTGCGCGGCCACCACCTCCGGCAACAGGCGCAACCCCAGGTGCTCCAACGGCTGGTCGGCATCCGCGTCCAGCAGCCAGAACCCGTGCCGCAGGCAGACCCGCTGCCACCGCGGCACGTACCGCACCGCCCGAAGCGCCTGCCCGGTACGCCGCGCGGTGCACAGCTGGCAGCCATAGGCAGCCACACCCGCCGCCGTGCTCGCCACCCTCCACCGCGCCTGCACCACCCCGGCCTCCCGGCCGGTGCTGATCTTGGGGTCGTCCACAGCGAACGCCGGCAGAGCGTGCGTCAGCACCTCCCGCTTTACCCCACACAGCTCGGCGAGCGACTCCCGCCCGGCCTCGTTGAGGATGATCTCTGCATCCGCCCGGATGCCACCGCCGTCGTGGCGGGCGACGGAGTTGCGGCACGTCCACAGCCGCAGCACGCTGCTGGCCGGGAGGCGGTAGCGGGCCGCCACCCGGTTGATCAGCGATGAGGTCAGCTCACCGTCCAGCGGCACGGTCCGCAACACCCCGACTGCCAACACCTCACCTCGATGTCCTTTTGGGCTTACACGACGTCTTCAGGTTCTAATCGAACCCACCGATGCACATAGGGGACCCCGTGCCGGATGCCGGTGAGGCATCTGGCACCTGCTGCCGTGCTGGGACGCCGGTCTGCCGATTGTCAGTGGTGCGTGGGAGTCTTTGAGTACGTCACCGGCACAACGAGCGGAGAGTACTGAGGTGCATGCCATGACTGTGCGCGTTCGCCATGCAGGCCCTCCCGCGCCGTCAGGGTGCCGGTGGTGCGGTGAAGAGCAGAGCCGGCACGGGCGGCGCTGGGTGTCGTCCGTCGGGGTGCATGCGTGGGAGGAGCCCACGCGTGAGCAGCGCCTGAGCCGGATGCAAGCACGCCGTTCACTGCGGCGTGGTCAGTCCTCGGGCCAGTAGGCCAGACCTGCCTCCCGGGCAACCTTGATCGCATCCTCGAAGGACTTCACCAGGGGACGCGGGACGTCGGCTGCTGTGCGTAGCCGACGGGTGAGCTCGACGACCATGTCTTCCTTGCCGTTGGGCGAGGTGGTGGAGTACTGGCGCAGCAGGCCGTGCAACGACTTGCTGAACTTCCCCGCCTGGCGCAGATTACCTACGTCCTGGGCGGCCCACTGCCGTTCGTCCTTGCGGGGCCAGACGGCGTTCATGGTGTCGGCCCACTGTTCGTCGCTGAAGAGGTCCTCGAGCTCGTTGGGATCTCCGAGGAAGAGACAGTCGGCCTCGGTGAATCCCTGTTTCTTCAGACGGTCGATGTTGAACTGCTTCTGCTTGTCGCGCATCGTGTCGGCGTCGACCAGGAACACCACGGTGCGTTTGTGCTTTTTGAGGAACTTGGCGAAGCTCAGGGCTCCGTCGTTGCCCTTGCAGTCTCACAGGGCGATGCCTGCGGACTGGATGGGGTATCCGAACGCCAGCTTGAAGAGGATGGGCAGGGTTGCGTACTCCGTGGGGCCCTCCACACCGACGAAACAGCGTTCGTGCAACAGGACACTGTTTCGAAAGCCCAGGGAGAGGGCCATGTTCGACATGAACCTGCGGGTGTCTTCGTCGTCGTCTTCCGCACCGAGGGACTGTACGTAGGCACGTCCGTCCCGGCTGTTGAGGTGCACGATGTCTTGGATGTCGACGCCGTCGATCAGGTTCAGCGAATGGGTGGCGACGATCACGGTGGACTGCGCAGCCGATGCCGACACCTTGATCATCTGCATGATGCGGCGCTGGTGGTCGTAGTCCAGATGGGTGTCGGGCTCGTCATAGGCGATAATCACGCCAGGACCATCGTCGGAATCCTCCGACAGCAGTTCCTGACTGGCTTCCCACAGCGCCAGAGAAACACGACGCGACCGGCCAGAACCTGCTGCTGTCAACGACACGGCCCGCTGGCCCGGAGCTGCAGCGGTCAACGACAGGCTGTTGACGGTCGGCCGGAACTGGACGCCCGGATCCACGGTGAAGGCATCGAATGCGCACCGCTCCTCGACCAGCTTCTGCAACCGGATGACGTCGTCTTTGAGGAGAGCGGCAAACTCCTCCTCCAGATCCGTGATCTTCTTCCGGGTCTCCTCCCGCAACGTGTACTCACGCAGCTTCGCCGTCAGGATGCTGCGTACGACCGCTTCGGGAGACTCGGCCGCATCCCCCTTGAAATACAGCAACTGAGGAAGTGCAGAAGCGACCGCCTCGGGCGCCACTACCCAGTCGGTGACTTTGTCGTCGGTGCCGGCGGCGTGCTCCTTGAGCAGCTCTGCCCAGCTGTCCTTCACGTTCGGCTTGCCCTCAGGCAGCTTGAGCCCAAGCTCAGAGGCCAGGTCCCTCAACTCGCCGGCCTTCAGAGGGGCGATGTCCCGAAGGGCCGGATTTCGCGGCACCTCCGTCAACCACTCCAGACAGCTGCGCCCACCCTCCACATGGCGCCGGCGCACCCGCAGAAACGGTCCCGTGTCGAGCGCCTTCTCCTCCGCCGCAGAAAGAGCGAATCTGCCCTCGACCGTGACCGTACGCTGCTCCTCGTCCTGGTCCGCGGGCAACGCTGCGCGCACGGGCTCTGCCTCGGCGAAATCGGAGATGTCGCTATCGATGATGCTGCGTTCGCCGAGCAGGACCGCGATCGCATCCAGCGTCGCTGTCTTCCCACAGTCATTGTGCCCGGTCAAGATCGTCTGCTTGTGGATCGGAATGCTCTCGACGTGGCCCAACGAACGGAAGTTGCTGACGCTGAGTTCGACGAGTCGCACGCTGCTCCCTTGCAGTACGGCACGAGCGCGTGCGGTGGGCAGCCAGCAACGCGTCGGTGTAACGCCCCCATTTACAACGAGATGGAACTCTAGCGCCTGCCGGGACGTGAGGGAGGGCCATCACTCGAAGGTGTGCTTGGTGGCTCTGGGCTACGTGTTGCTCTCGAGTGGCAGTCGGGAAGCAACTGCCCATCCGGAGCGCCAAGCCGTCGAACCCACGTGAGCGACCAGAGGACGGAGATCTCCGGCGCGGATCGAAGCGTGATGCTGGAGGTGCGCCGTTCGGTCAGGTGGATGAGCGGGTGGGGCCGGGGGCGCGGACGGTGGGGAGGTCGGTGCGTTCGTTGTCGGCGGTGAGGGCGTCGGCGGTGAGGCGCCGGTAGGTGTGGAGGAGTTCCGCTATGGCCTCGGGTGCGGTCTCGGCGGTGGCGACGAGGGCGGCGAGGATCTGGGAGCGGGAGGTCTGTTCGCCGGCGGCGGCTGCGGCGCGGACGAGTATGTCGAGGCGTTGGTTGATGTCGTGGGGCCAGGAGACGAGTGTGTTGCGGCGGGGCTGCTGCCACAGCAGGTCCACGGTTTCCCCCTTTGGCTGTGCCAACTGCCCTATATCGAATATATATTGAGCGCATGGTGACGCTGCTGCAAGGACGCCGGACGTCGGAGGGCTCGGGGGCTTCGGGCCGGGGCGGTGTCCGGGTCGCGGGGCGGACGCTGCGTCCCACACCGGTGTTCGATACGTACTGGCGGTTTGCTGCGGCACGGCAGGCGGTGTACGAGGCGCGGCTGTCCGGCGGGCCGGGGCCGTGGACGAGTGATCCGATCCTGTCCCGGTACCGGTTCACCAACTGCTACCGGGCCGCGGACCGGGTCAGCCAGGCGTTGATCGCTGACGTCATCTACGGCGGTGAGCAGGAGTGGGAGGAGGTCTTCTTCCGCACTCTGCTGTTCAAGGTCTTCAACAAGGAGTCCACGTGGCGGCTGCTGACCGGTGCGCTGGGCGAGGTGCGGTGGGACGGGTACGACCACCGGGTCTTTGACCGGGTGCTGTCGCGGGCATTCGCGGCGGGGGAGCGGCTGTACTCGGCCGCCTACATCGTGCCGCCGCCGCAGCTGGGGGAGCAGCGCAAGCACCGCAATCATCTGCGGCTGCTGGAGATGATGATGACGTCCGGCGCCCCGGAGAAGGTCCTGGCAGCGTCAACGCTGCGGGATGCCTACGAAGTCCTGCTGGGCTATCCGGCCATCGGTCCGTTCCTGGCGTACCAGTTCGTGATCGACCTCAACTACGCGGCACAGATGCCGTTTTCGGAGATGGACTTCGTCGTGCCCGGGCCCGGTGCGAGGGACGGGATCCGCAAGTGCTTCGGTGTGGCGGCCGACGGCATCGAGGCCGATGTCATCCGGTACATGGCCGACACCCAGGACGAGCACTTCGCCCGCCTGGGCCTGGACTTTGCAGGGTTGCGGGGGCGCCCGCTGCAGTTGATCGACTGCCAGAACCTGTTCTGCGAGGTCGACAAGTACGCGCGCGTCGCCCACCCGGAGATCGCAGGAATCAGCGGCCGCAGCCGCATCAAGCAGACCTACCGCTCCTCGACGGCACCGGTGCCGGCCTGGTTCCCGCCCAAGTGGGGGATCAACGCGGCTTGCTGAGGCGGGTGTCATGCGGCCAGGGGCGGGGTGTCGCTCAGCAGCGGGCGTATGGCGGTGATCGGCCCGTCCAGGTGGGCGTGCCCGGCCACGACGGTCAGGGTCCCGACGGCCAGTTCGGCCTGGTCGGCGATGTAGGCGAGCAGCCTGCCTAGGCCCAGGTAGTTGCCGTAGGCCCGTTCGAACATGTAGTGGCTGCGGTACAGCGCAGCGGCGTGCACTCGGCCGTCACGATCCAGCTGGAAGGAGACGTGGCTCAAGCAGGGGAAGCCGCGGTAGAGGTTGTCGCGGTCGGCGGCGTGCACGAGCAGCTCGGCCGGCACGTCACCGTCGTCGGGGTGGGCGAGGTCCGCTTCATAGGCGGCGGTCATTGGCCCTTTCCCCGAGGCCTGCTTGCGCAGCCGGCTGATGATGTTGCCGACCTGGTCGATGTCGGTCTTCTTCACGCCGGGGTAGGCGACCAGGCGGCCGAAGTGGGTGCCGTGCGCGTTGCCCGGGAACTTCTTCAGCCGCGGGTACATGGCGCGGTAGCGGGACACGAGATCGGCGTGATCGGCGGCCCGGGCCGCGAGGCCGACCGGGAAAAGGGTGCCGGCGACGGTATCGATCGGCTCGTGCCGTTTGGCGGTGCGCAGCCGGTCCAGTTCCGTGCGGAAGCCGGTGTCGTCAGTGGTGGGGTCAGTGATGCGTACGACGGTGTGTAGGCCGGTGCGCGACGGGTTGTCCTTGCGGTCCAGGGCATTGCAGGCGGCGATCCAGGCGCGGGTGACGTCACGGCCGGTGACATCGAAGCTGATCATGAATCCTCCTGGCACGGTCGACGGGGCAAAAAGGAGTCCGGTGCGGCAGGTGGTCAGTCCGGCCAGACGTCGTGCACACCGGTGCGGGGCGCGTCCCGCACCACCGTCAGCCGGACCGGTTCGTCCCAGTCGGCCGCCGACACCTCCAGCAGGACCGGATCGCCGAGCTCGTCGGTCACCACGGCCGCCTGCTCTACATCCGTGCAGCGGGCCAGGCCCTTGGGCAGCGAGACGAACGCAGCTCCGGCGCTGCGGACGGTCAGCACGTCACCGACGTCGACATGTATCTGCTGCTGATGGGATGACGTGGTGACGACATGGACCTGGGCTTCCGCAGACAGGGCCGCCCCGCCCGCCAGGGAACTGCGCAGCGCGGCCAGGGAGATCTTCGCCCACTGGCGAGCACGGTCGGCATCCAGCAGACGAAGATTCTGTAGATGCCGCACGGTGCCCGTGTAGGAGGTGCCCAGCTCCCTTGCCAGCCGGTACACATGCTCCGGGCTGGTCGGCTGTCCCTGGCAGATTCGGTCGAGACCGGCCAGCACCGCCGGGCGTGGCATGAGGAACCATGCGGCGAACGCCTCCGCGGTCTTCTCCTCGTCCGGCCAGCTGCCGTTGCCCCACCGCAGCGCCGGGCTGAGGTCGTCGTCGGCCGCTGTACGGTGCCGCAACTGGTGGTGCCCGAGTTCGTGGGCCGCGGTGTGCCGCTGGGTGACGATGTTCAGCTTGGCGTTGAGCAGCACGGCTGGCCCGTTGTCGGCGGGGGAGAGGTAGACGCCGAACAGGCGCGGCATCGGCTGCGCCATGCCGACGACCTCGGCTCTCTTCAATGCCTGGTGGACGGGTACGTAACGGGTGCGGTCGATGCCCAGATCACGGTGGGCCTGGGCAGCCGCGATCCCGGCGATGCGGTGCGCCACCGCCCAGTTCACCGCTGACTGTCCTGTTCCGCGGAGTCTTCCTGCTCCTTCTCGGCCGCCCGCCGCAGCGAGAGGTACTCGGCGAACTCCATCACCGTCTTCTGGTCACCGTCGGTCAACTGGGCCAGTGCGCGCGGCAGTCCAGCCAGGGCGTACTCGCCGGCGTCCGCATCCTCTTCCTCGGCAAGGAAGTAGGCGACCGGCTGCCGGTACAGGCGGGCGAGCTTCTTCAGCTCCAGGCTGTCCACACGCCGCTCACCGCGCTCGATGTCGCTGATCGCCGAACGAGGGATGCCGGTGTTGTCGGAGACGAACTGCTGCGACATGTTGAGGTAGTCGCGGGTCTTCTTCAGCCGTTCGCCGAGCCGGGTGAGTTCGGGATCACGGGCTCGGGCGTCGGAGGGCGGAGGAGTCACGATTGCTGCCTTTCGATGATGGCTTCCCGTACCGCGCGGGCGAACGCCTGCACGGACCGGGTGGCCTCGGCCGACTGGCGGTCGGCCGGGATGGCGATGGAGTAGCGCTCCTCAATGTGCGTGAGGATCTCCACGATCAGGAGCGAGTCGACCGGCAACTCCGCTCCGCCGCCCTCGAGTTCGGCCCTCACCTCGGGTGCGGGCTTCTCCTGCAGCTCGGCCAGGAACTCGATAACGACCGAGACGATGTCGTCGGTGCCTGGTGTGACGGTGCTCAGCATTCCTCCCGATCGTCTGCATTTCCAACGTCTGTGTCCTACGATACGACAACGTCGGGGAATCTGACAGGCATGTCCCATGATCAGACAAGGAGTGAGGCGTGGACTTCAAGCGCTATCAGCAGGCCGCCATCAGAACCCTCCAACCCCCCACCGAGGACACGGACCCTGTCCTCATCCCCCTACTCGGTCTCGCCGGCGAGGTCGGCTCCCTCACCACCGCCTACAAGAAACACCTGCGTGACGGGCCCGCCCATGAGCAGGGCAAGCATCAGCTACGCGAAGAACTCGGCGACGTTTTGTGGTACATAGCCGCCCTCGCCCACCGTTTCGACCTCGACCTCGACGACATTGCCACCGCCAGCCTGGAAAAGACCAAAGACCGCTGGCGCACAACCCCCGACGCCGAACACGCCCGCTTCGACGACCACTTCCCCGACCATGAACGCCTCCCGCGCCAGACCACCCTCACCTTCACCCCCACCACCCGAGACGATGGCAGTACCGTCATCGTCCTCACCCGCGAAGACGGCACCCCCGCCGGCGATCCCCTCACCAGCGCCTCCCACATCGAAGACGACTACCGCTTCCACGACGCCTTCCACCTCGCCCACGCCGCCGTCCTTGGCTGGTCCCCCGTCACCCGCTTCCTCCTCGGCCGCAAACGAAAAAGCAGCCCCCACACCGACGAAGCCGAAGACGGCGGCCGCGCCATTGCCATCGAAGAAGGCATCTCCGCCCTCGTCTTCTCCTACGCCGCCCGCCACCGCTACTTCGCCGACATCAAGCACATCGACAACGAACTACTCACCACCATCGGCCACATGACCGCCCACCTCGAAGTCAGCATCTGCCGCGCCGCCGACTGGGAGCACGCCATCCTCACCGGCTACACCGCATGGCGCCAGCTGCGCGAGCAGAATGGCGGCATCATCCGCCTGGACCTCGACCAGCGCCTTCTCACCGTCGATCCGCTATAACCCAGGCCCGGCTCAGCCCGCCCGCGCCATTGGCCCCGGCGGCGGGTTGCGCGGGAGGAGCCAGACATGGCCGTCCTCACGCTTGAAGCGCTTGACGGTGGCCTCGCCGTCGAGCGTGGCGGCCACGATGTCGCCCTTCTCGGCGACGGCAGGCGGCGGACTGTGCCCCAGTTGCCATCGCAGATCGCTGCCTCGACCATTGAGTCACCGACGATCTTCAGCACAACAGCTCACTGTCACCGACGAGCTGGCGGGGGAGAGGGGGAGCCGTCCTCTACTTCCTCGGTGGCGATCCGGCCGGCGAGCGGGGCGTATGACGCGGCCGGCGGGCTGCACGGAGGCGTCCTGGGTCTTTGTCGTGACGCTCATCCAGTCTGTGGGCTATGGACCTTCCTTGCGGAAGAGAGACAGCAGGGGCCGGGCCTTCAGGGCGCCCGGGCCGAAGAACTGCGTGGCCAGGGCGGGCGGCACGGCCGCATGCGGCCCTCGTGGCGGGTGAAGCAGAGTGCCGCCTCGAACAGCGCCAGATCGAGAGAGTCGGCGTACGCCCGGACGTCCAGCACCCCCTCGTACTGCGTGCACCGGGGGACGGCGTCCGCCGGTGCGTGACCTACTGGTCCCCGGCCGCGCCGGTCTTACGGACGATCAGCACCACGACCGCGCGAGCGTGGTTGGCCACGGCGCGCAGGTGGTCGGTGATGGTCTCGGCCTGCTGCTTGGCCTCGTTTCCGCATGGGGCGTACGGATCGGACGCAATGGCGACGAGAGAGACGGTGCCGAGCGCGAGCGGGATGATCTGCGTGAGGTCGAACACGGGTTTCCTCCTGATGAGTTGCGATCGTCGATGGTGTGCGCCGGGCGCCTCGGCGCAACATCAGATTGGCCACTGCGGGACCAAGATCGCAATTCCCGTTTTCGCAGGTCAGGCCACCTTTAGGGAATTCAGTGCGTACCCTGACAGCCGTCAGGGTACGCGCTGGAATTCACTAACCTCCGAGAAAGCCGAAGTGGAGTGACCGGGATCACATCAGCAATTGAGTGATAGTCAGGTAAGCGATAGGGTCGCGAGTTCGCTGCACCCATCGCGCTCAGCCGTAACAAGCTGTGCCGAAGCGCGATAGGTGTCACCACCGGCGCCCACTGACGTGGAGATTCGGCCGCGCAGGCACGACGGTTGTCACCGGATCGGCGCCCCACCTGTCACCAAGCGCACGCGAAGCAGGGCAGGTGTCACCCGCCCCGGCACGGCCTCCGGGGAGGACTGGAACGGTCAGTAGCGGGACCGGCCGGTTGTGAGCTGCCCAGGGATGCGGCAAGAGGCGCGAAGTTCCTGCAGGTCGGGGATGTGGTTGTAGAGGGTGCCGGGGCTGAAGCCGAGGATCTTGGCGATTGAGGTCGTCGCCGCCCGGGCGGGCCTCTGCGGGATGATGGTTGCTCAACAGGCGCGAGGGGCCGGGCGATGGCCTTAAAAAATCTTGGTCGACCTTGTCGTCCGTTCGCGGGGGCTCCCGCACACGTACCGGGTGAACGACCGACCGATCCCCGGTTCGGCACTGTCCGCGGAGGCCCTGATGACCCCGTCCCACCCCGCCTGCCTGTCCTGTGGACCCGAGCAGTCCGACGAGCGCCCGCCTGCTGGCGCGTACGCCGACCCGCTGCACTGGTGCGGCAGCTGCTGGCGCGTCACCTCAGTCTTCGCCCGGTTCCACCTCCTGCAGGAGCACCGGATCACGGCCTTCGTCCGGCGCCGGGCCGGCCACCTCGGCGGCCAGGTTGTGGAGGACGTCGTTCAAGAGACCTTCGTGGAGGTCTGGAAGGGCATGGACAAGATGCGCTTCCCCGAGCGGGTCCAGTACACGATCGCCCGCCGTGCCATCTGGGGGAGGGCGAAGGAGTACACCGAGGAGCACGTCTCCTACGACGGCGAGCTGCCCGACGCCCCAGCACCGGAGGGCGAGGTCTCGGTGGAGGAGGTCATCGACATCGAGAGGGCGCTCGCCGAGCTCCCCGAGAAGGAACGCACCTACCTGGTCGACCACAAGATGCACGGCCACTCGGCGGAGGAGACGGCCCGCCGGCACGGGGTGAGCAAAGGCACCGTCACCACCAGCGCGGGGCGCGGCCTCGCCAAGCTCAAGAACAGCCACTGGTTGGCCGCCGCGAAGTTCGTCATCCGCTACGCCGGGCCGGTCATCATGATCCTGGAGCAGATCATGCGCCACCTGTGACGGGTCACCGAAAGGTCCGAGGGTGGTTGGGCAAAGGTGTGACACGACGTCCCCTCGGCCCGGGGCCGGCGTTCCGCGGCGCGCTGGCCCGCCTCTGCCCTCAGCCCGCCATCTGCCCTGGCTCCCCGGAGGATCCGGTAGTCGGCGCCACGCGCCGACGGGCTGAGCTGATTGCAGGAGGTCGCCACCGTCGCCCGCGCACCGAGCCCCGCGGCACCGCGGCACCGCGAAGCCGGGCCGGTTCGCTGGCGACCGCTTCGAGCAGGCTGTCTCCAGCCCCGGCACGTCAAGGCGGAAGAACTGTCCCGACGGTCAGACCGGCGCGCTCCGCTCGACGCCCCGGTGACAACACGCCTGCCTTGGTGGCACCTATCGTGCTTCGGCACACAAGCAGGTGCTGGGCCCGCCGACGGGTCTGGAGGTTAGTAGTCGAGGTCGAGGTAGTCGATGTCGTTGAGGGTGACATCGGAGAGGCCGAGGGCGCGGGCTCCGCTGTCTTGGAAGTAGATCTCTTTGAGGCCGTCGGCGATGATCCCGCGCATCTCCTGGTCGCCGGCACCTGTGTTGCGGGCGTCGAAAAGACGTTGTGCATACGTCGGGGGGAGGTGCACGGTAAGGCGCCTGAACCGTCCGTCGTCGGTCGTGCCGATCGGCGCGGTGTATCCGAACCGGGCCCTGGTTTCCACGGTGATCCCGCCGGTGGTGGCGGCTTGTTGCTGTCGGCGTTTGCGGACCTGGGGCTGCCAGCGCTGCCGTACGGCGGCGTCGATCCGTTCTGCGATGGCGCGTGGCGGGTGTTTGCGTTCGCCTTTGCGGTATCGCTCCACTGACCGCTGGCTGACGCCGATCTCCTCGGCGACAGCCCGGGTCGTCTTGAGCTGCTTGATCAGGTAGCCGATCTGGCCTTTGAGCGTCTTGGGCGGTTGGCGGGTGAAGCTCTCCTGGTCGGCCCGCTCGATGGCGTCCTCGATCTCTGCCATGGCTCAGCTCTTCTCGACGGTGGGGTCCTGGCCGTCCGTGTCGGCCGGCGGGAACCAGGTCTTGTGCGTCGGGCCGGTGTCGGGCACTGGCTTACTCGCCTTCGTCCAGGACGGCGTCGCCGCCCTTGATGTGGCGGGCCGGGTTGTAACCCTTCTCCATCAGGTCGACCGCCCAGAGCATTGACTGGACGCCCTCGAGCTTGGCCAGGCCCGGGGTGGGCCCGAGACGGAACCCGCCCGGCTGGGGCTTGCCGGACGCGGCGTACGGCAGGAAGTCCAGCGGGCTGTCGCCCGGTGAGGGGTAGACGACGCAGTCGGAGAGCACGGCGAGCGGGTACAGGCCGGTCATGGTGGCCATGTTGCGCAGTTTGCGGTGCATGTTGATGCGGGCCTTGGAGATGACGGCGGCGCGGATGTCGGGGCGCCAGGTCGGCCGCTGGAGGGCCGGCCACCGCTCGCCCTCCTTGTATTTCCTGCCCTGGGGGCGCTCGCGGAGTTTGCCGATGCCGCCCTTGACGGTGGCCTTGATGGCCGCGAGGACGGCCGCCATGGCCGGGTCGGTGTCCTTGTGCCGCTCCATCGCCGCCAGGAACTCCGCGTCGGTGAGGTCCTTGGTGACGCCGAGGTCGGCGAGGGTGTCGACGTAGGCGGTCTTCAATCGGTCGTGCCACGGATCCAGATAGGCGCCGGTCTCGCGGCGCAGGTACGCCTCGATCGGCTCCACGTTGTAGCCGAGTTCCTGGGCGTAGGCGACGGTGTGTGTCTGGTACCAGGCCGGTCCCGTCGGACGCTCGCCGGTCGGTGTGAAGGGCGAGGGCAGGCGCGGGTCCACCTCGACGTGGGACAGGTCGACCAGCCAGGAGCCGGGGATCTTCGGGTTGAACGTCGGGGCGTGAAAGTGGTCGGGCGCGGACAGCCCGACGACCAGGCGAGCCGCGGCGGCGAGGAAGGCAGTGTTCAGATCCAGGCCGACCGCGTACGGCAGTGTGCACTCCTCATCGCTCAGCAAGTCCACCGGCCGCACCCACTGGTACGCCTCTTCGTTGAGGAACCCGCCGCTCCAGCCGCTGTCGACGACGACGGGGTGTTCGGGGGTGGCCTCCGGCGGTGCCGGGTCCATTGGCTCGGTGCCCAGTGAGCCGGGGTTGTGGCCGGGCACCCAGTTCCCCGTCTGCGGGTCCTGCACCGCGCGGGTGGGCGGGCGCAGCGCCGTCATCAGCTCCAGCCCGGACACGGCCGTCGATCCGCGCGGGGTGATGACCCGCTGCGCGTACACCCCCAGGACGCGCGCGATGTCGGCCGGCTCCATCTCCGCAACGCCGGGCCAGGACCGCTCATCGAGAGCGTCCCAGGACAGGATCGCCAGCTGCACGCACTGCCGCTCGCGCCCCTGGGCCTTGCGGTAGATCCTTGCCCACGGCCCGAACCCGCGCTGGGTGAGCCGCCACTTCGCCTTCACCACCTGCTTGACCACCGGGTGATCCTCCGGCAGACGCAGGGAGCGGCGCTGCTCGTGGCCTTCCAGGCGCTCGGGCAGCCCGAGCTTCACGGCGGCCGCCGCGGTGAGCACGATCAGCGGGTCGCTGTCTTTGCCGTTGCGGTGCAGACGTGGCGCACCGAGCCCGGACTCGCGCAGCGTCCACTCCACCAGTTCCACCACGGTGGCCGCGGGGCAGTCGAGCACGATGCCGTCCACCCCGTACGCGGAGCCGTCACCGTCGAGCACAGCGAGCGGCCCATGCGGGAACCGCGGATCGGCTGCCGGCTTCGCAGCCTTCTTAGGGGCCGGACGCCGCGATGTCGCCCCAGCCGGGGTGGCGGGACGCGCCGGTCCCGCCCCTGGAACGTCAACAGGCTGAGGGGCGTTTGTCGTCTCCAGCTTGGACGCGGCCGGTGCGGCGGACGCAGCTGGCGCCGTCGCGGCAGCCGAGACGGCGGCGGGGGCGGGGTACTTTGCCGCCCATCCGTTCAGCAGCCGCTGGTAGGCGTCCAGGCGCGGTGACTTCGGGTCGCTGCGGCCGTTCTCCCAGTTCTTCACTGACTGGGTCGTGGTCTTCAAGGCGGTGGCGAGGCGGGCCTGGGTGATGCCGGCGGCCTCGCGCAGCCGGGCACGCTCCGCCGGTGGCGGCAGGTGCGGCTCCTCGTTCAACAGAGCGTCGACGGACGCGAACAGCTCTTCCTCGGACGGCATGATCCTGCACCCTTGCTCCAGGCAATCCTTAACCACAAACTTACCCCACTCCTTAACCTTGCGGGTGCCATTCCAGCGGGGCGGTGAGTTTGCCGGCGGGTGGGCTTCGCGCAGCGTGCTTACGGTCGTCGGTGAGGGGAAGTGTGATCGCCATGACGAGCGTGACGCAGCACTACGGTCTGCTGTGGACTGACCCTGACGGTGTCCCGCAGGCGTCGGCCGGCAGGTACGACAAACGGTCGGCGAAGCGCCGCCGCACCGCACTCAAAGCCGTGGGCTGCACCCGAGTCGAAATCGTGCCGGTCAGGCCGGGTGACATTCCCGAGCCGGTTTCCTGAATGAAGCGGAACGCAGACAGAACTCTGCGAGCAGAAGTCCCGCCCAGCAAGCAGCCCCCGCCACGCAACAGCGTCGACCAGCCGCTGAGCCATTTCTCACTCGAACAGACCGAGGTCCGCGAGCAGCTGGCGCCGTGCATCGGGCAGCGAGTCTCGCCTGCTGCGCATGTTGCTGCGCCACACTCCGAGCTTCACGAGGTGCTCCTGGCCGTCAACCACGATGATCTCTTCGTGGGCCCTGGGGACCTTCACGGAGCCGGTGCGGGTCTTGTACTGCGCGAGGGCCGCAACGCCCCGCTCGAAGGCGCTCACAGGGGCCGTGGAGGGCTTCGCGGGCTCTTCCGGGGCCGGGGCCACCGGCACGATGCCGAGCTGCTCCAGGCGCTCACGCTGCCCGTCCGACAGGACCTGCCAGACCTTCGGCGTCCGCTGCTTGGCCAGCCATTTCCCGATGTCCATGCCGTGGACGGTGACGCCGGGCAGGACATGGACTCCGCCGGGCTGGCCGTCTTCGTCGCGTACGAGCTCGCGCAGCGCGGCGTAGTGCCGCTGCCACTCCGCCGGCCACTCCGGGTTCCAGTCCTCGTCCACGGCCTCCAGCGCCGTCTTCCACTCCGGGTGGCCATCCAGCGCACCCGGCCGCCTCAAATTCGCGAGCCACATCCCCAACGGCCGGTCCAGCATCTTCGCGGAGCGGGGCGCGCACAGCGTCCAGTGCTGCGCGTAGTACGCCTTGGCGGCCTCGAGGTTCTCCTGGAAGCGTTCATCGGCCAGGGACCAGACCATGCCGAGCTGTTCGAGGCGTCGGGCGCGCTGGCCGGTCATCTGCCCGGCTGTGTAGGCGCGTCGTTGTTCTGCGACCCATTGTCCAAGTGGTGTCGCGCCCTCGCGGTGTCCGTAGGGCACGCGGGCGTTCCCGACCCGTTCGACGTACGTCTTCAGTTTCGCCCAGCCGCGTGCCCAGTCCTGGCGTTCGGTGTCGATGACGTTGAAACTGACCCAGTCCGCGACCATCACCGGATCCCGGGGGGCGGCAAAACGGAGCAGCAACCGGGATTCTTCCTCGCCCTCTTCTGGCGCGACACCGATGTTCACCGACGGCTGCGCCACGTCCTTCTGAGGCTCCTGTGGAATCGCGAGCAATTCCACGGCCTCTTCATCGTGAGCGCGCAGACCTTCCAAGACTTTCACCAACGGGCGATACGATCCCGAGGTGAACATATCCTCGGGCTTTTCTCCGGGCTGGAGAAATACCGGTACGATCAGAGAGGCGAGCTTGCCTTCTCCTGGCTTTTGACGGAGCGCCCGGCCGATGGCCTGGACGATGTCGTGCGGAGCACCCTTGGGGTCCAACAGGGCAACGCTGTCCACCGCTCTGATGTCCACTCCCTCACCCAGGACACGGCAGTTGGAGAGCACGGCCCGCTGCGCCGTGGACCCGAACGAGCCGATGACTTCCCGCCGGCGCTCGGGGACGTGCTCGCCGCACAGCCAGTTGGCCCAGATCCGAGCGGGGTACTTCTCGGGCTGATCAGCGTGCAGCTTCGCGGCCACCCGCTCCAGGCCCTCCGCGTACGCCTGGGCCTCGATGGTCCGGTGGTGGAAGGTGATGCACGTCTGAAGGCTGTGCTGCGCCATCGTGTGCAGCAACGCGGCCTGGAGGGCTCCGAGGCGCTGCCCGCGGACCTCTTCGGTGTGCCGTTCCTCGCCCATCAGCCGCTCGGGCGTGACGACCGGGTCCTTCAGTTCCAGGACGATGATCTCGTACCGCGCCAACAGGCCCCGGGAGACAGCAGAGGCGAGCGAAAGCTTGTAGAGGACGGGCCCGAAGACCTTCTCGTCATCCATGCTCGCCGCCATCTCCCGCGGCAGCGGGTCACGCACCCCCTCGGCAACCTCGCGGTTCAGCCGCTCCTCCCAGATCCGCGGCGTCGCCGTCAGGTACAATCGCCGGTAGGCCGGGATGACGCTCTGGTTGTGGATGTCCGCCCACGCCTTACCCATCGAGCCACTAGTCCCGTGGGCCTCATCAACTACCGCGAGGTCTACTGGATCAAGCTTCTGACCGTAGACACCCTCGAACGCCTCCGCCAGGACACCCAGGCTGGCGTACGTCGCGTAGATGGTCACGGGCCCGGAGCCGTGCCACAGCGCCAACTGGATCGGGTTCGTCGTGGAGCGCACTTTCAACGACCACAGCTCCGGGTCGTCCTGGAGCGAACACACCGCCACCGCCGGCCCTTTGTGGCCTGCCTCGTGCCACGCCCTCACCGTCTGCGCCAGCAGATCCAGGGTCGGCACCAGCACGAGCACACGTCCCCTGGGCACAAGCCGCCTCGCCGACGCGGCAGCCATGATGGTCTTCCCCGTGCCACACGCGGCGTGCACCTGCCCACGAAGACCATCCCAGGGAATTCCACCCGGCGGAACATCAAGACCGCGCACAATGGCAGCAACGGCCTCGATCTGGTGATCACGCAGCTTCACGGACATGCCCCGTGTTCTCCTTTTCACGGAATGCAGCGAGTAATAGCAAATGGAAACCAGGCGCAAGGGTGCGCGCCGGTAGGGGTGTAGCCTCTGATCCCAGACTCTACACAGAGATGATTCGTGATGCATCACCGCGAACCAACTTCTGCACCCGAGGGTTACACCTGACTCAATCCCATCCACGAACGGCAGGTTGTCCTATATGCTGACAGGGTGTTGGTGAACACATCGGGACAGTCAGACGATGGGGGAGGGGTTCAGGGTGGAGCGCAGCGGAACCCGTCGCTACCGTGAGCCGGCGCTCCGTCAGGCCGACGACCTGTCACATCCGTTACAGGGGTGGTGGCTGGGAATCCCAAGCCCTACACAGACCCGCGCTTGATGCACCCACCCCTTACTGCCAGCCCCAAGAATCCCGCTTGCGGGATTCCATTAATTCGCGCTTGCGCGAATTGATACGCATTTAGAATTCCGCTTGCGGAATTCGATTCCCGCGCTTGCGCGGGGAATCTGGCGAAGCGTCAGCGGAGCCGTTCCCTATGCAGCGCGCCAGCGCTGCATAGCCCGCTCCGCGGG